>JALRIN010000017.1 GCA_023255415.1 Cypionkella sp. | reverse complement strand
TGAAGGATAGGGCGATGGCTTCGGTTCCAAGCAAGGCGCGGGCGGTGGTGATTGGTGGCGGGGTGTCGGGCTGTTCTGTGGCCTATCATCTGGCCAAGATGGGCTGGACGGATGTTGTGCTGTTGGAACGCAAGCAGCTGACCAGTGGCACGACCTGGCACGCGGCGGGGCTGATCGGGCAGTTGCGCGGCTCGGCCAATATGACGCGTTTGGCGAAATATTCGGCGGATCTTTATGTCAAGCTTGCGGCAGAGACCGGGGTTGAGACCGGAATGCGGCAGGTGGGCAGCATCTCGGTGGCGCTGACGGCGGCGCGGCATGAGGAATTGCTGCGCCAAGCCACGGTGGCGCGGATTTTCGATGTGGATGTGCAGGAAATCTCGCCCCTGGAGGCCAAGGCGATGTATCCGCATCTGGAGATTGGCGATGTGGTGGGGGCGGTGCATCTGCCGCTGGACGGGCAATGCGATCCGGCCAATATCGCCATGGCTTTGGCCAAGGGCGCGCGGATGCAGGGCGCGCAGATTTTCGAGCATACCAAGGTGGTGGCGGTGACCAAGGCGAATGGCCGTGTCACCGGTGTAGATTACATTGATGCGGATGGCGAACCTGGCCATATTGCCAGCGACGTGGTGGTCAATTGTGGAGGCATGTGGGGGCGGGATCTGGCGGCGCAATCGGGGGTGACGCTGCCTTTGCATGCCTGCGAGCATTTTTATCTGATTACCGAGCCGATTGCTGGCTTGGGGCATTTGCCAGTGCTGCGGGTGCCTGATGAATGCGCCTATTACAAATCGGATGCGGGTAAGATGATGGTGGGGGCCTTTGAGCCCAAGGCCAAGCCTTGGGGGATGAATGGCATCCGCGAGGACTTTATGTTTGACACTTTGCCCGAGGATTGGGACCATTTCCAACCGATCCTTGAGCATGCGATGAACCGCCTGCCTTTGTTCCAAACCGCCGGGATTCATACGTTTTTCAACGGGCCTGAAAGCTTTACGCCCGATGATCGCTATTACTTGGGCGAGGCGCCGGAGCTTGGGGGCTATTGGGTGGCTGCGGGCTATAATTCGGTTGGCATTGCCGGATCGGGCGGGGCGGGCATGGCGCTGGCGCATTGGATTGTCGAGGGCGAGGCGCCGTTTGATCTGTGGGAGGTCGATATTCGCCGCGCTCAGCCGTTCCAGCGCAACCGCAGCTATCTGAAAGAGCGGGTTTCGGAGACTTTGGGTCTGCTTTATGCCGATCACTTTCCCTATCGGCAGATGGAAACCTCGCGCGGGGTGCGCCGCTCGCCTTTGCACGCGCATCTGGCGGCACGCGGGGCGGTTTTTGGCGAGGTGGCGGGCTGGGAGCGGGCGAATTGGTTTGCAAATAAAGGCCAAGAGGCCAGCTATCAATATTCCTGGAAGCGGCAGAATTGGTTCGACAATCAACGCGCAGAGCATATGGCGGTACGCGAGGGGGTCGGGCTGTTTGATATGACCTCTTTCGGTAAGATCCGCATCGAGGGGCGCGATGCCTGCGCGTTCTTGAACCGGCTTTGTGGCAATCAGATGGATGTGGCGGTGGGCCGGGTGGTCTATACCCAGATGCTGAACCAAAAGGGCGGCATTGAAAGCGATTTGACGGTGACGCGTTTGTCAGAGACCGCTTATCTGGCGGTGGTTCCGGGGGCGACCTTGCAGCGTGATCTTGCCTGGTTGCGCCGGCATCTGGGCGAGGCCTTTGTGGTGATCACCGATGTGACGGCAGCGGAATCGGTGCTTTGCGTGATGGGGCCGAAATCGCGCGATCTGTTGCAAAAGGTCAGCCCGAATGATTTTGGCAATACAGCCCATCCCTTTGGCAGCATGCGCGAGATCGAGATCGGCATGGGCGTGGCGCGCGCGCATCGGGTGACTTATGTCGGTGAGCTGGGCTGGGAGCTTTATGTCAGCGCCGATCAGACCTGTCATGTGTTTGAGGCCTTGGAGGCGGCAGGGGGCGATCTGGGGCTGAAGCTTTGCGGCTTGCACACGCTGGATTCCTGCCGGATCGAGAAGGGCTATCGCCATTTTGGCCATGATATCACCGATGAGGATCATGTGCTGGAAGCGGGGCTTGGCTTTGCGGTGCGTCAAAGCAAGCCTGATTTCATTGGCCGTGAGGCGGTGCTGCGCAAGGCAGAGGCCGGGCTTTCGCGGCGAATGGTGCAGTTTCGTCTGAAAGACCCCGAGCCTTTGTTGTTTCACAATGAAGCGGTGGTGCGCGATGGCAAGATCGTGGGGCCTGTAACCAGCGGCAATTACGGCCATTTCCTCGGCGGGGCGATTGGAATGGGCTATGTGCCTTGCGAAGGCCAGAGCGAGGCTGAGGTTTTGGCAAGCCAGTATGAGATTGAAGTGGCCGGGGTGCGGCATGCGGCAGAGGCGAGTTTGGTGCCAGTGTATGACCCAAAATCGGCACGCGTGCGGATGTAGAGGCTGCCGGGGCGCTGCCCCGGACCCCGGGATATTTATGCCAAGATGAAAGGGCATTCGGATGAGCGATACGGTTGATCTGGGAGAAATCTGTGAGCCTGCGCGGGCACGGCGGGCGGGTGGGCGCGGCGCAAGGGTGGCTTTGCGGGCCTCGCCTTTGTCGGAAGAGTTGCGGCCGGTGCGGCCAGGCATGGCGGGGGGGCAGTATAAGCCTTTGAGCGATGCGGGTGTGGCACAGATCCATGAGAGTGCCTTGCAGGCGCTGGAGCAGATTGGTTTGTCGCAGGCGCCAGCCTCGGGGGTGGAAATTATGACCGCGGCGGGCGCCATTCAGGGCGACGACGGGCGGTTGCGGTTTCCGCGTGCGCTGGTTGAGGATATGTTGGCGGTGGCTGCGCGCAATATCACTCTGCATGCGCGCGATCCGAAATATGATCTGCATCTGTCGGGCAGCAATGTGCATTACGGCACCGCGGGGGCGGCGGTGCATATCGTCGATCCGATTTCCTTAGAGTACCGCGAGAGCACTGCGCAGGATCTTTATGATGCGGCGCGCTTGGTCGATAATCTGGATAATATCCATTTCTATCAGCGCACCATGGTTTGCCGTGATGTAGTCGACAACAAAGAGATGGATTTGAACACGCTTTACGGCTGTTTGTCTGGCACGGTGAAGCATGTGGGCACCTCGTTCAGCGATCCGAGCCATGTCGCGGATTGCTTTGACATGATCTACACCGTGGCGGGGGGCGAAGAGAAATGGCTGGAGCGGCCGTTTGTTTCGAACTCGAACTGCTTTGTGGTGCCGCCGATGAAGTTCGCCGAGGAAAGCTGCATCACCATGGAGGATTGCATCCGCCGCGGCATGCCGATGCTTTTGCTGAGTGCGGGCCAAGCTGGGGCCACGGCACCTGCGCCGATTGCTTTGACGATCGTGCAGGCGGTGGCGGAATGTCTGGCGGGGGTGGTTTATGCCAATGCCATCAAGAAGGGCGCGCCTTGTATCTTTGGTACCTGGCCATTTGTGTCGGATTTGCGCACAGGCGCCATGTCGGGCGGATCGGCTGAGCAGGCTTTGTTGACGGCGGGCTGTGCGCAGATGCACCGGTTTTATGATCTGCCGGGGGGGGCTGCTTCGGGCATATCGGACAGCAAACTGCCCGATATGCAGGCTGGATGGGAGCAGGGCATCACCAATTCGCTGGCAGGGCTTGCCGGGTTGAACATGTGTTATGAGGCGGTGGGGATGCATGCCTCTTTGCTGGGCTTTTGTCTGGAAAGTCTGGTGCTGGGGGATGATCTGTTGGGGCAGACCATGCGTTTGGTGCGCGGCATTGATGTGACGCCAGACAGCACCAGTTTGGAGGCGATGAAAGAGGTTTGTCTGGGCGGGCCCGGGCATTATCTGGGGTCGGATCAAACCCTGAAGCTGATGCAGACCGAGTATATCTACCCCAATGTCGGCAATCGCATGTCGCCAAAAGAGTGGAATGAGGCTGGCAAGCCTTTGTTGCTTGACACTGCCATCGCGAGGAAGAACGCTATTCTTGCGCGCGCGGGCAGCCGGATTGATCCTGAAATCGATGCGATGATCCGCGCGAAATATAACATCTATTTCAAGTGAGGACGCGCGATGATCTCGGATAATCTGGGCAAGTTCTATATCAACGGCGCTTGGGTTGCGCCGCATTCCGCGGCAAGGATGGGGGTTGAGAACCCTGCGACCGAAGAGATTGTGGCGCAGGTGGCTTTGGGCGATCTGCGCGACATTGATGCAGCGGTTGCAGCCGCGCGGGCGGCCTTTGACAGCTATACGGTTTGGCCGGTGCAAAAGCGGATAGATTTGGTCAAGCGCATCCTTGAGATTTACAACGCCCGCGCCGAGGATTTTGCGCAAGCGATGTCGACCGAGATGGGCGCGCCGATCACTTGGGCGCGTGAGGCGCAGGTTTGGGCGGGCCAGGTCCATATCGAGGCCACGATCCAGGCCGCTGAAGAGATGGCTTGGGAATATGCGCGTGGCACCACGCGGATCGTGCATGAGGGCATTGGCGTTTGCGGGCTGATCACGCCTTGGAACTGGCCGATGAATCAGATTGCCTGCAAGGTGGCGCCTGCGCTGATTGCGGGCTGCACCATGGTGCTGAAACCTTCGGAAATAGCGCCGCTGTCGGGGGTGCTGTTTGCCGAGGTCTGTCATGCAGCGGGCGTGCCTGCGGGCGTGTTCAATCTGGTCAATGGCACCGGCCCCGAGGTGGGCGCCCGGATGTCCGAGCATCCGCAGATTGACATGATGTCCTTTACCGGATCGACGCGCGCGGGCACGGCGGTGGCGGCAGCAGCCGCCGCAACGGTCAAGCGGGTGGCGCAGGAATTGGGTGGCAAATCGGCCAATATCATCCTGCCCTCTGCCGATCTTGCGGCTGCGGTTGCCGCAGGGGTGGCGGGGTGCTTTGGCAATCCTGGCCAGTCTTGTGATGCCCCGACGCGGATGTTCGTGCCGCGCGCGCGCCATGCCGAGGCCTTGGCCGCCGCAGCCGCAGCGGCTGGCGAAGTGGTGGTGGGCGATCCGCGCGATGAGGCCACCACCATGGGGCCGCTGATCTCGAAGGCGCAGTTTGACAAGGTGCAGCGGCTGATCCAATCGGGCATCGACGAGGGGGCGACCTTGGTTTGTGGCGGTTTGGGCCGTCCCGAAGGGGTGACCCGCGGCTGGTTTGCGCGCCCCACGATCTTTGGTGATGTCAAACACGAGATGACAATCTCGCAAGAAGAAATCTTTGGCCCTGTGTTGTCGATCTTGCCCTATGACAGCGTCGCAGATGCGGTGCGCATGGCCAATGACAGTGTCTACGGGCTTGCGGCCTATGTCGCGGGCTCACTTGAAGAGGCGCGGCCGGTGGCGCGGCAGCTGCGCGCGGGCACGGTCAATCTGAACTATCCCGATTGGGACACATCCGCCCCCTTTGGCGGCTATAAACAATCGGGCAACGGGCGCGAATATGCCGATTGGGGCATCCACGATTTTTGCGAGATCAAGGGGATCGTCGGTTTCGGCGACTAGGGAGACATCATGCATTACGCTTACATAGGCCTCGGAAATCTGGGGGCCAATTGTGCAGCCTGTCTGCTGAAGGCAGGCTTTGAGGTGACGGTTTTTGATCTTAACCCGGCACTTGCCACGCGGCTGGTGGCCAAGGGCGCTACCCTTGCCAGCAGTGCCGAGGCAGCGGCTGCGTCGGCCGATCATGTCATCACCTGTCTGCCATCGCCCAGCGTGTCTGAACGTGTGCTGCGCGCGATTTTGCCGGTGATGAAGCCGGGGGCCTCTTGGCTTGAGATGTCCACGCTGGGGCGCGAGGATGTGTTGCGCCTGGGTGCTGTGGCCGAGGCTGCGGGCATCGAGATGATGGAACTGCCGGTCACCGGCGGTGTGCATCTGGCCGCCCAAGGCAAGATCACCATGCTTGCGGGCGGATCAAAGGCGCTGTTTGATCTGCACCACGGAGCTATGGCTGCCATGGGCGACCGGATTTTCCATATGGGGCCGCTCGGGTCTTCGTCGATCATCAAGGTGATCACCAATATGCTGGCCTTTATCCATCTGAAGGCCACCTCCGAGGCGCTAATGCTGGCCAAACGTGGCGGGCTGGATCTGGCGCAGGCGCATGCGGCGATTGCGGCTTCCTCTGGCAATTCCTTTGTGCATGAAACCGAAGGCGCGCTGATCCTGAATGGATCTTATGACATTGCCTTTAATATTGATCTGGCACTGAAGGATCTGGGTTTTGCCTTGGGCTTTGGCAAGGAATTCGGCGTGCCGCTGGATCTGGCCAGCATGACCAACCAAACCTATATCGCCGCCAAAGCCGCCTATGGTGGCGAGGCGCAATCGCCGATGATTGCCAAGCTGTTGGAAGATCTGCTGGGCACCGATCTGCGCGCCGAAGGTTTTCCGTCGCGCTTGGAATAGGCGCGCGGCACGGCCGCACAAACCCACAGCAAAGCCCGCCCGAAGCGATCTTGGGCGGGCTCTTGTATGTAAGGGCTGGGCCAGATTAGGGTGGCGCAACAAAAGCAGGAGCAGACCGATGACCGCCAATCACACCATTGCCGCCGAGATTTTGCATCACCGCAGCAAAAGCCTTGCCAAGGGCGATCCGGTGTCTTTGCCCATCGTGCCCGCCGCCACCTTTCACCTGCCCGAAGTGGCGGGGGCCGCGCATATCTATGGCCGCAACGGCATGTCGACCTGGGAGGCCGTCGAGGCCCAGCTTGCGCTGTTGGAACAGGCCGAGGTGGTCAGCTTTCCCTCGGGTATGGCGGCGATTTCGGCGGCGCTGATGGCAGTGCTGAAACAGGGCGACCGGCTGATCATTCCGGCGGATGGCTATTATGTCACGCGGGTGTTTTCGGCAGGCTTTTTGGCTCCCTTTGGCGTTGAGGTGGTCGAGATGGCGACGCGGGATTACGACACCGCCGATTTTAGCGGTGCGGCGGTGGTCTATCTGGAAACGCCTTCGAACCCTGGTTTGGACGTGGTGGATATTGCCGCCGTGGTGGCGCGGGCCCGCGCGGCGGGGGCCTTGGTGATTGCCGATAACACCACGATGACGCCGCTGTTGCAGCGCCCCTTGGATCTGGGCTGCGATCTGGTGGTGGCGGCTGATACCAAAGCGCCTGCGGGGCATTCGGATGTGCTGTTTGGACATGTGGCCGGGCGAGACCCGGCCCTTATGGCGCGGGTGCGCGATTGGCGCAGGCTGTCGGGGGCGGTGCCGGGGCCTTTCGAGGCTTGGCAGGTGCATCGCGGGCTTGAGACATTAGAGCTGCGGCTAGAGCGGATGTGCGCCTCGGCTGCAGTGATTGCGCAGCGCTTGGGCGAACAGGCCGGGGTGACGGCGGTGCGCTATCCGGGGCTTGCGGGCGATGCAAGCTATGCGGTGGCGCAGCGGCAGATGGGCTCTGGCGGGTTTCTGATCGGCTTTCAAATGGCCTCGGCCGCGCGCGCCGAGCGGTTTTTGACCGACTGCCGCTATCTGGTGCAATCCACCAGCTTTGGCGGCACCCATAGTTCGGGCGAGCGGCGTGCGCGTTGGGGCGATCAGGTGGCCGAGGGCTTTATCCGCCTCTCGGTCGGGATTGAACCCCTCGAGGTGCTGTGGTCGGCAATGGCCGAGGCGCTAGGGGAAAGCTAGGGGGGCTGCATCCGGTTGCCAAAGCGGCTGCTTTTGCATCGCGCGGACGAAAGCCTCGCTTGCCAAAAACCGCGCCAGCCAGTCTTGCAGGCGCGGCCAGGGTTGCGCTGCGAACCAGTCGGGATCAATCATCGCATATTGGCGCACAAAGGGCAGCAGGGCGGCATCGGCAAGGCTTGGTTTGGCGTAAAGCCAAAGCCCGAGGCTGGCGTTCAGATCAGACAGAAACGCAATCGCGTTTGCACGGTGGGCGGGCAGCGCCTCGGGCGCACGGCTGGCATATTTGACGCCATCCAGTGCTGTCTTGAAACTGCTGTCGCAACGCGCAATCCAAATCGCGGCCTCGGGCGGCATCTGCAGCCAGCCTGCGGGGTCGTTTTGTGCAAGCGCCCACTGCATGATCTGCAGGCTTTCCGCGATCACGGCCTGATCGGTGACCAGCACCGGCACCGTGGCTTTTGGCGAGGCCGCCAGAAAGGCGGCAGGTTTGTCGCGCAAAGCGATTTCGCGCAGATACACGCGCTGATCGGCGGCGATAAGCGCCAGCCGCGCCCGCATCGCATAGGGGCAGCGGCGAAAGCTGTAGAGGATCGGCGTCAAAGGCCGGCAAGCAGGCGGCGGGCAACGTCGCGCGGCGCCTGCAGCGGCGCGCGATCTTCGCCCGGAAAGAACCGCGCGCGCGTGGCGGTGGGCATCGGCTCGGGGGTCAGGATCTGCACCTGCGGGCCAATCTTGGCATTTTCGGCCGCCCAAGAGCGGGCAATGGCGATTTGGGCGGCCTTGGTCGCGCCATAGCTGCTGAAGAATTTCGCGCCTGCGCGCGGGTCGTCGAAAAACAGCGCCTGACCTGCGCCGGCGCGCAGCAAGGGTTCGACCATGGGCACGAGGGCCGCGGTGGCGGTCAGATTGGTGGCGACGGATTTCGCCATGTCCTTGGCATCAATCGAGCCTGCGGGGGCAAGCGGGGCTGCATGGATCGCGGTATGGGCCCAAAGCTGCAGACCGCCCCAACGCTGATGGATCGACAGGCACAGATGCTGCATGGCATCGCTGTCGGTGACATCCATCGGCGCAAGGGTAAGGCCGCCTGCACCGGGCAGGCCCAGGGCTTTGACACGGTCGTCAAGCTCTTCAAGCGCACCGACGGTGCGGGCCAGCGCCACCACATGCCAGCCACGGATGGCAAGATCTTCGGCCAAAGCGGCACCAAGGCCGCGCGAGGCGCCGGTGATCAGGGCGATGCGTTGGGTCATGGCTTTATCCTTCGAACTGGGCGCTGATGTGACGCGGGGATGCCTCCGGCGGGGATATTTGAGCCAAGATGAAAGGGCAAGGGGGCTTAGGGATTGGTGGCGTTGTGTCGCGTGGCGAAAGTGGCAAGGGCTGCGTCAAGATCGCCCTGCGCCCCGATCCAAGCCCAGAATTTTGGGAAGTCTGTTCGGATGGTTTCGAGGCTGATCTGCATTACGCGGGGTTTGTCGCGCAAGAACAGGGTGATGTTTGCGGTGGTGGTGTCGACAAGGTCTTCGGCGATGGCAAGTGCGGGGGTTTGGGGTTCATATTTCGGCAGGTCGAGCAAAATGTCATTGCGGTAGGCCTTCATCAGCCCGTGGGTGATGCGGGTGGCGAAAGAGGCGGCGGTCTGGGCGCGGTTGCGCGTGAGGTGGACGTAGAAGGGGGTGGCCCCGAAATGGGCGTCGAGTTTGCCGGTGAACCAAGCCAGGCGGTTGTCGACCTCGATATGGTTGGGCGGATAGGCAAAGCGGTCGGCGCCAAGCCGGTAGGTGCGCGATTCGTGGGCTGCGGTAAAATTGTTTGCCTGTTGGCAGGCCGCAGCGAAAGTGGTTGATCCGCAGCGGCCGGTACAAAGTACGAAAACTTGGGTCATGGGAAGGGCTGATCCAGACGATGCGGGCGGTTATTCGGCCGCTTTCATCTCGAAACCTTCGGCGATCTTATCCGAAGGGGCAACTGGGTATTCGCCCGAGAAGCAGGCGTCGCAATATTGCGGGCTTGCCGGATTGCGCCCCTTTGCTTCGCCCGCGGCGCGGTAAAGACCGTCAAGCGAGATGAATTTGAGGCTGTTCACCCCGATCCAGTCGCGCATTTCGTCCTCGGTCATGGTCGCGGCAAGCAATTTGCTGCGTTCGGGGGTATCGACACCGTAAAAGCAGGGCCAAGCGGTGGGCGGAGAGGCGATGCGGAAGTGCACTTCGGCAGCCCCTGCCTCGAGGATCATGTCTTTGATCTTGCGCGAGGTGGTGCCGCGCACCACCGAATCGTCGACCAAAATCACCCGTTTGCCCTTGATCAGCGCGCGGTTGACGTTGAGTTTCAGCCGCACGCCCATGTTGCGGATCGATTCCGAAGGTTCGATAAAGGTGCGGCCCATATATTGGTTGCGGATGATGCCCATCGCATAGGGAATACCCGATTGCTGGCTGTAGCCGATGGCCGCAGGCGTGCCAGAATCGGGCACAGGGCAAACGAGGTCGGCGTCAACCGGGGCTTCTTTGGCCAGTTCTACCCCGATTTGGCGACGGGTTTCATAGACCGAGTGGCCGCCAAGAATGCTGTCGGGACGGCTGAAATAGACATGTTCAAAGATGCAGAACCGCGATTTTGCCGGAGAAAAGGGGCGGGTCGAGTTGATCTTGCCGTCCTCGATCACCACCATCTCGCCGGGTTCGATCTCGCGGATGAATTCGGCGCCGATGATATCCAGACCGCAGGTTTCCGACGACAGCGCCCAAGCATTATCGCCGATCCGTCCCAGCACCAGTGGCCGCACGCCCAAGGGGTCGCGCACGCCAATCAGCTTGGTGCGGGTCATCGCCACGATGGAAAACGCGCCTTCAACCCGGCGCAGCGCGTCTTTGATGCGTTCCGAGATGTTTTTCTGGATAGAGCGCGCCATCAGGTGGATGATGCATTCGCTGTCCGAGGAGGATTGAAAGATCGAGCCGCGCTCGATCAATTCGCGGCGCAGCGCACTGGCATTGGTCAGGTTGCCGTTGTGGGCAATTGCCGCACCGCCCATCGAGAATTCGCCAAAAAAGGGCTGCACGTCGCGAATGGCGGTGGCACCTTTTGATCCGGCGGTGGAATAGCGCACATGGCCGATGGCCAATTGGCCGGGCAGGGTGTCCATCACATCGGGTTTGGTGAAATTGTCGCGCACATAGCCAAAGCGGCGCGCCGAGTTAAAGCCGGTGGCTGGATCGTATGAGACAATGCCGCCCGCCTCTTGGCCGCGGTGTTGCAGCGCGTGTAGACCAAGTGCCACGAAGTTCGAGGCATCCGAGACGCCGATCACGCCAAAAACGCCGCATTCTTCCTTGAGCTTATCATCGTCAAAGGGATGTGCGTAGAAGGGTTGCATGGAGCCTCCGATTCCGGTGTGGTGATGCGCCCTGATTTAGGCGCATCGCGGGCCAGTGTCACCCCCTCGCATGCGGCTTTGCCCATAAGGGTAGGGCTTAGTTCGAAGGCGCGGTTGCAACTGTGGTTTCAGCGGGCGCACCCGTGGCACTTGCGCTGGTTTTTGCGCAGGTGGCGGTCAGCTCGTTATAGCGGCTTACAATCCAATTTGGCGCATCGCTTGGCACGGCTTGGTTGATATCGCCTTGGAAAGAGGCGAAAATGTTGGCCGAGCGCGAGGCTTCGATCATCGGGACGGTATTGGCCGCCACGGCACGATCGTAAACCAAAAACGCCACGGCCACCAAGATGACGCCGCGTGCCACGCCAAACAAAAATCCCAAGACTTGATCCAGCCCGCCCAGAACCGAGCGTTGCACCACCGATGACAGCAGCGGAGTGAACAGCGCCGCAAGGATCAGCCCAAGGGCAAAGACCGCCGCAAAGGCCGCGATCAATGACAGCTCGCAGCTTTCGGCAAGGAATTTGTTGATCACCGGAATTTCTTTGACCAAAGGCTGGGCTTGGGCTGCAAAGGTATAGGCCAAAAGTGCCGCCCCAACCCAGCCCGCAATCGCCATGGCTTCGCGCACAAAGCCGCGCGAATAGGCCAGAATGGCTGACAGCACGATGACGCCCGCAACCACGCCGTCAACAAGGGTGAAACCTTCCATACGTCCGCTCCTTTTGGGGCTTAACCCGCCCCGAACATTTCTCCGACAAAGGCGGTCAGATCGGGCATTTCCCGCACCTGCATGCCCTCTACCTGCCCAAGCTTTGACCCTTTTGGCGCGATTGCTTGTGAGAAACCAAGTTTTGCGGCTTCTTTCAACCTGTTTTCTGTTTGCCCCACCGGGCGCAGCGCGCCGGAAAGGCTTATTTCCCCGAAAAGCACGGTTTCGGGCGGGATTGCCACATCTTCGCGCGCAGACAATATGGCGGCTGCCACGGCCAGATCGGCGGCGGGTTCGGTCACCCGCATGCCACCCGCGACGTTCAAGAACACATCCAAGCCCGCAAAGGGGATGCCGCAGCGCGCTTCCAGCACGGCGATGATGGTGGAAAGCCTGCCCGAATCAAGCCCGACCACGGTGCGGCGCGGGGTGCCCAGCGGCGAGGGGGCGACAAGGGCCTGGATCTCGGTCAGCACTGGGCGGGTGCCTTCAATGCCAGCAAAAACCGCCGATCCGGGCGAGGCTTGGCCGCGCTCGGATAAAAACAGCGCCGAGGGGTTCAGCACTTGCGACAGGCCTGCGCCGGTCATCTCAAACACGCCAATCTCGTCAGCCGGGCCAAAGCGGTTTTTCACCGCGCGCAAGATACGAAATTGGTGGCCGCGCTCGCCCTCAAAATAAAGCACCGTATCGACCATATGTTCGACCACGCGCGGGCCTGCGATCTGGCCGTCTTTGGTGACATGGCCCACAAGGATGATCGCCACGCCGCGCCGCTTGGCAAAGGTCACCAGCTCGTGACAGGCTGCGCGCACTTGGCTGACCGACCCCGGCGCGCTGTCGACGGTATCCAGCCACATGGTCTGAATCGAATCGATGATCGCAAGGCCGGGGCGTTCGGCGTCGAGCGTTGTTAGAATGTCGCGCAGATTGGTCTCGGCCCCCAAAGCCACCGGCGATTGCGTCAGCCCCAAACGCTGCGCGCGCATCTGCACTTGGGCTGCCGCCTCTTCGCCCGAAATATACAGGCATTTCACCCCATGATTGGCGAAACTTGCCGCCGCTTGCAGCAAAAGTGTGGATTTGCCAATGCCCGGATCGCCGCCCACCAGAATGGCCGAGGCCGGCACCAGCCCGCCGCCCAAGACCCGGTCCAGCTCGTCAATGCCAGATGACGCACGCGGCGGGGCTTCGGCTTGGGTGGCCAGATCAGTCAGATGGATCGAGCGGCCCTTGCTTCCCAGCGCCTTGGGGCCGCTGGACAGGGGCGCCTCTTCGATCAGCGTGTTCCAAGCGCCACAGCCTTCGCATTTGCCGATCCATTTGCCATGGGTCTGACCGCAAGCCGTGCAGGTGAATGAGTTTGAGTGTTTTGCCATTGGCCTTTGGTGCCCTGAAACGCGCCCGGCATCAAGCCTTCTTGGCACTGATCCATGACATCACGACCCCGGCCAGCACGCAAAACGTAAACAGATAAAGCCCCCAAGCCGGCTGCACCGTGACATGCCCCGCGCCCTTGGCGATAACGATGTAAAGCGCGATCAAAAACACTTCAGCCATCGCCAATTTGCCAAACCACGCAAGCCAGGGCAGGGCGGCGCGCGACAGATAGCCAAAGTGGATCAGCGCCAGCCCAAGGGTTTTGGCAAATGGCGCAAAGATTGCAAAGGTGGTCACCAAAAGCGCCAGCGCCGCATCCGAGGCCCAAAGCGATTGCAGCCCCGTCACAACCGAGATTTCGCGCATGCCAAAAATCGGCAGCACCGCCGCGCGCAAAAGTGGCGCGAACCACGCCACGGGAAACAGGATCAACAGCGACAGGTTTAGATATTTCATCCCGCTTTGGTGCCCACGCCCAGCGAAGCCGTCAAGCGGCAAGCCGCGAAACAGGCGGGTTCAGGGCAGTTTTGTCAGGGCCATCGCAGCCATCGCCAAGACAATCGAGGCCATCACCACCCGATGCGCCCAGCGTGGGTCGAGGCCGGAGCGAAAGGCCTCGCGCAGCCAGTCTTGCAGCACATAGCCATAGGCAAAGATCGTCATGCTGCGGATGCCTGCGATCAAAGTCTGATCTTGCGGATGCCAGGGCACCAGCATCCAAATTGCCAGGCAGGCAGCGGTGATCAGCTGCACCCAAGCCCGCAACGGATCATCCGAGCGCGCCTTCAAGCTGGCATAGGCGCAAAGCGCAATCGCCGCAGGCACCAGGGAAATGGCAATGCGGGGCAAAGGTTGCAGCGACAAAAGCATCAGCGGTGTCAGCAGCTCTGACAGCATGTCAGCGCACCGATTCAATTGGGCCTTCGGCGCGGCCATGGATGAACTGTTGCAGATA
Organism: Cypionkella sp.; assembly: GCA_023255415.1. Classification (GTDB taxonomy): domain Bacteria; phylum Pseudomonadota; class Alphaproteobacteria; order Rhodobacterales; family Rhodobacteraceae; genus Cypionkella. The sequence goes on along the minus strand of JALRIN010000017.1, from coordinate 40,096 downwards.
AGGGTCTGAGGATGCATCCATTTCTGCCGCAGGCCCCGTCCAGCGGATCTTGCCGTCATGCAGCATCGCCACGCTGTCTGCGATGGCGCGGACCGAAGACATATCATGGGTGATCGTCATCGCCGTGGCACCCATCTCGACCACAATCTCGCGGATCAGGGCATTGATGACGCCCGACATGATCGGATCAAGCCCGGTGGTGGGTTCGTCGAAAAAGATGATCTCGGGTTCGGCGGCAATGGCGCGGGCAAGACCCACACGCTTTTGCATGCCGCCCGACAGTTCGGCAGGTAATTGGTCGGCGGTCGAGGGCTTTAGCCCGACACGGCGCAGCTTTTCAATCGCAATCTCGCGCGCCTGGTCTTTCGGCAGCGCCTTTGCGCCGCGCAGCAGACGAAAGGCGACGTTTTCCCAGACCTTCAGGCTGTCAAACAGCGCGCCGCCTTGGAACAACATGCCAAAGCGCGCCAGAAAGGTATCGCGGTCGGTTTTGGTGACATCGATCCCGTCAAGCGTGATCTTGCCCGCATCCGGCACCACAAGCCCAAGAATAGATTTCAGCAGCACCGATTTGCCCGTGCCCGAGCCGCCGATCACCACCATCGAAGTGCCGCGCGCAATTGTCAGATCCACCCCGCGCAGAACGTGGTTGTGGCCAAAGGATTTCTGGACGCCCAAAAGCTCTATCATGTGCCAAACATCGCCGAGGTAAGCACGAAATTCGCAGCCAATATCAGAATCGAGGCCGAGGCCACAGCGCCCTTGGTGGCCGATCCGACCCCCATCGCCCCACGACCCGAGTTCATGCCGTAATAACAGCCGATCAAAGTCGCAATAAAGCCAAAGACCGCGCCTTTGATCAGCGAAGACACGATATCGGGCATGGTCAGAAAATCGACGGTGTTGTTGATATAGCTGGCGCGGTTAAACCCCAGCTGTTCGGTCGACACCAGAAATCCACCCATCACCCCGATGATATCGCCGACACCCACCAGCAAAGGCACAGTCAAAAACCCTGCCAACACGCGCGGAACTGTCAGATATTGCATGGGGTTGGTCGAAAGTGTCACCAGCGCATCGATCTGCTCGGTGACCTTCATCGTGGCAATTTCTGCGGCGATCGAGGATGTCACCCGCGCCGCAATCATCAGGCCGACCAGCACGGGGCCAAGCTCGCGCACCATGCCGATGGCGACGATCTGCGGCACCACGGCTTCGGCTGAAAAGCGTTGGCCGCCCGAATAGATTTGCAGCGCCAGCGCGCCGCCTGTGAAGATCGAGGTCAGCCCGACCACCGGCAGCGACAGCCAACCAACCTGCAACAGGGCGCTTAGCACCTCGCGCGGATAGAACGGCGGGCGCAGCGCGGCCTTCAGGGTCTGGCCGCCATAGATCGCAATTCGCCCCAAGGCCGCCAGCGCAGACAGCACCGCGCGGCCAAGTCCTGCCAAAGGGGCTGTCACCGCGTTCATTTGCCACCTTCGACATAGCGGCGATAATAGCGCTGGCTGATGCCGGTCAAAATCTCATAACCAATGGTGCCTGCAACATCGGCCAGCTGATCGGGACTTTGGTTTGGCCCCAGAATATCCAGGCTGCGCGGAATATGCGGCAGATGGCTGATGTCGACGGTGATGGTGTCCATCGACACCCGGCCAATCAGCGGGCAGGGGGTGTCGCCATCCCAAAGCACGGCGGCATTTGACAGGCTGCGCGGCAAACCATCGGCATAGCCGCCCGAAAGACTGGCGACACGGGTGGGCTGTTGCGCGACCCAAGTGCAGCCATAGCCCACTGCCTCGCCCGCTGCGATTTGGCGGGTTTGGATCACCGGCAGCGACAGTCCGACGACGGGGCAGGCGGCCTCATAGGGGCGCCCGCCATAAAGCCCAATACCGGGTCGGGTCAGATCAAAGTGATATTTCGCGCCCAGCAGAATGCCGCCCGTGGCCGCCAAAGACCTTGGCACGCCGGTGCCATCGGTCATGGCATGAAAGGCCGCCAGTTGCGTCTCGTTCATGGCGTGATCGGGCTCGTCGGCGCAGGCCAGATGCGACATCAACAGCTCTGGCCCTGCTTCCAGCACGAAAGGCGCAATCGCCTCCCATTCTGCTTCTGCCATGCCCAGACGGCTCATGCCGCTGTCAAGCTGCACGCCAAAGGCATGGCCGGGCAGCGATTCCAGATGCCGCGTCACCTGATCCAGCGAATTCAGCATCGGTGTCAGATCCAGATCTGCCACCATCTCGGTGTCGCCCGCCATATGGCCCGAAAGCACACAGATCTGCGGCCCCGGGCCCAAGATCTGCCGCAGCGTCACCCCCTCTTCCGTCACCGCCACGAAAAAGCGGCGCGCACCGGCTTGGGCCAATGCACGCGCGACCCGCGCAAGGCCAAGGCCATAGGCATTCGCCTTGACCACGGCGGCGGTTTGCACGCCGGTTGCAGATGCCTTGTCCAAAGCGCGCCAGTTGGCGGCAATGGCCTCAAGATCGACGGAGAGAGTTGCTGTAGCCATAGCGCGGTTTTGACAGGCGCGCGTCTGCGGTCAAGGGGGAATTCGCATCTGCCGCAGGGGAAATATATCTATGGGGTCGTAAGCCGCCAAGGATGCTGGCTTGTGCAGACCCCACCCAAGGCGCAAACTGGTGCAAACTAAGGAGAAGATGATGGCAAATCCCGATCACCCCCAGGCGCAGGACGACAGCGGCCATGCGCACGGATCAGGCCAGATCGAACTTGCCCTGACGCTTGCCACCTGTCTGGGCTTGGGCGTGGCGCTGCTGGACCGCTTTGCGCTGACCCTGCCGCAGGGCGTGGTGCCAGCGGCCTTGGCGATGTCTTTTGCGGCGGGCGGGATTCCGGCGGCGATATCGGCGCTGCGCGAGCTGTTTGGGCGTGGGCGGTTGGATATTGATCTGCTGATGGTGATCGCAGCACTTGCCGCCGCCGCGGTGGGGGCGGCGCTCGAGGGGGCAGTGTTGCTCGCGCTGTTCTCGACCGCGGGCATGCTCGAGCATCGCGCGATGGGGCGGGCGCGTGCGGCGGTGGATGCGCTGATGGCGCTGCGGCCTGAAACCGCACTGCGACTGCGCGGCGATGGTGGTTTTGACGAAGTTGCGGTGGCAGAGGTGGCGGTGGGCGATCATCTGCTGCTGCGGCCCGGCGCGCGGGTGCCGTTGGATGGGGTGATCACCGATGGCGCGGGCGAAGTGGACGAAAGCACCATCACCGGCGAATCGCTGCCGGTGTCCAAGGCGGTGGGCGATGCGCTGCACGAGGCGACGGTGAACCTGCACGGCGTCCTGACGCTGGAGGTGCGACGCGGTTTGGGCGAAAGCACCGTGGCGCGGATGATTGATCTGGTCACCCAAGCCCAAGCGATGAAGGCCCCGTCAGAGCGATTCTCGGAATGGTTTGGCGCGCGCTACACCGTTTTGGTGCTTTTGGGTGCAGTGGCGGTTTTCGCCACGCTTTGGGGCTTGGGCAACAGCTTTGACGCGGCGCTTTACCGCGCGGCCACGGTTCTTGTCGCGGCAAGCCCCTGTGCGGTGGTGATTTCGGTGCCTGCGGCGATCCTGTCGGCGCTGTCAGCCGCGGCGCGCGGTGGGGTGTTGTTCAAAGGCGGAGCCGCACTGGAGCGGCTGGCCTCGGTGCGCGCCTTTGCCTTTGACAAGACCGGCACCCTGACCAAGGGCCGCGCCGAGGTGACGGGGATTGTGGCGCTGCAAGGCAGCAAAGATCAGGTTCTGGCCGCACTTGCAGGGCTAGAGGCGGGGTCCGAACATCACATCGCCGCTGCGGTTTTGCGCGCAGCCAAAGCCGCCGGTCTGCCGCTGAACCCTGCGCGCGAGGTCAAGGCTTGGCCCAGCGAAGGCATCACGGGCCAAGACGCGACGGGCGCGCTCTGGGCCGGCAACACCCGGATGCTTGACCGCATGGGCGCAGTGGCTGGCCCCGAATGCGACGCCTTGCAGGCGGGGGCCGAGACCATCGTCTATCTGGGGCGCGGGGCTGTGCTTTTGGGCGCGGTTTCGGTCGCCGATGCGCTGCGCGAGACCGCAGCCGCCGGCATTGCCGCCTTGCGCCAAGGTGGCGTGGCCGAGATCGTGATGATGACCGGAGATCGCCGCGAAGTCGCGCTGCGCATCGCGGCAAGTCTTGGGCTGAAACCTGCCGAGGTGCACGCAGGGCTGATGCCCGAAGATAAGGTCGCCCTTGTGGCAAGCCTTGCGACCAAGGGTGCGGTTGCCTTTGTCGGTGACGGCGTCAATGATGCCGCAGCGCTGGCCCGCGCCGATGTCGGCATCGCCATGGGGGCTGCGGGCAGCGAGGTGGCCTTGCAGGCCGCCGATGTCGCACTTTTGTCTGAAGACATGGCGCGGCTGGCGATGGCCCATGCGCTTTCCAAACGCGCGGCGCGGATTATCAAGCAAAATCTGGGCTTTGCGATTGGTGCGATGGTGGTTTTGGTCACTGGCGGGCTGTTTTTTGAATTGCCACTGCCGCTGGCTGTGATCGGCCATGAGGGCGGCACGCTTTTGGTGGTGCTGAACGGATTGCGCCTGCTGCGCGACCCGATCTTGCCGAAATAGCACGGCATGGGGGGCACAAAGCCCCCCGGCATGCGCGGCTAAAACCCGACATCCTCGCCCGGACCCGAGCCCTGCCATTGTTTGGCCAAATTGCCAAATCGGGTAAAGCGGCCTTCAAACGACAGCTCGACCGAACCAATCGGCCCGTGGCGCTGCTTGCCGATAATCACCTCGGCCTTGCCGCGCACCGATTCCATCAAAGTCTGCCATTGCGCGATCTTGTCCAACTCGTGATCGCCGGGCTTTTCGCGTTCCTTATAGTATTCATCGCGGTAAACGAACATCACCACATCAGCGTCTTGCTCGATCGAGCCGGATTCGCGCAAATCTGACAGCTGCGGCCGCTTGTCTTCGCGCGATTCCACCTGACGCGACAACTGCGACAGCGCGATCACCGGGATGTTCAGCTCTTTGGCAATCGCTTTCAGGCCCTGGGTGATCTCGGAAACCTCTTGCACGCGGTTCTCTTTCGACGAGCCCTTCAGCAGCTGCAAATAGTCGATGATCAGCACATCCAAACCATGCGTGCGCTTCAGCCGCCGCGCGCGCGCAGCCACCTGGCTGATCGGCAGCGCAGGGGTGTCGTCGATATAAAGCGGGCAGGATTCAAGGCTTTTGGCGGCCTCGACAAAGCGGCGAAACTCCTGCTCGGTCATATCGCCGCGACGGATCTGCTCAGAGGGCACCTCTGATGCCTCGGACAGGATCCTTGCGGCCAATTGCTCGGCGCTCATCTCAAGGCTGAAAAACCCCACCACCCCGCCTTCCACCGCGCCCTCGGTGCCCTCATGCGTCATACCGCGCTTATAGGCCTTGGCGATGTTAAAGGCGATGTTGGTGGCCAGCGATGTCTTGCCCATCGATGGGCGCCCGGCAAGGATCAACAGGTCAGAAGGATGCAGACCGCCCAGCTTTTTATCCAGATCAATCAAGCCGGTCGACACGCCCGCAAGCCCGCCATCGCGCTGATAGGCGGCATTGGCGACATTGACCGCCTCGGTCACGGCTTTCAGAAAAGACTGAAACCCGCGCTCGGCTACACCCTGCTCGCCCAGCTTGTAAAGCCGCTGCTCGGCCTCGATGATCTGCTCTTTGGGTTCGGAATGTACCTCGACCTTGGCCGCGCGCGCAGCAATATCGCGCCCCAGCCCGATCAACTCGCGCCGCACCGCCAGATCATAAATCATCTGCGCATAATCGCGCGCCGCATAAGACGAGATCGCGGCCCCAGCCAAGCGCACCAGATAAGACGGGCCACCCAATTCGCGCAAACCCTCGTCGTCTTCAAAAAACGGCTTCAGCGTCACAGGCGTCGCCAGCGCGTTTTTTTGAATGCGAGCGGCGGCGCGTTCAAAGATGCGCTGATGCACGGGGTCGTGAAAATGCTCGGGTTTGACCAAAGAGGAAATGCGGTCGTAAACCTCGTTATTGGTCAGGATAGCGCCCAAAAGCTGCTGTTCGGCCTCGATGTTATGCGGCAAAACCTCGGTCTCGCCGAGGTTGGCAGGCAAGGCTTGGCGGATGGTGGCGACTTCGTTCATACTCTCCTCGCTCTGGCCTGCAGATAGGGCCCGATCCATCTCCATAACCTGCATCTGTCCCCAAGCCAAATCATAGGCCGTCTGTGGCTAGATCATAGGCAGATCGCAGATGCTGCGGCAGACCTCGCGAATGCTACCACATTTGGCAGTGAATTGCCCTTTAAAAGGCAAACACCCGAAAAAAGGATGGCTTATCCACAAGCCATCCCCAGAAAGCTGCACAGATTTTTTTCTGGGCCTTATTTTGCCCGCGCCGCCTGCCAAGCGCGTGGATCGTTCAAGAACACCTCGACCTCGGCCAAGGTCTTCTCATCAAAAGCCGCCTGCGCACGCGCTTCTGCCAAAACATCCCACCAGGTGCACAGATGATGCAATTGCACCCCATGATCCGCCAAACGCTGCGTGGTCTCGGGGAAAATGCCGTAGTAAAAGATCACAGCCGTATGGGCACAGCTCGCCCCTGTCTCGCGGATTGCATCGACAAACGACAGCTTCGATCCGCCATCGGTGGTCAGATCTTCAACCAACAACACCCGCTGTCCCTCTGACATCGCGCCCTCGATGCGGGCATTGCGGCCATAGCCTTTGGGCTTTTTGCGCACATAGGTCATCGGCAAAGCCATCCGCTCGGCCACCCAAGCGCCAAAAGGTATCCCCGCCGTTTCGCCGCCCGCGACATTGTCAAAAGCCTCAAAGCCTGCGTCGCGCATCACCGTCATAGTTAGAAAATCCATCAAAACCGAGCGGATGCGCGGATAAGAAATCAGCTTGCGGCAATCAATATATGTGGGCGACGGCAGCCCCGAGGCCAAGGTGAACGGCGTCTCGGCATTGAAATGCACCGCCTTGATTTCCAGCAACGCGCGGGCAGTGAGACGGGCGATTTCGTCGCGGGGCGGGAAAGAGGTTGGGATCATCGGGCGGTCCTATAGCTTGGGTTGTGGCTTTCATCTTGGTAAAAATATCCCCCGCGGAGCGTTCTGCCGCAAGCCAAAGGAGCCTCCGGCGGGGATATTTAGGCCAAGATGAAATCAGGTCTCGACGTGCCAATGCACGGGGAAGCCTGGGTTGAAAACGGTGACGGGGCCTGCCTCGGTGAGGATTTTTTCGGGGAAGGTCTGTGGCAGTTCGTGTTTTACCAAGGTGATCTTGGCGTCATTGACGGGCAAGCGGTAAAAGCCAGCACCATTGCGTGAGGTGAAGGCCTCGAGATTGTGCAAGGCGGCCTCTTCTTCAAAGATATGTGCCAGCAGCGCCATGGTGTTGGTGGCGGTAAAGCAGCCCGCGCAGCCGCAGGCATGTTCTTTCAGAGCATCGACATGCGGGGCGGAATCGGTGCCGAGCAGGAAGCGCGCTTCGCCAGAGGTGGCGGCCGCGCGCAGGGCAAGGCGGTGGCTTTCGCGTTTTGCCACTGGCAGGCAGTAGTAATGCGGTTTGATGCCGCCTGCGAGGATATGGTTGCGGTTGATGATTAGATGATGCGTGGTGATTGTGGCGGCAAGATTGTCACCGCCTGCGCGGGCGTAATCGACGCCTTGCGCGGTGGTGATATGTTCCATCACCACGCGCAGATCTGGGTTGCGGCGGCGCAGCGGGTCAAGGACGGTGTCGATGAACACCGCCTCGCGGTCAAAGATATCGACGGCAGCATCGGTGACCTCGCCGTGCAGGCAAAGCGGCAAGCCGATCTCGGCCATCTTTTCCAGAACCCCCTGCACCTTGTCGAAATTCGTCACGCCTGAATGCGAATTTGTGGTGGCACCTGCGGGATAAAGCTTGACCGCTTTGACAAGTCCCGAGGCGGCGGCGGCTTCCACATCGGCGGCATCGGTGGTTTCGGTCAGATAAAGCGTCATCAGCGGCTGAAAATCTGCTCCCGCGGGCAGGGCTGCCATGATCCGGTCGCGGTAGCTTACGGCTTGGGCCGCGGTGACCACGGGCGGCACAAGGTTTGGCATGATCAGCGCGCGGCCAAAATGGCGTGCGGTTTCAGGCAAAACACCTTTCAGCATTGCGCCATCGCGCAGATGCAGGTGCCAATCATCGGGGCGGGCGAGGGTGAGGCGCTGTGTCATGTCTCAAGCCCTAGCGCAGGGCTTCGGCATTATCTAGGGGGGATTGAGCGGGTTGCATCAGTTTTTGCGCGGTTTTCGCGGGTGAGGCTATCCTGCGCCACGGCTTTGCGGTTTTGCGCCGAGGAGGCAAATAGCGCTTGCTGCACTGCAGCAATATGGTTTTGATTGCCGGGTGATTTGTGGAGAGTGTTATGCGTTTTTTTGATCCCTTTGATTTGATGCGCCCCGGTCTGGAGGCTTTCCAGATTTTGGCAGAGGCTCAGACGGTGATTGGCTTGCGTTTGGCTGGTTTGGCTGGGATCTGGCCGATGGGGCGGGCAGAGACCGAGCAGATGGTCTGTGAAAAACTTGAAGCTGGTCTGGATGCTGGCAACGCAGCCTTGCGCGCGGGCATGGCAGGGGCCAGCCCGTCGGATGTGGCGATGGCCGCGATGGCGCCGGTGCGCAAGAAGACACGTGCCAATGCCAAGCGGCTTCAGCACGATATCGCGCAGTTTTAGCGCGAGCCGTCTTTGGCCTTGTGGCCATTTTGTAAGCGGCTAGGCGCTTGGCGCGCCTGTCTCTGGGTTTGACTGTCTGCTGTTCAGAAGTTCGAGGCGTTTTCTGAAACGCGGCGCGCGCACGCGTTTTGTGACTGAATTGCAGATCATGCGTTCGTGCCCAACCCGGCCGGCAAGTTCGGCAATCGCCAGTAAATTTTTCAAATAAGGCAGGTAATTGCGCCTGATGCGCCAGAGCGTTGCGAAGCTTTGAGCGCTGAGGCTTGCTGCCATGGCTTGATCGATCAGCTTTGGCAAAATCTCCATCGCCACGAAATGCTGTTCCAGCTCATCACCAAGCCGGCGGGCCGAAAGTCGGGTGATATAGGGCGCGCGAAACAGGGCGGCTTGCATGGCTTCGGCAGGGATAAGCGGGTCGTGGATCACAGTTGCATGGGCGCAGCCTTCAAGCATATCGGGGGCATAGCCATAGCGCGAGGTGAAATCCAAGCGGCCCGCCCGGCGCGAGCGGGTATCCCAGCGCGTTTGCGACGGGTCAAGCGTTGCGCGCGGGTTCAGCGCCAGCACCTGCGATCCGGGGGCTGCGACCGAATAGGCGCAAGCGGCATAGCCCCCCATGCCACTGCCGTAAAACAGCACGCGGTCAAAATCTTCAAAGAAGGCATCATCAACCTGTCTGTCAAAGAACGCATAGACGGCGGGATCGCGGAACCATGTCTCGCCATCTGCAATCAGGGTCAACAGCGACCAGCCTTTGGCTTTGGCCTGCTGGTAGCCTCTGGGCAACTGATCAGGATTTGCCAAAACGCTGCTGAGGTTTTCAAAGGTCACAAGTAACGTCGTGCCTTCATCAACGAAAAATCCGAAGTGCCTGCTGCCAAGAGTGTGGAAATAGCCGACCTCGGCCGTCATCTCTTCCAGCTTGGCAGCCCAGCTTGCGCGTGGGTCAAGCTGTGGTTCGGTTTGAACTTCGGTCTCCGACATAACGTATCCTTTTGCCCCAAAAACCTGTGGAGCTACCATTTATGGGTCAAGTCTTGCGCTGCTCTACGGCCAGAGCAAGGTAAGAAGATGGCCGATTACCCCTTTTTTGCAAAACAATGTTCTGTAATTGTTTTGAATTCAACCTAAGGCTGCAGGCTTGATATAGCGTAAAACCGGCGCTGCTTGTTCTAAAGTAAGGGTTTTTGATGTCGGAGTCATTAATAACCTGCCAAAAACGCCGCGCCAGGCCTCATCTTGCATCAAAGTTTCGAAACGGCTTTTGCGCCAAGCCAAGGCGCTGAGATGCAAAGTGGCAAGCTGGGGGTCTGCCAAAAGCTCGGCGCGCAGGGTCTGACTGTTCAGTTGCAAAATGCTGCGGTCTTCGACCTCACAAAAGTTGCGCTCGACCCAATAGGACAGATCAAAGCCCGAAGCCGCGCGGTTGGCGCGGCCGCGGTCGGCCTTGACGATGTAGTTCTGCATCGACCCCAGGGCATAGTGGTTCAGCTGCACCAGCTGATAATTGTCGCGGCTATAATCGGAAAAGATCCGCCCTGTCGCCATGCTTTGGGGCAGGGCGTGGCCCGAGCCGTCGAACCAGCGGGCGGCTACAATCCGTTCGGGGTCTGGATTGCGCGGGCGATGCACGCCCAGCTTGCGGTAGGTGCCATCATTCTTGAACAGGGTCTTGAACATCTGCGCCCGCCATGGCCAGCCAAAGCTGGCGCGGGCGGCATGGGTAAAGCTTTCGGTGACGGGGGTATCGGTGATCTCGATCAGGCCTGCATTGCCAAATAGCCGCCATGTCAGCGGGATTGCCGTCGCTTGTGGCAAGGCTGCAAGCAGGGCGGGCAGGCGGTGGTCACCGACGTGGATATTGACGAATTCGTCGATGTCGCTGAACAAGATCCAATCGGCGGCTTGTCGCAGCGGGTGCTTGTCGGCGGCTTTCAGCATCGACCATTGCGGGCCTTCGGCGTGCGGTCCGTCATTGCGCAAATGGGTCAGCCAGCCCATCTGTGCCAGCCGGTCCAGCATCAGATCTGTGCCATCGCTGCAATCGTTGGAATAGACCAAAAAGTCGTTAAAGCCGCAGGCGCGGTGATGGGCCAGCCATTCCAGCAGAAAGGCGCCTTCGTTTTTGACACCAAGAATACACAGCGCGCGCATAGGGGGATTTAAACACTCATCAGGGCAACAGCTGCACCATTTGTGCGCAGAACGCCCGCGAAGGAAAGCAGAATATCGACCTGTGCTTAGGTCGTAGGGCCTGCATGGGTGCTTGACCCTTGCCACAGCCGGGGCCAGCATGGCGCGAAACGGGGGGGATATTATGGGATTGCCTGCATCAATTGACGAGGTCGAAGCGCTGCTGGCAGCCGAAGGCTATGTCGCGGCACGCGCCTTGGCGGTGGTGGTGTTCTTGTCGCTTAAACTTGGCAAGCCATTGTTTTTGGAAGGCGAGGCAGGCGTTGGCAAGACCGAGATCGCCAAGGTAATCGCAGCAGCCCTTGGGCGGCGGCTGATCCGGCTGCAATGCTACGAGGGGTTGGACGCGGCCTCGGCGGTGGCGGAATGGAACTTTGCCGCACAGATGATCGCAATCCGGTCGGGCGAGGCGGTCGGGCGCGAGGGGCTGTTTTGCGAAGACTATCTGATCGAGCGGCCCCTATTGGCCGCGATGCGCCCGCAAGCAGGCGGCCCGCCGGTGCTGCTGATTGACGAGCTGGACCGCACCGACGAACCTTTCGAGGCGTTTTTGCTTGAAGCTTTGTCGGATTTTCAGGTCACCATCCCCGAGCTTGGCACCATCAAAGCCCCAGCGCCGCCGATCGTGATCCTGACCTCGAACCGCACCCGCGAGGTGCATGACGCGCTGAAGCGCCGCTGCCTTTATCATTGGGTCGATTATCCGGGCTTCGAGCGCGAGCTGCAAATCTTGCACAGCAAAGTGCCCGAGGCCCCCGAAACGCTTAGCCGCGAGGTGGTGGCTTTTGTCCAGCGCCTGCGCGCAGAAGATCTGTTCAAAAAGCCCGGCGTGGCCGAAACCATTGATTGGGCGAAATGCCTTCTGGCGCTGGATGTGATCGCACTTTCCCCCGAGGTGATTGCCGATACTTTGGGTGCGGTGCTGAAATATCAAGACGATATTCAAAAGCTTTCAAGCCTAGAGGCAGGCAAGATCTTGGACGAAATCCGGCGGGGGCTGGTGTGAAGCTTGACCATCTGCGCATCTTGGAACCGCATCCGGGGATCTTGGCGTTTTACGATGGGCGCGTGGCTGGCCACCGCTTTGCCGAGGCACCCAATTGGGTCGATGAGGGTGCTTTGTCGCTGGGCATCGCGTCTTATGGGTTGATCGTGGGGCAGCAGGCGATTGTCTATGATACCCATGTCTCGCTGCCCCATGGCGCCTTTATCCGCGACGCCTTGCGCGCGCGCGGGGTTACGCAGATCAGGGTAGTGCTGTCACATTGGCATCTGGATCATGTTGCGGGCACCCAGGCTTTTGCGGGCTGCGAGGTGATCGCCAACCGCCGCACCGCAGCCCATCTTGCCGCGCAGCGTGCAGGCATCGAAGACGGCAGCTTTCACGGCCTGCCTGCGATTTGCCCCTTGGTGCTGCCGGATCAGGTCTTTGACTCTGCGCTGAGCCTTGATCTGGGCGGGCAGCGGGTCGAGCTGATCTGCGCCAATATCCATTCCGATGATGCCACCGTGATCTGGTTGCCCGAGCGTGGCATTCTGCTGGCGGGCGACACGGTAGAAGATTGCGTCACTTATGTCGGTGCGCCGCAGGATTTTGCGCTGCATCTGGCTGATATTTCCCGGCTGGCGGCTTTGGGCGCGCGGTATATCTTGCCCAACCATGGCGCGCCCGAAAGAATTGCGGCGGGGGGCTATGACGCGCGGATTTGGCAGGCCACCGCCGCCTATATTACCCTGTTGCAGCAGGGCGCGCCCGCCGATCTGCGGCAGGCGATTGCGGATCATTTGGCCAATGGCAGTCTGACGTACTTTGCCCCCTATGCCGCCGTGCACGCGCAAAACCTTGAGCGGGTGAGGGCAGCGCTTGGCTGATCTGGCGGTGCATCAAGACGGCAAGCTGTCGCAAAACATCGCGCATTTCGCCCGCGCCCTGCGTCGTGCTGGCCTGCCGATTGGCCCCTCGCGGGTGATCGAGGCGGTGCGTGCGGTTGCGGTGGCAGGCTTTAGCACGCGGATGGATTTCTATTGGACCTTGCAGGCGGTTTTTGTCAGCCGCCCCGAAGAGCGCGAGGTGTTTGATCAGATCTTTCGGCTTTACTGGCGCGATCCGCAGTTTCTGGAACATATGATGTCCTTCATGATCCCGCAGATCAAAGGCGTGCAAGAAGACCGCGCCGCTGTGGCAGCCGAGCGGCGTGCCGCCGAAGCTTTGCTGGACGGCAAGGCACCAGCCCCGCCAGAGCTGCCCGAAGCGCAGGATCAGGGCGAAGAGCTGGAGATCGACGCAAGCGCCACCGTCTCGGCTGAAGAACGCTTGAAAACCTTGGATTTCGAGCTGATGTCGCTGGCCGAAATTGCCGAGGCCAAGCGGATGCTTGCGCGGCTGTCGCTGCCGGTGCAGCCGCTGAAAACGCGGCGGATGGCGGTTGGGGCGGGGCTAGGTGCGCGGATTGACCCGCGTGCGACGATGCGCGCGGCCCTGCGCACGGGCGGCGAGGTGATGACGCTGCACCCACGCGCACCCAAACAGCGCTGGCCTAATCTGGTGGTGATCTGCGATATTTCGGGCAGCATGGCGCAATACAGCCGTATGGTGCTGCATTTTCTGCATGCCGTGGCCAATCAGCGTGGCCAAGGCTGGGCCAAGGTGCATGCTTTTACCTTTGGCACCCGTCTGACCAATATCAGCCGCCATTTGCAGCACCGCGACGTGGATGCCGCCCTGAAGGCCGCAGGGGCCGAGGCGCAGGATTGGTCGGGCGGCACCCGCATTGGCAGCTCGATTGCCGCGTTCAACCGCGATTGGTCGCGCAGGGTGTTGGGGCAGGGTGCTGTGGTTTTGCTGATCACTGATGGGCTGGACCGCGACGAGACCGGCGTGCTCGAGGCCGCGATGGCGCGGCTGCATCTGTCAACGCGGCGGCTGATCTGGCTGAACCCCTTGCTGCGCTGGGATGGCTTTGCCCCGCGCGCCGCTGGCGTGATGGCGATGCTGCCGCATGTCGACAGCTTTCGCGCCGGCCATTCGGTGGCTTCACTGCAAGCGCTGGGCGAGGTGATCTCACAGGCCAGTGACGTCGGCGAAAAAGCGCGCTTGATGCAGATGCTGGCGCGCGGCTAGGCGATAACAGCGCTATATGACCCCGATGATATCGCATAGCGGCGTGAAAACGCGCTAGGCAGGCGTAACGGATGCTGGGCCATCTGGCCGCTGGAATTTGGTTTTGAAAAGGGTGATGTGATGAAACGACTTTGGGGCTCTACCGCGGTGCTGTCGATGGCTTTGGCAGGGGTGCAGCCATGGCCCTTGCTGGCGCAGACGCTGAACGAAAAAGGCGAGCTGGCGGCTTCGGATGGCACGGTGCTTTGTGCGCCAGATGGCGATAAGGCCTGCGATCTGACCGATCCCGCTTTGTTGCAGCTTTTTGCCAAGACCGAAGCCAGACTTGCAGCAGAAGCACAAGCGGTGGCAGAGGCGCAGGCGCAGGCTGATGCAGCGGCAGCGCAGGCGGCGGCAGAGGCACAGGCTCAGGCCGATGCAGCGGCAGCTCAGGCGGCGGCAGATGCGCAGGCGCAGGCGGATGCGGCGGCAGCGCAGGCTGCAATAGACGCTCAGGTGCAGGCCGATGCAGCAGCAGCGCAGGCTGGTATGGATGCGCAGGCCGCACAAAGCGATGTGCCCGCAGCCCCCACCCCCGAAGAAATTGCCGCGCAAGCGGCCGCTTTGGCCCAAGCTCAGGCAGAGCTTGCCCCGCAAGCCGACGGCACACTCCTTGATCCCAATGGGGGCCTCAAAACCGCGGTCGAGGTGCTTGATCCCAATGCCCAGCCCGTCGATGCTCCCGTGGTCTCGCAGGCCGAGGTGCAAAGCCTGACGACCCTGCTGGCCGAACCCCTAACCGTTGCACCTATCGCAACCGCAGTGGCCGCGCCCGCAGCCCCGCTGGCGATGGCCGAAGCGCCTGCCGATACCGCAGCCGCGCCGCAGGCGGTGGCCAGCACCACCGAAGTGATGACCGCGCAAAGCGCGCGCTCGGCGACCCAAGAATTCGCCGCTGCCCCTGTGGTCGTAGAGGGGGGCAAAAAGAACCGGCTGTCAGACCTTGAGAAATTCGGTCTGGTGGCGCTGGGCGCTTTGGCCGTGGGCGCGATCATCAAAGGCGCCAATAACGCGCCCGCTGAAGACCGTCAGGTGGTTTCGAACACTGGTGACCGTGTGGTGGTGCTGAACCCTGATGGGCAGTATCAGGTCTACCGCGACGATGACGCGACGCTGCGCCAGCCCGGATCACAGGTGCGCACCGAAACCTTCAAGGATGGCTCGACCCGCACAACGGTGCTGCGCGAGGGCGGTGATCAGGTGGTGACGATCCGCGATGCGACGGGGCGCGTGCTGCGCCGGGCGACCTATGACGCACAGGGGCGCGAGCGGGTGCTGTTCAACGATCTGCAACCGGAACGCCGGGTTGTGGTCTCGACCCTGCCTGAACCGCGCGCAAAGCAGGTGGTGATCGCGGCCGAAGACCCGAACGCCGATTTCAAACGCGCGATGGCTGCCCAACAGATCGAAAAGCTGGGCCGCAGCTTTAGCCTGCGTCAAATCCGCGAGATCCCTCAGGTGCGGCATCTGGCAGCGCAGATTGACGTTAACCTGATCAGCTTTGACAGCGGCTCGGCGGCGCTTAAACCAGCCGAGGCGGGCAATCTGGCCGATCTCGGCGGCTTTATGCAGGATATGCTGGCGCAAAACCCCGGCGAGATTTTCCTGATCGAAGGTCATACCGATGCCACCGGCAAGGCTGCGATGAACCTTGCGCTGTCAGATCGGCGGGCAGAAACCGTGGCGTTGGCGCTGGCAGAATATTTCGATATTCCGCCCGAAAATATGGTGATCCAAGGCTATGGCGAGGAAGAATTGCGCATCGACACCCAAGCCAACGAGCCGCGCAATCGCCGCGTGGCGGTGCGCATCATCACGCCCTTGTTGCAAGTGGGCAATTAAACGCTTTGGGCCCCGCAGCTTGCGGGGCCTTATTGGCATGCCACCTTTTGGCAATGGCACAAAGCGCTGGGCTGTCGCATAGTCGCGCAGGAGGTGGCCTTTATGATGCACGATCAAATCCCAGAAACGGCGCTTGCCTGGCACCGCGAAGGCCGTGGGGCGGCGCTTGCCACGGTGGTGGAAACCTGGGGCTCGGCCCCGCGCCAAGCTGGCAGCCAGCTTGCGATTTCGGGCGCGGGCGAGATTATGGGATCGGTCTCGGGTGGTTGCGTCGAGGGCGCGGTAGTGGTTGAGGCGCTGGAGGCGATGGGGTGCGGTCAGCCGCGGCTGTTGTCTTTTGGCGTCTCGGATGAGACCGCATTTTCGGTGGGGCTGGCCTGTGGCGGCACCATTCGCGTTCTGGTGGAGCCGGTGGCGCCAATGGCCGATCTGTTATCTAAACTTGTGGCGATCAGAGCTGCGCGCAAGCCCGTTGCCTATGCGGTTGATCTGACCGATTGGAGCCGGGCGCTGCTGGCGCCGGGCGATGCGGCCGAGGCCGATCTGCGGCTGCGCTCCGATAAGGCGGGGGTCGAGGGCGCGCGCTTTATCGCGCCGCATAATCCGCCCTTGCGCCTGATCGTGGTAGGGGCCGTGCATATCGCCCAGCCCTTGGTCGCGATGGCGCGGCTTGCGGGCTATGACCCGACGCTGATCGACCCGCGCGAAACCTTTGGCGCGGCAGAACGCTTTCCGGGCGAGGTGATCTTGGACGATTGGCCGGACGAGGCCTTGCAACGGCTTGCTCCAGACGCGCGCAGCGCCATCATCACCCTGACCCATGACAGCAAGCTTGACGATCCGGCGATTGCCTTTGCGCTGCGCTCAGAGTGTTTTTATCTGGGCTGTTTGGGATCGAAAAAGACCCATGCGGCGCGGGTGGCGCGGTTGCAAGCAGCGGGATTTTCCGAGGCCGAGATCGCGCGCATCCACGCCCCCGTCGGGCTTGCGATTGGCGCCAAAACCCCGGCCGAGATCGCGATTTCCATCCTTGCACAGGTGACAGCCGTGCTGCGGGGGGCGTGATGCAATTTGGGCCGGTGCCTTTGGATCAAGCGCTTGGCGCAATTTTGGCGCATTCGGTGGCTTTGCCCGAGGGGCGGCTGCGCAAGGGCTGCGTGCTGGACAGCGCCGAGATCGCCGCCTTGCGCGACCTTGGTCTGGCGCAAGTCACCGTCGCGCGGCTGGGGCCAGATGATCTGGCCGAAGATGCCGCCGCAGCGGCTTTGGCAGCGGCCTTGCAGCCCGGCTCGGGCCTGATCCTTTCGCAGGCCTTTACCGGACGCGTCAATCTGAATGCACCGGCGGCGGGGGTGGTGCGGGTGGATGCGGCAGCGGTGGCGGCGCTGAACCGGGCGCATCCGGCGATTACCCTTGCCACCTTGGCACCACTGACGCGGGTCGAAGCGGGGACTTTGGTCGGCACTGTTAAGATCATCTCCTATGGGGTCGCGCGTGCCGCACTCGCGCAGGCCTGTGCGGCCGCCGCGGGCGCCTTGCAGTTTTGCCCGGTGGTGCGCCGCAGCGCCAGCCTGATTTTAACCGCAGTGGAAGGCCAAGACGACAAGCTGGCATTGAAGGGGCGGCGCGCGGTTTTGGCGCGGCTGACAGCGCTGGGGATGGATTTGGCAGGTGTCGAGGTGGTGGCGCATGACGAGGCCGCACTTGGCGCGGCGATCACGCGGGCGGGCGGCGATATGGTGCTGATCCTGACCGGCTCTGCGACATCGGATCTATACGACACCGCGCCACAAGCGCTGCGGCGGGCGGGGGGCGAGGTGCTGCGCTTTGGCATGCCGGTCGATCCGGGCAATCTGTTGTTTCTGGGCCAATTGGCCGCACGGCCGGTGATAGGCCTGCCGGGCTGTGCGCGCGCGCCTGCGCTGAATGGCGCGGATTGGGTGCTGGAACGGCTGGCCTGCGGCATTAAGGTTAACAGCGAGGACATCGCCGCGATGGGTGTCGGCGGGCTGTTAAAAGAGATCCCGACCCGGCCTCAGCTGCGCGAACCGAAATAACGAATAAATCATATATCTCAGATATTTGTATTTCGAGGCTTTGGTAAACTCTTAGCCTGCGCAGCTTTGACCTTGCTCAGGTGCTATTTGCGATCTCTTAAGAATAGGTTTGCGGTTTCATTGCGCGCATTCGGTTAGATCGCAGAATTATTAATACATCGTTAACCAATTCAGCGCAGGTCTTCGCAAGCGTCCAAATGCCTTGGTCTACCAAATGACGTAGCCTTTAAGGACTGTGATACATGCCAAACACCGGATTGACCTTTAGAAAACGCTCCTTCGCCTATAGGGTGTTGCCCTTAGCCATGTTTGCGATTGTTGTCATTGGCCGCGCGATGAACTTCTTCGCGCCAGAGGATGGATATTTCACATCGTTAAACCCCCTAACTGCTTTGGGCTTTTTGGTTTTGGCCTTTGCGATGGCGCGCGGCGGGCAGGGGCTGGGTAATTCGCGACTGCTGCAGCTGATAAGTCTTTGTATGGTCGGTATTTCGATCCAGCGCCTGCTTGAGATCTTTGTGCTGGGCTGGCCGTTTTTGTTGCGGCCTCAGATCATGGTGGACTATTGGTTTGTGCCCTCTGCCCCCGAACGGATGTCGGCACTTTGTGCCTCGGGTCTGATCACCCTGCATATTGCGCTATTGACCGAGACGCGGTGGCGGCATGTTGCGGTGGCTTTCACCTTTGCGGCGTTTTGTTCGGCGATTTTTTTTATCAACGCTTTAACCGTCGATACCGCGTTTTTGCCAATCAGGCTTTCTGGTTTTTCTGCACTCTTAACGGTGCTTGGCGCCGTGTCGATGGCTTTACGGCTTGGCGGTAAGCGGCCGTTTAACGTCTTTTTCAAACGCAATGCTTTGGGGCTGGGGCTTTGCGTCGGGGCTTTCGTGATTGCCAGCGAACCGTTTTGGCTTGGGCTTGTTGCCGCACAGTTTAACCCTACGGACTATGCGCTTGCCGCAGCTGTCAGCCAGACGATTTGTGCCATCGCCGTGGTGAAGTTGAGTGCGCTTTTATGGCTTTCCTCTACCATTGACAGCAATCAAGAGAAATTGCTGCGGGCAGCTGATATTGACCATCTGACGGGCTTGCTGAACCGCCACGGTTTGGCGCGCCAGCGGCTGGACACGACCTATCGTGGCGTGGTGATGCTGGATATCGACAACTTCAAACCTTTGAATGATGCCTTGGGCCATGTCGCGGGCGATCGGCTTTTGGTAGCGGTGTCAAAAGCACTGTCGGACTGTTTGAGCGAAGCCGAAACCTTGGTGCGCTGGGGGGGCGACGAATTTATGGTGCTTAGTGAAGACTGGTGCCCTGGGCATTTATATTCCCTAAGCGAGCGGTTGCGCAAAGCCGTGGCAACCCTGCCGCCCGTGGCATCTGAGCAAGGCCTGCATGCTTTAACGATCTCGGTTGGTTATGCGATGATTGATGCGGTGACCAAGGGCTTTGACGGGGCAGTCAGCCGCGCGGATCAGGCGCTTTATGCCGCAAAACAAGCCGGACGCAATCAGGCGTTTTCCGCGCAGGGAGCCATTTATACTGGCGCCGAAGTTGTCGGCGAAAAATCAACACTTTCTTCCCATTAAACCAAATCAGGGGCCCAAGGGCCCCTGATTTCAGAATTCTCACCGGCGCTTATTTCGCCGAGATCATCATCACCATCTGGCGGCCTTCCAGCCGTGGCATCGATTCGATCTTGCCGATTTCGGTCACATCTGCCGCCACGCGGTTCAGCAACTCAAGCCCAAGCTCTTGGTGCGCCATCTCACGGCCGCGAAAGCGCAGGGTGACTTTCACCTTATCGCCTTCTTCAAGGAATTTGACCACCGAGCGCATTTTGACTTCGTAGTCATGGATATCAGTGCCGGGACGGAACTTGATTTCCTTGATCTCAATGATCTTTTGCTTTTTGCGGGCCTCGGCCTCGCGTTTTTGGGTCTCGTATTTATACTTGCCAAAGTCCATGATTTTGCACACGGGCGGTTCGGCATTCGGAGAAATCTCTACCAGATCAAGCCCAGCCTCTTCCGCCATTTGCATGGCGCGGGTGGGTGTGACGACGCCGACATTCTCGCCATCCGCGCCGATCAAGCGGATTTCGGGCGACCGGATGCGATCATTGATGCGCGGGCCGGTTTCGCGTTGTGGCGGGGCGTTGTGGGGTCTGCGGGCTATGGGAGTGGTCCTTCATATGGTTACGAGCGCCGTCAAGATAGTCTTTGCGCGCGCAAGCTTCAACCACATTCGAGGCTTGGGCAAAAACAAGCTTTCGGCGAGGTTTTGCCGGGGTTTTCGCAACTGCAGCATGGCTCTTTTCTTCTGATCACGCTTCTGTCATATCGCGCTCGATCCATCTGGAGATGGTTTCTGGAGAGTAAAAATGAACAAGAATATCCTTATTGGTTTGGCCCTCATCATTGCTGCGGGCGCTGGTTACTATACCTTTGGCATGAAGCCACATGCAGCTGAAGAAGCCGCAGAAGCTGCAAGCGATGCAACTGCAGCCGCGACCGATGCTGCAGCTGCAACTGCCGCTGCAGCCACTGCTGCAGCCGAAGAAGCTGCCAAAGCTGCCGCGGATGCTGCTGCTGCCACCGAAGCTGCTGCAACCGCTGCCGCAGAGGCTGCTGCCAAAGCTGCCACCGATGCAGCGGCTGCTGTGACGACCGCTACAACAGACGCAACTGCGGCCGCCACCACCACGGCAGCAACCGTTGCGGCAACCGCTGTCACCGATACCACTGTTGCTGCCACCACAGCTGCAACAGATGCGGCCACGACTGCGACAACCGAAGCGACCGGCATGGCGGATGACGCCATGGCGCTGTTGGATCCTGCAAACTTTGATGCCGCCAAGATCACGGCAATGATCGATGCTTCCGATCTGAACGCTATGGTGAAAACCACGCTGAAATCGGGTGTAGAGGCTGCTGCTGCAGATCCTGCCAAGGTTTCGGAAGTGCTGGCTGCGATCAAAACCGCCTTGGGCATGTAATCGCGCCCAAAACAACAAAAGCCGCGTAAGGGTTGCCCTTGCGCGGCTTTTTCATTTCTGAACAACAGTTTAGATGCCGTCGCCGACAAAGGCCTTTTCGATCACAAAATGCTTCGGATCGGAATTTGCGCCCTCGACCAGACCAAAACCTTCCAGGATCGCCTTGACGTCATGGTTAAAGGCAAGGCTGCCGCAGACCATGGCACGATCCTCGGCAGGCGACATCTGCGGCAAGCTCAGGTCGGCAAAGACCTTGCCCGAAGCCAGATTATCGGTAACCCGGCCCATCTGCGCGAAAGGCTCGCGGGTGGTGGTGGGGTAATACAGCAGCTTGCCGGCCACCATCTCGCCGATCAGCGGATCATCGGCCAGCGATTGCACCAATTGGCGGCCATATTCCAATTCCGCCACCTCGCGGCAGGTGTGCATCATGATCACCTGCTCATATTTCTCATAGGTCTCGGGTTCGCGCAGCAGGCTGGCAAAGGGGGCAAAGCCGGTGCCGGTGGCCAAAAAGTAAATCCGCTTGCCAGGCAAAAGCGCGTCATGCACCAAAGTGCCAACGGGTTTCGGGCGCAGGATGATCTCGTCGCCGATTTTGATGTGCTGCAGGCGCGAGGTCAGCGGGCCGTCGGGAACCTTGATCGAATAGAACTCCAGCTCGTCATCCCAAGCAGGCGAGGCGATGGAATAGGCGCGCAGCAAGGGCTTGCCGGTATCGCCCAAAAGACCAATCATCACAAACTCGCCCGAGCGAAACCGCAGGCTGCGCGGGCGTGTTACGCGAAATGAGAACAGACGGTCTGTCCAATGCGTCACCGCCGTAACGATCTGGGCATCGGGCAAATGGGCTTTGGTGGGGCTTTGGGCGGCTGTTTCGGTCATCTGGATCGCTTCGGTCATGTCATTCATCTTCTTGAATAGGTGGTTTTCCGCCGTGGTGGAAGCCAAAACTCAGGCGCGCAGCCGCGACTGATAGTCATGGGCATGCCAATTGGCGCGCGCCAGCCACTGCTCTTGCGGTTGGCGGTCGGCCATGGCTTGCGGGATTTCCACCTCGTCAAAGCCTGAGCGCCGCGCCATGGCGTATTGATCGGCAATCAGCGCCCCCTGCGCGCGCAGGGTGCCGGTAAAGCCCAAGGCCCGCAACCGCCGCGCAAGCGTAAAGCCGCGCCCATCCGCCACGCTGGGAAAGGCGATGCGAATGCAAGCAAGATCGGCCAGATAGGGCAAAGCCGCTTCGGGGGCGTCGGTTTGCGCCAGATCCAGCGCGCCGCAATGGCTGGCAATCTGGTCCAAGCTTACGAAGGGCAGGGCGGGCACGGGGCCAAAGCCCTGATCGGTGACAAGAAGGCTCATTCTGGGTCCTTTGCAGGGCTGCGGGTGGCGCGGCCATTGATGAAATGGATGCCGCATTCGGTTTTTTCCTGCCCGCGCCAACGCCCCGAACGCGGATCTTCGCCTGCTGCCACCTTCGAGGTGCAGGGCGCGCAGCCGATCGAAGGGTAGCCTTGTGCTACAAGCGGGTGGCGCGGTAGGCGGTTGTTGATCATATACTCGGCCAGATCGTCGCGGGTCCAATGCGCCAGCGGATTGACCTTTATGCGGGTCTCGGCCTCGGCCTCGAAAAACTCGACCGCTTGGCGGCTGCTGGCCTGAAAGCGTTTGCGACCGGTGATCCAGCCGTCAAACTCGGCCAGGGCGCGTTCAAGCGGCGCAACCTTGCGCAAAGCGCAGCAGGCGTCGGTATTGACCTGATGCAAGGTGTTGTCGGGATCGTGAAAGCTGACATCAGGTTTTTGCGCGCGGATGATGCGCAGATCGCACAGATCAAGACTTTCGGCCAATTGGCGCTGATAGGCCAGGGTTTCGGCAAACAGCATCCGCGTGTCGACAAAGAGCACCGGCGTCTGCGGCGCAAGGATCGAGACCAGATGCAACAAAACCACTGATTCCGCACCAAAGGAAGAGACCAGTGCCACCTTGCCCAGATCCTTGTCGCGCAGCGCATGTTCCAGAACCGAGGTCGCGGCGTGGTGTTTATAGCGCGCGTTCAGCGCGCCAACCCGCACCGCCACGCTGACCTGCGACAGATCACGCGGCATCGTCAACCGCCTCGGGCGGGTAAAGCGCCGCTTTGAAGGGGGCGATGCCAAGGCGCTGATAGGTCTGCAAGAACGTCTCATCTTGCGACCTGCGCAAATCCAGATAGGCCAAAACAATCCGCTCGATCGCGGGCACGATCTGGTCATAGGCGAAACCGGGTCCGGTTTTTTCGCCGATCACCGCATCTTGGCTGCCGTCGCCGCCCAGCGTGAACTGATAGCTTTCCACCCCGGCGCGATCCAGCCCCAGAATGCCGATATGGCCGATGTGATGGTGCCCGCAAGCATTGATGCAGCCCGAGATCTTGATCTTCAGCGGGCCGATGTCATGTTCAAGCTTCAGCGCGTCAAACCGCAGCGCGATGTCTTGCGCCACCGGGATCGAGCGCGCCGTGGCCAGCGCGCAATAATCCATACCAGGGCAGGCGATGATATCGGAAATCAAGCCGACATTGGCGGTGGCAAGCCCCGCCTCGGACAGGCCTGCGTGCAGGGCAGCCAGATCTGATTTATGCACATGTGGCAAGATCACATTCTGCTCGTGGCTGATGCGCAGATCGCTGTGGCCGAAGGCCGCGGCCAGATCGGCCAGCCGGTGCATCTGTGCCGCCGTCGCATCACCGGGAGTTTGGCCATGCGCCTTCAGGCTGACGGTGACGATGGCATAATCGGGGTGGCGGTGTGGGGCAAGGTTGGTATCGGCCCAAGCGCGGAAGACGGGGTCTTTGCTGCGCGCCGCCTCGTAGCCAATGGTCGGGGCCGAGCGAAACTTTGGCGGCGCAAAGGCTGCGCGAATATCGGCCAGCAGCAGCTGATCCGCGCCGCCAAACTGCGGCTTGATCTCGGCAAAGCGCGCCTCGACCATGCGGGTGATTTCCTCGCGTCCGGTTTCATGCACAGTGATCTTGATGCGGGCCTTATATTTATTATCGCGCCGTCCCAGAGTGTTATAGACCGAAAGCACCGCCTCGACATAGGCCAGCAAATCGGCCACCGGCAAGAACGGGCGGATCACAAAGCCCAGCATCGGCGTGCGGCCAAGTCCGCCGCCTGCAATCACCTCAAAGCCCACTTCGCCAGCGCCATTGCGCTGCATCCGCAAGCCGATGTCATGCGCGCGCGTCACCGCCCGGTCGTTCGGGCTGCCGGTCACGGCGATTTTGAACTTGCGCGGCAGGAATTGAAACTCGGGGTGATCGGATGACCATTGCCGCAGCAGTTCGGCATAGGGGCGGGGGTCCTCGATCTCATCAGCCGCAGCACCTGCAAAATGATCAGCCGTGACATTGCGCACGGTATTGCCCGAGGTCTGGATCGCATGCATCTCGACATCGGCCAGCGCCGACAGGATCGCGGGCACCTCGGGCAGCTTCGGCCAATTGAACTGAATGTTCTGCCGTGTGGTGAAATGGCCATAGCCCTTGTCATAGGTCTGGGCGATATCGGCCAAAGCATGCATCTGGCGTGGCGAAAGCGTGCCATAAGGGATCGCCACCCGCAGCATATAGGCGTGCAATTGCAGATAAAGCCCGTTCATCAGCCGCAGCGGGCGAAACTCGTCCTCGGTCAGGCTGCCATCCAGACGGCGGCTGATCTGGTCGGAAAATTGCGCCACACGGTTGCGCACAAAGGCTTCGTCAAAATCGGAATAGCTATACATCTTGCAGATCCACTTGCTTGCCATGGGCATAGTTTGAGGGGCCACGGGTGCGAAACACCTCGCGAAAATGCAGCGGCTCGGGACCCATCGGGCCGGCCTTTGCATCGGCCAGATAGGCACCCACCACCAAAGCCTGCTGGCCTGCGGCGTGCAAAACGCGCAGCTGCGCATGGGCTTCATCTTCGATCAACTCGGCCAGATGATGCTGGCGCGTCCATTGATCATCAGCGGTCAGATAGACCACATCGCCAAGGCGCAGATCATTGGCGGTCACGACTTTTGGGCTAAAACGGCTCATGCTGTGGCTTCTTTCAAGGTTGCAAGGGCCGCGCGCGGAGCAAGGCCGTAAAGGATCACTGCAGGCCCCATAAGCCCGCTTGCGGCTTGCGGCAGGCTGGCAAGACTGGCGGCAATCACCCGCTGATCTGGGCGCGAGACGTTCTCGATCAGGCTGACAGCTGTGTCAGCGGCCGCGCCATGCATCATCAGGCGGCCTTGAATAAAGCGCGCTGATTTCTTTCCCATATAGATCGCGGCAACCTCGCCTTTGCGCGCAAGCCCGGCCCAATCCTGCTCGGCAAAGCCTGCCATATCGTGGCCGGTCAAAATCCGTAGGGCTGCGTTGCGGCCGCGTCGCGTCAGGCTTTGCCCGATCGTAGCGGCTGCAACCGTGGCCGAGGTTAACCCCGGCAGAATGGCAAAGGACAGCCCCGCCGCCTCCAACGCCTCGATCTCTTCATCCAGGCGGCCAAAGATGCCGCAATCGCCACCCTTCAGCCGCACCACCCGCGCCCCGCTCAGCGCCTGCGTCACAAGGCAGGCGTTTATGTCCTCTTGCGTGGCCGATAGGCCAAAGCCCGCTTTGCCCATGTCAATCAAACGGGCCGAGGCTGGGATCAGCGCCAAAACCTCCGCCCCCACCAACCGATCATGGATCACCACCTCTGCCGTTTGTAGCGCCTGATAAGCCCCAAGCGTCAGATGCGCCGCAGCCCCCGGACCCGCGCCCACAAAGGTCACATTGACCGGATCAATCGAAAGGTTTGGCAAAGCGGTCATCTGGCTACCCCTGTTATCTACGAGGGGTAATATAGAATATTTTCCTGTAATTGCGCCATATACCCTTGCCAATAAGGATTTATGTTCTGATATTGTTGCAATTCGGGATGTGATCCCAAAACAGCAGAGGTTTGGCGAATGGTAACCCAACTCGATGATCTAGACCGGAAAATTCTGACCGAGCTGCAAGAGGATGCTGCGCAATCTCTCGACGAGATCGCCCGCAAAGTTGGCTCCTCGAAAACCCCAGTTTGGAATCGCATCCGCCGCATGCGCGAGCAAAAGGTGATCCTGAAACAAACCGCCCTGCTTGACGCCGAAAGTCTTGGGCTCGAGGCCTGCTTCTTTGTGCTTATTCGCACCAGCGAACACGAGGCTGAATGGCAGGGCAAATTCCTGCAAGTCCTGCGTGCGCGCCCTGAAGTGCTGGAAGCGCACCGGCTGGCGGGTGACATAGACTATCTGCTGAAAGTCCGGGTCAAAAACGCCCGTGCCTATGATTTGTTTTATCAGGCACTGATTTCCGAAGTGAAAATTTTCAATGTCACCGCCTTGCTCAGCATGGAAGAAATCAAATCCACCACCGCGCTGCCGCTGTGAAAGCGGGGAGCTGTCTGCCCCCCAAGGCCTTTGGCCTCCCCCCGAGGATATTTTGCCAAGGCGAAAGAGCTTTCATCTTGGTGAAAATATCCCGGGGTGAGGCGAAGCCGAGGGGCAGAGCCCCTAATCTGCACGCAGCATCAAGGACTTCAGGCCATGAAAGTGATAGACATCTGCATAGATCGGCAGAGCGGTCAGGCGCAGCTTTGGCAGGCGTTGGAATAAGATCGGCAAGGCGATTTGCAGTTCGAGCCGCGCCAAAGGGGCGCCTACACAAAAGTGCAGACCGCCGCCAAAGCTGACATGGGCTTTTGGGCTGCGGTTGGGGTGAAAGCTTGCGGGGTCTTCCCAAACACCGGGGTCGCGGTTGGCGGCAGCCAGCAGCAAGGAGACTTGATCGCCGCGTGCAAACCTTTGTCCCATCACTTCGACATCTTCATAGGCCCAGCGGGTGAAAATATGCAGCGCAGGATCAAAGCGTAGGATTTCTTCGCTACAGGCCTCGGCGGTTTCGGGAGTAATGGTGTTTCCGGTTTCGAGCAGGGTTTTCACGCCGTTGCCGATTGTGTGCACCGTGGCCTCGTGGCCTGCGTTCAGCAAGAGGATGCAGGTGGTGATCAGCTCGTCTGTGCTAAGTTTCTCGCCAGTTTCTTCGGCCGCGATCAGGGCGGTGATCAGATCATCGCGCGGCTCAGTACGGCGGGCCTCGATATAGCCGCGCAGAAAGGCCACGAAGGCCTCGGTTGCCGCGACCGCGCGGTCTTCGCGGGCGCGGTCGCGGCCTGCCATATACATGCCGACCATGGCATTGGACCAGCGCAGCAGATCATCGGACATGGTTTCTGGCACGCCCAGCAGCCGTGCAATGATGATCACGGGAAGCTTTTGTGCGAAATGCTGCAGCAGATCAAATTCGCTTTGCGGGAAGGCGTCAATCAACGCATGCGACAAGGCCGCGATTTCGGGCGCAAGTGCCTGGATCCGGCGCGAGGTGAAGGCGCGCAGCACAAGGCCGCGCAGGCGGGTGTGGCGCGGCGGTTCAAGCTCCAGCATCGAATGCGCCTCGACCGCGTAAAAGGGCGCCAGATGCGGTGGAATCTTGGGTGCGCGTTCGGCAGGGGCTTCGCGGCCAAAGCGGCGGTCGCGAAAGATCGCGGCGCAGGCGGCGGCATTGGGGGTGGCGATGGCATCGTAATCGGCCCAGTGAAAGAACGGGCCGTGGCGGCGCGCGGTCTCGTAGAACGGATAGGGGTTTTGCACGAAGGTGGGGTCTAATGGCGATTGAGACAAAGATTTCATGCGGTTATGCCTGTTTCTTGCGGTGTCCCGGCAGCGGGATCAGGCCTTGGGCGATCAGCACGCCAAGCCCTACAAGGGCTGCGGAGACGGCTTGGCCCCAGCTCCATGCGCCGCCAAAGGCAAAGACGATCAACATCACATAAAACGGAGTGGTGTTGATATGCAAGGATGACAATCCAATGCCAAGCCGGCCCACGGCATAGATCCACAGCAGTTGCGAAATCGCCATGCCGCTGACCGAATAGAAGATCAGCGCGCCGAAATCGATCCAGCCAAGCGCTGCCCAATCGGGCTGCGCGCCGCCGGTGACCAGAGATCCCAGCGCCACGATCAGGATAGAGATCGCGGCCCCTGCCAGCGTGACAGTGGTGCGGCCAATCGCGGTCAGATCAGGAAAAGACGTCACCGCCCAGCGCGAACCAAGTGTGAAGGCCAGCACCGAGCCAAAGCAGAACAGCGCGCCAAGGCCCAATCCGATGCCTGCCTCGCCCGGCGCGCCTGTGACCACGATAAAGCCACCCGCCAGCGATAACAGCCCGCCCAGCAGCAGCCCCGCGGTCAGACGGCGCCCGTCCAGCAACACCTCGATTGCAATGCCGACCACCGGCATGCTGGCCGCGATCACCGCCACGGTGACAGGGCCGGTCATGCTTTGCCCCACCGTCATCAGATAGGCCCCAAGCGCAAAGCCCGCGCCGCCGATCAGGCAGCCTTTGCCCCAATTGGCAGATAAAACTGCTTTGCGGCCGTCGATCAGCCACCAGATTGGCAGCAAAAACAGCCCCGACAGCCCGATCCGCGCGGCCGCCAGCAGCAGCGGCGGCACATGCGGCATCAAGGTTTGCGCTGCAGGCAAGCCCGCCGCCCAAAGCAGCATCGAGGCCGAGCAAATCAGATTTGCCGCCAAAGTGCCCGAAAGCCCGCCTTGCGGCGCAGAGGTGATCGACATGGGATTTCCTTTTGCCCCAAGCCTAGGGCAGGGCGGGCGCAGATGGCTGTGCCAAAGCCGACATCACAGCGTCGCAAGCGCCGCTTAGGCGGCGCTTAGGGCTGCGACAATAGCGCCGAAATCGGCGGCCTTGAGGCTGGCACCGCCGACAAGCGCGCCATCGACCTCGGGCAGGGCAAAGATCTCGGCTGCATTCGAGGGTTTGACCGATCCGCCGTAAAGCAGGCGCAGGCCCTTAGCCTCGGCCCCGATCAGCCCGACAAGGCGTGCGCGCAAAAATCCGTGCACCTCGGCGATCTGCGCAAGGGTCGGGGTGCGGCCGGTGCCAATGGCCCAGACCGGTTCATAGGCGATCACCACAGTCGCCGCTGTGCTGCTTGCGGGAAGCGAGGCATCAAGCTGCTCGCCAATCACCGCAAGCGTGGCACCCGCGTCGCGCTCGGCTTCGGTCTCGCCCAGACAGACCACAGCGATCAGACCTGCGGCAAGGGCTGCTTCTGCCTTTTGCCGCACCAGATCCGAGCTTTCACCGTGATCGGCGCGGCGTTCGGAATGGCCAAGGATGACATGGCTTGCGCCTGCCTCGGCCAGCATCGCGGCGGCGACATCGCCGGTATGCGCGCCGCTGGTGTTTTGGTGGCAATCTTGGCCGCCGACCTGCAAGGCAGAGCCTTGTGCGCGTGCAGCCATCGCCGCGATCAGGGGCGTGGGCGGGCAGAGCAGCATATCGCAGGCAGGGGCAGGGTGGGCTGCGATCAGCGCTTCAACCTCGGCCAAAGCGGCCAAGCTGCCGTTCATCTTCCAATTGCCTGCTGCCAGCCTTTTCATATTTGCGCCCTTGTACTGTTTGCGCTTAGGCTAGCGAAGCAAACCCCAAGTGACAAGGGCTGGCGGTGCAAAACCGCGCTTAGGCGTCTTTGAACTTGATCGACTCGCCGCAGCCGCAGGCTTCGGCGACATTGGGGTTATTGAACTTGAACCCCGCTTGCAGCAGATCGACCTCGTAGTCGATCTGGGTGCCAAACAGGAACATCTGCGCCATCGGTGCAATCATCACCCGCGCGCCGTCTTGTTCCACCACCTCGTCCAGCGGATTGACCTCGGCCACGTAATCCATGGTGTATTCCATGCCAGCGCAGCCACCCTTTTTCACGCCAATGCGCAGCCCCTGCACGCCCTGTTTCGACATCAGCTGGGCGATATGCTTGGCTGCAATTGGGGTGAGGGTGACGGCCGCTTTTCCGGGAATGCCGAACATGGTGTTTATCCTTATCGCGATACGCTTAAGATAGGTCTGCGCGGGTGCAGGCTCAAGCCCTACATAAAGCCCATTTCAAGCCGGGCTTCGTCTGACATCATCTCCATGCCCCAAGGTGGGTCAAAGGTCATGCCAACGTTGACCTGCTTGATCCCTGCAACGGGTTCAACGGCGTCTTGCAGCCAACCGGGCATCTCGCCCGCCACTGGGCAGCCAGGGGCGGTCAGGGTCATCAGGATTTCGACCTCGTTCTCGGCATTGATGTCGATGGTATAGACCAGCCCCAGATCAAAGACATTCACCGGGATTTCAGGATCATAGACCGTGCGGCAGGCCTCGACCACCGCTTCGTAAAGCGGATGCTCTGTGGTCGAAGGGCGGATCAGGGGCGCGCCCTCGACCGGATTTTGCGACTGGGTCATTTTTGGCTCATTTGGTCGGTGGGATTTAGTTGTTGACCAAATATATAGGGAATTATCCGCCAAGGTCTAGTGCTTGCATGAAAAACGCCGCCGGCCTTATGGGCGGGCGGCGTAAATCTTGGGGTTTTGGCTCAGAACGGGATTTCGTCGTCCATATCCGAACGGCCACCGCCGCCACCGCCGCCGCCCGAGGCCCCGCCGCTGCGCGCGCCGTAACCGCCCGAGCTGCCACCAGAGCCGCCCATATCCTCATAGCCGCCACGCTCTTCATAGCCGCCACCGCCGCCGCCCGAATTGCCGCCGTCACGCCCGCCCAGCAGGGTCAATTCACCGCGATACTGGCGCAACACGACTTCGGTGGTATAGCGATCAGCCCCCGATTGGTCTTGCCATTTGCGGGTTTCCAACTGGCCTTCGATATAGACGGTCGAGCCTTTGCGCAAATATTGCTCGGCGATCTTGCCCAAAGCCTCGTTGAAAATCGCGACGGAATGCCATTCGGTGCGTTCTTTACGCTCGCCGCTGGCCTTGTCGCGCCAGGTTTCCGAAGTGGCAATGCGCAGGTTGACCACCTTGCCGCCATTTGGAAAGGACCGCACTTCTGGGTCGCGGCCAAGATTGCCGACGATGATCACCTTGTTGACGCCTGCCATATCGCACTCCGTAATTGGTTTTCTGATGTCGTGAGTTCTCGGCAGCATTGCCGAATGTGGTTAACAAAACCTTTACCCCTCCTATAGCCTGCTCGCTTTGCCCCCGCAACCAGACTGCGTGGGCCCGCGTTTTGGTGTCGCAGTCCACAGCGATGGCCTTTTTGCCCAGGGCAAAAGCGGATAGCTAGGCCAGGTAACAGGTGCAGTGGCAGGCAGGGCATGCAAAGATTCGGGGCGATGATGCGCAAGCTGGGGCGCGACGCGGGCGGGCGGCTGATGGCTTTGATTGGCTTTCAGATCCTGTGCACGCTGGTTCTGGGGATCGACGTTATCAACGAGGCCACCAGCGATGGCGGCAAAAGGCTGTTCAGCCTTGGCATGTTGCCCGAATTGTGTGCCACCTTGGGCCTGTGCCTTGGCATGGTGGTCGAGGGGCGGCTTTTGTTACAGATGCGGCGCAAACAGGCCGATATGGCGCGCGGGCTGAGTGTGGCGGCAGGCGCTATTGACGCCATCATGCGGCGCTATTTCCGCGAATGGGATCTGACGCCTTCGGAATGCGATGTGGCGGCCTTTACCATCAAAGGCTTTTCGATCACCGAGGTCGCGCAGCTGCGCGGCTCGGCAGAAGGCACGGTGAAAACCCATCTGAATGCGATCTACCGTAAGGCCGGGGTCTCGGGGCGGGCGCAATTGGTCAGCCTGCTGGTGGAAGATCTGTTCGCCGCGCCCTTGCTGGGCAATGCCGCCGATCGGCAAAGCTTGGCCGAGGTGGTTTAGCCTGCGGCGTCAGGGCACTGGCTTTGGCAGTTCATATCCGTTAACGTCACGCAACCTTTGGTAATGCCTGCAGGAGACGGATGCGCGCCTTTCGTAAAGCCTTGAAATCGGCGGTGATTATCGCAGTGATGGCGGCGGGCCCCACAGCCCTTGCCGCCGAGGGTCTGCGGCTGTCGGGGGCAAAGGCCTCGAAAACCGCGCTGATGCGCACGCAGATGGCCCTGCTGGACGGCAAGCTTGCAAGGCAATATGACAATTCCGCCCGCCTGAAGCCTTCGTCAAACCGCGGCTCGACCTTTGATCCGGTGCCTGCACGGTTCTCGGGCAAATATAAGGGGGCCTATCTACAAAAGGCGCGCACGGCTGCGCGCAAACATGGCATTCCCGAAGATACCTTTTTGCGGCTGATCCAGCAGGAAAGCGGTTGGAACGAGTCCGCGCAATCGCCAAAAGGCGCCAAAGGCCTTGCACAGCTGATGCCCGAAACCGCGCAGCATTTGGGCGTCGATATCAATGATCCCGTAGACAATCTGGATGGCGGCGCGCGCTATTTGCGGATGATGTATGACCGCTTTGGCAGCTGGCGGCTGGCGCTTGCGGCCTACAATGCCGGCCCGCAAGCCGTTGAAAAACATGGTGGTATCCCGCCCTATGACGAAACTGTCAAATACGTCAAAGCCATTTTGGGCTAAGGCCCGCGCCATTTGCGCCCACCCCAAGGGCTGGACACAGTATTATTCGCCCGCCAGTTTGATCACATGCTCCATCCCGGCCAAAATCTCATCCGAGAGGTGGCATTTGATCTGATGCGCGCCTTGTAGCTGGCGCACGGGCGGCATCTCGCGGTCGCAAAGCCCGTTTGGCACCTGATCCTTCCAGCGGCAGCGAGTTTGGAACGGGCAGCCGGGGGGCGGGTTCATCGCCGAGGGGATGTCGCCTTCCAGCACGATGCGTTTGCGGATCACCCGGGTATCGGCAATCGGTACCGCCGACAAAAGCGCCTCGGTATAGGGGTGATAGGGCGGCTGGAACACCTGATCGGTGGTGCCCATTTCGACCACATGGCCCAGATACATCACCATCACCCGATCTGACAGATAGCGCACGATCGACAGATCATGGCTGATGAACAGCAAAGTGGTGCCATTCTCGCGCTGAATGTCCATCAAAAGATCGGTGACCGCCGCCTGAACCGAGACGTCCAGCGCCGAGACCGGTTCGTCAGCCACCACAACCTTGGCGCCACCGGCAAAGGCGCGGGCAATGCCGACGCGCTGCTTTTGCCCGCCCGAAAGCTGGCGTGGCATCCGATCCGCAAAGGCGCGCGGCAGTTTGACCAGATCCATCAGCTCGAGCATGCGGGCATGACGCTCGCTGTCCGAGCTGCCCTGCTTGAAGATCTCGAGCGCACGGATGATCTGGCGCCCCACTGTCATCGAAGGGTTCAGGGTGTCAAAGGGGTTTTGAAACACCATCTGCACGCTGGACACCGTATCAGTGTTGCGCTGCTGAATAGGGGTCGATTGCACGTTTTCGTCAAACAGTCGGATCGAACCCGAGGTGGCGGTTTCAAGCCCCATCAACACCTTGGCGAAGGTGGATTTGCCACAGCCAGATTCGCCGACAATCGCCAGCGTTTCGCCCGCGCGTGCTTCGAATGTCAGAGTTTCATTGGCTTTGACGACTTTTTCATCGCCACCGCCAAAGCTGCCAGAGGAGACAGAATAATACTTCTTCAGATCCTCCATCTTCAAGACGACCTCGCCGATGGCGGCTTTTTCCTTGGTCACCACCTTGGCCAAGGGGGCGTCCCAATCAATCTCGGACCAGCGCAGGCAGCGGCTGGCGTGGCGGTCATCCTCGGGCAGGGGGGACATGCGCACATCGGCCTGATCGCAGCGGCCTTTGACAAAGTAATCGCAGCGTGGGCCAAAGTTGCAGCCAGTGGGCCGTTCATGCGGCAGTGGGAAATTGCCGGGGATCGCCACCAAAGGCCGCGAGGTTTTATGCGCGGTGGGCAATGGGATCGAGCGAAACAGCGCTTGGGTATAGGGATGGCGCATTTTGTCAAAGACTTGGGCGACATTGCCGGTCTCGACCGCTTCGCCGGAATACATCACGCAAAGCCGGTCGCAGACATCTAAGATCAGGCCAAGGTTGTGGCTGATAAACAGCATCGAAGTGCCATATTTGCGGCCCAGATCCTTGACCAGATCGACGATGCCTGCCTCGACGGTGACATCCAGCGCAGTGGTGGGTTCATCCAAGATCAGCAGCGCTGGCTTTGACATCAGCGCCATGGCGATGACGATACGCTGTTGCTGGCCACCCGAGAGCTGATGCGGGAAGGCCTGCAAGATGCGGTCAGGGTCGGGCAGGCGCACGTCTTCGACGATTTGACGTGCCAGCGCCATCGCCTCGGCGCGGCCCATGCCTTGGTGGATCATCGGCACTTCGATCAATTGCGCGCCGATTTTCATCGCCGGGTTCAGCGAGGCCATCGGCTCTTGGTAGATCATCGCGATTTCAGAGCCGCGCAGCTGGCGCAGCTGTTCTTCGCTCATGGTCGTCAGCTCGCGGCCCTTGAAGCGGATGCTGCCGCCGGTGATGCGGCCGTTTTTGCCCAGATCGCGCATCACCCCAAGGGCGACGGTGGATTTGCCGCAGCCGGATTCGCCGACCAGCCCCATCGCCTCGCCTGGCATCACCTTGCAAGAGAAATCCATCACGGCCGGGATTTCGCGCATGCGGGTGAAGAAGGAGATCGAGAGCTGGTCGATCTCGAGGATCGGCATCGACGGGTCCCAAGGGGTATCGGTCATAGTAGCCTCGCGCGGGTTGAGGGGGCGGGACCGGGGGCTTTGCCCCCGGACCCCCAGGATATTTTCGCCAAGATGAAAGCCATCAGTCCTTCAGGCTTTCTTCGCGCAGGCCATCTGCCAGAAGATTGAGGCCAAGCACGAGGCTCATCAGGGCAAGGGCGGGCACGATGGCGGCATGGGGGTAGAGCAGCAGCAGCTTGCGGCCAGCGTTGATGGTCGAGCCCCAGTCGGGGGACTCGGGCGTCACGCCAAGGCCGAAGAAGCCAAGCGTGCCAAGCAGGATGGTGGTATAGCCGATGCGCAGGCAGAAATCGACGATCAGCGGGCCGCGGGCATTGGGCAGGATTTCCCAGAGCATGATATACCAAGCACTTTCGCCGCGGGTTTGGCCGGCGGCAACATAGTCGCGGGCTTTGATATCGAGCACGAGGCCGCGCACGATGCGAAACACCGTCGGCGCGTTGACAAAGACCACCGAGACAAAGACGTTGAGCAGGTTAGGCCCCATCGACCAGACGCCCAGTGGGTCGAGGTTGAAAGCAAGGCCGGAATAGGCCCAAAGCCCGATCACCAAAGTGACGCCGATCATCAGGTTTCGTTTCGGCGGGTCGGTGTGAAAGCGTGAATTTAGCACCGTGCAGGTGAAGATCACTGGAAAGATGAACAGCACGGCTGCGAGATAGACCGGAATGCCAGTGTCACGGATTTCGGGGGTGACCAGCAGGTAGAAAAGCAAAATCACCGGGAAGGCCAGCACCAGGTTGGCCAGAAAGGACAGCGCCGTATCAAGCTTGCCGCCAAAATAGCCTGCAGGCAGGCCCAGAGTGACGCCGACCATAAAGGCGAAGGCGGTGGCAAAGGGGGCAATTTTCAGCACTTCGCGCGCGCCCATCACCATGCGCGAGAACACATCGCGGGCCAGATGATCGCCGCCAAGCAAGAAATAGGGATAGGGCGGATTATCAACCCCTGTCAGCGGCAAGCCGGGCAGCGGGTTTTTGGTGCGGCCAAATTGCCCGATCGGGTCCATGGTGATGATCATATTGGCGAACAACGCCGTGAAGACCCAAAACAGCACCAGCGCAAGCCCGATCATGCCAACTGGGCTGTCGAACAATTTTCCAAACAGGCCAAGGTGGCGCTTGAAGCGCAGAGACAGCGCGAAGGTGGCAATCAGAGCAATCCAGACCGGTAGGAACTGTTGCAGAATGCGCAGGATAATCCCGCCCCAGGAAAGTGCGTCTTGCATCATCTACCTCATGCCAGCCGGATACGGGGGTTCAGGAAAACATAGCCGATATCCGAAATCAGCTGGGTGATCAGAACGACGAGGACGGCGACAACCGAGCAGCCCAACAGCAAATCAATATCATTATTGCCAGCGGCCTGCACAAGCGTCCAGCCGAAGCCTTTGTAGTTGAACAGAAGTTCGGTGATCACCACGCCGTTCAGCAGCCATGGGAATTGCAGCATGATCACCGTAAAGGGCGCGATCAGCGCATTGCGCAGGGCATGGCGCAGCACCACATCGCGAAAGCGCACGCCTTTCAGCCGCGCGGTGCGGATATATTGCTGCGTCATCACCTCGGTCATCGAGGCGCGGGTCATCCGCGAGATATAGCCAATGCCGTAAAGCGCTATGGTCATCACCGGCAAAGCGAAATTCCAAAAGGTGATCTTATCCATCGCCGAAGTGGCGGTGCCATAAAACAGGGTGCGATCCGACAGCAGGCCCCATTCGCGCAGCAGCGGCGATAGGCCTGCGTTGACCGAAGCAAAAACCGCCAGCAAGATCACGCCCGAGACATATTCAGGGGTGGCGGTGCTGGCGATGGAAAAGACTGAGAGCACGCGGTCTGTGCGCGCGCCTTCACGCATGCCAGACAGGATCCCGATCATCAAAGACGCGGGCACCATCACCATCATCACCCAGAACATCAGCCAGCCGGTTGCGCCCAAAGACCGGCTCAGCACATCGCCCACAGGTTCCTTGGCAAAGGTCGAAATCCCCCAATTGCCCTGCAAAATTCCGCAGAAGGTTGGCGCAGATCCAGCCTCGGCATAGACATCAATGCAACGGCCACGTGTCACGCCTTTTTCATCTGTTAGTGTCCAGCCAGGCGCAATGCCCAGCCACTCGGCATAGCGTCCCAGCAGCGGACCGCCGTGGCCGTTCTCGACGATCCAGCTTGCGACCGCTTCATCTGTCATACGGACCGAGCCTTCGGAACGGGCTAATTTTTCGAGGTTTGGCGGCAGGTTGGTCAGGAAAAAGACCAAGAATGTCAAAACAAGTGCCGTAAAAATCATGACGCTGATGCGCCTGATCAAAAACTTTAACATCGATGGTTCCCCTCTGTGCCAATGCGATTGGCCGCCGCTGCAGGCTTATTTTTATATGCAGTCGGATGGTTGCCACGGGCAGGCGGCAAGACCCGCCCGTGGCCGCTTTCGTTTACGCCATCGACCACTTGTAGTGGTGATGTTCAAACGATGGGTGCATATCGACCGTCACACCTTCTTTGGCATGGCGGAACAGCGAACGCCAGTAAGGCTGAACCAGATAGCCTTCGTCTTGCAGAATGGTTTCCAGCGAGACCATGACTTCACGGCGCGCATCGGCATCAGCCAAGGACAGCGCTTTGAGCATGCCTGCGTCGAACTCTGGGTTGGCCATGCCGGTCTCGTTCCACGAGCCTGTCGAAGTATAGGCGTAGTTCATGTTCTGCACCGCAAGAGGACGGTGGTTCCATGTGGTGGAAGAGAAGGGATATTTCTGCCAATCGTTCCAGAAGGTCGACCCCGGCATCACCGTGCGCTTGATCTTGGCACCGGCGTCGCGCAGCTGGGCTGCCACAGCATCGGTCGTGGCGGCTTCAAAGCCGTCATCCAGCGAGATGATTTCAAACTCGGTATCGGCAAGGCCAGCGGCGGCCAATGCAGGCATAAGCCCCGCTGGATCAATGGTTTGCGCAGGGATCTTCGCGTATTCTGGGTGGATCGGGCAGACATGGTGGTTTTCTGCCGTGGTGCCCAGACCGTTATAGCCCAGCTCTAGGACCACTTTTGGATCGACGGCCTTTTGGATCGCCTGACGAACCGCCTTATCTTTGTAAAGATCGCCATTGGCCGAGTTCATCCGGATCACGATGGTCGCAGCTGTCACCGCTTCGATCTTCTTCCAACCCAGACCGTCCAGCTGACCGATAAAGTCGCCGGTGGTCTCGTAGTTGACGTCGATTTCGTCAGAGGCTGCAAGGTTGATCATTGCCGATGGATCGGTGCCGAAATCGATATAGTGGATTTCGTCCAGCGGCGCGGTGCCGCCCCACCAGTTGTGGTTTGGCGCGCGCACCAAGACGGCCTTTTGGCCAACCATGATCTCTTGCGGAACATAGGGGCCGGTACCGATTGGGTTGCTGGCAGGATCAGAACCCTCAACATAAGAGCTGTGTACCACGGCCGCCGGGTAATCCGAGATCGAGGCAATCACCGAGATATCCGAGATTGACATCTTCAGAACAACCGTCATGTCGTCCACTTTGACAACCGCGCCATCGCGCATTGCCTTGGTGGCCTCATCGGTCAGACCGGGGAAGCGCGATGCCATGGCATTGCCTTCAACCGAAGCGTCGCCCCAACGATTGAACATGCGCACAACGTCGTCTGCGGTAAAGGCGTCGCCGTTGTTCCAAGTCACGCCTGGGCGCACATGCAGCGTGTATTCGGTGGCGTCAGCATTGACGTCCCAGCTTTCCAAAAGGCGGCCTTCAAAGCTGCCATCTGGGTTATATTGCACCAGATATTCCAGCCAGCCACGATAGACGTTGGCAATCTGTGGCCAGTCCGCCGTGCGCGGATCTTTCATCGCTTTGACTTCCATAGCGCAGCGCAGCACGCCGCCAACCTTGGCCTCTTGCGCCATCGCAGGGGCCTTCAGGCCCAGCAGGCCGTAAGCCGCCGCCGCCGAAACGCCAAGCGAGGTGGTGCGCGCCATAAACTCACGACGGCTCAGTTTGCCATCCTGAACTTCTTGAGCATGCATCCGTGCCGCTGGATGAATGTCATGCGCCATAATGCGGGTATCAGTCATTCTTATCTCCCTGTCAGGCTGTGCCTTTGATTTTTGGGTGCAAGCCTGCCGCGCCGCAGAAACCAAGCGAGTTTTGCAAGCAAAACATCTCGGTTTTGGGTGCGACACATTCGACCCTCACAAAGCGCATTCGGCACTTTTTAAGCCCGAAGGTCAACGCTTGTATTCGTCATAAAGCATAACATTTGCGACATCGACCTGCGCTTGGGCCTGTATGATAAGGGCTTAGCGGCGACCGATAAGAATTTTCAACCGCAGCATTCTTCACGGAAAATCGGCGTTGCAGCGCAAAATTTCCGCGAATCGCAGCAAAAGCCTTGGCTTAGGCCGCGCGGCGAAAGGCCGAGGGCGACAGCCCCGTGCGATGTTGAAACGCGCGGGTGAAATAGGCGGGCGAAGTAAAGCCCAGACTCTGGCCAATTTTACCCACCGGCATGTCGGTATCAGACAATAACTGCCGCGCCTCGAAGATCCTGCGATCTTGCAGCAATTCAATCGCCGTGCGCCCGCAGGTCTCTTGGCAGCAGCGCGTCAGATGGGTGGCGGTAATGCCCAATTCGCAGGCCAATTCCCCAACCGAGACGCCGCGGCGAAAGTTCAACTCCAGCAAAGCGGTATAGCGCGCCACAAGCCGGCGCGCCGCATCCGGGCGCGGGGTATCTGCGCCGGCCTTCTCGCTCTGACGCTCGAGCCAAACCCCAAGCAGGCCCAGATAATGCCCCGCAGCACGGTCATGTGCGGGGTTGTTGCTGTCCAATTCGCGTTGGATCATATCCAAAGTCAGGTTGATTTCTTGCTGAGCCTGCACGTCACGAATGCGCAGATGCCGCGCATCCGTGGGAAGATTTTCCAAATTGTCTTTGCCGAAAAACACTGCAGTGCCAAAGACTTGCGCTCCGACCTCAAAGCCGTGCATCACGCCTGCAGGAATAAAGATCGCATTGTTGGCGGTATAGCCGCGGGTGATGCCCGAGACCGTGATCCGCCCCTGTCCTTTGGTGAACCACAACAGACAGGGCTCTGACAGCGTCCGCATCGCTTCAACCCGCCAGCGCCCAGACGCCGCAAGCCGCGGAATCGCGACCAGACGGGTTTTGCTTGCGGCGGAAACAGGCATCATCGAACTTTCATTTTCGTTTAACCATATTCTGAGCCAGAGGAAGAACCCAAGCTGGAAAAAGAGGTAATTGCCTCTCTTTCGAGCAGGAATCGACAAAAGAGACAGCCTAGCGCGCAAACCGCTTAGCCGAATTCACGCCAAGCCTTCATCCGCGACCGCAGCCAGGTTCGCTGGCGCTTGGCATACTGCCGGCTGGCCAAAGTCGCAGCCTCAATCGCCGTGGCCAAATCGATCTCCCCGCGCAGATGCGCAATTAGCTCTGGTGCACCAATCGCCTTGGCCGAGGCGCGGTTTGGCTGCCAATCGAGCAGG
>JALRIN010000175.1 GCA_023255415.1 Cypionkella sp. | reverse complement strand
GGCACACTCGAACTGCGCCCCGATTCCAACATCGCCGAGGCCTCGCGCAACCGTGGCACCGCCACGGTTTTCCCCAGCTTCGTGCTGCACCGCGTCACGCCGGTCACCGCCGGCACCCGCT
Source organism: Cypionkella sp. (assembly GCA_023255415.1). Lineage (GTDB taxonomy): Bacteria > Pseudomonadota > Alphaproteobacteria > Rhodobacterales > Rhodobacteraceae > Cypionkella. The sequence continues at coordinate 381 of JALRIN010000175.1, read as the reverse complement.
GGTCGCTGACGCTCTGGTCACACGGGCCGGCATTTCGCTAACCCGCCCCATCCTCTTGGCCCAAATATCCCCGCCGGAGGCTCCCACTCCTCCCCCCGCGCCACCGCACAAACCCTAACACATCGTAAACGCGCAGGCGTAAGCCTTTGATTTTTGGTCCCCCAAACAGCGTCGCACTGACGGACAGTCCAAAATGCAACGGGCAGAGCCTTTCGGCCCTGCCCGCAAAACTCCCGTCCAACAGCGCTGTCAGCCGCGCGCCACCAGCAGCCCATCCGCCTTCAACCCGGCATAGCATTCGTCCAGCGATTTGCGGGCGCGTTCGATCAGCACATCAATTTCCGCAGGCGTGATCACCAGCGGCGGCGCAATGATCATCCG
>JALRIN010000174.1 GCA_023255415.1 Cypionkella sp. | reverse complement strand
GAAGAAATCTTACGCTGCCGTAAATGGATTGAGGATGCCTTGGAGTATTCAGGCGGCACTCACGACTTTGACGACATTGTTGATGCAATTTATTCAGGACGAATGCAGTTATGGCCTGCTGAAAACAGCGCTTTAGTCACAGAAATTATTGTTTATCCGCGCAAAAAAGTTCTGCATATTTTTCTTGGTGGCGGAGAACTGCAAGAAATATTGGGAATGCACGAAGACGTTATTGAATGGGCGAAGCTGCAAGGTTGCGAGGCGTTAACCGTGGCTGGACGTGCAGGCTGGTCTAAGCCCTTGAAGGAGCATGGTTGGTCCGAGCCTTACAGAACGTATTCCTTGGACTTCTAATCGCGACCGTGATTGGGGTGATAGCCGTATTTCACTTCTGCTGCCTTACGAGCGGCAACTGCTTCGTTGAAGTCAAAAAAACTACCAAGATGAATGCGAGTATTACTTGAACTCGCATAAGCAACCCATTTGTTTGAGCGCTTATTCC
>JALRIN010000173.1 GCA_023255415.1 Cypionkella sp. | reverse complement strand
AAGCACATAGCCAAACGCGACCAAGCTGTCGCCGCGCTGCCATAGGGTAAAGCTGTCCAGCGAAAACGCCGAAAAGGTGGTAAAGCCACCCAATACGCCGGTCATCAGCAAGGGCGCAAAACGGTTGCCGCCCTTATGCGCCAGAAATACCACCAGCACCCCCATGGCCAAAGAACCAAGGATGTTGACGAAGATCGTGCCGTAAGGAAAGTTCGGCCCAAACCACCGCATCGCCCCGACATTCGAGAGATAGCGCAGTGACGAGCCAATAGCGCCACCAAGGGCGACTTGTATCAGAGTCCAGATCATCAAGTTTCCTTGGGCGCGGGCGCGAGATTTGTCAACGGTTCCTGAAAGAACCATCGCCGCAATCGCCGCAGGCAAACCGCCCCAGCCCTTCATCTTGGCCTAAATATCCCCCGCGGAGCGTCCGCAGCCAGCCACAGGCACCACCCGAACTTAACCGCCCTGCCGCTTGCCGCGCAGCTTGCTGAAATAGTCGAT
>JALRIN010000172.1 GCA_023255415.1 Cypionkella sp. | reverse complement strand
CTTCGGAAAATGATATGACCAAAGACAGCGTTAAAAAAGTCGTCCTCGCATATTCGGGCGGCCTCGATACCAGCGTCATCCTGAAATGGCTACAGGTGGAATATGGCTGTGAAGTCGTGACCTTCACCGCCGATCTGGGGCAGGGCGAAGAGCTTGGGCCCGCACGCGACAAGGCTGTGCTGATGGGCGTGCCCGAACGCCATATCTATATTGATGATTTGCGCGAAGAATTTGTGCGCGATTTCGTTTTCCCGATGATGCGCGCCAATGCGCGGTACGAAGGCGACTATTTGTTGGGCACATCGATTGCCCGTCCGCTCATTTCCAAGCGCTTGATCGAGATTGCCGCCGAAACCGGCGCGGACGCGATTGCGCATGGCGCAACGGGCAAGGGCAATGATCAGGTGCGGTTCGAACTTTCGGCTTATGCGCTGAACCCCGACATCAAGGTGATTGCCCCTTGGCGTGAGTGGGACCTGACGAGCCGGACACGGTTGATCGAATGGGC
>JALRIN010000171.1 GCA_023255415.1 Cypionkella sp. | reverse complement strand
ACCTAAGTTAGGAGCGCCTTTGTTAAAAGCATTAACTCCCATAGCACTCATGCCTAACATACCGGGGGCAGCTAAGCCAAGCAAGTCAGACATAGCTTTACCGCGCTCATCTTTAAATGCCCTGCCTTCAGGTGTCTTCTCCATCCAGTCAAAGAATTGGTTCTGCTCTTTTGTTAATTCAGTAGGACGATCACCGCCACCACCGCCAGCCATCATACCCGATCCAGCCTGAGCAGCTTCACGGCGCTTACGCTCTTCCTCATCTAACACCAGTTGGTCACGAGCTTGAATATCCCTAGACTTGTAGAATGGGTCTTCCATATAACGAGCATTGTCACCTGTCGTAGGTGTAGCAGAGAGCATGGGGTTACCATTAACAGTAGGCAACACACCCATTAAGTCTTTAACATAGTCGGCAAATGAAGCCATTACTTCTTCCCCTTGTTAGTTTTAGCACGTTGGTTGCGCTCAGGCAACTTACGACCAGCCTTAGACATAGCGATAGCGACT
>JALRIN010000170.1 GCA_023255415.1 Cypionkella sp. | reverse complement strand
AGATTTCAATGAAGAAAGAGACAGTATTACGTTTGTTGATGAAATAACTGAAGTTACTATCTAATATGAATACGTATAAGATACCTTGCACTTGGCATATGTACGGCACATATGAAATAGAAGCAAATAGCATAGAAGAAGCCGCACAAAAAGCAGAACATCTACCATTGCCAGAGAATGGAGAATATATAGAAGACTCTTTTAGAGTAGATTATGAATTAATAAATAATCCAGTAGAATAAAATACAGCCCCGCCATGTGCGGGGTTTTTTGTTTAATAGTTGAACGCTAACGTCTAAATACTAAATACGAAATAGCTAAATAGGTAATCAATAAATAAGCAAATAACGTTAACGCCCCTCCCCCCCCCCCCCCCCCCCCCCCCCCCCCCCCCGGGGGGGGGAGGGGGGGGGTCGCTATTTATAAACAGCGGAGGCGGCTATTTATAAACAAGGGTTTCTCAGAAGAAACCCTTGTTTCTATTCGTTCATGAAATCAAAATCCTCGTATTGT
>JALRIN010000016.1 GCA_023255415.1 Cypionkella sp. | reverse complement strand
GGCATGGTGACCGAGGGCACATCGAACAACGCCTATATCGTCAAGGGCAACCGCATCATCACCCGCGCGCTGTCGCATGACATCTTGCACGGCATCACCCGCGCCGCCGTGCTGCGCTTTGCACGCGAGGCGCAGATGGAGGTGGAAGAGCGCAACTTTACCATCGCCGAGGCGCAGCAGGCCGACGAGGCCTTTGTCACCTCGGCTTCGGCCTTCGTGATGCCGGTGGTGGAAATCGACGGCGCTGCCGTGGGCACCGGGGCCGTCGGCCATTTGGTGCCACGCCTGCGCGAGATTTATCTGGAAGAAATGGCGAAAGCCGCGATCTAAGCTTTGGCCACGGGCGGGAATTACCCGCCCGTGTCGCCTTAGTAGTCCTGCATGATTTTGCTTAGATCAATATCGGCGGCCTTTACGCCCGCCAAAAGTGCTACGGGTTCACCGTTCAAATACGGCATTGCCCCACTCGAGACTTCGACAACAGAGGTCGGAAGGTCCGAAGTGCCTAGGTGCGAAACAGAAAGGGTGTCTTCAGCAGGGTTATAGTCGTTGATCGTCACAGGATCATCGCCGCTAACATAGAACACACCAAAATCATCGTTCCCTGCGCCACCCGTCATCACATCGCCTTTATCCCCTGCCAACTGGTCGTTGCCATCGCCGCCGCCAACCAGGCCTCACGCCAAGAACGGCAATCCCAAAAGTAAAAGCAGCTCCATAAAGCACCCTAACCTAAAACCAAAAACACTCCGCCAAAATGCGCGGCAAACCCGGATGGTTTTATATGCAGGGGTCTTCGGCTTTTAGTTGCGAAAAAGTCAATATTATCGATTTGAGATAAACAATGACGCGGTTTTGCAGATTTCGGTTGGAAGAATCTTTCAGCTCAGAGCTGGGCCAGCACCTCTTGCAGAATCGGGGCCAAACGCGCGGCCCAAGCCTGTTGCTGGGCCTCGGTTGCGATAAGGTCATTTCGCAGCTCGATCAGGGTGTTATGCCGGCCCGAGGCAATCGCGTGGCGGTCCACCGAATCGCCCGGAAGCTGGCCCGCATAGGGTTCGTTGTCGCCGATACAAAGGTCCGCTTCCTGTGCAAGCCGCGCAATCAGCGGCTGTGACAGCCGCGCATCCTCGTGGCCATAAAGCACACCCACATGCCAAGGCCGCAGCGCCCGCCCCTTCAGGCAGGGGGTGAAAGAGTGAATGGCCAGAATAACCGTATCATCACGCCGCGCTGCAAGCTCGGCATAGGCCTGATGATAGGGGCGATACAGAGACTGCAAGCGCCGCTCGATCTCTGCGGCATCGACATGGCGGTTGGCCGGAATGATCGTGCCGTCATAAAGCTTCATCACCAGGGTCGGGTCATGCTCGCCGCGATTGGGATCAATCACCAGACGGCTAAAATCCGAAGCAATCACCGGGCTATCCAGCAATTGGCCAAGCGCACGCGCAAGCCCCAAGGCCCCGACGTCATAGGCAATATGGCGCGCCATATCCTGATCGCTGATCCCCAAAGACCCGCCACCAATATCGGCGGGCACGCGGTTAGTCGCATGATCGACCGTCACCAGCCACCGCCCTGCCCGCTCTGCGCCTTCCACTGTGAACGCCATGTTTCCCCGCCCTCGTCGCCGTCATATAATCTTATGACTTCATCTTTATGCTGCAATGCAACACAGCGCCAGTTGCCCCGCAATCGGTATTGGGCCATAAGACCCTCGGCCCACCAAAGAAATTGAACGCGACGAAAAGGAACAAGGCATGAGACGCCTTCGGAATGTTAAGATCGTGGCCACTTTGGGCCCAGCTTCCAGCGACTATAAGATGATCCGCGCTTTGTTCGAGGCGGGGGCAGATGTGTTCCGCCTGAACATGAGCCACGGAACCCATGCCGAACAGGCCGCCCGCCATGCGATTATTCGGCAGGTCGAGGCGGATGTGGGTCGCCCCATCGCCATTTTGGCCGATCTTCAGGGCCCTAAACTGCGCGTTGGTACCTTTGCCAAGCCAGAGGGCGAAGATCTGGTGATCGGCGCAGAGTTCCGCATGGACCTTGCAGCCGCCCCCGGCGATGCGACCCGCGTGCAACTGCCGCACCCCGAGATTTTTGCCGCGCTTGAGGCTGGGTCTAGCCTTTTGGTCAACGACGGGAAGATCCGTCTGCGGGTCAAAGACTGCGGCAAGGACTTTGCCAATTGTGTCGTCGAAGTCGGTGGCGTGATTTCAAACCGCAAGGGCGTGAACGTGCCGGATGTGGTTCTGCCTCTGGCTGCGCTTTCGGCAAAAGACCGCGATGACCTTGAATTTGCCTGCGAATTGGGTGTCGACTGGCTGGCCTTGTCCTTCGTGCAGCGCCCCGAAGATGTGATCGAAGCGCGTCAGCTTGCCAAAGGCCGCGCCGCGATCCTGTCGAAAATCGAAAAGCCTGCGGCTGTCAAAGCCTATGACGCGATTTTGCAGGTCTCTGACGGCATCATGGTGGCACGCGGTGATCTGGGCGTTGAATTGCCCGTCACCTCGGTGCCTCCGATCCAGAAACGCTTGGTGCGCGGCGCGCGCGCGGCGGCAAAGCCTGTGATCGTTGCGACCCAAATGCTCGAATCGATGATCGAAGCGCCGGTGCCGACCCGCGCCGAAGTCTCCGACGTGGCCACCGCCATTTATGAAGGCGCGGATGCGATCATGCTTTCGGCCGAATCGGCTGCGGGCAAATTCCCGATCGAAGCTGTAACCACGATGAACAACGTGGCGATGTCGGTCGAAAAAGACCCGACCTATCGCCAGGTGATCGAGGCCAGCCGCGTTGTGCGCCGCGAAACCATTGCTGACGGCATCGTTGCCGCCGCGCGCGAAATCGCCGAAGCCACCAACATCAAGGCCATCGCTTGCTTTACCCAAAGCGGCGAAACAGCCAGCCTTGTGGCGCGCGAACGGCCACAGGTGCCAATCATTGCGCTGACGCCGTTGATGTCGACGGCGCGCAGGCTTGCGCTGACTTGGGGCGCACATTGCGCCATCACTGAACCGCAAGACCGCTTTAAGGGCGCTGTTCTGGCGGCGGTTGGTGCCGCACGCCGCGATGGCTTTGCCGAGGTCGAGGATCAGATTGTTGTCACCGCAGGCGTGCCGTTTAACGTCAAAGGCACCACCAATATTCTGCGTGTGGCCCCTTGTGATGAGCGATTGATTTCCCGAGTCGACCCGGAATAAGCTGGCCCTTGTAAAATTGGGGGTATTGCGATGTTGATGGATCAATTTCTGGTGCTTGGCCTATTGATCTGCGTCTTGGCAATCCCCCCGCTTTTCTCTGCCTTTGTTGATTCCCGCCCTCCCCGCACTGCGGCGATTGCGATGTTGACCGGGGGCACGCTGGCGGCGGTTGCGCTGGTACAAAAACCTGGCGGCTATAGTCTTACGGAAATCCCCGATGTTATTGTGCAAGTGATCGCCAACCTGATCCGCTAGGCCTGCGGCAGAATCCCCTTGCACCCCGGTTCCAGCCCGCCTATAGGAACCGCTCGAATACCCCGCGATGCTGGCCAACGTGGCATGCCAAGCATTGCCTGCAACCATGGAGATGGAAATGCCCAAGATGAAGACCAAGTCGGCAGCGAAAAAGCGCTTCAGCTTTACCGCTTCCGGTCGTGTAAAAGCTGGCGTTGCCGGCAAACGCCACGGCATGATCAAACGCACGACGAAGTTCATTCGTGACGCGACGGGGACGATGATCCTTTGCGCATCCGATGCGAAAATCGTCAAAAAATACATGCCATACGACCGGTAAGGAGAGCTTAGATGTCCCGCGTTAAATCTGGCGTCGTTACCCACGCCCGTCACCGCAAGGTGATCAAGAAGGCGGCTGGCTATTACGCCGCCCGCTCCACGAACTTCCGCACAGCTACTCAGGCCGTTGATAAGGCCCAGCAGTATGCAACGCGCGACCGTAAGACCCGCAAGCGCAACTTCCGCGCGTTGTGGATCCAGCGGATCAACGCTGCCGTGCGTCTGTTCGACATCGAGTTCACATACTCGCGTTTCATCAACGGTCTGGCGAAAGCTGGCATCGAGGTGGACCGTAAGGTTCTGGCCGATCTGGCCGTGCACGAGCCCGAGGCGTTCAACGCCATTGCCGCTCAGGCCAAAGCCGCTCTGGCTGCTTGATTTCAAGCTGATCTAAAGAAAAGGCCCTGCTTTTGCGGGGCCTTTTTCATTGCGCGGCGCGGGGTCTCGCGCGCTTATTCGTGCTGCGATTTTGCCGACCACTTGCATCCGCGCGCCCTTGCCGTTAGCACCAAACGGCACGAATTCGGAGACTGTCATGGACGGGTTAGACGATCTTAAGGCCAAATATCTGGTCGCCATTGCCAATATTGGCGATGAAGCCGGTCTGGAAGAGCTGCGCCTTGCTGCCCTTGGCAAAAAGGGCGAGATTTCGGCGCTGATGTCGGCTCTGGGCAAAATGGACCCAGACGCGCGCAAAGCCGTAGGGGCGATGCTGAACGTGCTGAAAGACGAGATCGACGCCGCCCTGCGCGCGAAAAAGGCAGCGCTTGGCGATGCCGCCCTTGACGCGCGCCTACGCTCGGAGTGGTTGGACGTCACCCTGCCCGCGCGCCCACGCCGTCAGGGCACCATCCACCCCGTCAGCCAAGTGATGGAAGAGCTGACCGCGATCTTTGCCGATATGGGCTTTGCCGTCGCCGAAGGCCCGCAGATCGAATCAGACTGGTATAACTTTGACGCGCTGAACATCCCGCCCGAACATCCCGCGCGGCAGGAACACGACACTTTCTTTATGCACCGCGCCGAAGGCGATCTGCGCCCGCCGCATGTCTTGCGCACCCATACCAGCCCCGTGCAAATTCGCGCCATGACCGAACAAGGCGCGCCGATCCGTGTAATTGCCCCCGGCCGGGTCTACCGCATGGATATGGACCAAACCCATACCCCGATGTTCCATCAGGTCGAAGGTCTTGCGATTGGCCGCGACATCAGCATGGCTAATCTGAAATGGACGCTGGAAGAATTCTGCCGCGCCTTTTTCGAGGTTGATAAGGTCGAGCTGCGCTTTCGTGCCAGCCACTTCCCCTTTACCGAACCCTCTGCCGAAGTTGACATCCGCTATTCCAATGTCGGCGGTCAGCTGCGCATTGGCGAGGGCGACAAATGGATGGAAATCCTTGGCTCGGGCATGGTGCACCCCAAAGTGCTGGCCGCAGCCGGTGTGAACCCTGATGAATGGCAAGGCTTTGCCTTTGGCATGGGTATCGACCGCATTGCCATGCTGAAATACGGCATCCCCGATCTGCGCGCGTTCTTTGAAAGCGATATGCGCTGGCTGCGCCATTACGGCTTTGCAGCGCTGGATATGCCGGATCTTGCTGGCGGTTTGTCGGCCTAATCTGCGCTTGGGGGGTGGCCGGCTGGACGCCGCAGGCCGCTTCCCCTTTGCACCCCAATGCGCTAATTCCACACGCAAGTAATTCCGAAGGGCCGCGCTATGAAATTCACCCTGTCTTGGCTGAAAGATCACCTTGAAACGACGTCTTCGCTGGAAGACATCCTCTACGCTCTGACCGATCTGGGTCTAGAGGTGGAAGAGGTGGTGAACCCGCTGGCAAAACTTGCACCCTTTACGCTGGCCCGTGTGATCCATGCCGAAAAGCACCCAGACGCCGACAAGCTGCGCGTTTGCCGTGTGATGACGGATGAGGGGGAAAAGCAGATCGTTTGCGGCGCGCCAAATGCCCGCGAAGGCATCACCGTGGTCTTGTGCAAACCCGGCGACTATGTGCCGGGCATTGATGTGACGCTGGGCGTTGGCAAAATCCGCGGCGTTGAATCGCATGGCATGATGGCCTCTGAACGCGAGTTGGAGCTGTCGGACGAACATAACGGCATTATCGAGCTGCCCTCGGGCGAGATTGGCGAGAAATTCGCCGATTGGTTGGCAAAAAATCGCCCCGCGCTGGCTGACCCGATGATCCATATCAAGATCACGCCGAACCGCCCCGATGCTTTGGGCGTGCGCGGTGTGGCGCGTGATCTGGCCGCACGCGGTCTTGGCACGCTGAAACCGCTGCCGATCCCCGTGATCAAGGGCGGTTTTGCAAGCCCTGTGCAGGTGGAAATCAGCGCCGATCTGAAAACCAAAGGCTGCCCGCATTTCGCAGGCCGCACCATTCGCGGCGTCAAGAACGGGCCGTCGCCAGACTGGCTGCAAGCACGGCTTAAGGCGATTGGGCTGCGGCCAATCTCGACGCTTGTTGATATCACCAACTATTTCACCTTTGGTCTGAACCGCCCCTTGCATGTGTTTGACGCAGGCAAGGTGCAGGGCAAGCTGCGCATTCACGCAGCAGTTGGGGGCGAAGCGTTTCTGGCGTTGGACGGCAAGACCTATACCTTGCGCGCAGGGCATATGGCGATTTCCGACGATCAGGGCGTTGAATCCTTGGCCGGTATCATGGGCGGCGAAGCCTCTGGCTGCACGCCCGAGACCACCGATGTCTTCGTCGAATCCGCCTATTGGGATCCGATCACCATCGCCGCCACAGGCCGCGCGCTGAAGATCAACTCGGATGCGCGCTATCGCTTTGAACGCGGCGTTGACCCTGCTTTTAGCCTTGATGGGCTTGATCTGGCGACCCAGATGATCCTTGATCTGTGCGGTGGCGAAGCCTCTGATCTGGCCGAAGATGGCGCTGCCAAGGACACCAGCCGCGCTTATCAGCTGAAGCCCGCGCGCGTGATCAGCCTTGTCGGCATGGACATCCCTGAAGCCGAGCAGCGCCGCACCTTGCAAGCGCTTGGCTTTACCCTGAACGGCGATATGGCAAGCCCGCCATCCTGGCGCCCCGACATCTTGGGCGAGGCGGATCTGGTCGAAGAAGTCGCCCGCATCGCCAGCCTGACCAAACTTGTCGGCACCCCGCTGCCGCGACTGGTGGCAGGCGTGCCGCGTCCAATCCTGACGCCTTTGCAAGTGCGCGAGCGTTTGGCCCGCCGCAGCATCGCAGCGCTTGGCTATAACGAATGCGTCACCTACAGCTTTATCGACCAGACCGCTGCAAGCCTGTTTGGCGGCGGCACCGATGCACTGCGCGTTGACAACCCGATCTCGTCCGAGATGACGCATATGCGCCCCGATCTGCTGCCCGGCCTGCTGCGCGCAGCCGCGCGCAACCAAGCGCGCGGCTTTATGGATATGGCGCTGTTCGAGGTGGGCCCCGTCTTTCACGGTGGCGAACCCGGCGAGCAGCATCTGCAAGCCACTGGCCTGCTGATCGGTGCCACGGCTGCGCGCGATCCACATGGCGCACGGCGGATGAACGACGTCTATGATGCGAAGGCCGATGTCGAAGCGGTTCTGGCAGCCCTTGGTGCCCCCGCCCGCGTGCAGATCAACCGCAAAACTGCCGCTTGGTGGCACCCCGGTCGCTCGGGCGTGATTGGTCTGGGGCCAAATGTCATGGCCAGCTTTGGCGAGGTTCATCCAAAGATCCTTGCGGCGATGGATGTCAAAGGCCCTGCAGTCGCCTTTACGGTGCTGGTCGCCAATATCCCCTTTGCCAAGGTGAAAACCCCAACCAAACCGGCACTGGTGCTGTCGGATTTGCAGGCGGTCGAGCGTGACTTTGCTTTCGTTGTCGATGCAGGCGTCGAAGCTCTGACGGCGGTGAACGCGGCCACAGGGGCCGACAAAGCGCTGATCTCCGAGGTGCGGATTTTCGATCAGTTCATGGGTGCCAAAGCCGAGGCCCAGATGGGCGCTGGCAAAAAGTCCATCGCGCTGACGGTGCGACTGCAACCCACCGACAAGACCCTGACCGATGCCGATATCGAAGCCGTCTCGGCCAAGATCATCGACAAGGTCAGCAAAGCCACCGGCGGCGCGCTGCGGGGATAAATCAATCCGCGCGGTGCAAAGGCGCCGCGCGGCCTTCTATGCTGCGGCCTATTTCTTGGCCCGCCAGCTGCCAAACCACGCCCCCATGCGCCCCATCACGCCCTTGGCCTTGGTCGAGGCAAGGTCTGCGCGCGCCTCCACACCGTCCCAAGTTTCTTCTACCTCGGCCAGCGCAGGTTCGACCGTGCGCTCTAGAAACTGCGCCCACATCCGCCGCAGCATCACATAGCCAAAAGCCAAAAGCAGCAGCACAATGATCGGCACATAGGGAATGATCCGCACGTCTGGGCTGGCGACCTCTTTCACCCCTATTGCATTGGGGTAAATCGACAAAAACGCAAAGCGCCAGCCATAATGCGTCACCGAAACCCAGGTCGGCGCCGAGGCCAGGGATTTCAGATTGCCCGCCTGCGCCTGCAAATTCGAGCTGTCATATTTGAAATAGGGCGGCCAGACCCAGCCAGTGTCTTCATTGCGATAGACGATCACCGACCCATCTGGATAAGCGGCTTCGATAAACCGAATGTCGCGGGTGGTGCCGCTTTCAGCGGTGCCACTGTCGGGCGAGGCATAGGCCCAGGAATTCTCGCTGCCAACCGTCGTCAGGCGGTTATAGGTATTGGTGATCCGAACAATATCGTGCTGCGGCAAGGTGTAATGCAAAAACAGCCCCACGATCAGCAGCACCGTCAGGCGCAGGCTCCATTTAAGCTTATTCATTGCATCGTTTCCCTACTGAAAGTTCACAAAATAGATGGTCACAGCCACAACAGCCGTCGGAATGATATAGACCAGCCACAGCAAGCGCCGCCGCAACCCCTGTTCATAGGCCCGCATCCCGGCCTCGATATAGGCATCGCGCGGGCCCTCGACACCACCGGAATCGAATTTCTTTTCCAGCCACTCGCGCCGCACCGAGCGCGAATAGATCGACACCAGAAAATACAAAACCGTCAGCCCGACAAAGCCGAAAAACGCCAAACGCACAATCCCGATCATAGCTTGCCTCGCTTTACCGCGCCCCAAGGCCCCACGATCTGCCCCAGATCGCGCGCAATATGGGGCAGTTGATGCCGCGCGTCCATCGACGGCTCTGGCCCAAACAAGGCCGCGCGCGCGCCCTGCGTATCGACCTTATACTCGCGTTCCAGAAAATCCGCCACATAGCGCCGCTTTTTCTCGGACCAAGTGGCATAGTTTGCGTAAAACAATTCCTTATGGGTGATGAACATCTGCCGCACATCCATCGGCGCAAGCTCGGCCAGCAGCATATTGACCAGATCCCGCTGCGGCCCAGTCGAGGCGCGCAGGGTGTAGAAATAGGCAGGGTGCTCGGAGGTAAGCTGCGGCCAAGGCCCGGCCCGCTCGACCCAGCGCAAAAGCGCAGCCAGCCCCAAAAACGCCGGCGGCAGCGCATCGCCCAGCCGCTGCGCGATCTTGCGCAACTCGGTCCTCCGCGCATCGCCCAGATCAAGGCCGAGCGCATCGGCGGCATCAACCAAGATAAAATCCATCTTTTGCCGCAAAACCGCACCCGCATCCATGCCGCGTGCCTGCACAATCGGCTCGACCAAGGCATTTGTGACCATCCATTCAGCAATTGCATTGCGCTGGCCCAGATCCATCACCTTAACCTTCGGCAGCGCCGCCAAAGTCGCACGCGGCAGCACCGAAATCACCGCAGGCACCGGCGTGTCGCCAAACACATAGACGCCGCCAAAATGTGCCGTCCAGAAACTGGACTGTTCAAAGCGCATCGCGGGCAGGCTAATCGGCACCCTTGTGACATCGCCGGTCTTTTTCGCCAAAGCGATCATCTGCGCGATAAGGTCATCATCACGCCAACCGTCAGGCTCGGTACGAAAGCGCTCGATCAAACCGCCCAGCTGATTGGCATCGGCGACATGGCCGCCGATGGTATCAGCCTCGACCGTCACCTTGCGAATATCCAGCAGTTTCAGCGGGCTAGACATCTCGTAGACCGAATTCGCCAATTCTCCGATCACGGCATCTTGCGCGGTCAGCGCGAACAATTGCCGCTCATTCGCCTCAATGAACCGCTGCAAAATATCGCGGCTGGTCGAGAATTTGATATGCAGCAGCGGCGCGGTTTTCTGGCTGGTGGTCAGCAATATGAACTGGCGGTTACATCCATTCGGATTCAGATAAAGCCTATCGCCGAATTCGTCTCCAATCTCGGGGCTAAAGCCCGAAATGTCGATGTGAAAATCCGAAAGCGCGGTTTCTTTGCCGGTCAGCGCCTTCAACGCGCGGTTATACCGCTCGACCAATTGCGGCGAAGACACCTCGATCAGATTGCCAAACATCAGGCCCTTTTCTATCAGGCGCTTCATCCCCGCGCCTCCAAAAACCGCCGCTTGGCCTCTGCTTGGCGGGCAAAATCCCGCACCATCCCCTGAATCGCCGCCTCGTTCGAGCTATCCACATAGCGAAATTCGGAATCGGCATAGCGGTTGATTTCCTGCACCACCATCTCAAGGCTGATCGGCGTCATCAGCGCTTTGATCATCGCCAGTTTTTCATCATAGGGCTTGAACAGAAAGAGATCGGGCGTCTCCATCCATTCGTCTGGCAGATCAAAATCCATCGCCCGCACCTTGACGGCATCGGTGATATTTTTGATTGCACGACCGGTAAAGCGTTGATCAGCCTGCTGAATAGCCTTCAGATAGGCCCCAAGCTTGGCCAATGTATCCAGCGGGCCCAGATCGCGCTGCATCTGATCCCAGACCCGCAGCAGCCCTTCCTCTTGCGGTTTCGCATGGCCCTCATAGCTGGCGGCAACCGCGCGCTTGATTTCTTGCGCGGCAAACATGGCATGATCGCCCAGCGGAATCGCGTGGTTTTTGCCCAGCAAAAGCGCCAGAATATCAATGTAATCTTCGCGGCTTTGCGGCCCATCCACCAAAAACCGCGCACCCGCGCGCTGCCGCAGGGCATCATCGACGTTTTCGGGATAATTCGAGAACATGCCAAAGCTGCAATTGCCGCGCACCAAGGTATCGGCCCCCGCAAAGGCCGCCATGAACACCGCCGTCACCTCTTGCTGACCTGCCGAAGACTGCCTGTCGCCGCGCTTGCCGGCAACTTGGTCGATATCGTCGATGGTGCCAAAACCAATCACCGAAGGATCAAGGATCGCGCTGATAAAGGCCTTGGCGTTCTGTCCGGATTTGCCCTGATAGCTGTCGATCTGATCAATCGAAAAGTTCTGATACCGAAAGGGATAGCCCGCTACCTTGCAGTAATCATTCAACAATCCAGCCATCATTTGAATAAGCGTGGTCTTGCCCGTGCCAGGCTTGCCGTCGCCCATAAAGGTAAAGATAAACCCGCCCAGTTCGGCAAAGGGGTTCAGCTTGCGCTTGAAATCATAGGCCATCAGCATCTTGGCCAAGCGCAGGCTTTGCGCTTTGGCGATATGATTGCCCACCACTTCGGCGGGTTTTTTGAACTGCATGGTCAGCGCAGCGGCTTTTGTCGCACGCGCCGGGGTAAAGCCTGCAAGAGAGAGCCCATCCGCCTCGATCCGCCAAGCCCCCGCGATAAAGGCCTGTGTGCGCGAAGCCTCTTGTGCACGCAGGGCAACGCGGGCCATCAGCGCCTCGCAAAAGGCTGAAATCACCGCCAAAAGCCGCGGTGAATCGCCTGCCAGAACCGCAATATCCTGGTCCAATTCCCACAGCACGCCTTGCAGGGCGAGCGGCGCGTTGTCGGTCAGCACCTCTTCCACCGTGCCCACTTCGACCGTCAGCGCGCCAAGATGTGGGGCCAGCAAAAACGCGGTGGCATTGGCGAAGACATGCATCTGCACCAAAGCCTCGGCGGCCAGCAGATCGGCAAATTCGGCGCGGCGCAGCTCGGGCAAGCGGCCTTGTAGATTGGCGGTTTTCAGCTCGGCCAGACCTGTGTCTTGGCCAAAGGTTTCCCCCATCGCCGCCGCAATCGCCAAGCCACGCCGCAGGGCCTGAAGTGCGGCCGCAAGACTGGGCGAGAGCAAGCCATCGGCCAAAGCCTCGACCCGATCAATCAGCCGCACCGATCCCGCCCGCGCCGCCGGTCGCGTCACCAGACCCGGCGTGGTGGCGCGAAACATCGGCCGCGTGCCAAGCCCAGCCGAGCGTTCGGGCGCGTGCGCGGGCTCGAACGGCTTGGCCAATCGCGGCGCGTGGTCAAAACCCGTCAGCAGCGCCAAAGCCGCGTCATAGTGGCGGCGAATATCCTCTTCGCGCAGCTCCATCGCGTCACGCCCAGCTGTCATCGCCTTCTCCTTTCAGCGCGCGGGCAAGATCTGCCCACTTGCCCCCACCACAAACTTTCGCAGATCGCGCAGGCCCGGTTGGTTCAGCTCGGCCAAGACCTGATAGGGCCGCTCTGGCAAGATCACCATGCGGTCGATCCGGGAAAGACCGCTGTCGGGCGCAAAGGCGTCCAGCTTGAAGACCTGCCGTTCGGCGCTGGAAAACCAACCCTCTTTGACCTCTTCCTCGCGCTCGGACAGCAAATCCTCGACCGTCCAAACCAAGGCCCAATCGTCGCCATCAGCGGCCTTGGCATCTGACAACACCTGCGAAATCGGCCCCGATTGCAGGGTGAAATCATGACTATACATCGGGCCAAGCGTGATCCGGCGCAGCCGCTTTGGGTGCAAACCGCTGAAATCTTTGTCAAACCCCTGCGCGATTGTCAGAAGCTTTAGCCCCATCGCTGACTGCGCCATCAGATGTGCCTGCACCATAGGCCAGCGGCGATCATCCCGCGGCAGGGGCTTTTTGCCGCTGTCTTCGACATCCATCAGATAGACCACCGGCAGGTTGACCTGCTTGTCATAAACCGCCCAATGCAGCAGAAAATGCCGCCGCCCTGGCAGATCGCGGATGAACTGCACGTCTGGATCGTTCTTGGGCCAAAAGATGCCGCCCGCCTGATCCACCGCAAGCGCCAAAGCCTCGTAATAAAGCCGCTGTGCCAAGGCAAATTGCAGCTGCACCGGCACGGTCAAATCGCGCAAAATCTGCCGCACCATCCGGTCTTTCAGCTCGGCAATCGAGGCCATGCCGCCCAAATGCTTTTGCACCTGTGCGGCGTCCAGCGCCATCATCATCAGCTCTTGCGCCACCGGAAAGCCGCTTTCGTGACGATCAAAGGTCAGGCTTGCGCTGCCTTCGCTGCGCCCCGTCATCAGGTATTTGTAACTGAGCGCGCGAAAGGTTCCGGTCAGCGCGGTCAGATAGCGCCCCAAAATCCGCGCCTCGGTGCGGGTCAACTGGCCTTCGGCCTCGACCTCGCCTGCCACGCGCAAAAGATGTCCGGTGATCCGCTCGAATTTGGCAAAATAGCGCCGCGCTGTCGGACCGTCATACAGTTCTTGGTGGTCGACGGTCAGCGATGTTTCAGGCATCAAGATCCCTGCCCGTCGCCGTAAGCCAAAACCAATGCCGCAGCCCTGGCAGAGTGGCAAGCCTGCGGCCAAGGGCGATCTGATGAAAAACCTGATGATAAAGCCATTTCATCGCAGGTCGCAGCACGCCGCCAAGGCCCAGAAACAGCGCCAGTTCAAAGCCCACGAGCCAAGTCAGAATCTCGAACATATGTGCAAGATGATGCGGCATCAGTTCCGCGCCTGCAAAAAACAGGATCAGCAGCAGCGCCAAAGCCACCGACCAAGTCCAGCACCACTGGGTTTGTTGCCGAAAGGTCATGCGCCATACGCGTTTTTATCGTGCTTTTCGACAATCTTGGCAAAGCGGCGGGCAAAGCGTTCGTCGGCCTTGGCTTTTTGTTCAAGAACGTCGCGGGCAAAGACCATCTGGTCTTCATGCGCCTCCAGCATATCGGCCATTTTTGCATTGGTGGCAGAGCCGATCGCCGCCATTGCAACCTGCGCCTCTTGGTCGGTTTTCACGCCAATTTCGTTGATCCGATGCGCGACCTCTTGTTGCTGCGCGGTTTTCAAACTGCTGGTGAGGGCGTCATAAAGCACCACGCGCTGTTTGGTATCAGTTTGCAATTTATTGATCAAAACCAATTGCGTAGCGGCCTGATTGGTCAGGCTGTCAAGCCAGGTTTTGCCCTTTTCAATATAGCGCTCTAGGGTCTGCGATTTCGCCAATTGCACCTGTTCGTCCTGCACCAACGCATTATAGCGCGCGTTCAGACCGGCAAGCTCGGTTTCAAGTTTTGTGCGTGTTGTGGCGTCCATCTCGACGCTGATCTTGTTTTCCAACTCGATGATCTTGGGGTCCAGTGCCGTCACCTCGGCGCGCACCATCTCCAGCGCCTGCACCGCGGCCTCGCGGTCGGTTAGGGTGCTGCCCAGATTGGCCTCGACCTTGGCTTTTTGGCTGTTCAGCATCTGCAACTGACCCTGTAACAGTTTCACGATCACATCGGATTTGCCGATCAGATCCTGCAACTTGGCGTCAATCGAAGCTGTGCGCATCCGCTCTTGTCGCATCGATTCTGACTTGGCCGAAGAGAAGATACCGATGAACCGTTCAGTTCCGGTCTTGGTCCGCATCTCGCTGAAATCTTTGGAAAAACCAGCCGTCACATCATCCAGCCCCATGATCAGCTCGGCGATATTGGCGTTCATCAGATCGGTGTGCTTGTGCACATCGTCCAGCGTCGCGGTTTCGATATCAATGCCAGCGCCTGCGGTATCGAACTTTGACTGCGCAGCCTCGATCTGACCCGTGATCTGCGAAATCTTGGCCTGAGCCTCGGCGACCTGCGCTTGGCTTTGCTTGATCTGGGTGTCGAAATCGGCCATCTGAGCCTCCGTTGAAAACATCTGCGTCATATATGTATGTAACGTGGCTTTACATCACCCCGCCGCGAAAATTTCGCGTAGATCGGCTGTCGTCTTCTGGCCAGCTTGCCGAAAACGATGGCCTTCGCCAAGCTTTATCGGGCCAATCAGACCGGAATATTGTCGATCAGCCGCACGCCGTCCAGCCAAGCCGCCGCAAGCAGCCGCAGCGGCCGATCCAAAGACGTGGCGGGCTCTAGCCCAGAGGCGTCACGCAACTCGATATATTCAACGCGGTCAAAACCTGCGGCCAGCACCTCGGCTTCGCAGGTTGTCACAGCCCCCACATCGCCAGCCCGTAGGGCCTGAGCCGCGCGGGTCATCGCCGCAAACAGCGCAGGGGCAATGGCGCGCCCCGCGGGACCCAGTTGCGCATTGCGCGATGACATCGCCAAACCGTCCGCCTCGCGAATGGTTTCGCACCCCACCACCCAGACCGGAATATTCAGATCGCGCACCAGCCGCTTAACCACTTGCAACTGCTGCCAATCCTTCTGGCCGAAATAGCCGCGATCGGCCATCGTCATGCCAAACAACTTGGCCACCACCGTGGCCACACCGTCGAAATGCCCAGGCCGCAGCGCACCTTCCAAGGGTTGCGCTACCCCCGCCACAGAAACAGCTGTCGCAAAGCCTGCCGGATAAACCTCTTCCGGGCTGGGCGCAAAGATCACGTCGACCCCAAGCGGACGCAAAAGATCCGCATCGGCCTCTTCGGTGCGGGGATATTTGGTCAGATCATCAGGGTTGTTGAACTGCTTTGGATTGACAAAAATCGTCACGATCACCCGTTCGCAGTCGGTCTTGGCGGCGCGGGCAAGGCTAAGGTGGCCTGCGTGCAGCGCGCCCATGGTTGGCACCACCCCGACTACCTCGCCCGCGGCTTTCCAGCCGCGCACCAAGGCGCGCAGTTCGGCCACCGTCCGAATAATCTGCGTCAAGATTGCTTGCCTTTCAGCACATCGACAAAGCTGTGCTCGGCGGCTGGAAAGCTGCGCGTGCGCACCTCTGCGGCGTAATCAGCAATCGCCTGATCGGCCAAAGCACCCAATTCGGCATAGCGTTTGACGAATTTCGGTCGGAAATCGGTGAACAGGCCCAGCATATCGTCCAGCACCAGAACCTGCCCGTCGCAATCAACCCCGGCCCCGATGCCGATGGTTGGAATGCTCAGAGCCTGGGTGACCTGACCAGCAAGCCCCATCGGGACCTTTTCCAGCACCACCGAAAAGGCACCCGCTGCCTCGACCGCCAGCGCATCGGTCATCACGCTTGCGGCCTCGTCGTCGCGGCCCACCACCTTATAGCCGCCAAGCGTGTTCACGGCTTGGGGTGTCAGGCCAATATGCGCCATCACCGGTACGCCGCGTTTGGTTAAAAACGCAATGGTTTCAGCCATATGCACGCCGCCTTCCAGCTTGACCGCAGGCGCGCCGGTTTCGGCCATCAAGCGGGAGGCGTTGCGAAACGCCTGTTGCGGGCTTTCCTCATAAGACCCAAACGGCATGTCGATCACCGCCATGGCCTTTGACAAGCCTTTGACGACCGCACGTCCGTGCATAATCATCATCTCCATCGTCACGCCCAAAGTGCTGGGCATGCCATGTAGCACCATTCCAACCGAATCGCCGACCAGGGCGATGTCACAATGACCGTCGACCAAGCGCGCCCCCGGCGTGGTATAGGCGGTCAGCACCACCAAAGGCAGCTGGCCTTTGCGGGCACGAATATCTGGCGGCAGGACCGCGCGCATCGAAGAGGTTGCACTCATGGGGCAGGCTCCGCAGTTAACATCCTGCCTAGCATATGGGCACAGACCCGTCCTAACAGCAAGTTCGTTACGCTGCATTGCAGCGCTGATCCTGCTTGACCGCGCCATAGCTTCGCGCCCAACTGCACAGAAAGCCAATAAAGGATCAGCCGATGACCCATCTGCAGCGCGTCAGCCAAGACGATATTATGCCCGAGATCACCCGCCCCGACCCCGCAGCCGTGATTGCGGGCGATCCGGTGCACAGCACTTGGAACATCGAAGACCGCGCGGGGCTTTATTGTGGCCTGTGGCAATCCACCCCCGGCACCTGGAAAGTGTCTTATTCCGAATGGGAATATGTCTACATCCACCAAGGTCACTCGATTCTGACCGATGCCTCGGGACAGGCGACGCATCTGCGCGCGGGTGATCGTTTTATTATCCGCCCAGGGTTTGCAGGCACCTGGCAAGTGGTCGAAACCACGTTGAAAGACTATGTGATCCGATCCTAAAGCAAAACGGCCCCGCGATAAGGCGGGGCCGCCTGAAGCGGTGCAAGCCTGTGATCAGCTCTGTTCAAACGGGCAATCGTCAACGCTGATGCCTTTGTTACGGCAGCGTGCCAGACGCTTTTTTTCGGCCTTGGCTGCAGCTTTTTCGGCTTCGGCAGCGGCGGCGGCTTCCGCCTCGGCTTTAGCGGCCTCTTGGGCCGAGATTGTTTGCAAATCGATTTCCTTTTGCGCCACGTTTTCTGGCGTATCTGGCACAGCACGGCCCCAAGCGTCATCCATCTGCGGGCCATCGCTGGCAAGGCTTTCTTCCAAGCTGCGCACCTTTACTTTGGCCCCCATGCGGGTGCGATCATAAAGGTCGATGGCGTCTTGGTTGAACAGCCGGATACAGCCCGCCGAGGTGGCATGGCCGATCGATTCGTTCTGAATAGTGCCATGAATGCGGAAATAGGTGTCACGGCCATCGCGATACAAATACATCGCCCGCGCGCCCAAAGGATTGTCCAAACCGCCCTTCATCCCGCCTGCATATTCGGCATAAAGATCGGGCCGCGAGGTCAGCATGTTCTGCGTCGGCTGCCAAGACGGCCATTCGACCTTGCGCGAAATCACCCCTGTGCCGCGAAAGCCCAGACCTTCGCGCCCAACCGCAACGCCATAGCGCAGGGCACGACCGCCCTCTTGCACCAGATAAAGTTTGCGGGAAAAGGTGTCGATCACGATTGTGCCGGGCGCTTCGTCGCCTGCGTAATCGACCTCGGTTCTGGCGCGACCTTCTTTCAGCAGTTCAGGATTGACCGCCTCGATCAAAAAGCCGTTGTCTTCAACTGCCTCATATCCCTCGACCACCACGGGTGCGGGCGGCTCTTCCGCCGGCTTTGGGCCAGCGCAGGCCGCCAAGATCGAGATGGAAAGAACGCCGAAAACGCGGAAAAGGAAGTTTTGCACAGGGGACTCTCGGGTTGGAAAAATATTTAGACACCTAGCGCGACAGCAACCCATGCCGTCAACCCCTGCTGAAATACCGCAAAAAGAAAAGCCCCCGCAGTTGCCTGCGGGGGTCAGTTTTAGCGGGTTTTGCCTTAGCCAACGACGTTGAAATCGGGGCCGTAGGGGTATTTGGTGATATCTTCGTTGCCATCTTCGGTGATGAACAAAATATCATGCTCGCGGTAGCCGCCAGCGCCCGGTTCACCGTCTGGAATCGTCAGCATCGGTTCCATCGAAATCACCATGCCGGGTTCCAGCACCGTGTCGATATCCTCGCGCAGTTCCAACCCGGCTTCGCGGCCGTAGTAATGGCTGAGAACGCCAAAGGAATGGCCATAGCCAAAGGTGCGATATTTCAACACCTGATGCTCTTCAAAGAAGGTGTTGATCTGCGCCGTCACTTCGGCACAAGAGGCGCCGGGCTTTAAAAGGCTCATGCCCAGCTCGTGGGCGGCGATGTTGATCTCCCAAATCCGGCGGCTGGCGGCATCAACTTCGCCCACGAACATCGTGCGTTCCAAGGCGGTGTAATAGCCCGAGATCATCGGGAAGGTGTTCAGGCTCAGGATATCACCGCGCTGCAAAATGCGGCTGGTCACCGGGTTATGCGCGCCATCGGTGTTGATGCCCGACTGAAACCACACCCAAGTGTCGCGATACTCGGCATCTGGAAAGCGCTTGGCGATCTCCAGCTCCATCGCGTTGCGCCCGGCCATAGCCACGTCCAGCTCGCGCGCACCTTCGCGCACTGCTTCGCGAATGGCAAAGCCGCCGACATCTGCCACGCCCGCGCCATGGCGAATGATGTCAAGTTCGGCCTGCGATTTCGTCATACGCTGGCGCATGGTGCCCGCCGAGATATCGACGCCGCGCTTTGGCTTTAGAAACGCGTTCAGCTTTTCGGATTGCACCAAGGTCAAATGATCCGCCTCGCAGCCGATCACCCGGCCTTCGCCGGTCACCGACAGGATTGCGCGCCAGTAATTGTCGCGCTGCCAATCGGTATAGGTGATGTTGTCGCCGTGGCAGCGCCGCCATGGCTGGCCTGCATCAATTCCGGCCGAAATCGTGACACTTTGCGTCGGCGTCACCACCAACCCGTAGGGCCGCCCGAAGGAGCAATACAAGAACCCCGAATAATAGGCGATATTATGCATCGAGGTGAAGACGCAGGCTTCAATGCCGTGCAGCTCCATCAGATCGCGCAGGCCTGCAAGGCGTGCGTCATATTCCTCGGCGGCAAAGGGCAAAATCCGATCGCCTTGGTGAAAGCGGTATTGTTGTGGACGTTCCGTCATTGGTTCAGACCTCATAGAAGGGGCTGGCCGACAGCAGCCAAGACCCCGAAAGGTCCCGGCGTGCAGGACGAAAGCAGGTTGCCCTGCAAGCGAAGAAGGTCAAAGGCAGACCCAGAACCCCTTGTGGCGACGCCATCGCCACGGCTTGCGCGCAAATTGCCCAAAGTTAGGCGCTTTGGCAAGGCTCTTCCAAGGGTTAGGCCAAAGCCAGATTACCCCGGCGGGCAAAGGACGAAAACGGCCAATCGGAGGCATCTTCGACCAGCCCGTGGCGGGCCGGGTCTTGCGCCAAATCTGCCATCCGCTGCGCCATGGCACCCGCAGAGCCAATCGGTTCTGCCAGAATATCCTGCGCCCAAATCCCCCGCTCGCCACCCATAATCTGGGCCAGCCGCCGCGGGCCTTTTGGCAAGCTGACATCAAACCGCCTCATGATCTGCCGCCAGCGCGTTGTGAAATCTGCATCCGCCGCCGGCAGTTGCCAAATGCAGTGCAAATGATCCGGCAAAACCACCCAAGCCGGCATCACAAAGGGCAGCTCGCCCTGGGTCAGCTGCATCGCCGCCCGCAGGCGCGGCATTTCCAGAACCAAAAGATCATCGCCCGCATGACGCAGGGCAACCGTAAAATAAACTGAGGTCAAAGGGCTTTGTTCCATCCCCCAACCTTGCCACAGGCTGGTTAACAGAATCTTTACGCAGACCGAGGCTGCGTGAATTTACCAGCGCTTTAGCGCGGCCTCATCCTCGTCGCGTGCCGCAACCCATGCGCCACCCGTCGCCGAGATTTCTTTCTTCCAAAACGGCGCGCGCGATTTCAGATAATCCATCAGAAACGCGGCGGCTTCAAAGGCATCAACCCGATGCTTGGACGCCACCGCCACCATCATGATCGGATCCGCCCCCGCCAGCCTGCCAAAGCGGTGGATCACCAGCACATCCAGCAGCGCCCAGCGCGCGGCGGCCTGATCCATCATCGCGGCAATCGCCTTTTCAGTCATGCCGGGATAATGCTCGATCTCCATCATAGAAAGCGCCCCGCCATTGTCGCGCACCAGCCCGGTAAAGCTGACCACCGCCCCCGCGCCCGCAGCCTGCGCCGAAAAGGCGTTCAGCTCTGCGCCTGCGTCAAAAGCCTCGGCTTGCACGACAACCCGCATTCAGCCCCCGGTCATCGGCGGAAAAAACGCCACCTCGCGCACGCCCGCAAGCGGTGCTGCAAAATCGGCAAGCTCTTGATCCAGGGCCACCCGAACCGAGGCCAGATCGCCAAAGGCCAGCGCATAACGCTCTTCGCGCGCGCTCAACTCTGCCACCAAATCGGCGACCGTCAGCGCCTCGGTCTGCAGGCTTTCGCGCGGCACCCCGATGCGTTCGCGCAGCCAAGCAAAATAGATCACCTCGATCATGTGTCGTCTTTCAAATGCGGCAGCGATTTGCGGAAATAATCCAAGCCGGTGATCGCGGTCAGCACCGCCGCCAGCCACATCAGCACAAGCCCGACATCGCCCGCAAGGCTGGCACAATCGCGCTTGCCACAGGCGCGCACAGGGTCAGCCAAGCCCGCCGAAACCGCGTCCAGATATTGATCCGGCGTCATGCCGTGCATTTTCACGCCGTTCAGATATTCCAAGCCGGTGCCCAGAAACAGCACCGCAATCGCCACCATCTGCGCCGTGGTTTTCCATTTCGCCAGCTTGGTCACCTGCAAAAGCCCCGCCTTAGCGCCAAGGAATTCGCGCAGACCCGAAACGAAAACCTCGCGAAACAGAATAACCGTCGCAGGCAGGATCAGCCAGGGGTTCATCCCCGAATAGCCCGTCAGCACCATGATCGCGATCACCACCATCGCCTTATCGGCAATCGGGTCCATCATCGCGCCAAACTTGCTTTCCTGCTTCCACAGCCGCGCCAGATAGCCGTCGAAATAGTCGGTGATCGCTGCAAGAATAAACAGCGTCAGCGCAAACCAATCCGCCAAGGGCCGCGCGAAATACAAAAACATCACAGCCACACCCGGGGCCGCCAAAAGACGCAAGACCGTCAATATGTTCGGAATGGACCATCTCATGCCCAAGTCCTAGCCGATGCGCCCCCGCCGCGAAAGGCCGAAAATTAAGGCAGTTGCTGGATCAGTCGTTACCCACCCCCCTCGCAGTAAGCTGGCGCGATGAAAGACGCGAGGTGTCGGTCTTGACCCTATCGCGATGCAGGCGGCAGATCTCGCAGCCCAGAGCTCAGGTCATCACTTTGATCGGCGTCCACATTGAGTGAATGCGCAGCCATAGGCCTGATCGGGCGCGGAACGAACCACCACATGTTGCGCAGACATTATAAAGCACGTTTTCAACACATTCAGCACAGTAACTGCATTCGTAAGAACAGATACGATCATCTGAGAAGTCAGGCGGAAGATCGGTGTCGCACCACTCACAATTTGGCCTAAGTTCCAGCATTGATTATCTCTTTCAAACATAAACCTGTTTTATAAGATCAGGAGTTCGTCCGAAAAAATGTTCAATTCGCGCGCGTCAAACCGCTGGCGTCTAACGTGCGCCACAAAGCCCAGATAGGCTCATTTGAAGCCCCCTCACCCCGGCACCGGCGTCCAGATCACATCATCAATCCGCGGCGCTCCCGTGGCCAGCATCACCAACCGGTCAAACCCCATCGCAATGCCCGCCGCTGCCGGCATAATCTCCAATGCCGCAAGAAAATCTTCGTCCAAAGGATAGCGCTCGCCATAAACCCGCGCCTTTTCGTCCATCTCGGCCGCAAAGCGCCGCCGCTGCTCGCCCGGATCGGTCAGTTCGCCAAAGCCATTGGCCAATTCAACCCCGCAGGCATAAACCTCGAACCGTTCGGCCACCCGCACGTCCCTTGGGTGCCGCCGCGCCAAGGCAGCCTCTGCGGCGGGGTATTCGTCCAAAATCGTGATCCGCCCGATGCCCAGATGTGGTTCGACCAACTCGCCCAAGACACGGCTTAACATATCCGACCAGGTGTCATCCTCGGCCACCCGCAACCCCACCCGCACAAGCTCGCCGCGCAACACCGATGCCGAGACCGCACCATCGGCCGAAATACTCGCCAGAAGATCGACCCCTGCATAGCGCAAAAACGCCTCGGCCACCGTCAGCCGCTCGGGCTCCACCCCCGTGTCACAGACCGCACCACGAAACCGCAACATGCCGCCCGCAATCCGGCACATCGCCACCACATCAGCCATCAAAACCTCATAGCTTTCGCCCACCCTGTACCACTCCAGCATGGTAAACTCGGGGCTGTGCAAAGCCCCCCGCTCGCGGTTGCGCCAGACATGGGCGAAACTGGCAATACGCTGCTCGCCCGCAGCCAACAGCTTTTTCATCGCAAACTCGGGCGAGGTGTGCAGATACATCGCCCGGCCCAGACCGTCATTGCCAATCGCCTCAGTGCGAAACCCGTGCAGATGCGCCTCATTGCCCGGCGAAATCGCCAGCGCCGAAGGGTCGACCTCGATGAAATCGCGCTCTGCAAGCCAAGCCCTGATCCGCGCCTGGATCTGGTTGCGCGCCAGCAGCAGCCCGCGCCGATCCACATGCCGTTCAGGCTGCCACCAAGCCGCGGCGCTATTTTTATCAGCCATCTGGAGATTTCCCGTCATATAGGCTAAAGCCACCCCGATATATCCGCGCCCCTTACCCTTGGGGCCTCCCAAGAACAAGGAAACAGACGTGAAAGTCATCGCCTCCTCGCTCCGCAAAGGCAATGTCGTCGAGATGGACGGCAAACTCTACGCCGTGCTCAAAGCCGAAAACTTCCACCCCGGCAAAGGCACCCCCACCACTTCAGTCGATATGCGCCGCATCTCGGACGGCGTCAAAGTCGCCGAACGCTGGCGCACCACGGAAATGGTGGAAAAAGCCAACGTCGACGAGCGGGAATACGACTTTCTCTATGAAGACACCGAAGGCTTCCACTTTATGGAACCCACCACCTATGAACAATTCGCGGTGCACCCCGATGTTGTCGGCGACGACAAAGCCTTCCTGACCGATGGCATCAAAGTCTATCTGAAAACCTATGACGGTGTCGCCATCGCCCTTGAATTGCCGCAGCGCGTCACGGTCGAAATCGCCGAGACCGAACCGGTGGTCAAAGGCCAAACCGCCTCCTCTTCTTACAAACCCGCCATCGCCACCAATGGCGTGCGCATCATGGTGCCCCCGCATATCGGCGCCGGCACCCGCGTGGTCATCAACACCGAAGACCTCTCCTACCAAGGCCGCGCCCAGGACTAAGCCTGAAACCCAAAGCCCGCCCGCAGCCGCTGCGGCGGGCTTTGCATAAACCTTATCTCAAAGTTTTCATCTGTCCCTAAATATCCCGGGGGAGCTTCGCCCTGCGAAGCGGGGGCAGCGCCCCCAGCCTTTTATGTGGAAAAACCGCCGATCTAAAAGGAATCACCCCCCGCCCCTTGTTTCGAATCGAAAAAAGGCGCATGTAGGCAGGGCGAAACGCTATCTATCGAAAAATCTGTCTCCTTACGGCTTCAGTTATCGATCTTTACGACTGAGCCACGTCATCGCATTCCGCGGATGGCATACCAAACTTAGGAGACACACGATGGCTAATGGCACCGTGAAATGGTTTAACGCAACCAAAGGCTTCGGCTTTATCGCACCAGCAAACGGCAACAAGGACGTGTTCGTTCACATCTCCGCAATGGAGCGCGCTGGCATCCGTCAGCTGAACGACGGTCAAGCAGTGACCTTCGACATCGAAGCAGGCCGTGACGGCCGCGAGTCGGCGATCAACCTCGCTTTGGCATAAGCCTGAGCGGCGTAAAGCCACTAGAATTCTAAACGGGGGCCGCGCAAGCTGGCCCCCGTTTGCATGTCTGCACCTCAGCCCTTGGTGCTAAAGAAATCGGCAATCGCCTGCGCCATCGCAGCAGACACCCCCGGCACCGCCATCAGATCCGAAACCCCCGCCCGCGACACCGCCTTGGCCGAGCCAAAATGCGCGAGCAAAGCGCGTTTGCGCACTGCCCCCACCCCCGGCACATCATCCAGCGGCGTCACCGAAACCGCTTTGGCCCGCTTGGCACGATGCGCGCCATTGGCCCAACGGTGCGCCTCGTCGCGCAAGCGCTGAATGAAATACAAAACCGGATCATTGCGCTGCAAGGCCATCACTGGCAGCCCGATACGATAGAACTCTTCCTTACCCGCATCCCGGTCCAGCCCCTTGGCAACGCCGACCATGGCAATATCGTCAACACCCAGCTCGGCCAAAATTCTCGCCACCGCCGAAACCTGCCCAGCACCGCCATCGATCAACAGCAAATCCGGCCAGGCGCCACTGCTGCGATCCGGGTCTTCTTTCAGCAACCGCTCGAACCGCCGCGTCATCACCTCGCGCATCATGCCAAAATCGTCCGAATTGGCACCGGCTGCGGATTTGATGTTAAACTTGCGATACTGCGATTTCAAAAATCCCTCGGCTCCGGCGACAATCATGCCGCCCACCGCATCCGATCCTTGGATATGGGCGTTGTCATAAACCTCGATCCGCGTCGGCGGCGCGTCCAGATCAAAAGCCTCGGCCAGCCCCGCCAACAGCTTGTTCTGCGTCGCCCCCTCTGCCATCTTGCGCGCAAGGCTCTCGCGCGCATTGCGCCGCGCGTTTTCCACCAGCTCGGCCTTCTCGCCGCGCTGCGGCACCGCCACTTCAACCCTGCGCCCGGCGCGTTCCGACAGCAGATCAACGATCAGATCCTCATTCTCGATCGCATGGCTTAACAAGATCAGCTTTGGCGGTTCCTTATCGTCATAGAACTGCGCCAAAAACGCCTCCAAAATTTCCGCCTCCTCTGCCCCGGCCCCGGTGCGCGGATAGAAATCGCGGTTGCCCCAGCTTTGGTTGGCGCGAATAAAGAACAGCTGCACGCAGGCCTGCCCGCCCTCCAGATGCAGCGCCACCACATCGGCTTCGGCCACCCGCGCCGGATTGATGCCCTGCGACTGCTGCACCTGTGTCAGCGCCTTGATCCGGTCGCGCAGGGCTGCGGCGCGTTCAAACTCCATCGCCTCGGAGGCTGCCCCCATTTCCGCCGCCAGATTGGCCTGCACCGCCGTGGTCTTGCCCTGCAAAAACCGCTCGGCATCCGCCACCAGCCCGGCATAGCCCGCAAGGTCGATCCGTCCGGTGCAGGGTGCTGCACAGCGCTTGATCTGATATTGCAAACAAGGCCGGGTGCGGCTTTCAAACATCGCATCGCTGCAATTGCGCAAAAGGAATACCTTTTGCAGCTGGTTCAATGTGCGATTCACCGCGCCCGCGCTGGCAAAGGGACCAAAATACGACCCCTTTTCACTGCGCTTGCCGCGATGCTTTTTCAGTTGCGGAAAGGCATGCTCGCGGCTGATCAGAATATTGGGAAAGGATTTGTCGTCGCGCAACAGCACATTATAGCGCGGCTTCAACTGCTTGATCAGGTTCTGCTCCAGCAGCAGCGCCTCGGTTTCAGTGCGCGTCGTCAGAAACATCATCGAGGCGGTTTCCGAAATCATCCGCGCGATCCGCGCCGAATGCCCAGAGGCCCGCGCATAGTTCGAAACCCGCGCCCGCAGATTACGCGCCTTGCCGACATACAGCACCTCAGAGGCCGCATTCAGCATCCGGTAGACCCCAGGCGAGCCATCCAAAAGCTTTAAATAGCCCTGAATAATCTCTTGGCCGGTTTGTGTCTTTTCATTCATCTTTCGAACAGTCTCTGCGGGTCGATGATTCTACCTCTGGCTGCAATGATCAAGACAGGGTGGCAAGGCTAAATCTGTCCACTTTTTCTGTGGATAACTTGGCGGATAAGATTTTGATAACGCCGATTTCACCTTGTTTTTCACCTGCTTCAAGGATTTGCACATTTTTTAGGCATAATATCAAGTCATTGATATTAAACAATTTATAATTAGTATAGTCGCTAGCACCCTGAAAAATAACGGCTTTTCTGACAGCTTCGTGAACAAACTGTAAAAAGTGCACAACTCAGAGACATCAAAGCCCGAAACGCTATTCCACACCCAAAACATCAGGGGTTTGCCAGGCCAAATGTTGGCCGCCATCGACCGCAATCAACTGCCCTGTCACCGCTACGGATTCGAGGAAAAAACCCAAGGCTGCGGTAATATCTGCAGGATTCGCCCCGCGGTTCAGCACCGTCGCCGCGCGCTGCGCGCCAAAATGCGCCGCACTCTGGCGCGCGCCCTGCAGCGTCGGCCCCGGCCCAATGGCATTGACCCGAACCTGCGGCGCCAAGGCCTGCGCTGCAGTTTGCGTCAGCGCCCAAAGCCCCATCTTGGCCAAAGTATAGCTCATGAATTCCGGTGTCAGCTTTAACACCCGCTGATCAATCATATTCACCACCAACCCCGAGGCCACGATCTCGCCCGCCGCATCGCGCCCAGCCGCGGGCACCTGTGCCGCAAAATCCTGCGTCAGCACAAAAGGTGCACGCAGATTGCTCTCGATATGGCGATCCCAGCTTTTCCGGCTGGCGGTGTGGATATTGTCATATTCAAAGATCGATGCATTGTTGATCAAGACCGTCAGCGGCCCGCCCAATCCCTGAACCGCCGTCGCAATCAGCTTTTCAACCTGCGCTTCGACCAAAAGATCGGCGCGCAATGCCACCGCGCGCCGCCCCATCGTGGTAATCTCGGCAACCACCGCTTCGGCCTCGGCCCGGCTTGACGCAAAATGCACCGCCACATCATAGCCGCGCCGCGCCAAATACAGCGCCATCTCGCGCCCCAAGCGTTTGCCGCCCCCCGTCACCAAAGCCCGCATCATCCGCCCTTTTTGCAATCACAGCCCTTCGAGCCGATGATATAGCGCCCACAAGCCTTGCAAACAGGGGGGCCCTTCACGCCAAGCTTTTTGCGCAGACTGCGCCCCACGGATCCAGGGAACATCGCATTGCCGACCATGGCAATCGCCACCATGATCAACAGAAAAAACAGAACCGCCTTAACCATCTAAAGCCCAAACCGCGCCCAAAGGGCACGCTCCTCCAGGGTTGCCAGCGCTTCTTGCGCAACATTCAGCCCCAGCCGGCTGATCAGCGACCGCCTTTGCCCCAAAGGCAGCAGCCGCAGCTTTTCACCGTAAAGACTGCGCAGTTTCGGCACCAGATGCGCCACCCCATCCACAAGCCCCAAATCGACCGCCGCCTGCCCCACCCAGATATCGGCATTGAACAGATCTGCCTCGGCCAGACGGCTGCCGCGCCGCGCCGTCACATGGTCGATAAAGGCCTGATGAATCGGCGCCTGTATCGCCCGCAGCCGCTCAATATCCTCGGGCTTTTGCGGCAAAAACGGATCGGCAAAGCTTTTCGACTTGCCCGCCGTCACCACCCGCCGCTCAATCCCCTGCCGCGCCATCACCTCGCTAAATCCGAAAGAGGCAAAAATCACCCCGATCGACCCGACCAAAGACGCGCCATCCACCCAAATCTCATCCGCAGCACAGGCAAGCCAATAGCCACCACTTGCCGCCACATCCTCAACAAAGGCATGCACCGGCACCTGATGCTCCTGCGCCAAACGCCGAATCCGCGCCGCAATCAGGCTTGATTGCACCGGCGAGCCGCCCGGCGAATTGATCACCAGCGCCACCGCGGCAGGCTTCATCTTGAAAGCCTTTTCAATCACCGGCGCCAGCCCCGCGTCGCTCATACCAGCGCGCCCGCTGCCAATCGCCCCCGACAGCCGGATCACCGGCACCACGGGGTCTTTCTTCATAAAGGGAATAAATCTTTTCATCGTCACAATCTAAGCGCTCCTCACAAAACTAACAACGCCCGCGCTTTCATCTTGGCATAAATATCCCCGCCGGAGGCTCCTCCGCCCCACCCCCACCTTGCAACGGCAGAAAATACCCGCCACCCTTGCGCCATGATCGACAAATTGGAAATGTTCATTGCCCTAGCCGCCGAGCGTCACTTTGGCCGCGCGGCAGAGGTTTGCGGCGTCACCCAGCCCAGCCTGTCCTCAGCGATCCGGCAGTTGGAAGACCAGCTTGGCGTGCAATTGGTATTTCGCGGCTCGCGGTTTCAGGGTCTCACCCCAGAAGGCCTGCGGGTGTTGGATTGGGCCCGCCGCATTGTCGGCGACATGCGCGCGATGCGCGACGAGATGCGCACCGTGCACTCCGGCCTCTCGGGCAATCTGCGCATTGGAGTCATCCCCACCGCCCTGCCGATGATCGCCGATCTCACCACGCCTTTCACCGCGCGTCATCCCAATATGCGCGTCACCATCCTGTCGCGCACCTCGGCCGAGATTCTGACAGGCATTGAAAACCTCGAACTCGATGCAGGCATCACCTATCTGGATAATGAACCCTTGGGCCGTGTCGCGCAGGCGCCGCTTTACAGCGAATTCTACCGCTTTCTCTGCGCGCCAAACGCGCCGCTTGCCAAGGCCGCAAGGGTCAGATGGTCTGATCTGGTCGCAGAACCCCTGTGCCTGCTGACCGGCGATATGCAAAACCGCCGCATCATCAACACGCATATGGCCGAAGCAGGTCTGCGCGTGGCGGCCACGGTGGAAAGCAATTCAACAATCGCGCTGATTGCCCATGTCAAATCGGGGCGCTGGTCTTCGGTGGTGCCGAAAAAGCTGGCGGAAATGTTCATAGGCTCGGGCGATCTGGTCGCCATTCCGATCGTGGACCCCGAGGCCGAGCATCTTGTCGGCCTGATCACCGCAAAGCGCGAGCCGCAAACCCCGGTGCTGCAAGCCCTGCTGGACGAGGCCGCGCGGCTGTCTTCACGGCTCAATCGATAGAACGGGCCTATCGACTAACGATATATCTATATTGATATCGCTATCAAACGGCGTATTTAGCAAGTAAGCTAGCAAAAGGCCGTCATATGCTCGATTCCGCTACTCTTTCTGCCCGCCTCGAAGAAATTCTCTATGCGCACAAGGACATGGAGGGTTCGCTTTTGCCGATCCTGCATGCCGTGCAAGCCGATTTCGGCTATGTTCCGCCCGAGGCTCTGCCGATCATCGCCAAGGATCTGAACATCACCCGCGCCGAGGCGCATGGCGTGATGAGCTTTTACCATGATTTCCGCGAAAAGCCGGCGGGTCGGCATGTGCTGAAACTCTGCCGTGCCGAGGCCTGCCAGGCCATGGGCGGCGACCGGGTGGCAGCCCATGCGCAAAAGGCGTTGGGGCTGGATTGGCACGAAACCTCTGCCGATGGCGCAGTCACGCTTGACCCGATCTTTTGCCTTGGCCTTTGCGCCTGTGGCCCTGCGGCGATGCTGGACGGCAAGCTGATTGGCCGCCTCGACGAAGCCCGTATCGACGCCATCATTGGGGACATCAAATGAAGCTTTACCTTCCCCTCGATTCGGCTGCGGTGGCTCTTGGCGCTGACGAAATCGCCCAAGCGATCCATCTGCATGCAAAAGCCAAAGGCATCGCGCTTGAACTTGTACGCAACGGTTCGCGCGGCATGGTGTTTCTTGAACCAATGGCCGAAGTTGAAACCCCTGCAGGCCGGATGGCCTTTGGGCCGCTGACCCTGGCCGATGTGCCCGCCCTTTTTGGCGATCTGGCCGCCCACCCAAAGGCGCTTGGCCTGACCGATGATCTGCCGTGGATGCGGGCGCAGAACCGCCTGACTTTTGCTCGTGTCGGGGTGATTGACCCGTTGTCGATGGCCGATTACCGCGCCCAAGGCGGGCTTACCGGCCTGACCCGCGCGCTGGCGATGGCCAAAGCCGAGATTGTGGCCGAGGTGACCAATTCTGGCCTGCGCGGTCGTGGCGGCGCGGGCTTTCCAACCGGCATCAAATGGAAAACCGTTTCCGATGCGCAGGCCGACCGCAAATATATCGTCTGCAACGCAGATGAGGGCGACAGTGCTACCTTTGCCGACCGCATGCTGATGGAAGGCGACCCACTGACCCTGATCGAAGGCATGATCATCGCAGGTCTGGCCACGGGGGCGACCAAGGGCTTTGTCTATATCCGGTCAGAATATCCCATTGCGATTGATGTAATGCAAAAAGCCGTAGTTCTGGCACAGGCCGAAGGCGTGCTTGGCGCTTCGGTTATGGGTTCGGGCCATGCGTTTGACATCGAAATCCGCGTCGGGGCTGGTGCCTATGTTTGCGGTGAAGAAACCAGCCTGCTGAACAGCCTTGAAGGCAAACGCGGCGTCGTGCGCGCTAAACCGCCGCTGCCCGCACTCGAAGGCTTTATGGGTAAGCCGACGGTTGTGAACAACGTGATCTCGCTGGCCTCTGTGCCGGTGATCTTTGAAAAAGGTGCCGAGCATTACAAGAATTTCGGTCTTGGCCGCTCGCGTGGCACCATCCCGCTGCAAATCGCGGGCAACGTCAAATTCGGCGGTCTTTACGAGATTGCCTTTGGCCTGTCCTTGGGGGAAATCGTTGACACAATCGCAGGTGGCACGGCTTCGGGGCGGCCGGTAAAGGCGGTTCAGGTTGGCGGGCCGCTTGGGGCCTATTTCCCGCGCGCGCTGTTTGACACGCCGTTTGGCTACGAAGAATTCGCTGGCAAAGAAGGTCTGATTGGCCACGCTGGCCTGACCGTTTTCGACGACTCTGCCGATATGCTGTCGCAGGCCCGCTTTGCGATGGAATTCTGCGCGATTGAATCCTGTGGCAAATGCACGCCTTGCCGCATTGGTGCCGTGCGCGGCACCGAAACCATCGACCGGATCGCGAAGGGCGATGCGGCGGCTATCCCGCTGCTGACCGATCTGTGTAACACCATGAAATCCGGGTCACTTTGCGCGCTGGGCGGCTTTACCCCCTATCCCGTTTTGTCTGCACTGACCCATTTCCCTGATGACTTCAACGCCATGAAGGAAGCCGCAGAATGAAAGACTTCATCATCCCTGATCGCGATTTCGGCACACCTGCCTCGAAATCCAAACAAATGGTCACATTGACCATCGACGGCTTTGACGTGACCGTGCCCGAGGGCACCTCGATCATGCGGGCTGCGGCTGAACTGGGCATTTCGGTGCCAAAACTTTGCGCCACTGATTCGGTTGACGCCTTTGGCTCCTGCCGGCTCTGTCTGGTCGAGATCGAGGGACGCAACGGCACGCCCGCGTCTTGCACCACCCCGGTTGCCCCCGGCCTTAAAGTGAAAACCCAAAACGCCAAGCTGAAGCAATTGCGCCGTGGCGTGATGGAGCTTTATATCTCGGATCACCCGCTGGATTGTCTGACCTGTTCGGCCAATGGCGATTGCGAATTGCAGGATATGGCGGGTGCTGTCGGCCTGCGCGATGTGCGCTACGAGGCGATCGAGACGCATTTCAAGGTGAAAAACACTTCAGGCGAGGCCAATCCGCACTATATCCCGCGCGACGATTCCAACCCCTATTTCAGCTATGATCCACAGAAATGTATCGTCTGTTCGCGCTGCGTGCGCGCCTGCGAAGAGGTGCAGGGCACTTTCGCGCTGACCATCGAAGGCCGCGGCTTTGACTCGCGGGTGTCTTTTGGCGCCAAAACCGACGATGCGCTGTCGTCAGATTGCGTGTCCTGCGGCGCTTGCGTTGCGGCCTGCCCGACCGCAACGCTGCAAGAAAAGTCGATCATCGAGATCGGCACGCCAGAACGCTCAGTCATCACCACCTGCGCTTATTGCGGCGTTGGCTGTTCGTTCAAGGCCGAAATGCGCGGTGACGAGTTGGTGCGCATGGTGCCCTACAAGCACGGCAAGGCCAACCGCGGCCATTCCTGCGTCAAGGGCCGCTTTGCCTATGGCTATGCCAGCCACAAAGACCGCATCCTGAACCCGATGATCCGCGACAGCATCAACGACCCGTGGCAAGAAGTGTCTTGGGACGAGGCGATGGCCTTTACCGCCAAGCGGATGGGTGGGCTTATTGAAAAGCATGGCCGCCATTCGGTGGGGGTAATCACTTCGTCGCGCTGCACCAATGAAGAAGCCTATCTGGTGCAAAAGCTGACGCGCGCTGTGTTTATGAACAATAATACGGATACCTGCGCACGGGTTTGTCATTCGCCCACCGGCTATGGCCTTGGCCAGACGCTTGGCACCTCGGCAGGCACCCAAGACTTTGATTCGGTAGAAGAAACCGATGTTGTTCTGATCATTGGCGCCAACCCAACAGACGGCCACCCCGTCTTTGCCAGCCGCTTGAAAAAGCGCCTGCGCAAGGGGGCCAAGCTGATCGTGGTTGACCCGCGCCGCACCGATATCGTGCAAAGCGCTCATATCAAAGCGCAGCATCACCTTGCCCTGACCCCTGGCACCAACGTCGCCGTGGTGACAGCGCTGGCGCATACCATCGTCACCGAAGGCCTGTTCAACGAGGCCTTTATTCGCGACCGCTGCGATTGGGATGAATTCCAAGACTACGCCGAATTTGTCAGCCAACCGCAAAACTCGCCCGAAGCGGTGCAGCTGCTGACCGGCGTTGACGCCGCAGAGCTGCGCGCAGCTGCCCGTCTTTACGCTTTGGGTGGCAATGGCTCGATCTACTATGGCCTTGGTGTTACGGAACATTCCCAAGGTTCGACCACCGTTCTGGGCATCGCCAACCTTGCGATGATGACTGGCAACATCGGTCGTCCTGGCGTTGGTGTGAACCCGCTGCGTGGCCAGAACAACGTGCAGGGTTCCTGCGATATGGGGTCGTTCCCACACGAGCTGCCGGGCTATCGCCATGTCAAAGGTGAAGCGGTGCGCGACATCTTTGAAAAGGTCTGGGGCGTCAAGATTGATGACGAACCCGGCCTGCGGATTCCAAACATGCTGGATGCCGCTGTCGAGGGCACCTTCAAAGGGCTTTATTGCCAAGGCGAAGACATCCTGCAATCGGACCCCGACACCAAGCATGTCGCCGCCGGTTTGGCTGCGATGGAATGCGTGATCGTGCATGATCTGTTCTTGAACGAGACCGCGAACTACGCCCATGTCTTCCTGCCCGGCTCGACCTTCCTTGAAAAGGAAGGAACGTTCACAAATGCCGAGCGTCGCATCAACCGCGTGCGCAAAGTCATGGCCCCGCGCAATGGCTATGCCGATTGGGAAGTCACCCAAATGCTGGCGAATGCGATGGGCGCGAACTGGACCTATACGCATCCTTCGCAAATCATGGATGAAATCGCGATGACCACGCCATCGTTTGCGGGTGTCACCTACGATTTGCTGGAAGAAAAAGGCTCGGTACAATGGCCTTGCAACGAAAAGGCACCAAATGGCACGCCTTTGATGCATGTCGACGGTTTTGTGCGCGGCAAGGGCAAGTTCATCAACACCGAATATGTGGCAACGGATGAGAAAACTGGCCCACGCTTCCCGCTGTTGCTGACCACGGGGCGGATTTTGTCGCAATATAACGTCGGCGCGCAAACACGGCGCACCAATAACGTGGTGTGGCACGATCAGGATTTGCTGGAAATCCACCCGCATGACGCCGAAACCCGTGGCATCAAAGACGGTGATTTCGTCCGCCTTGCCAGCCGTTCGGGCGAGACCACCCTGCGCGCGACGCTGACAGATCGGGTTAATCCGGGCGTGGTTTACACCACCTTCCACCACCCGGATACGCAGGCAAACGTCATTACGACCGATTATTCGGATTGGGCCACCAACTGCCCAGAATATAAGGTCACGGCGGTGCAGGTTGCGCCCTCGAATGGCCCGACCGAATGGCAGGAAGACTATAACGCCCAAGCCGCCCAGTCGCGCCGGATCGCAGCGGCGGAATGATGACGCAGCGCAACCTTTCTCGCCTGTCCTTCGGGGCGGGCGCTGGCTCTGGCAGCCGCGTGCTGCCAGAGGAGGTTGCGATTGCGCTGTCGTTCAACGGATCGACCCAAGCGGTGATGATGGCCACGCCCGCCGATCTGCAGGACTTTGCCTATGGCTTTGCCCTGACCGAAGGCATCGCAAGACCCGAGGAAATTCAAAGCCTTGAGGTGGTTGAAACCCCGCTGGGGCTGGATGTGCAAATCTGGCTCAGTGACGATGCCGAGGCCCGTCTGGCCAAGCGGCGGCGCACCATGGCAGGGCCGGTTGGCTGCGGTCTTTGCGGCATCGACAGTCTGGAAGAGGCGCTGCGCAAAGTGACCAAAGTGCCGCAAACGGGGTTCCATATGACCCCCTCGCAGATCATGGCGGCGGTGGCAGACCTGCCATTGGCGCAACCGCTGCATGACGCCACCCGCGCCGTGCATGCGGCGGGGTTTTGGTCCGGCCACTTGCGGATGACCCGCGAAGATGTCGGCCGCCATAACGCGCTGGACAAGCTGATCGGCGCGCTTTGCCGTGATCCGCAGCCACAAGGGGCGGTGGTGCTGACCAGCCGCGTTTCCATTGACATGGTGCAAAAGGTCGCGGCCTTTGGTGCGCAGATTTTAATCGCAGTCTCGGCCCCAACCGCCCATGCCGTTCAGCTTGCCGAAGATGCCGGAATAACCCTGATCGCCCTAGCGCGCGCAGACCGCTTCGAGGCCTATACCCACATCGACCGCATCACGCAGGAGAACGCAGATGTCGCTTAATTCGCACCACGAAGGCCCGCACGCCAAGCTGATCTATATGGCAAATCAGATCGCCAAGTTCATGGAATCAAAGCCGCATGCCGAAGGCGTCGATCTGCTGGCAAGCCATATCAATGATTTCTGGGAGCCGCGTATGCGCATCCAGTTTTTCGAGGTGATTGACGCAGGCGGTGCAGGCCTGCGCCCCTTGGTTATAGAAGCCGCGCCGCAGATCAAACGTCCTGCTTTGGCAGCGTGAACATATAGTCACATTCAGGCAGTTTTACTGTCTTCGGTGACAATGCTTTGCAAATAGCGGCCATAGTCGTTTTTCTGGAACAAAGCCGCCCGCACCGCAAGGGCGGCTTTATCTATCCACCCCGCGCGATAGCTGATCTCATCCGGGCAACCGACCTGCATGCCTTGGCGCAGCGTCAGGGTTCGGACGAAATTGCCGGCATCAAGCAGGCTGCCGTGGGTGCCGGTATCCAGCCAAGCAAAGCCGCGGCCCATCTTTTCAACTGTCAAGCTGCCCTCGGCGCGGTATAACTCTAGCAGATCGGCGATTTCCAACTCGCCGCGCGGCGAGGGTTTGACCTGCTCTGCCAGATCCGGCGCGCGGCCATCCAGATAATAAAGCCCCGTCACCGCATAGTTCGACGGCGGCACTTCGGGCTTTTCAATGATCGCGCGCACTTTGCCTGCGACGTCAAAGTCTACCACGCCATAGCGCTCTGGGTCCGACACCCGATAGCCGAACACCGTGCCACCGACAAGTTTTGCATCAGCATTTGCCAAAATCTCGGGCAGGCCGTGGCCAAAAAAGATGTTGTCGCCCAAGACCAGAACGCTTGGTGCGCCTGCCAGAAAATCGCGCGCCAGCAGATAGGCCTGCGCCAAACCATCCGGCGAGGGCTGCACGATATAGGTCAGGCTGATGCCCCAAGCACTGCCATCGCCAAGCAAGCGTTGGAACTGCGCTTGATCATCTGGGGTGGTGATGATGGCAATCTCGCGGATGCCGCCCAGCATCAGAACCGACAACGGATAGTAGATCATCGGCTTGTCATAGATCGGCAACAGCTGCTTTGATACGCCCATAGTGATCGGCCAAAGCCGCGTGCCCGACCCACCTGCCAGAATGATGCCCTTGCGATTCATGACTTCAACTCCCTGATAATACTTGTTAAACCCACACGCCAATCGGGCCGTGTGATGCCAAAAGCCGCCAAACCGCTGCAATCCATCCGCGAATTCTGCGGCCGTTTGGCGGGCGTTGGATAGGCGCTGGACGCGATATCCGCCACAGCACAGCCAAGCCCCGCCTGCGCCATGATCTCGCGCGCGAAATCGGCCCAAGATACATCCGGCGCGCCCGAAAACTGCAAGATCCCGCCTGGCTGACCCGCCAGCAGCCCTGCCGCGATCTGGTAAAGCGCATCGGCAATATCTGCCGCTGTTGTCGGCCCGCCAATCTGATCGGCGACCACGTTCAGCTGATCACGCTCGGCCCCCAGCCGCAGCATGGTCTTGACGAAATTCGCGCCATGCGCCGAGACAACCCAAGAGGTGCGCAGAATCGCAAAGCGCCCGCCCGCCGCCTGCACACCGGCCTCGCCCGCAAGCTTGGTGCGGCCATAAGCCCCCAAGGGGGCCACCGGATGATCTGCCGCAAAGGGCTGATCGCCCGCGCCATCAAAAACGTAATCGGTCGAGATATGCACAAAAGCGACGCCCTTGGCCGCACAGGCCTGTGCCATCGCCGTAGGGGCAGCACCATTCACCAGCAAAGCCGCCGGTTCTTCCGACTCGGCGCGATCAACCGCCGTCCAGGCCGCGGCATTGATCACAACGTCGATATCTCGCGCGGCAATGGCGGCGGCGCAAGCCTGCGGGTCAGATAAATCTGCCTGATCGCGGCCCAGAAATTCAGCCACAACACCCGCTGGCAGCCGCCGCGCCAATTCGCGCGCGACTTGCCCGGTTTGGCCAAAAACCAGCACCCTCATGCTTTGACACCCAGCCGTTGCCCGACGCCCTGCCGCGCCTGCAAGGGCCGCCACCAGGCCTCGTTGTCCAGATACCATTGCACGGTTTTCTCAAGCCCCTGCTCGACCGTTACCGAAGGCCGCCAGCCTAATTCTTCACGAATGCGTGTCGGATCAATGGCATAGCGGGCATCATGGCCAGGACGATCGGTGACAAAGGTGATCTGATCGGCATAAGACCCAACGGGCTTGGGCCGTTTCGAATCCAAAATCTCGCAAAGCGTCTGCACCAGTTGCAGATTGCTGCGCTCGTTTTCGCCACCGATATTATAGCTGCGGCCAAGCACGCCCTTTTCCACCACCAACAAAAGAGCGTCGGCGTGATCTTCTACATAAAGCCAATCGCGCACGTTCGATCCGTCACCATAGATCGGCAGCGGCTTGCCCGCCAATGCGTTCAAAATCACCACGGGGATCAGCTTTTCGGGGAAATGATAAGGGCCGTAGTTGTTTGAACAATTGGTCAGAACCACCGGCAGGCCATAGGTTTCATGCCAAGCCCGCACCAGATGGTCACTTGCAGCCTTGCTGGCCGAATAGGGGCTGCGCGGATCATAGGCCGTGGTCTCGGTAAACTGACCCTCTGCGCCAAGCGAGCCAAAAACCTCATCGGTGCTGATGTGGTGAAAGCGGAAATCAGCTGGCCGGCCGGCAGCCTCCCAATAGGCGCGCGCGGCCTCGAGCATGCTATAGGTGCCGTTGATATTGGTCAGAATAAACTCACCCGGCCCGTCGATACTGCGATCGACATGGCTTTCGGCGGCAAGATGCATCACGACATCAGGGCGGTGAGTGGCAAAAACCTCATCCAGCCGCGCACGGTCACGAATATCGGCCTGCTCAAAGCTGTAAAGATTAGATTGCGCCGCTTCGGCCACGTTTTCCAGACAGGCCGCATAGGTCAGCGCGTCCAGATTAACCACCTCATGCCCACGCGAAACCGCAAGCCGCACCACGGCCGAACCAATAAAGCCCGCGCCCCCTGTTACCAAAATCTTCACGCAACACTCCATTCAAAAGGCGAGGATAGATCGCAGAGCAAAGGTGCCGCTGCATCCTTGGCCGACAGCAAGGGCGATGTGACGCCCCAGTCAATGCCAATCTGGGGGTCATCCCAACGCACCGCCCCATCACAATCGGGGGCATAAAGGTCGGTGCATTTATACTGGACTTCGGTATTGGCGGCGCGGGTGACAAAACCGTGCAAAAAGCCTTTGGGAACAAGCAACTGCCGACCGTTTTGTGCCGAAAGCTCGACCCCAACCCAATGTGCAAAGGTCGGCGAACCGCGACGAAAATCGACGGCCACATCGAAAATCACCCCCGCCGTGCAGCGCACCAGCTTATCCTGCGCCCGTGGCGGCGCCTGATAATGCAGCCCGCGCAGGGTGCCGACCGCAGCCGACATCGAATGATTGTCCTGCACAAAGCCAAGCCCCAGCCCCGCCTGCGCCATCGTGTCTGCATTCCATGTTTCGCTGAACCAGCCGCGATCATCGCCAAAACGCTTTGGCGTCAAAATCATCACGCCCTCTAGCGCGGTCTGTTCAATCTGCATCCGCCTAAGTCCTTTAGATAAAAATATGGGCGATCAGTAGCAGCCCAAAACCATCGAGCCAAGTAAAAGCGATCTGAATCATGGCAAAAGCCGAAAATAAAACTTTGTCTACAAAAATTATAGAAAATTTTTCGAATTTAAATAAGGGTCTCAATTTTTTCTTTTATAGCCACTGCCAGCTTTGCA
This sequence comes from Cypionkella sp., assembly GCA_023255415.1. Classification (GTDB taxonomy): domain Bacteria; phylum Pseudomonadota; class Alphaproteobacteria; order Rhodobacterales; family Rhodobacteraceae; genus Cypionkella. The sequence continues at coordinate 24,008 of JALRIN010000016.1, read as the reverse complement.
TGTTCTTCAATGCCAAAATGCACCCCGTCAATAGGGCTGACAGCAATCACCGCCCCCGCATCCAAAAAGCCAATGCCGCGGGCCGCGGCCAGGGCCTGATACATCGGCGCAAGCGCTGCAGAGCGCGCAGTCCCACCCCAAAACTCGTGCCGGATCGGGCCAACCTCGACCACGGGCGGCGGGCAGATCAGCAGGGTCTGAAAGCCGCCGTGCCGCTCTTGCATCAGGCGATGCTGGGCGATGTCAAGCAGGCTGGCAATGCCGCCGACCACCTGCTCGGGTGTCGAGGTAAAGCGCGCCTTGACGTCATTGGTGCCCAGCATCAGCAGCAAAACATCAATCGGACCGTGGCTTTCCAGCGCAATTTTCAGCCCAGCCTGCCCATTCATATGCGCGCCCATCACCGGATCGTCATACATCGCAGTGCGACCGGGCAGGCCCTCTTCAATCACCTCATGCCCGGTCAAAAGACTAGGCCAACGCTGACCTCGGCCAAAGCGCGCATAGCGCCCAAGATCTGTAATCGGCGGCGTGCCATGCGTGTTGCTATCGCCAAAACACAGTATCACAGCCATCGCAGCCCCTCCTGATGTGCACCATAAGCCTAACGCGTCAGGAATCGCCCGCAAGCCCCTTCCCCTTTGGCCGCCGCTTGCCCATATATATGGCAACCCTTTGCCTGAAAGATGAGGCCATTATGTTCGGCATAACTGCACCGAAACCCGCTGCCGCCACGGATCTGATAAAAGACGGGTCCGAGATCACCTTTATGGAGGATGTCATTGCGCCCTCGGACACCACGCCGGTGATCGTGGATTTCTGGGCGCCTTGGTGTGGCCCCTGCAAAACCCTTGGGCCAGCGCTTGAAGCCGCCGTCACCGCCGCCAAAGGGGCGGTAAAAATGGTCAAGATCAACGTCGACGAGAATCAGGCGCTTGCAGGCCAATTGCGCATTCAATCGATTCCAACCGTTTACGCCTTTCACAAAGGCCAGCCGGTCGATGGCTTTCAAGGCAATATTGCGCCTTCCGACATCAAACGCTTTGTCGAAAAACTTGCAGCGCTTGGCCCAGCGCCTGACAACGGTCTTGCCGATGCGATCGAGGCCGCAGAGTCAATGTTGGCCGAAGGTGCGTTTGACGACGCGCTGGAAACCTTCACCGCCGTTCTAGAGGAAGAGCCCGGCAATGCCTTGGCCTATGCGGGCATGATCCGGTCGCATCTGGCGGCAGATCGGCTTGATCTGGCCGAAACCTTGATCACCACTGCACCAGACGGGCTTGCCACCGCCAAAGAGGTCGAGGCAACGCGGGCGCAGCTGGCGCTTGCGCGGCAAGCGGCCTCAGCCGGTCCGGTCGATGATCTGCGCGCCGCACTGGCGGCTGATCCTGCCAACCGCCAAACCCTGTTTGATCTTGCCGCAGCCCTTTTGGCCAACGATCAGACCGAAGAAGCGATCTCGACGCTGTTGGATCTGTTCAAGCTTGACCGCGATTGGAACGACAATGCCGCGCGTAAACAGCTGTTCACTATCTTTGAAGCGCTAAAACCAACCGATCCGCTGGTGCTGGCAGGTCGGCGTAAACTGTCGTCGATGATCTTTGTTTGACCCCTCGCAAAACCGCAAAACCGATCTAACTTACAGGGCATGATGAAACATACCGACCTGCCCGACACCATTGCGATCTTTCCTCTGACCGGCGCGCTGCTGTTGCCGCGCGCCCGGTTGCCACTGCATATTTTCGAGCCGCGCTATCTGGCGATGCTGGAGGATTGCTTTAAGACGCCTTCGCGTTTGATCGGCATGATCCAACCGCGCGAGACGCCAAACGGCGAACAGCGTCTGGCCGCGATTGGTTGCGCTGGCCGGATCACCTCGTTTTCAGAAACCGAGGATGGCCGCTATATGATCACCCTTTCGGGCATCTCGCGCTTTCGGTTGCGTGCCGAGCTGGAGGGCTTCACCCCCTACCGCCGTGCGACGGTGGATTGGCCGCCGTTCAGCCGCGATCTGGGCGCCGAAGAAGAGGATGCAGGCTTCGATCGCCCTGCCTTCCTCGCGCTGTTGAAACGCTATTTCGCGACGCGTGATCTGGGGTCGGATTGGTCGGGCATCAAATCTGCGGATACCGAGCTGCTGATCAATTCGCTATCGATGCTGCTGCCACTGGCTTCGGAAGATAAGCAAGCCCTGCTCGAGGCGCCCTCGCTGACCACCCGCCGCGAGACGCTGGTGACCCTGATGGAATTCGCGCTGCGGTCGGGCGGCAATGACGAGGTGCTGCAATGAGCCAACCCTTTGACCGCCGCATGCTCGAGGCGCTGATCTGTCCCGTCACCCAAGCGGTGCTAAGTTATGACGCCGAGAAATCCGAGCTGATCTCGAAACCCGCCAAGCTTGCCTTTCCGATCCGTGACGGCATCCCGATCATGCTGGTGTCAGAGGCGCGGGCGCTAGATTAGACGCCTGTGCTTTGGGCGGATCAGAAAACGCGACCCGCGTTTTCCCGTTCATGCGGGCAGCTTGCAGGCAAATCGCAGATGCAAATGCTATCAAAGGCCAGTGCCTACCGCTTGGCGGGCCGGGCGCTGGCCGGTGGCTAAGGGCCACCGGCTGGGGCAAATCAGCGGGCAGCGCGTGACGAAGGCAATGGCCTTCGTCAAATCCATCAGCCGTAGCGCGGTCTAAATCGCTTTGCCCTGCAACAGCCGTGGCACCTCGCCCGTCAGCCCAGCTGCCTGCCGCATAAACCCGCGCCGCAGGCTGGGCACCGCCCCCACCAGCCCCAAGCCCAGATCGCGGCCCGCCCGCAAGATCGGGTTATCGTTGGAAAACAGACGGTTCACCCCGTCCATCCCCAAGGCCAGCGCGGTGCTGTCAAACCGCCGCCAGCGCTGATAGCGCTCTAGCACATCCGCCGCGCCAATATCTTCGCCGCGCCGCTGCGCAAGGATCAGCACCTCGGCCAAGGCGCCGACATCACGCAAACCAAGGTTCAAACCCTGCCCCGCAATCGGATGCACGCCATGCGCCGCATCGCCCACCAAAGCCACCCGCTTGGCGGTAAAACTATTGGCTAGGGAAAGGCTGAGCGGATAGGTGAATCGATCCCCCGCAAGCGCAATCGGCCCCAGAAAATCGCCAAAGCGCAGTTGCAACGCCTCTAGATAGGCGGCGTCAGGCAGGGCTTGGATGGCTGCCGCCGCCGCGGCCTCTTCGCTCCAGACGATCGAAGAATGATACCCACCCGCCAGTGGCAAAATCGCCAAGGGCCCCGAGGGCATGAAATATTGCTGCGCCACGCCGCCGTGGTGGCCCTGATGCGCCACCGCTGTTACCAGCGCGGTTTGCCCATAGCCCCAGCCGGTGCGCGCGATGCCCGCACGGCTTGCCACACCCGAGCCGCGCCCGTCGCAGCCCAGCAAAAGCGCCGCACGCAGCACCCGACCCGAAGCAAGCGTCACAGAAACCCCCGCCGCACCCACCTCTTGGGCAACAACGCTTTCGCCCGAGATCAGCGTCACATCCGCCGCCCGCATCGCAGCCAAAAACGCCGCATAAAGGTGGCGGTCTTCGGCCATAAACCCCATCGGGCCTTCTTCAATCTCGGCATGATCAAAGGTCAGGAAAAACGGCGCTGGGCGCTGTCCTGCGACGCCATCGCTGGCCTTGATCTGTAGGATCGGCTGCACCTTATCGGCCAGATCGCCCCAGACCCCAATCGCGCTCAACAGCCGTTTCGAAGCAATCGACAGCGCATAAGCGCGGCCATCAAAGCCAGTCTCAGCCCGCGCCTCGGGTTGGCGCGCATCGACCACGACCACCCGTAAACCGGCTTGCGCCACGGCCAAAGCCAAGGCGGGGCCATTCAGCCCGCCGCCCGCGATGATGATGTCTGCATCTTTTTCCATAGCCCCAATATGGGGCAAATCAGCCGATTGTCCATGCGCCCGCTTGCCGCTAGTGTTTGTGAAAACGAGGGATAAGATGAGCAAAACCTGGGCCAATATGACCGCTGCTGATCTGGGCAGCGAAATCGGCAAAGGCCGGATCAATCCGGTCGATCTGGCCGAGTTTTTTATTGATAAGATTGCCAGCCACGCCGCGGCCAAACGCATCTTTGCCCGCACCACGATCCCCCGTGCTCGCGGCGAGGCAATGGCGGCGGCTGGCCGCGCCAAATCCGGCCAGCGTCGCGGGGTGCTGGACGGCGTTCCGATCAGCTGGAAAGACCTGTTTGACAGCGCCGATGTCGCAACCGAGGCAGGCTCTGCCCTGCTGCGCGGTCGCACGCCCTCTGCCGATGCCGAGGTGTTGCAGACCGCAACCCGCGAAGGTCTGGTCTGTCTTGGCAAAACCCATATGACTGAACTTGCCTTTTCCGGTCTGGGCCTGAACCCTGTCACCGCCACCCCGCCTTGTATCAATGACGAAGCTGCTGTGCCGGGGGGGTCTTCTTCGGGGGCTGCGGCCTCGGTTGCCTTTGGGCTTGCGCCGGCGGCGATTGGCTCCGACACCGGCGGATCGGTGCGCTTGCCTTCGGCTTGGAACGATCTTGTCGGGTTGAAAACCACCTCGGGGCGGGTGTCTTTGCGCGGGGTTGTGCCTTTGTGTGAAAGGTTTGACACCGTGGGCCCGCTGGCGCGTTCGGTGCAAGATTGCAGCCTGTTGCTGGCCGCAATCGAAGGCCGCAAACCGGCAGATCTGACGGCTGCAACCATGGGGTCGGCGCGGTTCTTGGTGCTGCAAACCCTGGCGCTAGATGATCTGCGCCCCGCACCCGCCAAGGGCTTTGACGATGCGCTGGCCCGCCTGTCCCGCGCGGGCGCGCGGATCGAGCACGGCCATATTCCCGAAGTGACCGAGGCAATGGCGCTTGCAGGCGCGCTGTTCACCGCAGAAGCCTATGCGATCTGGGGCCCGACAATCGAGGCGGATCCCGAAAAGATGTTTGGCCCCGTGCGCGAACGCTTTCGCGGTGGCGCGACGGTCAAGGCCACCGATTATATCGCAGGCTGGCGCAGGCTCGAGGTGTTGCGCCAGATTTGGGCGCAGAAAACCGCCGCCTATGATGCGGTGCTTTTGCCAACCTCGGCTATTCTGCCGCCCAATGCGGCGCAGCTTTTGGCGGACCATGCGTTTTTTACTGCCGAAAATATGCTGGCCCTGCGCAACACCCGCATCGGCAATCTGTTTGGCCTTTGCGTGCTGACCTTGCCCACCGCTGAAGCTTCCTGCGGCATTTCTTTTATGGCGGCTCCGATGAGCGAAGATCGGTTGTTGCGGCTGGGCTTTGCGGCCGAGCGGGCCTTGAACGGCCTCTAAGGGACCAAAAAGACACAATCGGCGTTCGCAAGCCCCACATCCGCATGGGTTTTTCTGGACGCGGCCGGGCGATCTGGCTATCGTTAAACAAAACGGGGCGCAATGATCCCGAGATGAGGCAGTAATGGCGTTTCCAGAGCGGTTTTCGAACCTGCCGGATTATGCGTTTCCGCGGTTGCGGAAACTGTTGGACGCGCATGCGCCCGGCGGGGAAACCATTTCGATGACAATCGGGGAGCCTCGGCACCCCATGCCCGATTTTGTCGCGCCGATTTTGGCCGCCAATATCGACGGCTTTGCCGTCTATCCCGCCAATGACGGCACGCCAGAGCTGCTTGACGCCATTGCGGGCTGGATCAAGCGACGCTTTGGCGTAGAACTTGGCAGCGATCAGCTGATGGCGCTGAACGGCACGCGTGAGGGGCTTTACAACGCCTGCATCGCGCTTTCGCCTGAAAGCAAAAATGGCAAAAAGCCGGTCGTGCTGATGCCAAACCCGTTTTATCAGGTCTATGCCGTGGCAGCACTGACGGTTGGGGCAGAGCCTTGCTATGTGCCCGCCACTGCCGCCACCGGCTTTTTGCCCGATTACGCCGCCCTGCCCGCCGCTGTGCTGGATAGGGTAACGGTTGCCTATATCTGCTCGCCAGCCAATCCGCAGGGGGCGGTGGCAAGCCGCAGCTATTGGACCCAGCTTTTGGCCTTGGCTGAAAAGCATGATTTCGTGATCTTTGCCGACGAATGCTATTCCGAGATCTGGCGCAGCGCGCCGCCTGTTGGCGTGCTGGATGTGGCGCAATCGGTCGGGGCTGACCCCGAGCGGGTGTTTTCGTTTCATTCGCTGTCAAAACGCTCAAACCTGCCGGGTCTGCGGTCTGGCTTTGTCGCCGGTGGGCGCAAGGGCATTGCCGAGATGCGCAAGCTGCGGTCTTTTGCCGGCGCGCCGCTGCCGCTGCCGCTGCAAAAGGTGTCAGAGGCCTGCTGGCGCGATGATGCGCATGTCGCGGCATCCTTGGCGCTTTATCAGGAAAAATTCGCCGCAGCCGATGCGATCTTCAGCGGCTTGCAGGGGTTTGAATGCCCCGAGGGTGGGTTCTTTTTGTGGCTTCCGGTCCATGATGGCGAAGAGGCCGCGCTGAAGCTTTGGCGGGAAACTGGGGTGCGGGTTCTGCCCGGCGCTTATCTTTCGCGCGAGGCAAACGGGGAAAACCCCGGCAAAGCCTATCTAAGGGTCGCTTTGGTGGCTCCAAAAGAAGAAATGCAGCGCGGGCTGATCCAGCTGCGCGACTGCCTCTACGGTTAAGGACGAAACACATGGCATCCTATCAAATGCGGCAACGCGACCCCCTGCTGGATCAAGGCACCCAAGCCATGCTGGAAAAGCGGGGCCGCGAGCTTTTGGGCATCGCGTTGATCGGTCTTGGCTTGATGTTTGCGCTGATGCTTTACAGCTATTCGCCCTCTGACCCGGGCTGGATGGTGGCAACCGAAGAACCTGCAGCCAATTATCTGGGCCGTTTTGGCGCGGCGGTTGCCTCGACGCTGATGATCATCGGCGGCAAGGGCGCTTGGGCGATTGCGCTGATCTTGTCGGCTTGGGGCGTGCGCTTTGTGTTGCACACTGGTGCGGATCGCGCCATCGGACGCATGGTCTTTGCCGTGATCTCGATTGCCGTCTGTTCGGTTTATGCGGCCACCCTGCTGCCCTCGGCGACATGGACGCAATCTTTTGGCATGGGCGGGCTGTTTGGCGATACCGTTGTCGGCGCGCTGCTGGGCCTGATCCCCGGGGGGGCGGCTTTTGGGCTGAAACTGATTTCGCTGCTGTCAGGCGGCGGCATGCTGGCGCTTTTGCTGTTTGTCATGGGCTTTAATCTGGCCGAGATGCGCAGCACCGCCCGGTTTTTGCTGACCAGTCTGATCTATACCTATGCCAGCCTGCTGGGGGCTGCAGGCAAGGGGGCCCAAGGCACCGTCCGCGCCGCAACCGCGTTGCAAGAGCGTCGCCGTGCAAGCGCCGCTGACACATCGCAGCCCGAGGCAGCCCCGAAAACCGCGGCCTTTGACCGCCCGTCGATGCTGCGCGCCGATGCCCGCTATCCTGACCCGCTGGCCGAAGCGCCCTATTACGCGCCGCCAAAGGAAAAGCAGGGCCTGCTCGCGCGCATGCCCGCCCTGCTGCGCCGCAATCTGGACCCAGAGCCAGAGCTGGTTGAATCACAGTTCCCCGAGGCAGACTATCCCGTCGACATGCCGTCGGAAGATCGGATCAAGTCGCGGATTTCTGATGTCATCCGCGCCCGCACGCGCACGCCTGAAAAGGGGCTGAGCCCGCTTGCCGCAGCCATCGCGCGACGCGAACCGCCCGTGGCGCGTCCACGCGGCCCAATTCCCCTGATCGCCGACACCAAAGCCCGCCAAAGGGTCGAGCCGCCGGTGATGGTTCCTGCCGCGCAAAACGCCTTTGTCGAAACCGACGATAGCGATTTCAACGGCTCTGACGATGCCGTGGCAGAGCTTGGCTATGATGCAGGCGCCGAGGATAGCTTTGCTCCAGCCGAAGCCGCGATCTTTGCGCCGCTGCCCCGCGCCGCCGTCGAACCCGAACGCCGCCCCGTGGTGCAAATGCCTGCGAAAAAGGCCCCCACCCCGTCGCAGCGCGCCCTTTCCGAAAGCCAACCGCGCCTGCGCTTTGACGATGCCGCCTCGAGTTACGAGCTGCCACCGATTGCGTTGCTGGCCAGTCCCTCAACGGTCGAGCGGCACAGCTTGTCGAACGAGGCGCTGGAAGAAAACGCGCGGATGTTGGAATCGGTGCTGGATGATTACGGCGTCAAGGGCGAGATCGTCTCGGTGCGCCCCGGCCCCGTGGTGACGATGTACGAGCTGGAACCCGCCCCCGGCCTGAAAGCCAGCCGCGTGATTGGGCTTGCCGATGACATTGCCCGTTCAATGTCGGCCCTGTCGGCCCGCGTCTCGACCGTGCCCGGTCGCACAGTCATCGGCATTGAATTGCCCAACGCCACCCGCGAAAAGGTGGTCTTGCGCGAAATCATCGCTGCGCGCGACTTTGGCGACAGCAACATGCGTCTGCCCTTGGCGCTTGGCAAAGATATTGGCGGCACGCCGATCGTCGCAAACCTTGCGAAAATGCCGCATCTTTTGATCGCAGGCACCACCGGCTCGGGCAAATCGGTGGCGATCAACACCATGATCCTGTCGCTGCTTTACAAGCTGTCGCCCGAGGAATGCCGCCTGATCATGATCGACCCGAAGATGCTGGAACTTTCCGTCTATGACGGCATTCCGCATCTGTTGTCGCCCGTCGTGACCGACCCGAAAAAGGCCGTTGTGGCGCTGAAATGGGTCGTGGGCGAGATGGAAGAGCGCTATCGCAAGATGTCTAAAATGGGCGTGCGCAATATCGAAGGCTATAATGGCCGCGTGCGCGAGGCCTTGGACAAATCCGAGATGTTCAAGCGCACCATCCAGACCGGCTTTGACGAAGATACCGGCGAGCCGGTGTTCGAGACCGAAGAATTCCAGCCAGTTCTGCTGCCCTATATCGTCGTCATCGTCGACGAGATGGCCGATCTGATGATGGTTGCCGGCAAAGAGATCGAAGCCTGCATTCAGCGGCTGGCGCAGATGGCACGGGCCTCGGGCATTCACCTGATCATGGCAACACAGCGGCCTTCGGTCGATGTGATCACCGGCACGATCAAAGCCAACTTCCCCACCCGGATTTCGTTTCAGGTGACCTCTAAGATCGACAGCCGCACCATCCTTGGCGAACAAGGCGCCGAGCAATTGCTGGGCATGGGCGATATGCTGTTCATGGCAGGCGGGGGTCGGGTCAGCCGGATCCACGGGCCGTTTGTCTCGGATGAAGAGGTTGAAGAAATCGTCAACCACCTGAAATCTTATGGCCCACCCGCCTATATGTCGGGCGTGGTCGAGGGGCCAGAAGATGATGCGGCCTCTGATATCGACATGGTGCTTGGGCTTGGTTCGGGTGACAGCTCGGATGATGCGCTTTACGATCAGGCGGTGGCAATTGTCGCCAAAGACCGCAAATGCTCGACCTCTTATATCCAGCGCAAGCTTGGCATCGGCTATAACAAAGCCGCGCGTCTGGTCGAGCAGATGGAAGAAAACCATGTCGTCACCACCGCCAATCACGTTGGCAAACGCGAAATCCTGCTGCCCGAACACTAGCGGCGCTTGCAGCAGATCGGCACCTCTCCGCCAAGTGATCGGCGGGGGGGATGCAGTGGTTCCGGCACTGGCCTATATTCAATTTATGAAAACTTTACGCGCTCTGCTCACTGCCCTTGCCTTTCTGGCCCCCGCCTCTGCGGCGCTGGCGGGTAAGATCCCTTTGGCCGATATTTCGGCCTATCTGAACAGTCTGACCACGGTCGACACGCAGTTCACCCAAGTGAATGCAGATGGATCCCTAGCCACCGGCAAGCTTTTCATCCAACGCCCTGGCCGCGCGCGGTTTGAATATGCGCCGCCGGACAAAAGCCTAGTGCTGGCATCGGGCGGGCAAGTGGCGATTTTTGACGCCAAATCCAACCAGCCCCCCGAGCAATACCCGCTGGCCCGCACGCCGCTGAACCTGATCTTGGCGCGCAATATTGATCTTGCGCGTGCCAAGATGGTTGTGGCGCATGTGGAGGATAAAACCACCACTCAAGTCATCGCCCAAGACCCAGATCACCCCGAATATGGCACGATTGCTTTGGTCTTTACCGCCAATCCGATTGCGCTGCGGCAATGGGTGATCACTGACGATCTTGGCCAGCAAACCACGGTTATTCTGGGCGACATGCATCAGGGGGCGACCTATGGTGCCTCGACCTTCAGCATTGATTTCGAAGCACAAAAGCGCGGGCTGTAACCCGCGCTTTGGCTTTTAGCGCCGGCACATCGCAAGCTGGTTAGCATAGGTTTGCGACCGCTGCCCGATTGCGTTTGCCACATCCATCAGCCAAGGTTTGTTCAGATAGGTCTGATTGGCAAAGCCCTTGCGACCCTCGTGATAGGCCAGATATTGCGACTGTGCATCCGCCTTCGAAATCCCCAGCTTTTGCGTGCTTTGGTTCATATACCAGCCAATGAAATCGGACGCATCGCTCATGCGGTCACGGCGCGCGCCAAACCTGCGCTGATCGCGCTGATATTCCTTCCAGGTGCCATCCAAAGCCTGGCTATAACCATAGGCCGAGGACTGCCGTCCCATCGGAATCACGCCCATCGCATAGCGATGCGGTGTGCGCGCGTTGCCGATGAATTTCGATTCCTGATAGATCGCCGCCATCTGCACATGCACCGGCACGCCCCATTTGCGTTCGGTCGCCTTCATCGCGCGATAATAGGACGGCCGCTGGCGCAAAATCTCGCAAGCATCATCCAAATGACGCGGCGCAGAATTGTTGCCACCACCGCAGGACGCCAAAGCAAGGAAAAGCACCGAAGCGCGAAGCAGTCTACTCATAAGCCCCTCACGATTATATTTTTAAGGAAATATAGGTGAAAATGGCGCGTTAGGAAATGGCCCAAGCGCGCATTCTGCCCGAAAATCACGCCTTTTCGACATCTTTGGGCGATTTTACGCGCGCTGCAGCAGACCAACTAGGACCCGAATACCGACAGACTGTTTCCCTCAATCTGCGCGGTCCGAATGGACAGTTCGACGCAAAAAGTTTAACAAGGCCTCTGGGGAGACCGTTCCGCATGTTGAAAACTGCTGCAAAATACCACATCGGTCAGGTGCTACGTCACCGCAAGCATCCGTTCCGCGGTGTGGTTTTTGATGTCGACGCGTTGTTTTCCAATTCCGAAGACTGGTATCACGCCATCCCCGAGGAGGCACGGCCATCGCGCAACCAACCATTTTATCACCTTCTGGCCGAAAACGATCAAAGCTATTACGTCGCCTATGTCTCGGAGCAAAATCTTGTGCCAGATGAAACCGGCGAACCGGTAAGCCATCCTGATTTGCCCGATCTGTTTGGCGATTTCACTGATGGGCGCTATCCATTGCAGTTCAACCTCAACTGAACCGCTGTCTTGCTTACGGATCGGTAAGCTTTAGGCCGTAAACTGCTCCTGTATTTGTGACAGGAGCTTTTGATGGACTTAAAGGCCGAACAATCCGGCGATGTGCTGGTTATATCGACGCTGTATGATCGTATTGATGCGGCTGGGGCAATCCAGTTCAAGGATCAGATGCGCGAATTGACCCAGACCAAGACGACGCGGGTGGTTCTGGATCTGTCGAAGGTGAATTTTCTGGACAGCAGCGGTCTTGGCGCCTTGGTCGCCGCGATGAAGGCTTTGGCTCCCGACCGGACGCTTGAACTTTCAGGCCTGACCCCAACTGTGCAAAAGGTGTTTCGACTGACGCGGATGGACACAATTTTCATCATCCACGACAGCCTGGCGTCAGGATTGCGGCATGTTGGGTGAACAGGTGCAGCCCCCGATGACTCCGCACCCGCACCTCAGCGTCAGAACCGTCATCGCTGCAGACCCGCTTTCGGTTCGGGTTGGCTTGCAGGCATTATTCGAAAGTTTTCCCCTGAACGGGCTTGATGCAGATCTGCGCGGCACAGTCGAAATTGTTCTGGCCGAAGCGCTGAACAATATTGTCGAACATGCCTACGCCAATTTTCACGGCGAAATTGATTTGAAGATCGAACAGATTGGCCAGCACTTGCACTGCACATTGCGTGATCAGGGCCTGCCGATGCCCAATCAAACCCTACCAAGCGGCACCTTACCAGCTTTTGACACGGGCCTTGATGCCCCCGAAGGCGGCTTTGGTTGGTATCTTATCCGCGCGCTTGCCACCGACCTGCACTATCGCCGCGATGGCGCGACAAATCTGCTGCAATTTACACTCGACATCGACCCCGCCAAACATTGACCACGATTTCGCAAGAACAGGCCCCAAACCGCCGTCGCAACGGTCGATCATTTCCCTTGGAAACGCCATCGACACAACCTAGGCTCGCCTGAAACAAGGAGGGCGAAGCGATGCGTGATTTTCAGGCTCCAGGCAGATCAGCGGTCTATGCCAGCAATGGCCTCTGTGCCACTTCGCACCCTTTGGCCGCCAAGGTTGCCATAGAAACGCTAGAGGCCGGTGGCAACGCCGTAGATGCGGCCATTGCAGGCGCCGTGCTGCTGGGGATATGCGAGCCGCAGATGACCGGCATCGGTGGCGATTGCTTTGTGCTGCTGAAACCTGCGGGCACGGAAAATATTCTGGCGCTGAACGGGTCGGGCCGCGCGCCAAGCGCAAGTTCGGCCGCCGAGATGCGCGCGCGCGGGCTGAATGCGATCCCCTTGCGCGGGGTGGAACCTGTCACTGTGCCGGGGGCGGTCGATGCCTTTTGTCGGCTGTCTGACGATTGGGGCAAACTGGGGCTGGACCGCTGCCTTGCCCCCGCCATCCGCTATGCCGAAGAGGGCGTGCCCGTCGCACCGCGTGTTGCCTATGACTGGGCCGAAGACGCCAAAGACCTGATCGGCGACGCGCGCAAATTCTATCTGCTGGACGGGCAAGTGCCGCGCGCGGGCCAGATCTTTCGCGCCCCCGGTCAGGCCGAAGTGTTGCGCCGCATCGCCGCCCAAGGCCGCGCCGGGTTTTACCAAGGCGAGGTGGCCGAAGATATGGTCAGCTCGCTGCAAGCGCTTGGCGGCAAACACACTTTGGCCGATTTCGCCGCCACCTCTGCCAGCTATACCGACCCAATCTCTGGCCCCTATAAGGGCATAGAGTTGGTCGAGCATCCGCCAAACGGCCAAGGTGCGACCGCGATTTTGATGCTGAACATCCTGTCGCATTTCGACATTGCCGCGATGGACCCCTTTGGCAGCCAGCGCGCCCATATCGAAGCCGAGGCGGCCAAGCTTGCCTATGACGCGCGCAACCGCTTTTTGGCCGAAACCGCGCCGCGGATCGATCATATGTTGTCGCCCGACACGGCCGCGAAACTTGCCACCCTGATCGACCCGAAACGCGCGATGGGCTCGGCCGCGCCGCTGACCGAAGCGGTGCATAAAGACACCATCTATATCACCGTGGTGGACCGCGACCGCATGGCGGTATCGCTGATCTATTCGATCTTTTGGGGCTTTGGCGCCGGCACAGCGTCGCGCAAATTTGGCATAAACTTTCAAAACCGCGGCGCGGGCTTTACCCTGCTGGAAGGCCACCCCAACGAGCTTGGTGGCGGCAAACGCCCAATGCATACGATCATTCCCGGCATGCTGCGCAAAAATGGTAAGGTTATCATGCCCTTTGGCGTGATGGGCGGCGCCTATCAGCCCAACGGCCACGCGCGTTTTGTCAGCAATATGGTCGATTTTGGGCTGGACGCGCAGGCCGCGATCGACGCGCCGCGCAGCTTTTCAGGGGCCGAGGGCATGCTGGTGGAAACCGGCTATGCGCCGCAGATTCTGGCGGAACTTGCCGCGATGGGCCACGAGGCGCAATCCGCGCCAGACCCGATTGGCGGCGCGCAGGCGATCTTGATTGACGACACAGGTGTGCTTATTGGGGCCTCTGATCCGCGCAAAGACGGCTGCGCTTTGGGGTATTGAATGCAAGACATCGTCAAGGCAATCCGCTCGCTGACCGAAGGCGAAACCGACAGCGTGGCACTGATGGCGACGGTCGCCTGCGAGGTGCATCACGCCATGCCGCAGGCCGATTGGACGGGGTTTTACCGCGTCGTCGCGCCCGAGCTGTTGAAAATCGGCCCCTATCAGGGTGGCCACGGCTGCCTTGTCATCCCGTTTTCACGCGGAGTTTGTGGCGCCTGCGCGCGCACGGGCCAGGTGCAGAACGTGCCCGATGTCGATGCCTTTCCGGGCCATATCGCCTGTGCCTCTTCGACTCGGTCAGAACTGGTACTGCCCGTCTTCAACGCTGCAGGCAAATTGCTGGGGGTGTTTGACATCGACAGCGACAGCCCTGCAGCCTTTTCGCAGGCGGATGAGGCGTGGCTCGTGCCGCTGCTTGCCGAAGTTTTTGCAGGTGCCGAATGAAGGGCTCTTGCCTCTGCGGTGCCGTCTGCTTCGAGGCCGAGCCGCCCCTGCGCGACGTCTTCACCTGCCATTGCAGCCAATGCCGCAAAACCTCGGGCCATTTCTGGGCGGCCACCTCGGTGCCGCATGAGCGTTTTCGGGTGACCAAGGACGAGGGGCTGCGCTGGTTCAAATCTTCTGACATCGCACGCCGCGGCTTTTGCGGACTCTGCGGATCAAGCCTGTTCTGGCAGCCAGAAGGCGAGGCGCGCATAAGCATTGCCGCAGGGGCATTGGATGGCCCGACTGGCCTGAAGATCGCCGAAGACTGGTGCCTGGAAGACAAGGGCGACTACTACCCCGCGCCCGCGCCCTAGCATGTGGCAGATCATCACGCATTTCCCGCCCGAGCAGTTTCTGGCCTTTCTGGCGGGAGGCATTCTGTTGAACCTGACACCGGGGCAGGATGTATTCTTCGCCACGGCCTCGGGGCTGAAGGGCGGCTCACGCGCAGGGGTTCTGGCGGGGCTTGGCGTTGGACTGGGGGCGCTTTGGCATGTCGCACTTTCCGCCTTGGGGCTGTCGGCGCTGATCGCGGCCCATACCGGCGCGCTGGTGGCGATCAAATACGCGGGTGCGGCCTATCTGCTTTATATCGCGTGGAAATCCTGGACCGATGACGGCAGCGCCAGTGCGGGTAAAGCCCCTGACACAGGCTGGGACGCCTTTCGCAAGGGCGCGCTGACCAATATGCTGAACCCCAAGCCGATCTTGTTCATGCTGGCCTTTCTTCCGCAATTCGTTCACCCCGAGATCGGGCCAGTCTGGCTGCAGATCCTGCTGCTGGGCGGGGCCTTCGGGGTGACGGGCACGATCATCACCGCCGGATATGGCTATTTGGCAGGGCGGGCTGGCCATGCTATCGGGGCACGGATGGGCGTTTTGAACAAGGGCGCCGCAGTGCTGTTCGCGGGTCTTGCCGCCCGCCTTATTCTAGAGGATTAGCAGATGGCCAGGATCACCCTTTTGGACGGCGGCATGGGTCAAGAGCTGGTCGCGCGCTCGGGCGATGCGCCAACCCCGCTTTGGGCGACGCGGGTGATGATTGATCATCCCGGCTTGGTCAAGGCGATCCACGACGATTATTTCGACGCAGGCGCTTCGGTTGCGACCACCAACACCTATAATATTCTGCACGACCGGCTAGAGGGCGTCGGCCTTGACGCGCTGTTTCACGCGCTGCACCTGCGCGCGCTGGCCGAAGCCCATGAGGCCCGCGCACGCGCTGGCCGCGGCCTGATTGCAGGCTCGATGGGGCCTTTGGGCGAAAGCTATCGGCCTGATCTGACGCCAGATGTTGCGGTTTCTGCGCCGATCTATGCTGAAAAGGCGCGGATTTTGGCACCACATGTCGATGTGATCTTGCTGGAAACCATGTCCTCGCTTGGGCTGGCCGAAGGCGCGCTGCAGGGCGCACAGGCAGCGGGCAAGCCTGTCTGGCTTTCGGTTTCGGTGCATGACCGCGACGGCAGCAAATTGCGCTCGGGCGAGCCGGTCGCTAGCCTCGCGGACCTCGTCGCCAAATACCCCACCGCCGCCGTTCTGGCCAATTGCTCGATGCCCGAAGCGATGGCCGAGGCGATGCGCGCGCTTGCGCCGATTGGCCTGCCCTTTGGCGCCTATGCCAACGGCTTTTCCGAGATTTCAAGCCTGCCGCTGCCCGACGAGGTGGCTGCCCCAGACTATACCCACCGCCACGATCTTACACCCGAGAGATACACCGCATTTGTAATGCAATGGATTGATCTGGGCGCCAGCATCGTCGGCGGCTGTTGCGAGGTTGGACCCGCCCATATTCGCCATTTGGCGGCCGCCCTGCGCGCTGCGGGCCACGAGATCGCATGATCCCGGACTTTGTCTATAACCCGCCCGACGTGCCTTTAGAGATCCTGTATCAGGACGACCAGATCATCGTGGTGAACAAACCCGCCGGGCTTTTGTCGGTGCCGGGCAAGCTTGAGGGGCGGTCCGATTGCTTGGTCTCGCGGCTGCAAGCCAAGCTTTGGGATACGCTTTTAGTTCATCGGCTGGATTGCGACACCTCGGGCGTGATGATCTTTGCGCGCACCAAACAGGCGCAGGGGTTTCTGGGGCAAGAGTTTGAAAAGCGGCGCGCGAAAAAGACCTATGTCGCACGGGTCTGGGGGCAACTGACCCCCGATCAAGGCCATATCGATCTGCCGCTTTGCACCGATTGGCCCAACCGCCCGCGCCAGATGGTCGATTTTGACAACGGCCGTCCGGCGCAAACCGATTGGCAAGTGATCGCGCGCGATGCCACAACCACCCGGGTGCGGCTGTTCCCACTGACCGGGCGCAGCCATCAGCTGCGGGTGCATATGCTGGCGCAGGGCTGTCCGATTTTGGGCGATCCGATCTATGCCAAGGACGAGGCTTTGGCATTTCCGCGTCTGATGCTGCATGCCGAAACCCTGTCGCTGCATCACCCGAGCTCTGGCGAAATGGTCAGCTTTACCGCGCCCTGTGCCTTTTGACGTGACAGGGGCGATATTCGGCTTCACATTGCGTTAACCGTTTTGCGCCTAACCTGGGCGCAGAGAAATTTAAGGACGCGCCTTTTGATCCGGACGGTTTTTGAAACCCGCTATCTGCCGCTGACCGCAAGTGCGGTGCTGATGGCCCTGTTTTACGGGCTGGGCCGGTATTGGCCCTATTCTGTGGTTGCTTTTGACACGCTGGCGCTGATTGCGGCGGCTGTGACCGCTGTTGGCATTTATGATCTGTTCCAAACCCGACACGCAATTTTGCGCAACTACCCGATCACGGCGCATCTGCGGTTTCTGCTGGAAACCATCCGCCCCGAAATGCGGCAATATTTCTTTGAGGGGGAAAAAGACGGCCTGCCCTTTCCCCGCGACAAACGCGCGATTGTGTATCAGCGCGCCAAAAAAGATCTTGATAAACGCCCTTTCGGCACGTTGTTGAACGTCTATCAGGATCAATTTGAATGGCTGCAACATTCGATGTCACCGGCGCCGCTGCCGCGCGTCGAAGATATGCGCTTGACCATTGGCCAAGGACCGCAGGCCTATGCGGCCTCTTTGCTGAACATCTCGGCGATGAGCTTTGGCGCGCTTTCGGCCAATGCCATTCGCGCGCTGAACAAAGGCGCGCGCAACGGTGGTTTTTACCATGATACGGGCGAAGGCGGCATCTCGCCCTATCACCGCGAATTTGGCGGCGATCTGGTCTGGCAATTGGCCTCGGGCTATTTTGGCGCAAGGCGGGCCGATGGCGGTTTTGACCCGCAGATGTTTGCCGCAGCAGCGCAAGATCCTCAGATTAAGATGCTGGAGCTTAAGCTCAGTCAAGGCGCAAAACCGGGGCATGGTGGCGTGCTGCCTGCGGCGAAAATCACGCCCGAAATTGCGGCGATTCGGGGCATTCCGATGGGACAAGACTGCGTCTCGCCCGCCAGCCATGCTGAATTTTCCACCCCGATTGGCTTGTTGGAATTTGTCGCCAAAATGCGCGAACTTTCAGGCGGCAAACCGACGGGAATTAAGCTCTGTTTGGGTCATAAATGGGAGTTCATGGCGATTTGCAAAGCCATGGTTGAAACGGGTATCACACCAGACTTTTTGGTCATTGATGGCAAAGAAGGCGGCACTGGCGCTGCCCCCTTGGAATTTATGGATCACGTCGGCATGCCGCTGCGCGATGGGCTCAGCTTTGCCCATAACGCGCTGATCGGCTGCAATCTGCGTGATAGAATCAAAATCGGCGCTGCGGGCAAGGTCACCTCGGCTTTTGACATCGCGCGCGTCATGGCTTTGGGCGCCGATTGGGCCAATGCCGCGCGCGGCTTTATGTTTGCTGTGGGCTGCATTCAGGCACAGTCTTGCCACACAGGGCGCTGCCCCACGGGCGTCACCTCGCAAGATCCGCTGCGCCAGCGCGCAATTGTGGTGCCCGACAAGGCCGAACGCGTCGCAAATTTCCATCACAACACCCTGCACGCCTTGGCTGAATTGGTGGCCGCGGCTGGTCTTGCGCACCCTTCGGACCTGCGACCACATCACTTTCAGCGCCGCAGCTCGTCTGACCAAGTGATCTCTTTTGCGAAACAATATGAACAGCTTACCAGGGGCCAATTGCTCGACGATCCACAATCCGCCCCGCTGTTCCGCGAGGCTTGGGCGCTGTCATCCGCCGCAAGCTTTGCACGGCAAGGTTAAAGCGAAAGCGCCAGCTTGCGGCCTTCGTGAAAGGCATAGGCAGCCAATCGCGGCGCAGTGCAATCGCCAATGCGGTGGGTGATCTTGCCGGGGAACCTGACTGGAAACGGATCAAAGGCGCGGTTGGTGGTCGCCATCACCAGCGCCGAGGTCGGCAGCGTTTCAAGCGCTTCGGTCAGCATATTGCGTAGGGTGATGCCATTGCCGTGCCATTCGGCGATACAATGTTCGGTCAGCATCCGAACCCCCAATTGCGCCAAGCGCCGCCTTACCGCCGCATCTGCCGCGGTGCGGGCGATCTCTTTGCCGACAAAGGCTTCGGGGGTGACAAGGATCACCTGCTTGCCCTGCTCGGCCATGGCCCAGGCCGTGCCGACGCCGCGCCAATTCGAGCCTTCGTCATAAACCACCACCGAATCGCCAATGCGTGCCTCGCGCCGCAACACCGCTTCGGGCGACCAAACCCCACCCAGATCAAGGCCGGGAAGCCGCGCAAGATGCGGCATCCAGCGCTGAAACCCGGTTTCGTCAGGCAGCGACCCTGTCGCCAAGATCACCACTTCGGCTGGATGTGCTGCGATTTCGGCCTCGTCCATATAGCAATTCAGCCGCAGCGTGACGCCAAGCTGGGTGAACTGTCGTTCATACCAATCTAGCAAATCCAGAATCTGCGCCCGTCTGGGCTGCAAACCGGCCAGGCGGAACTGCCCGCCCACCTTTGGGGAGGCTTCAACGATTTCAACATGATGCCCCATTTCTGCCGCAGCCCGCGCGGCCTCTAGACCCGCGGGACCAGCACCAACAACCAAAACCGACTTTGCCACAGGGACCGCAACAAACCGGTCGCCGCCCCATTCAAATTCGCGCCCGACCGAAGGGTTGATCAGGCAGGAAATCCAGTAATCGCGGCTTCTGCGCCCCCAGCACATTTGGTTGCAAGAAATGCAGCCGCGAATATCCTGCACCCGTCCTTCGCTGGTTTTGCGCGCCAGATGCGGGTCTGCGATCTGACCGCGCACGATCGAGACCAGATCCGCTTGGCCACTGGCAAGGATGGCTTCGGCGTTTTCTGGTGTCCGCACGCCCGCTTCTGATGTGATAACCGCATGTTTTACAACGGCTTTCAGCTGCGCGGTCAGCGGCGTGGTCAGCTTTTCGCCATGGGTAAACGGCGGGATGATGCCTTCGAACTCCAGATAGCTGCCATAGCCAGAGGTGACATAATCCAACTCTGCGGTTGCGTCATGCAAGGCGATGATTTCACAAAGGTCTTGCGCCGAGAGCGTCACCGAATAGGCAGGAGAATAGCTGATCGCCAAACCAATGATAAAGTCTTCGCCGCAAGCGCTACGGATATTTTCGATCAGCATCCGCGAAAATCGGGTGCGGTTTTCCAGACTGCCGCCCCATTGATCGGTGCGGCGATTGCTCCAGGGGGTCCAGAATTGATCCAGCAGGGAATGATAGGCGGCCCAGACCTCAACCCCTTGAAACCCTGATTTTTTCGCGCGGATGGCTGCGGCAAGATGTGCCTCGAGCAACTCCAATATTTCGGCCTCGGTCATCTGATGCGAGCCGTCCGAGTCGTGATAGCTTGGCCCGCCTGAAGGCGACCAATGCGGCGCAAAGCTAAGGTCGGAATCGCCATGCGCGCCGATGTGATAAAGCTGCTGACAAATCACTGCGCCAGCCTGTTTAACCTTTGCAGTAATGCGCTGAAAATGCGGGATAATCTCGTCAGAGCTGTGCAAAAGATTGCCGCGCGTCAACACCCCTGTGGCATGCACCGGCACCGGTTCGGTGACAATCATGCCCGCCCCACCCAGCGCCCGTTCCAGCAAATAGGCCTCCATCCGCGGCCCCGGCAGGCCCATATCCGACATATTGTTGGTATGAGCGCCAAAAACGATACGATTCCGCAAGATGTGGTTGCGCAGTTTAAGCGGTGCAAGCAGGTGGCGATGCTGGGTCATGCGATCCTCCGATTGCCTAAGCCTAGAGCCAAGGCCCGATCCGGCGTGAGCCATCAGGGCGACATTCCACAGTCTGGAACCGCCACTCGGGCTGTCATCTTTGCAGACGGTGGCATAAAAAAGGCCCCGATCTCTCGGGGCCTTTGGCTTATTCTGCGGCGGGATCCCAACCCGAGATCGCCTTGACCTCGAGAAATTCTTCCAGCCCCCAATGCCCGCCTTCGCGTGCGCGACCCGAGGATTTCACCCCCCCAAAGGGGGCACCCGCGCCGCGCGACTTGCCGTTCATCTCGACCATGCCGGATTTCAACTGCCGTGCCATCCGGTTGCGCAACGCGCCGTCTTGGGTCTGCACATAATTGGTCAAACCATAGGGCGTGTCATTGGCGATGCGCACCGCGTCGGCTTCGGTGTCAAAGGGGATGATCGACAGCACGGGCCCAAAGATTTCCTCGCGCTCGATGGTCATGCCGGGCACCACATCGGCGAAAACTGTCGGCTTGACGTAAAAGCCACGGTTAAAGCCCTCGGGCAGGCCGGGGCCGCCGGCGACCAGACGCGCGCCTTCGTCGATGCCTTTTTGGATATAGCCTTGGATCTGATCCCATTGGCGTTTGTTCACCACCGGCCCGATATGGGCGCCCGCATCATGGGCAGAGCCGACCTTGATGCTATCAGCGATCCGCGCCGCGGTTTCGACCGCTTGGTCATAGATCGGGCGCTGCACCAACATACGGCTGGGCGCATTGCAGGACTGGCCGGTGTTGTTCATCATATGGCGCACGCCACGTTCAACGGCGCGATCATCGGCATCGGCAAAGATCACATTTGCGCCCTTGCCGCCCAGTTCCAGCGTCACCCGTTTCAGGGTTTCAGCGGCGGCTTTAGAAATTGCCCGCCCCGCACGGGTTGATCCGGTAAAAGAGATCATTTCAACATCAGGATGCGCCGAAAGCACCGAGCCTACGCCCACGCCATCGCCGTTAACAAGGTTGAACACCCCCGCCGGCAGGCCCGCGTCATGGCAGAATTCGGCAAACAGCATCGCATCCAAGGGGCTTTCCTCGGAGGGTTTCAGCACACAGGTGCAGCCCGCTAGGATCGCCGGAATAGCCTTGAGCGCAATCTGGTTCATCGGCCAATTCCACGGCGTGATCAGCCCAACCACGCCAATCGGCTCCAGGGCGATCCGGTCATTGGGCGCATGCGGCCCAAGCGGGCGGATCCATTGCATCGCATCAAAGGCGGTCAGGAAATTGGTCGCATGCCAGGGCAGGCAAGGCGCTTGATCGTCGCGCGCCATGTCGATCGGCGCTCCCATTTCAATCGCGATGGCATGGGCCAATTCTTCCAAGCGCAACTCGTATTGCTGCAGGATTTTGACCACAGCCTCGCGGCGCACCGCGGGCGGGGTTGCGGACCAAGCTGGAAAAGCTGCCTTGGCGGCGGCAACGGCTGCATTGGTATCGGCCTCGGACCCAAGCGAGATGATCGCGCAAGGCTCTTCGGTGGAAGGATCAATCACCGCATAATCTTGCGGGGTTACAGGGGCTACCCATTCGCCGTTAATATAGAATTCGCGCTTGGTGATCATAGCAGGCTCCTTAATTTGATCATATCATGACAGCAGGTAAGACCTCTCGCAAGGTTTGCAACGACATGCCATGTCGCGAAGCAGGCTTTGGGCGGATATTCCCTGATGAAACCCAAAGACAGGCCAATTTCCTTTCTTGCGGCATATCCGCACGCATCACTGGAACTTCGTTTCGGAATGGTTAGATAAGACTCATCACAGACATCAGGAGACACAATGTCGATCCGCATCAATGACACCGCCCCCGACTTCACCGCCGAGTCCACTGCAGGCACCATCCATTTCCACGATTGGCTGGCCGACAGCTATGCGATCATCTTCAGCCACCCGCGCGATTTCACCCCGGTTTGCACCACCGAATTTGGCGCCGTGGCACAGTTGGCCGCCGAATGGAGCAAGCGCAACACCAAGGTCATCGGTGTGTCGGTCGACTCGGTCGAAGAGCATGTGAAATGGAAGCATGACATCGAGGCTTTTGGTGGCGCTGCCGCCGATTTCCCGATCATCGACGACACCAGCCTGACCGTGTCGAAAGCCTTCGACATGCTGCCCGCAGAATTCTACCTGCCCGAGGCAAACCGCACACCTGCCAATACCGCGACGGTGCGTTCGGTCTATATCATCGGGCCAGACAAAAAAGTCCGCCTGACCATGACCTATCCGATGAGCGTCGGTCGCAACTTTGCCGAGATTCTGCGCGCGCTTGATGCAGTGCAAGCCACCGACGGCGTGCCTTTGGCGACACCAGCCAACTGGCAGCCCGGCCAAGACGTGATCGTCGCCCTAAGCCTGAACAACGAACAGGCCACCGAACGGTTCGGCGCGCTGGACATCAAACTGCCCTACCTGCGCTTTGCTAAGGCGCCCAAGTAATGCAAAAGGCCCCGGAAATTCCGGGGCCTTTCTTTTATTGCGAAAGGCTTACGCCTCGGAAGCTTCTTCTTTGGCTTCGGTGATTTCCAGACCAGTTTCCTGATCGACCATCTTCATGCCAAGGCGAACCTTGCCACGATCGTCAAAGCCCAGCAGCTTGACCTTCACTTCTTGACCCTCTTTCAGGATCTCGTTCGGGTGGTTCAGACGCTTGTTGGCGATCTGGCTGACGTGGACCAGACCGTCGCGCTTGCCAAAGAAGTTCACAAATGCACCGAAATCGACCAGTTTGACGACTTTGCCGGTGTAGATCATGCCTTCTTCTGGCTCTGCCACGATCGACCAGATCATGTCATAGGCCTTTTTGATCGAAGCCGCATCCGACGACGCGATCTTGATGATGCCTTCGTCATTGATGTCAACCTTGGCGCCCGAAAGCTCCACGATCTCGCGGATCACCTTGCCGCCCGAACCGATGACTTCACGGATCTTGTCGGTTGGAATCTGCATGGTTTCGATTTTCGGCGCATATTCCGAGAAGCCCTGTGGCGCGGAAAGCGCTTTGTTCATCTCGCCCAGGATATGCAAACGACCGTCTTTGGCCTGCGCCAAAGCCTGCGCCATGATCTCGGGGGTAATGCCTGCAACCTTGATGTCCATCTGCATCGTGGTGATGCCGTTGGCGGTGCCTGCAACCTTAAAGTCCATGTCGCCCAGGTGATCTTCATCGCCCAGAATGTCGGTCAGAACCGCAAAGCGGCCGTCTTCTTCCAGGATCAGACCCATGGCCACACCCGCGACCGGAGCCTTCAGCGGAACGCCCGCATCCATCATCGACAGCGAACCGCCGCAGACCGAGGCCATCGACGACGAGCCGTTGGATTCGGTGATCTCGGAGACCACGCGCACAGTGTAAGGGAAGTCGGTTGCCGCAGGCA
>JALRIN010000169.1 GCA_023255415.1 Cypionkella sp. | reverse complement strand
CATATCACGCAGCTTTTGGCCAACCTGCTCGATCTGGTGCTCGTCGTTGATGCGGCGCGTGGCTTTGAAGAACGGCTGCCCGACCGAGTTTTCCTGCATGAAATCGCGCACGAATTTGCCGCGCTGAATGTCGGTCAAAACTTCTTTCATCCGAGCTTTGGTTTCGTCGTAGGGCAGAATGCGCGGGCCAGACACGTATTCGCCATATTCGGCAGTGTTCGAGATCGAGTAGTTCATGTTGGCGATACCGCCTTCATAGATCAGGTCAACGATCAGCTTCACTTCGTGCAAGCATTCGAAATAGGCCATTTCGGGCGCATAGCCTGCCTCGACCAGCGTTTCAAACCCCATGCGGATCAGTTCAACCAAGCCACCGCACAGCACAACCTGCTCGCCGAACAGGTCGGTTTCGCATTCTTCGCGGAAGTTGGTTTCGATGATCCCCGAACGCCCGCCGCCAATGGCCGAGCAATAGGACAGGCCGATTTCCAGCGCACGGCCGGTGGCATCTTGG
>JALRIN010000168.1 GCA_023255415.1 Cypionkella sp. | reverse complement strand
CTTAAAGTTCCAGAGGATAGGAGACATTTATCGACTTGGATTAGTTATGATGATCTTACGCAATTAGTTGATATTGGCTTGAAACATAAAGCAATTCATCACGAAATTGTCTATGGAGCTTCAAGAAATAAGAAGTCTTGGTGGAACAATAGAAGAGCTTATGCTTTAGGCTATAAGCCAAAAGATAGCGCTGATAAATTTAATATTAAGTTATTAACTAAAAATGAGTATAAGGACAAAATGGCGTTGTTATTTCAAGGAGGTGTATTTACCTCTGCGAACTTTAAAGGAAAAATTAAATTTATTAAGTAATTAAATTATTTTCAAAAATTAAATATGAAAAATCCCGTTAAGGATAACGTAAAAAAAATAAATTTCTCTGCAACACTATCTATTAATGAAAAAACGAAGAGATTAATTTCTAAAGGTAAAACAATTTATAAATTTGGTTTTGGCCTATCACCATTCCCAGTACCTGGAAAAATAGTTGAAGTTTTTAAAAAAAATGCTTTTCAAAATGAG
>JALRIN010000167.1 GCA_023255415.1 Cypionkella sp. | reverse complement strand
GCCGGCGGCCAGGCATATCCGGCATAGGTCTGGCCGCGCACCTCGGCCATCGCCTTGGGGATGTTGATGGCGA
This sequence comes from Cypionkella sp., assembly GCA_023255415.1. Lineage (GTDB taxonomy): Bacteria > Pseudomonadota > Alphaproteobacteria > Rhodobacterales > Rhodobacteraceae > Cypionkella. The sequence goes on along the minus strand of JALRIN010000167.1, from coordinate 451 downwards.
AGTCGTGCGGCGGCGCGTACTGGCAGGCATGCAGGCAGGCGCCGCAGTTGTGGCACAGGTTGGCCAGGAAATGCACATCGGCCTGGCCGAATTCCAGCCGGCGCGTCATGGCCGGGAAGACGGCGCAGAAGCCCTCGCAGTAGCGGCAGGCGTTGCAGATCTGCATCACGCGCGCCACTTCGGTTTCGGCGGCGCTGCGCACGGGTGCGATCGGGATCACCCGGCCCGGGGAGGAGGATTTCAGGTTTTGCATGGTTCAGACCTCGTCTTTCACGGCGCCGGCCTGGGCCGGCTGGCCTGCCGCCGCCAGCGCGGCATTGCGACCCGCGATGCGGCCGAAGGCGGTGCCGATCGACATGCCCACGCCGGCGGTGTAGCCCTTGCCCAGCACGTTGCCGGCCATCATTTCGCCGGCGACGAACAGGTTGCGGCTGGGCCGGTCGGCAAAGCG
>JALRIN010000166.1 GCA_023255415.1 Cypionkella sp. | reverse complement strand
ATCTACCAGCTTTTAGAAAGAATTACGCTACTATCGGTGGTACTTACGATCCTGTATTAGATGCTTTCATTCCTCCTAAACCTTTGCCTAGTTTTGTCTTAAACACTGAAACATGTCTTTGGGAACCTCCTGTGGAGAAACCGCAAGATGGTTTAGAGTACGAATGGCACGAAGGAACTTTATCTTGGCATAGACAGAGTATTTTACCATGAAAGAAGAAGTTACCCACAAGGAAATCTATGACAGACTTGTGGCAGTCGAGAGTAAGGTGGATAAGCTAGGGACAGAGACAGAGCAGGTTGTTAAAGCCTTCTCTGCCGCTCAGGGCGCATTCACCGTGTTAGAGTGGTTGGCTAAGGCGGCTAAACCACTCCTCTGGATTGCTGGCGTTGTTACAGCTTTCTCATTTATGATATCGGAGTATAGGAAATGATTGATCCCGTAAGTGCCTTCGCGTTAGCCACTGGAGCCTTCAACATGATTAAGAAGGCAGTCGAGGCTGGTCGAGAGATTGAAGATTGCGTTGGCTACT
>JALRIN010000165.1 GCA_023255415.1 Cypionkella sp. | reverse complement strand
CTGATCTCTTTCCCGCGCATCCGCTCGACCCTGATGGATTTCCTCTCGGTTTCGATCATGCGCGAAGCGGGTTTTGAGGCGTTCGACAACATTGCTGGCGGCGAAACCGCAGGTATCCCTTTCGCGGCACTGGTGGCTGAACGTCTCGCACTGCCGATGACCTATGTCCGCAAAAAGCCCAAAGGCTATGGCCGCAATGCCCGCATCGAAGGTGCGATGACCGAAGGCCAGCGCGTTCTCTTAGTTGAGGACCTGACCACCGACGGCGGCTCCAAACTGTCGTTCGTTGATGCGATCCGTGACACAGGTGCAACCTGTTCCGCGACTGCCGTCATTTTCTACTACGGCATTTTTGAAGGTGTTGAGAAAACGCTCGGCGATCATGGGGTTCAACTGATCCACCTCTGCACATGGTGGGACGTCCTCGAAGTGGCGAAAGAGCGCGGCGCGTTTGATGCAAACACCCTCTCCGAGGTCGAGTCGTATCTGCGCGATCCAGCGGGCTGGGCTGCGGCACGCGCCTAATTATTTAGAG
>JALRIN010000164.1 GCA_023255415.1 Cypionkella sp. | reverse complement strand
TAAAGCAAGTACCAGAAGCAACTGTAGACGGACAAGGTCTTGCTTGGACTGTGTTTAAAGAGCTTGCAGATAAACTAATTGCTCGCGAACTAACAGGACACGCTGCTCGTGACGCTATCGAACTGTGCAAAGATATTGCAACAGTACAACAGTGGAATCGTTTTTATCGTCGCATCCTTATCAAGGATCTACGTTGCGGCGTAAGTGAAAAGACTGTAAACAAAGTAGCTAAGAATTATCCGCAATACGCTATTCCTGTGTTTACTTGTGCTCTTGCACACGACAGTGCCAATCACGAAAAGAAGATGACTGGCAAAAAGCAGATCGAAATCAAACTTGACGGTGTTCGTGTTATTACTGTTATTCAAGGCAACAAAGTTGAGATGTTTAGCCGTAATGGAAAACAGTTTCATAACTTTGGACACATCATTGCAGAAATTGAAGCAGTGATCAAAGACTATCCTGTTCCGTATCCGCTAGTACTAGACGGTGAAGTAATGAGTTCTAACTTCCAGGATTTGATGAAGCAGGTACATCG
>JALRIN010000163.1 GCA_023255415.1 Cypionkella sp. | reverse complement strand
CATATTGATCAACAAGGATGACACGTAAAACACGATAGAGATCAGTCGTCCCCTTATTGTTTGACTTGCCAATAACTGCGGCTTGTTGATCAGCTGTAAGTGACTGGAACACATGATCCGTCAAATCCATTACAGCCTTATGCTCAGACCATGCATGAACGTTAAACAGCCTTGAGTACCAAACGTCATCGATCATGGCTGGGTCCTAGTTCTGTGCCGCAATGAGCCTTTACGATACTACAAATGCTATTTGTGCTTAGGCAAGCTTGCAGAGGGATATACTATGACAGACATGCCAACACATTGCAGCTTCAGCCACATCACATACCAATTACGGAATGTGTAGCCCATTACCCTAGCTGATAGCCTCTGAATTTATCCCGTGTGTGTAGCTACCCATATATAACATGCGTACATACCCCCAGTGGCCCATGCCCACCCCTCAGCATGAATAGCTAAAGCTTCCCGCCATAGCTTAAACTAAGCACATAGCTGCATGGATCATTTATAAGCAAAACAGCCACGCTACAGCGCCTCTAGCCT
>JALRIN010000162.1 GCA_023255415.1 Cypionkella sp. | reverse complement strand
GCAGCACCGGGAACATCGGCCATCGCCGTGCCACCAGCCAAAGCAACGGCAATTTCACCAGCGGCTTTGCCAAGCGCGCGGCTGTCTTTCCAAACCGAAACGGTCTGGGTGCCAAGGGCGACGCGGTTCAGCGCGGCCATGTCACCGTCCTGTCCCGAAACCGGAATACCGGCCATGCCCTGAGCCGTCAAAGCAGCCACAACGCCACCAGCGGTGCCGTCGTTCGAGGCCACGACAGCATCAACGCCGTTGTCGGTCTGTGTCAGTATCTGCTCCATGTTCTTCTGAGCATTCGCGGGCTGCCAGTCGTCGGTGTAGGACTCGCCGACGATGGTGATGTCGCCTGCGTCAAGCGCTGCTTGCAGAACTTCTTGCTGGCCGCCGCGCAGGAAGTCTGCGTTCGGGTCAACCGGCGAACCCTTGATCATCACATAGCGGCCTTTCGGCATGGCTTCCAGCACCGCGCGTGCCTGCATCCGACCCACTTCGACGTTGTCAAAGGTCAGATAGAACGCACGTGGATCGTCGATCATACGGTCATAACC
>JALRIN010000161.1 GCA_023255415.1 Cypionkella sp. | reverse complement strand
TCTTCCTCGCGGTCTGGCGTGGCGGCGGGCAGGCCGTCGACCACCAGCGTCAGACGACGCGGCCCGGCGTAGGTGGTCAGCGCGTCCCAGCTCAGGCCGGCGGCCTTCAGCCGCTCGGACGCCATCCGCTCCAGGTCGCGCGCGGCGCCCTGCTGCATGCGGGCGGGGATTTCTTCGGAGAAGATTTCGAGGAGCAGCTGGGGCATCAGGCGGTTTTCCGCTCTTGTTCGACGTAGGCGAGGGCGCAGGCTTTGCAGAGTTCGCGGATGCGGCCGATGTAGCTCTGGCGTTCGGCGACGGCGATGGCGCCGCGGGCGTCCATCAGGTTGAACAGGTGGGACGCCTTCAGCACCTGGTCATAGGCCGGCAGCACCAGCGGCTGGCCCTGCGGCCCGGTCATGGCCAGCAGGCGCGAAACCTCGGCGACCATGTCCTCGAACCGGCGCTTCAGCCCGTCGACGTCATAGCCATGGAAGTTGGCTTCCGACTGCTGGCGCTCGTTCTCCAGGAAGACCTCGCCATAGGTCAGGCCGTCCTTGTTGAAC
>JALRIN010000160.1:264-540 GCA_023255415.1 Cypionkella sp. | reverse complement strand
GGCAAGACCCTGAAACGCGCGTTTCCACGGCGAAAACCCGTGATCGGAGGCAATCCGATCCAGCGCCATGAAGCCGATGTTGTGACGGTTTCCGGCGTATTTTGCCCCCGGATTGCCAAGGCCCACGAATAATTTCATCTGCATCCCCGGCTGTCGTTGCAACCGGGATGTCATGCCCGCAGACGCCTTTGGATGCAAGGCCCGCGCGGAGCGGCGGCTGTAGTGGAGTTGCCTCCGGCGGGGATATTTAGGCCAAGATGAAGGGGCGGGTGGGGT
>JALRIN010000160.1:0-254 GCA_023255415.1 Cypionkella sp. | reverse complement strand
AAGGCCCACGAATAATTTCATCTGCGCCCCAAGGCTGCGGTTGCGATCGGGCTTTCATGCCTGCAGACGCCTTGTGATGCAAGCGCGGCGCGGGTGGTTGCGGGCGGATGCCTCCGGCGGGGATATTTGAGCCAAGAGGATGTGGGCAGGCTTTGGCCTGCGGCTTGACTTGGCACGCCAGCCGCCGCAGCGTGACGTAAAACAAGAGCAAGAGACAGGCGTGCGGATTACCGTTCTGGCATCGATGCGAAATG
>JALRIN010000015.1 GCA_023255415.1 Cypionkella sp. | reverse complement strand
GATCACGATCAGACCCGCCAAATCGCGCAGACGCAGCTGGCGCGCCACCTCTTCGGCGGCCTCCAGGTTGGTCTTCAGCGCAGTGTCCTCGATCGAGCCTTCTTTGGTGGCACGACCCGAGTTCACGTCGATGGCAACCAAAGCTTCGGTGATGCCAATCACGATATAGCCGCCCGATTTCAGCTGCACGGTCGGGTTGAACATCCCGCCCAGATAGCTTTCGACCTGATAGCGCGCGAACAGCGGTGTCGGCTCGTCATAGCGCTGCACGATTTTCGCGTGGCTTGGCATGATCATCCGCATAAAGTCTTTGGCGGTGCGATAGCCTGCCTCGCCCTCGACCAGAATTTCGTCGATTTCCGACGAATGCAGATCGCGGATCGAGCGTTTGATCAGATTGCCTTCCTCGTAGATTGCGGCGGGGGCAATCGACTTGAGCGTCAGCTCGCGGATCTGTTCCCAAAGCCGCATCAGATATTCGTAATCGCGGCGAATTTCGGGCTTGGTGCGCTTGGCACCTGCGGTGCGAATAATCAGACCTGCGCCTTCTGGCACTTCGATCTCTTGCGCGATTTCTTTCAGTTTCTTGCGGTCAGCGGCTTGGGTGATCTTGCGGCTGATGCCGCCGCCGCGGGCGGTGTTGGGCATCAGCACGCAGTAGCGACCAGCCAGCGACAGATAGGTCGTCAGGGCTGCACCTTTGTTGCCGCGCTCTTCTTTGACCACCTGCACCAGCATGATCTGGCGGGTCTTGATCACCTCTTGGATCTTATAGCGGCGCACGCGGGGTTTGCGTGGCGCGCTGATTTCTTCCGAAACATCTTCCTCGGCAATCGATTCAATCTCGTCGTCGGTGTCCGAGGCGTGATCAATCGAGCGGTAGGGCGCATCGCCCTCTTCGCCAGAGCCGTGGCTGTCATCATGGTCATGGGCGTGATCGTGATCGTGATAGTGGTCATGCGCTTCGGCTTCGATTGGAGCTTCGATTGGGGCTTCAACGACGGCTTCGGCTTGGCTGGTCTCGACCAAGGCGCTGTCAGCGCTGTCTTCGTCCAGATCAACGACATCCATGCCGTTGATTTCGCCGCTGTGCAGGGTTGGTGCGGGTTTGGCCGCCTCGGCACGCGGGCGCTGGTTGCGCTGCGGGCGGGGTTTAGAGCGACGGTTGTCTTCCTCGTCCTCGGCCCGGTTCAGCGCACGTTCTTCTTCCAACAAGGCCTGACGATCCGCTGTCGGGATCTGGTAATAATCAGGATGGATTTCGGCAAAGGCCAAAAATCCGTGCCGGTTACCACCGTAATCGACAAAGGCCGCCTGAAGCGAAGGCTCCACCCGGGTAACTTTGGCAAGATAGATGTTTCCAGCAAGTTGGCGTTTGTTCAGGGTTTCAAAATCGAATTCTTCGACCTTGTTTCCGTCCACCACGACGACCCGAGTTTCCTCGGCATGTGTGGCGTCGATAAGCATTTTCTTAGACATATTGATCCATTGCGCCCGGCAGGAAATCTTCGCATTGGCGGACCAAAGCGAGGCGAAAACATGTCAGGGCGGCTTGTTCGGGCGGCTGCGCGCAACGCAATACGCAAGGAAGCGCCCTGTGGGCGCCCCTCGTCAGTCATTGCCAATGTCGCGCACATCATCGCGGTTCACGTCTGAGCGGCTTTTAGGCGCCCACCTTAAAAAGCACGTTTATGTCTGTTTTATCAGTCACTTACGGGCAATGCTCCGACCTTGCAGTCGATCTTAAACCGCTGCTTTCGGCGCGCAAAGGCGCACCAGAGCACAGCGGCAGGGAATGTCGTGGCCACAAAATGTGACCTGCTTTCACCCTAGTGGCAAACAGGGCCATCTGACAATGGGTGATTTGCGCAGAATGCGGTCTAAACAACCCCAGCGCGACTTAAACATAGTCCGATCGACTGAGCGCGTATTTCGCCATCTTTTCGTTCAGCGTGCGGCGTGGCAGGCACAGCTCGTCCATCACCGCCGTGATGCTGCCCTTGTGGCGGCGCATGGTGTTGTCGATCAACATGCGCTCAAAGGCCTCGACATAATCTTTCAGCGGCTTGCCTTCGGTGGTCAGCGCCGGGCCAGAAGCTTCGTTATCGGCCATAAGCAGACTGGCAATCGACCCTGAACCCCGACGGTTTTGCAGCACCGCGCGTTCCGCGATATTGACCAACTGGCGCACATTGCCAGGCCAAGGGGCTTGCAACAATTGCGCGGCCTCTTGCGCGGTAACTTGCGGGGCATCGCAGCCATATTCTTCGGCGAATTGCTCGCTCGCCCGGGTGAACAGCGTCAGGATGTCTTCGCCCCGCGCGCGCAATGGTGGGCAAATGATCGTCATCGCGCCCAAGCGGTAAAACAAATCAGGCCGCAGCACATCTTCCAGCGTTTTGTCGGGCGCATGTTCGTTGCAGATCGCGATGATCCGCGTTTCGGGGGGCAGACCCTGTTCATTGATCAGCGTCAGCAAGCGCGATTGCAAACCATGGCTCAGGCTTTCGATGTCTTCCAGACACAGCGTGCCGCCGCGTGCATCCTCGATCATCGGCAGATTGCCATCCTCGGAGGGGCCAAACAGCTTGGCCGCCAGCTGATCTTCGCTCCAAGCCGCACAAGACACGGTGATGAATTTCTTTGACGCGCGCGGCCCTACGGCATGCAGCGCATGGGCGACCAGGGTTTTGCCGGTGCCGGTTTCGCCGTCAATCAACACATGGCTGTCGGCTTGGCCCAGGTCCAGAATATCTTCGCGCAGCCGCTCCATCGCAGGGCTGGCCCCGACCAGCTTTTTCATCAAGACCGAGCCGTCTGAAAGCTCTTTACGCAGCGCGCGATTGTCCAGCGTCAGGCGGCGCGCGATGGTGGCGCGCTTGGCCAGTTCAGTCATCCGGTCTGGGTTAAACGGCTTTTCCAGAAAATCATACGCCCCGATCCGCATCGCTTCGACCGCCATGGGCACATCGCCGTGGCCGGTGATCATGATCACCGGCAGGCCCGAATCCATGCCCATCAGACGTTTCAGAAACGCCATCCCGTCCATGCCCGGCATTTTGATATCCGAGACCACAACCCCCGGCCAATCCGGCCCCAGCGTTTTCAGCGCTTCTTCGGCACTGGCAAAGGTTTCGGTGTCAAAGCCCGACAGCGCAAGCCACTGGCTGATCGAGGCGCGCATATCGGCCTCGTCATCCACGATCGCCACTTTCATTGCCCGTGCCATACCATCCTCATTCCGCTGCTTTGGTTTCTGTGCCCAAGACGGGCAATTGTATCTCAAACACCGCGCCACCCTCATCGGAATTGCGCGCTGTCAAACGCCCGCTCAGATCGGTGACAATCCCAGAAGAGATCGCCAGCCCAAGACCAACGCCTTCACCCGGTTTTTTCGTGGTGTAGAAGGGTTCGAACACTGACCCGATTTCGGCAATACCGGTGCCGTTGTCGCGCACCGCCAGCGTCGCGGTCTCGCCCAAAGACAGCAGCAAGTCGATCTGCGGGTCTTTCACATCTTTGGTGGCATCCAGCGCATTGCGCAACAGGTTGATGATCACCTGTTCCAAGCGCAGCCGATCTGCCATCACCATCACCGGCTGGCGCGGCACGGTGCGGGTGATCTTGACCACGCGCTGTTTCAGCTGCGGCTCCATCATCGCAAGGGCGGACGATACGCAAGCGCGCATATCCACCGGCTCAAAGGCCTCGCCGCCCTTGCGGGCATAGGATTTCAACTGCCGGGTGATCGCGCCCATGCGGTCGATCAGATCGTCGATGCGCTGAAACGACGACAGCGCCTCGTCGGGGCGTTTGCGCTGCAACAACAGCCGCGCGCCCGCCAGATAGGTTTTCATCGCCGCAAGCGGTTGGTTCAATTCGTGGCTGACCGCCGCCGACATCTCGCCCAAGGCCGCCAGTTTTGACGATTGCGCCAGCGTCAGCTCAGCCACTTCAAGGTTCTTTTGCGCCTTTTCGCGCTCGGCAATTTCGCGCGACAGCCGCGCGTTCAAAAGCCGCAATTCCGCCGATTCCCGCTGGAACGATATCGACTGCGACCAGGCCCTGCGCGACAAAAGATAAAACGTCAGCGCCGCCAATATCGCAAAGCCCATGATTTCCAGCGCAATGACGCCGTTCACCCTTTCGCGCACGGAATCATAGGCGGTAAAGGTCAGCATCCGCCACCCCTGAAACGGCACCCGCGCTTCGGTGCGCAGCACTGCCTCGCCCGACAGATAGGCGTCGGGCGGGTTCTGCGCCCATTCGGTGGCGTTTTTCAGCGCCCGATCCAAGGCCGAGGCGCTGTCAACCGAGGTCAGCGCCTGATCAATCGGCTTGCTGCGCCACGACGAATTGGTTGCCAAAATCACAGTGCCTGCAGAATCAGTGACCACGACTGCGTCTTGCAGCCCCGCCCAAGCGCGTTCGTGCTTCATCATGTCGACAGCCACCACAATCGCGCCAAGGGTCTGTCCATTCGCCTCGATCACCCGCGAATAGGTGAAATCAAAGCCGCCACCCTCTTGCGGGCTGGCCGAAAACACCGTGTCGCGCGAACGCAGCGCATCGACAAAATAGGGTGCACTGCGGTGGCTGGCGCCCAGAACATTGCGATTGGTTGCCCCCACCGCAAATCCGTGCCGATCCAGCAGCATGATCGAGGCGACGCCAATTTCGCGCTGCACTTCGATCAACCTTAGGGTTGTGCCGGTGAAATTGCTTTTGGCCAACGCATCGCGGATTGCTGGATCATCAGCCAAAAGCAAAGGCACCACCGAGGTGCGCTGCAGCTCGGAAATGATATTGCCAGAATAAAGCGCAAGCCGCAGCTCGGCGCGGTTGCGGGTGGTTTCGGTAAAGCGCTCACTCAGCCAACGGTTTGTGGTCAAAACTACAGCAACCGCCAGCAAAATCAAAAGCATAACAGTCAGACGGATGCCCCAAGACGCAACCGGCGCGGATTCGTTTTGGCGATGTGACATTCGGCGGATACGCATGGGCACAGTTTAGGCTTTGCCGCTTTGCGCCTCAAGCAGGGGCGCTTTAGGCAAGCGCCATCCCGCCCATCAGCGCCGCAAACAGGGCTGCCCCATCGGTGCCGCCAGCGGCTGCATCGACCACCCGCTCTGGGTGTGGCATCATCCCCAGCACCCGACGATTTGCCGACAGCACGCCGGCAATATCAGCAACCGCACCATTGGGGTTTTGGCTATAGGTGAAAGCGATGCGATCTTCGGCCTGCAACTGTGCCAGACCTTCGGCGTCAATGGTGTAGTTGCCATCATGATGCGCCACGGGCACCGCAATCTTGGCCCCCTTGGCATAGCCCGCGGTAAAGGCGCTTTCGGTGGTTGCCACCTCTAGCTCGACTGTCTTGCAGATAAACTTCAGCCCTGCGTTACGCATCAAAGCGCCGGGCAGCAGCTGCATCTCGGTCAGAACCTGAAAGCCATTGCAGATGCCCAGAACATAGCCACCGCGCGCGGCATGGGTCTGGATTGCCACTGCAATCGGGCTTTGGGCGGCAATCGCGCCACAGCGCAGATAATCGCCAAAGGAAAATCCGCCTGGCACGCCGACCACATCGACGCCCTGCGGCAGCGTGCTGTCCTTATGCCAAACCCGCGCAACCTCAAAACCGGCACGCTCAAAGGCGACGGCAAGATCTCGGTCGCAATTGGACCCTGGAAAGGTAACGACAGCGGCTTTCATGGACGGGCTCCGATCTTACAGGATTTCGACGCGGTAGCTTTCGATCACCGCATTGGCGAGCAGCTTGTCGCACATGGCATCGACATCGGTTTTGGCAGCGGCGGCATCGGTTTCGGCCAGATCAAGCTCGATCACCTTGCCCTGACGCACCCCATTTACCCCGGCAAATCCCAAACTGCCCAGCGCATGGCGCACGGCCTCACCCTGCACATCCAGAACTCCAGCTTTCAACATGACAGTCACGCGCGCTTTCATAGCTTTCCCTTCAGGCTCAGGTTTCGCCGCCCCATACCGCCCCACGTCGCGCACGACAAGGGGTCAGTTGATCAGTGTTGGTTTCATCGGATGCGTCACATTCGAAGGCAGAACCCCCAAGCGCCGCGCAAGTTCGGTATAGACATCGGGCAAAGGCCCCGGTTCGGCCAAAGGCAGGCCATCGCCACGATCGACCACGGGGCGCATATCCCACAGCCGGCAGCTGTCTGGCGTGATCTCATCGGCCACGATCAGCCGCATGAAATCGCCATCCCAGACCCGGCCAATCTCCAGCCGGAAATCTGCCAGCCGAATGCCGATGCCCAGCATCACACCCGACAAAAAGTCATTCACCCGCAACGACAGCGCAATAATATCATCCAGATCCTGCTGGGTGGCCCAGTTAAAGGCGACGATATGTTCTTCGGCGACCATCGGCAGCTTTAGCCGGTCATCCTTCAGGTAATATTCCACGATCGGGCGCGGCAGCGGCGTGCCTTCAGGGATGCCCAGACGCTCGGCCAATTCACCTGCGGCAAAGTTGCGCACCACGACTTCAAGCGGAATGATCTCGGCCATGCGCACCATCTGCTCGCGCATGTTCAAACGGCGGATGAAATGCGTCGGCACCCCGACCGAGTTCAGACCCGCCATAAAGAATTCCGACAGCCGGTTGTTCAACACGCCCTTGCCTTCAACTGCCGCAGGCGCCGCCTCTTGCGCAGTGGGCGCGGAATCATCCTTGAAATATTGGATCAGAGTGCCCGGTTCCGGTCCTTCATAAAGGATCTTCGCCTTGCCCTCGTAAACCTTCTTCCTGCGCGCCATGGATGCTCCGATACGAAAAGGCCAATGGGGCAGCTGTCCCGCCCCTGCCCACAATGTTTGCGCTATAGTCCAAGCCAAGCCCTGCGGCAAGGCGCGCAACCCCGATAATGGCGCGCAATCCGGCTGCTGTGCGGCCAAAGTGGCTTTCCTACTTGAAGCGCGCGGCGCGGATGGGCATATGGAGAACTATATTTCCTGACCAAGAGGGCCTGCCATGACCAGCTTTGAAAACCGCGAACACGCCTTTGAAGCCAAATTCGCACATGACGCCGAAATGCAGTTTCGCGCCGAAGCCCGCCGCAACAAGCTGGTCGGTCTTTGGGCCGCAGATTTGCTAGGCAAAACCGGTGCAGAGGCTGACGCCTATGCGCTGACCGTGATTTCCTCCGATTTCGAAGAGGCCGGTATCGAGGACGTGGTGCGCAAAGTCGCCGCCGATCTGGCAGGCAAAGCCAGCGCAGACGAGGTGCGCGCGCAGGTTGGCGCCCTGTTGGCCGTGGCCAAATCGCAGCTGATGAGCGAATTCTAAGCTGCCCAAAAGGCATCTGAATCGGGGCCGCCCTTGCAAAGGGGTGGCCCTTTTTCGTGGCCTAAGTGCGATAAAAATCAAAGCAATTTGAGACGTTAAGCTGATCTTTGCCAGAGCCTGCGACACCAAAGCGGTGGCGTGTAGGGATCGGGCATGAACAAATACAGCAAAGTCGCGCAGGCATTGGCCCGCACAGAAGACCAATCGCTGCCTTGGCTGACGTTCGGGTTGCGCGCCCTGCTGTCGGTTCTGGCCTCGGTTGGCTTTATCGGGCTGTTGGTGCAGCGGTTGCGCCATATTGATCTGGCAGAGCTTGCAGCAGGATTTGAACGGATCGCTCCGGAAAACTGGCTGGGCGCGCTGGCGCTGACAGGGCTTAGCTTTGCCGCCGTGGGCCATTACGACGCGGCCTTGCACAGACATTTGGGCAGCGCAATTGCGCCGACTGTGGCGCGGCGCGCCGGGATCTGTGCGATTGCGGTGTCGCAAACCTTGGGGCTTGGGCTGCTGACCGGATCTGTTTTGCGCTGGCGGCTTTTGCCGGGCTATTCGCTGTGGCAAGCGGCGCGGCTGACCGGTCTTGTGGCGCTGTCGTTTCTGCTAGGCTGGGGGTTTGTGACCGCGTTTACGCTTTCTGCGCTGCCCACATCCCCGTTTCGGCTGCCCGCCGTTTTGGCGCTGGCGGGGCTAAGCCTTGGCGTGATCTTGGTCTTGGGGCCGCAGAAATGGGCGGCGTCGCTGCCCAATGGCTTTACCCTGCTGACTTTGGCAGGGCTTACGGCGGTTGACACCTTTGCCGCGGCGGCGGCCTTATGGGTTTTGTGCCCGCCCGAAATGGCGCTGCCCTTTGTCACCCTGCTGCCTGCGTTTTTGCTGGCCTTTGGTGCGGGGCTGATCTCGGGCGCGCCGGGCGGTGTCGGCCCGTTCGAGATGGCCCTGCTTGCGCTTTTGCCCGATCACCCAGAACCCACTCTTTTAACCGCGATCCTGGCCTGGCGCGCCTGCTATTACGCCCTGCCTGCGGTTTTGGGGGCAATCGTGGCGATGCAAGGCGCAAAATCCGCGCCAACAGTCGCCCCCCGCACCCCATGGCATATCTTGCGTCTGGCCAAGCGCGCCGAAAGCGGCTTGGCGTTGCAAGGCGAGCATCGCCTGATTGAAACTCCGGCACACGCAGGGCTACTGATCGCGCGCACGCGGCATTTTGTCGTCGCCCTGTTTGATCCGATAGCCGCCCGCACACCCGCCGATGTGGCTGTAAGCCTGCAGAATCTGCACAAAACCGCCCACGCCGCCAATTGCAGCATGGCCTTTTACAAGGCCAGCGACAGAACCGCAGTGATGGCGCGCAAGGCGGGCCAAAGCTGCCTGCGCATCGCGCAAGAGGCGGTGATCACCCCCGCCACCTATCGGCTTGACAGCCCCCGCCGGGCTGGCCTGCGCCGCAAGCTGCGACGTGCAGCCTTGGCAGGTCTGCACATCAGCCAGCCAAAAATTCAACGCGACTGGGCAGCGTTAAGCGCGATTGCTGACACTTGGGCAAACCTGCATGGCGGCGAACGTGGGTTTTCCATGGGGCGGTTTTGTCCGCATTATCTGAACTATCAAAGGCTTTATATTGCCTGGCAAAACCAGGCGCCGATTGCCTTTGTCAGCTTTCATCTGGGTCAAAACGAATGGACGCTGGATTTGATGCGCCATGGGGCAGCACTGCCCGATGGCTGTATGCATCTGCTGGTCCAGACCGCGATCGAGGATGCGGCGCGGCTGGGGGTGGCGCGATTGTCGCTGGCGGCGGTGCCGGAATGCCGGCTAAAAAACCGGCTGCTGAACCGCCTGCATGGGCGGCTGACGGCGCAAACCCAGGGGCTGGCACGGTTCAAATCCAGCTTTGCGCCAGACTGGCAGCCGTTGTATTTGACTGCGGCAAATCCGCTCGCCCTTTTGGCGGTGGCTGTGGAAATCGCGCAAGCCATCCACCACCCCGCCCCGCTGCCACGGCCAGACCCCGCGGCCTTGGAACATCAGCAGGCCGAGTTTGAATTTGCCTCTGACGCCCCGCCGTGGCAGAGACAGGGGGAATGAAGTTTGACGAGGTATTTCATGGACGCGCTTTCAAAACTGCTTGCGACCCGCGATTGGCTGATGGCCGATGGCGCGACTGGCACCAATCTGTTCAACATGGGCCTGTCTGCGGGCGAGCCACCGGAATTTTGGAATAGCGACAAGCCTGACAATATCCGCCAGCTTTATCGCGCCGCGGTCGAGGCGGGGTCGGATATTTTCCTAACCAATACCTTTGGCGGCAATGCCAGCCGGTTGAAACTGCACGGCGCGCAGGGCCGCGTGCGCGAGCTGAACCGCCTTGGTGCCGCACTTGGCCGCGAGATTGCCGACGCGTCTGGGCGCAAGATCGTGGTTGCAGGCTCGATTGGGCCGACGGGTGAGATTTTCGAGCCGATGGGCACGCTGACCCATGCCGCTGCGGTCGAGATGTTTCACGAACAGGCCGAAGGGCTGAAAGAGGGCGGCGCGGATGTGCTGTGGGTCGAGACCATCTCGGCGCCCGAAGAATATGCGGCCGCCGCAGAGGCCGCAGCACTGGCGGGCATGCCTTGGTGCGGCACGATGAGCTTTGACACCGCCGGGCGCACCATGATGGGCACCACCTCGGCTGCGATGGCTGCAATGGTGGATGCGCTGGCAAACCCGCCACTGGCCTTTGGCGCAAATTGCGGCGTCGGTGCCTCGGATCTGTTGCGCACGGTACTGGGCTTTGCGGCGGCAGGGTCAGCGCGGCCGCTGATCGCCAAGGGCAATGCCGGCATTCCGAAATATCACGACGGCCATATCCATTATGATGGCACCCCCGAGTTGATGGCGGAATATGCGGTTTTGGCGCGCGATGCTGGCGTGAAAATCATCGGGGGGTGCTGCGGCACCATGCCAGAGCATCTGAAAGCGATGCGGGCCGCACTGGAAAGCCGCCCCAAAGGTCCGGCTCCGTCTTTGGAAGATATTGCCGCCAAAATGGGCGGGTTTTCTTCGGCCTCGGATGGCACGGGCGACACCTCGGGCGACCCCAAGCGCGAAAGACGCGGGCGGCGCGGTTGATTCACAGGGCGGAGGGGGCGCTGCCCCCAAGCGGCGCTTGCCAAGGCAAGAGCCGCCTCCCCCGGGATATTTGTGCCAAGATGAAAGCCTAGAACAGGGTGAGCTGATCGCCTGTGCCTGGTGGGGGGGCAAAGAGGTCGCAGCGCAGTGGCGGCAGTTTGACCGCAAGGCCAAGGCGGGCGATAGTGATGCGAAACCGCTGGGCCAGCAGGTCAGCCCAAGCGCCCTGCCCGCGCATACGGGTGCCAAAGCTTGGGTCATAGTCCTGACCGCCCTGCATGTGGCGCAGGCGCGACATCACCTTGGCGGCGCGATCGGGGGCGTGCTGGGCGAGCCAGTCTTGGAACAGCGGCGAGACCTCGCGCGGCAGGCGCAGCGGGATGTAGCTTGCGGCGGTGGCGCCTGCGCTTTGGGCGGCGGCAAGCAGCGGTTCGATTTCGTGATCGGTCAGGCCCGGGATCACCGGAGCAATCATTGCGCGCACAGGGATGCCGGCGCGCGCCAGCCGTTCGATGATCTGCAAACGGCGGGCCGGGGCGGGCGCGCGCGGCTCCATCCGACGCGAGAGATCAGGGTCGAGCGTGGTGACTGAGATGCCAACCCTTAACAGACCTTGGGCGGCAAGATCGGCGAGAATGTCAAGATCAGCCTCGATCAAGCTGCCTTTGGTGGTGATGGCAACCGGATGGCGGAAGGCCTGCAGCACGCAGAGGATCTCGCGCATTACGCCAAATTGCGCCTCGATCGGTTGATAGGGATCGGTATTAGTGCCAAGCGCCATCACCGCAACCCGGTAGCTTTTGGGGCGCAGCTCGCGGTCTAGCACCGCGCCAAGGCCGGGGCGGGCGATCAGCCGGGTTTCGAAGTCCAACCCCGGCGAGAGGTTCAGATAGGCGTGGCTGGGGCGGGCATAGCAATAGATGCAGCCATGTTCGCAGCCGCGATAGGGGTTTATTGCGCGGTCAAACGGCAAAT
Source organism: Cypionkella sp. (assembly GCA_023255415.1). Classification (GTDB taxonomy): domain Bacteria; phylum Pseudomonadota; class Alphaproteobacteria; order Rhodobacterales; family Rhodobacteraceae; genus Cypionkella. The sequence goes on along the minus strand of JALRIN010000015.1, from coordinate 51,695 downwards.
CTGGCGAGCGATTGTAGCTGATGGCCGAGCGCGCCACCTCGCGCCGCGTCTGCGTGCGCAGCATCTTCGGATCGGGCGGATGCCAGCCATCGGCGATGGCGCTGCGGGTCTGGCCTTCGAACCGGCCCATGGCGTTTTCCAGCGCGCCACGGCCGCGCGTCTGAAGCCCCAAAGGCAAGGTGGTTTTCAGATCATCCATTCGCCTGAATTAGAACAAAGAGGCAACAAATCCAAGCGATTTCTTTACTGCGCCCTCTTGAAGTCGGCTTTCACTTGGCGCATGTCGCAAATCGAAAAGTGTCTAGCAGGCTTTGGCCTCATCACCCTAGTAACTGCCCAAGGAGTTCCAAGATGGCCGACGACGAAATCATCCTGTCCGATCTTTCGGATGACGAACTCGTGCTGCAAATGCACGATGACCTTTATGACGGCCTAAAGGAAGAGATTGAGGATGCCGTAAACATCCTGATCGAACGCGGTTGGGCCCCTTATGACGTGCTGACCAAGGCTTTGGTTGCCGGCATGACCATTGTTGGCGCCGACTTCCGCGATGGCATTTTGTTCGTGCCAGAGGTGCTATTGGCCGCCAACGCGATGAAGGGTGGTATGTTCATCCTGAAGCCGCTTTTGGTTGCGACCGGCGCGCCGCGCATGGGCAAGATGGTGATCGGCACCGTCAAGGGCGACATTCATGATATTGGCAAGAACCTTGTCGGCATGATGATGGAAGGCGCGGGATTTGAGGTGCGCGATCTTGGCATCAACAATTCGGTCGAGAAATACATCGAGGCTCTGGAAGCAGAGCGGCCCGACATTCTTGGCATGTCGGCCCTGCTAACCACCACCATGCCCTATATGAAGGTCGTGATCGACACGATGAAGGAAAAAGGCCTGCGCGATGACTATATCGTGCTCGTTGGTGGCGCGCCGCTGAATGAAGAGTTCAGCAAAGCCATTGGCGCTGATGCCTATTGCCGGGACGCAGCCGTTGCTGTGGAAACCGCAAAGGCTTTGGTGCTGCGCAAGCACAACCAAGCAAACGCCTAAATCTGATCACTTTCGCGCAATGAATTGCCTCGGGGCCTTGTCCCGGGGCTTTTTCATTGCCACTTTAGAGAAAGTTTGGAGGACATCATGCCATTGCCAACTTTCCTGTTTCTGATTCTGACGGTGATCCTTGCCGCAGGGTTAAGCATTGCTTTGCTGCATCTGACTGGTGGATCAATGGTTTGGCTGGGGCTTTTGGCGCTGTTCGCCGCCTTGGGTGTGCGCGGGCTGAAATGGCTGTAGCCTTGGATGACGGCACGCTGACCGAAGTTGGCTTGCCGCCCAGTCATCAAGGCCGCATCTTGCTGATCGCTTGTGGGGCCTTGGCGCATGAGGTGCTGACGCTAAAGCGGCAAAACGGCTGGGATCACATGGATCTGCAATGCCTTCCCGCCAATCTGCATCTTTACCCCGAGAAGATTACCCAAGCCGTCGCCGCTGCTGTCACGCAATATCGCAGCGCCTATCAAAGCCTGTTCGTGCTTTATGCCGATTGCGGCACGGGCGGGCTTTTGCAGGCCAAATGCCAAGAGCTTGGCGTCGAGATGATCGCAGGCCCGCATTGCTATTCGTTTTTCGAAGGCAACGCGGTTTTCGCCGAAAAGGCCGAGACCGAGTTTACCGCCTTTTATTTGACCGATTTTCTGGTGCGCCAGTTTGATGCCTTTGTCTGGCGGCCGATGGGCTTGGACCGGCATCCTCAGTTGCGCGACATGTATTTTGGCAATTACACCAAGCTAGTCTATCAGGCCCAGACCGACGACCCCGCGCTGGATCTGAAGGCCGAAGACTGCGCCAGACGGCTTGGCCTGGCTTACGAGCGCCGCTTTACCGGCTATGGTGATCTTGCCACGACGATGGCTGCCGTCGCAAAAGGCTAAGGCGCAGAGAAAGCTTGCCCAAAGCCGCATCGGCCAATTGGCAAGCCCCCTGCAAAGGCTTATCTTGATGCCATGGCCGCTTTGAACCCGATCTTTGATGCACTTGCTGACCTGCGCAGCTTTCTGGGCGACCGGCTGTCGACGGCTGCGCCGATCTTGGCACAACATGCGCAAAGCGAAACCCATATCACGGCGCGCGCGCCCGACGCGGTGGCCTTTCCAAACAGCACCGAAGAGGTGGCCCGGATTGCCGCCGTTTGTGCCAGCCACGCCATGCCAATGGTGGGTTGGGGGGCAGGCAGCTCGCTTGAAGGCCATGCCTTGGCGGTGCAGGGCGGGCTTACGGTTGATTTTCGGCTGATGAATCAGATCCTTGCTGTCTACCCCGAGGATATGTTGGTTGTGGTGCAACCCGGTATCACGCGCGAAAGGTTGAACCTGGATCTGCGCGACACCGGCCTGTTCTTTCCCGTCGATCCCGGTGCCAATGCCAGCCTTGGCGGCATGGCTTCGACCCGGGCTTCGGGGACAACGACGGTGCGCTACGGCTCGATGCGCGACAATGTGCTGGGGCTTGAAGTGGTGCTGGCAGGCGGGCGAGTGATCCGCACCGGCAGTGCCGCGCCCAAAACCGCTGCGGGCTATGACTTGACGGGGCTGATGGTGGGTTCAGAGGGCACGCTGGGGCTGATCACCGAGCTGACACTGCGGCTGCATGGCCAGCCCGAGGCGGTTTCCGCCGCGACCTGCGGCTTTGCCGATATCGCATCGGCGGTCGATTGTGTGATTGCCACCATTCAGACCGGCTTGCCGATGGCGCGGATCGAGTTTCTGGACGCAGCCAGCGTGCGCGCCTGCAACGCCTTTCACGCCACCACCCTGCCCGAACAGCCACAGCTTTTGGTGGAATTTCACGGCAGTGCCGCAGGCGTGCAGGAACAGGCGGAACGCTTTGGCGCAATTGCGCGCGAATTTGGCGGCAGTGCCTTTGCTTGGGCGCGCGCGGCTGAAGACCGCAACCGACTTTGGCGGATGCGCCATCAGGCCTATCCGGCGATTCTGGCAACGCGTCCGGGGGCCACGGCCTATGTTACCGACGTCTGCGTGCCGATCTCGGCGCTGGCGCAAGCGGTGCTGGAAACCCAAGCCGATATTGCGCAAAGCGGTATCATGGGCCCGATCTTGGGCCATGTGGGCGATGGCAATTTTCATGCGATCCTTCTGGTGTCGCATGATAATCCTGCCGAACATCTGGCAGCCGAGGGCCTGTCAACCCGCATGGCTGAACGCGCGTTGCGGTTGGGCGGCACGGTGACGGGCGAGCATGGTATTGGCTTTGGCAAGCTGCATATGATGGCCGCCGAACATGGCGCGGCCTGGACGGTGATGGGCCAGATCAAGCGCGCGCTTGATCCGCATAACCTGATGAATCCTGGAAAACTGGTACCCCAAAAATGAACCCCGAAGATTTTCCTCGGCTTTTCGCCGCAGCCTTTGCCGCGCGCGATGCCAGCCAGCTGACCGCATTCTTTCAGCCCGACGCCACCTTTGGCAGCCTGACTGGGCTTTGGGTCGAAACCCCCGAAGAGATTTTTGCGGCCTTCGAAGCCGAGATGGGCGGCATCTTCAAATCCGCGCGGCTGGTAACGGGCAAAGGCACGCTGCGCGATCTGTCGCCCGAAGCGACGCTGCTGCGCCAACGCTATACGGTTTCGGGCGCGCAAGACGAACAGGGGACCGAGTTGCCACGTTTTGCCGCCATGCTGGTGGCAGTGTTGGAAAATGGCCGTAATGGCTGGCAGGTGCAGTCGATGACCTTTATCGCCCTGCCCTAGGGCCTAGGCCAGCAGGGCGCGCGCAGCCTCGCGGGCGGCTTCGGTGACACTGTCGCCAGACAGCATCCGCCCGATTTCTTCGATACGGTCTTCAGGGCTTAGCGGCACCACAGTGGACAGGGTTTGGCCCTTGACCACCCGTTTTTCCACCCGCCAATGATGTCCGCCCAAGGCCGCCACTTGCGGCGAATGTGTCACCACCAAAACCTGCGCCTGACCTGCCAGCGATTTCAGACGGCGGCCAACCGCATCAGCGGTTGCCCCACCCACGCCGCGGTCAATCTCGTCAAAGATCAGCGTCAGACCCGGCGTGTCGCCGGTCAGGCAGACTTTCAACGCCAGCAAGAACCGTGACAACTCCCCGCCCGAGGCAATTTTGTTCAAAGCCCCCGCAGGCGCGCCGGGGTTGGTGGCCACGGTGAATTGCACCGCATCGACACCTTCGGGCCCTTGTTCGCCCAAAGTTACTTCGGTGGTGAAAACCGCGCGCTCCATCTTCAGCGGCGCGAGTTCCGCCGCCATCGCACGGTCCAGCCGTTGAGCAGCTGCACGGCGCGCTTTGGTCAGTGCCATCGCTTCGCGTTGAAAGCTGCGCTGAGCCTCGGCCAAGGTCTGTTCCAGCTTGGCAATGCCAGCCGCCCCGCCATCAATTGCCGCAAGCCGCAGCCGCAGGCCATCGGCAAAGCCACCCAGATCATCGGCCAAAACCCCATGCTTGCGCGCCAAAGCGCGGATCGCGAACAAACGCTCTTCCATCGCCTCAAGTTCAGAGGGGTTGAAATCCAACTGCCGCAAGCAGCTTTCGACCCCCGCCTGCGCATCGCCCAATTCTATCAGCGCGCGGCCCAAAGCCGCAAGTGGCGCGTCAAGCTGGCCATTGGCGCGGTCAGAGGCGCCTTCAAGCCAGCGCATCGCCTCGCGCAGCGTCGCTTCGCCACCATCGGTCAGGCCGGCATAGGCGCGCTGAATGTCGGCGCGGATCTTGGCCGCCCCCTGCATCATCCGCCGCTTGGCGTCCAATGTCGCCTCTTCACCCTGCTCGGGGGCAAGCTTGTCCAGTTCTGCCACCGCATGGCGTAGATAGTCTTCCTCGATCTGGGCGCGTTCAAGCGCCGCAGTCGCCTGCGCCAAAGCATCGCGCGCCGCTGATTGCGCCCGCCACGCCATGCGCGCGGCCGTCAGATCGACACCTGCAAAATCATCCAGCAGATTGCGATGCCCGCGCGGATTAAGCAGGCCACGGTCATCATGCTGGCCGTGCAACTCGACCAGAGTGTCCGACAGATCGCGCAGAACCTCTCCCGAAACCCGCCGATCGTTGACATAGGCGGTCTTGCGGCCATCGGCTGTGTTCACCCGCCGCAGGATCAACTCGTCAGGATCAGCAAAGCCCGCCGCCGCCAGAACCGCCCGCGCGGCATGGCCGGCAGGCAGATCGAATTCTGCCGTCACCTCGCCTTGTGCTGCGCCTGCGCGCACCAATTCCGCCCGCCCGCGCCAGCCCAGCACAAAGCCCAAAGCATCCAGCAAAATCGATTTGCCCGCGCCGGTCTCGCCGGTCAGCACGTTCAAACCCGGTGCAAACTCCAGGCTTAAATGATCAATGATCAGCACATCGCGAATATCAAGGCTACGCAGCATCGCCCACACCGTAGGCTGCAACCCCAGCAGGCAAGCCTGTCACAGCCATTGCCCCAAGATCATCTGGCGGTAAACCTGCGACAGCCAATTGTTGCCCTTGGCCTTCGGCTCTAGGCCTTTTTCTTTCAGCAGCTTGAAGCTGTCTTCGTAGAAGGGGCTAGACTGATAGTTATAGCCCAAAATCGCGCCAGCCGTCTGAGCCTCGTCGGTCAGACCCAGCGCAAGATAGGCTTCGACCAAACGGTGCAGCGCTTCGGCTGTATGGCTTGAGGTTTGGAAGTCCTGCACCACCGCGCGAAAACGGTTGATCGCCGCCGTGTAATTGCCGCGCTTAAGATAATAGCGCCCGATTTCCATGTCTTTCGAGGCAAGATGGTCAAAGGCCATCTCGAATTTCAGCTGCGCAGATTTCGCATATTCGCTGTCGGGGTATTGTTCGATCACCACCCGCAGCGCTTGCAGCGCCTGATAGGTCAGCCCCTGATCACGGCCAACTTCGTCGATTTGGTCATAGTAAGACAGCGCCAGCAAATAGGCGGCATAGGCGGTGTCTTCCTCGCCCGGATAATAATCCAGATAGCGCTGCGCCGCGGTGCGGGCCTCTTCATATTTCCTAGCTTTATGCAGGGTAAAGGCCTGCATGATCAACGCCCGCTTGGCCCAGGCCGAATAGGGGTAAAGCCGTTCCACCGTCTGGAAATATTCCAGCGCCTGACCCTTTTTCGCCGCCTTATCTTCCAGCAAGAATTCGCCGCGCTTAAAGATATCTTCGGCGCTTAGGGTGTCCAGCGGCACATCCTTGGTCTTTTGTGCTGCACAGGCTGCCAAAGTGCCGATCAAAACCGCACCGCACAGCATCCGCAGCGCTTTCCCTGACTCTGTGCCTGCCATCGTCCGCCTACCTTAATGTCTTGCGCAAAGGCCCCCATCCGGGCCGCATCATCGCGCTTCGCCAATCCCTATCACAGAAAAATCGCGGGCGCAAAATGGGTTTATGCGCCTTTGGCGGTTTCACTTCACAATAAGTCAGTTGCCGTTAAACCAATCCACCGCGGGCTTGGCCAATGGGCACAAGATCACAGCGGCAGATCGCCGTGATGCACGCCCACACCGGGCAGTTTGCCGCCCATATGGGCTTCGCAATCCTGCAGCGCCCAAGCATCAGGCTGCGCAAACAGCGCACGCAGCAGTTTGTTGGTCAAGGCATGGCCGGCGCGCACGCCGGTATAGCGACCCAAGATCGGTGCACCTGCCAAGGCCAGATCGCCCATCGCATCTAGCATCTTGTGACGCACGGGTTCATCGGCATGCCGCAAGCCGCCAGGCGACAGCACATCAGAGCCGTCAAACACCACCGCATTTTCAAGCGTCCCGCCCAAGGCCAGCCCGCGTTCGCGCATCGCAATCACATCCGCGTTGCGGCAGAAGGTGCGGCTGTTGGACAATTCGCGCACAAAGGCGCCATTCGCCATGTTCAGCACTTTGGCTTGCTGGCCAATCGCGGCTTCGGCAAAATCAATGCGGAAATCGATTTCCAGCATCTCGGAAGGCTCAAGCCGCGCCATTGCATCGCCATCGCGCACTTCGACGCTTTTCAACACGCGGATCGCCATGACAGGCGCATCTTGAACCAAGATCCCCGCAGTCAGCATGCCTTCGACGAACAGCGCTGCCGATCCATCCAGAATTGGCACCTCTGGCCCATCAACCTCGATCAGCGCATTGCTGATCGCCGATCCCGCCAGCGCCGCCATGACATGTTCGATCGTCGACACCGATACGCCAGCATCATTGGCAATCAAGGTGCAGAGTTTCGAGGGCACAACCGCGTCCCAAACGGCAGGAATCCGCGCATCGCCCACAGTGACATCGCTGCGAAGGAACCAAATCCCATGACCAACCGGTGCCGGGTGTATTTTCATCGTCACGGGAGCACCAGAGTGCAGGCCCTTGCCCTGAAAAACAGCCGTGGATTTAAGCGAATATTGCAACAAAGCTCTCCGATGCAGGTCATTTAACCAGAATCTGACCTTGCTCTCTTGCTAAGTCGAAGCAGCGGGAAGCTCAATTCACAGTTTGTAACCGACTGTAACAGAAAATTAAGCCTTTAAGCCCTTAATAAAAAACAAAAAAGCCCGGAGGAGCCGGGCTTTTTCGTAAAATATGCCAAAGGTGTTAGTTGGCTTGGCGCCGCAAAAATGCCGGAATCTCGATCCGTTCTTGATCGGCAGACATCTCTTGCTCGTCGTCATATGAGGTCACGGGCGGTTGCTGACGCGCGGAAACAGGGCGTTCCTGCGCTGCCTCAACGTGGCCACCAGCCATGCGATTGATCAGATTGCCGATGCCAAAGCGGGGACGTTCTGCCGGTTTCGGCGCAGGCGCTGCGGCGGCTTGGCGCTGCGGGGCCTGACCCGCTGCAGGGCGAGCGCCTTGTTGAACGGGCGATTTGCTGACTGCGGCTTGCAGGCGGGCCAATGCCTCTGGCGATGGGGTGCCAGCGGCGCGCGGACGCGGGGCCACAAAGCTGCCCGCATCATCGTCTTGGATCATAGTCTGGCGTGGCTGCTGCGCTTGGGCAGGCTGCGGACGATAGGCCGGTGCCGGCATCTCGTCTTCGGCGCTGTCGTCCTGCGGCTGCGGTGCAAAGCTTGGCTGATGCGATTGGAACAGATCGGCGGCAACGGGCTGCGGCTGCTGGGGTGCAGGAGCTGCGACGACGGGGGTCGCCACATGCGACACAGTCAGCTTTGGTTCGTGCGCTGGCTGCTTCAAAGGCTCGCCCATCGGACGACGCGCAACTGGCCCCTCGGCCCGCGCAGCAGTGACGTCAATGCCGGTTGCCACAACCGAAACCCGCAGCACGCCATCAAGCGTGGTGTCCAGCGTCGAGCCGACAATGATATTCGCATCAGGGTCAACTTTTTCGCGGATGATATTTGCGGCTTCGTCCAATTCAAACAGGGTCAGATCATAGCCACCGGTGATGTTGATCAAAACGCCCTTGGCACCATGCAACGAAATTTCGTCCAGCAGCGGGTTGGCAATTGCCTTCTCGGCAGCTTCGACGGCGCGGTTTTCACCCGAAGCCTCGCCGGTGCCCATCATCGCCTTGCCCATCTCGTCCATCACCGCGCGCACGTCGGCAAAATCGAGGTTGATCAGACCAGGCCGCACCATCAGATCGGTGACACCTTTGACGCCCTGATACAGCACATCATCCGCCATCGCAAAAGCGTCGGTAAATGTGGTGCGCTCATTGGCCAGACGGAACAGATTCTGGTTTGGAATGATGATCAGCGTGTCAACAACCTTTTGCAGCGCAGCAATGCCCTCTTCGGCCTGCTTCATCCGCTTGTTGCCCTCAAACTGGAACGGCTTGGTGACCACGCCAACTGTCAGCACGCCCAATTCGCGCGCAGCCTGCGCGATGATCGGGGCCGCCCCGGTGCCGGTGCCGCCGCCCATGCCTGCAGTGATAAAGCACATATGCGCGCCCGCAAGATGATCAACGATCTCTTCGATGGTCTCTTCTGCGGCAGCAGCCCCAACTGTGGGGCGCGCGCCTGCGCCAAGACCTTCGGTGACCTTCAGACCCATCTGAATTTTCGACACAGCCTTGCTTTGCTGCAACGCCTGCGCGTCGGTGTTCGCAACCACGAACTCCACACCCTCAAGGTTCTTCTCGATCATATTGTTGACCGCATTGCCACCGGCACCACCGACACCAAAAACCGTAATGCGCGGCTTTAGCTCGGTTTCTGTCGAGGTCATGATCAGATTCAATGCCATTTTCTGTCCGCCTGTTTTTGATGCGGGCTGCCGCCGCTGTTTGTCGTCTCAGCGTTCAAAACCTGTCCCGAGGCAAAAACGCTGACTTATCCCCGATTCTATCCACATCAGGCCGTAAGGTCACGCAAAAAAGTCACATATTCCCCCAAATATAGCTGAAATCGGCCTGTTTTTCGCGGTATATTGCTTCCTTACGCAGATGTAGCGGTTACCAGTTGTCCTTAAACCACCGAACGGCCCGCTTCAAAGAACGTGCGGGATAGCGTTCGGTTGGAATGTCAAAGTCCCACCATTCGTCTTGCGGGTGGCTGGCGAAAAGGCACAGGCCAACGGCGCTAGAAAACGCAGGTCCGGTTGCCGCCTGTGGCAGGCCCTGCACACGCATAGGGCGACCCATCCGAACACGCTGGCCCAAGATCCGGCTGGCCAAACCATCCAATCCCGGGATCTGGCTTGCGCCACCGGTCAGCACGATTTGCTGGCTGGGCAGGCTGTCAAAGCCCGCCACATCCAGCCGCGCGCGCACTTCTTCCAGAATTTCCTCGACGCGTGGCCGCATGATGCCGATCAATTCGGTGCGGCTGATTTGACGCCGGTCTTTTTCCCAATCACCACTGTCGCCGCCGATTTCGATCATCTCGCGGTCATCCATTCCGGTGGCATGCACGCCGCCGTGTTTGGTCTTAATGCGTTCGGCCACAACCAGCGGCACTTGCAACCCCTTCGAGATATCCGAAGTCACATGATCGCCGCCCATACGCACGCTGTCGGCATAGATCATATGCTTTTTCATAAAGATCGAGATGCCCGAGGCCCCGCCACCCAAATCAATGCAGGCAGCACCCAGCTCTTGCTCGTCTTCCACAAGGCTCGAGATCGCCGAGACATAGGCCGAAGAGGCAATGCCCGCCAGCTCTAGATCGCAGCGCTTGATGCAATACAAAAGGTTCTGCACCACGCTCGCATCGACCGATAGCATATGCATATCGCAAGCCAAACGGTTGCCGATCTGCCCGCGCGGATCGCCCAGACCCGAGCGATGATCCAGCGCAAAGTTCACCGGCTGGGCGTGCAAAATCTCGCGCCCTTCGCCAAAATCTGGCACATCGCAGGCCGCAAGCACTTGGGCAACGTCTTGTTCACTCACCACCGAGTCTTGCAAGTTCCATTCGCCTGCAAGGCCATAGCTGCGCGGCTCTGCCCCCGAGAAGCAGGCAATCACATGATCAACGCGCACATTCGCCATCTTTTGCGCGGCCTGCACAGCAGTCCGAATGGCACGCTCGGTTTCATTCATCACCGCGATTTCGCCAAAGCGCACCCCGCGCGAACGCGTGGTGGCAGCGCCAATCACCCGAAACCGCGACTGCCCCGCCATCGAGCCCACGCCATCGGCCTCGCGGTCGGTCTCGATGCCGTCAAAGCGCAGCACAAGGCAGGCGATTTTCGAGGTGCCAACATCCAAAATCGCCACCACGCCGCGCTGCATCGCAGCCCGCCGCATGTTCCGCATAGCCCTTTGGGAGTGATAAAGATCGGTCATAGGTTGTTCCCTGCGCTCGGTGCCAGCCCTTTAGCAGCGCGGGCTTCGTTCAACGCGAACGGAGCCAAACGCAGCGCGGGCCGGTCTTGATTTCTAAGATCTATCGAGAGGATGTCGCGGTCCAGCAGTTTTTCTGCCTGATCCAGCGCCAAAAGTCGTTCTACTGCAGCCACCGGATTGCTTTGTGGCAGGCGGATGGTTTGATCGCGGTCCAGCACCAGATCCCAGCGCCGATCCCCCACCCGCACCAAACCGCGCAGACGCATGGCAATCGGGTTGGCGGCCTCGAAAATCTGCATCGCCTCGACGATGGCAGTATCAGCCCCTTCGCCTGCAACCAGCGGCAGATCAGCGCGATCGGCGCGCGCAATCAGGCTTGCAACACGGTGGCCGGTTTTGTCCAGCAGCTCCAGCCCGTTGTCCTTGCGCCAAACCGCAATCGGGTCGCGCTCTTTCAGCACAACCTGCAGCACCCCGCCCGAGCGCACCCGCAGCTCTGCCGAGGCGACGGCGTCCAGCGCCTCGATCTTGCCGCGCAGCGCCGCAAGGTCCAGATCAAAGGACGACATCGGAAAGCGCAGCGCAAGCTTGGCGCGCACCGCATCCGACAAATCGCGCGAAGCGCCTTCGACCGACATCAATGACACCCGAAATTCGGGTCGCTGCTGAAACTGTTGCTGCAATTCGGCAAAGCTTTCCAAAATCGCTGCGCGGCGGGCATCACTTGCCAGCACCATCAAGCTGATCAAGCCGATCAGCACCAGTGGTCCCCCAAAGCGCAACAGCACGCGAAACACCGGCGTCAGCCACAGCCGCTGCATCCGATACTGCCAGCGCGTCGGCGCAGGGTCGCGGTATAAAGCCTGCTGCAGCGCGCGACGGCCTAGCGGTTGCATGAGGCGTCCTCCACGATCCAGGCGCAGAATTCGGCAAAGCTGATGCCCAAATGTGCCGCCTGTTCGGGGGCAAGCGAAGTCGCGGTCATGCCGGGCTGAGTATTGGTTTCCAACAGGATCAAGCCCGCCAGCCCGCGCGTCTCGTCCCAGCGAAAATCGGTGCGGCTGATGCCACGGCAGCCCAGAACCTGATGCGCGCGCAAAGCATAGTCCAGACAGGCCGCCTCGATCTCGGCAGGGATCTGCGCGGGCAGCACGTGGCGCGATCCGCCAAGCTTATACTTCGCGTCAAAATCATACCAACCCTCGGTCAGGATATCGGTGACACAAAGCGCGCGATCCCCCATCACCGTGACTGTCATCTCGCGCCCCGGCGCATAGGCCTCGACCATCACGGTTTCGGGCATCGTATCAGCCAGGCGCGGCGCATTGCTGCCCGCCTGCACGATATAAACCCCGACAGAGGAGCCTTCGTTATAGGGCTTGACGACATAGGGCGTTGGCAAGACATGGCCGGCCGAAACCGCATCGCGGCTGGCAAGAACCGATTTCACCACGGGCAAGCCGTTGGCAACATAAACTTCTTTGGTCTTGATCTTATCCATCGACAAGGCCGAGGCCAAAACCCCCGAATGGGTATAGGGGATGCGCAGCCACTCTAGCAGCCCTTGCACCGCGCCATCTTCGCCCCAAGGGCCATGCAGCGCGTTAAAGCAAACATCAGGGTTCAGCGCAATCAGACGTGCAGACAGGTCGCGGTCGCAATCGACCTCGACTACCTGATATCCGGCCTCCCGCAGAGCTGTTGCGCATGCGCGCCCGGTGGACAGAGAGACCTCCCGCTCGGAAGAAAAACCGCCCATCAAAACTGCTACTGTGGAGGCTGCCCTGTTTGAGCCGCCCACCATATTACTGCCTCATCCAAGCCTTTGTTGGCCTGTGATATTTGTTTTATTCGTCAGGGTCTTTCACCGACCCGCATAATTTCCCACTCTAGCGTGATCCCGCTGTTTTGGAAAACCCTTTTTCGCACATTTTCACCTAAATCTTCCAAATCTGCGGCGGTCGCCCCCCCTATATTGATCAGAAAGTTCGAATGCATCGGCGACATTTGCGCACCACCTAAGGTTGCACCCCGCAGCCCTGCGTCGTCGATCACCTTCCAAGCTTTCAGCTCGTGGCTGTCATCGGCGCGCCCGGTGCTGGAGTGGCCAACCGGATTGCGAAAGGTCGAGCCTGCCGAACGGTCTTTGGTGGGCTGACTGGCGTCGCGTTTGGCGATTTGGTCCAACATGCGCGCCTCAAGCACCTTGGGATCAGCCGAATTTGCCCGGAAACTGGCGCTGAGCAGCACCCAGCCGTCGGGCAGGCTGGAGTGTCGATAGCGCAGATCCAGATCCTGCGCCGCGATGTCAACAATCTCGCCCGCGCGCGTCGCACAGCGCACCGCGATCAGATGATCCGAGACATAGCTGCCATAACAGCCCGCGTTCATCCGCACAGCGCCGCCGATGCTGCCCGGAATGGTGCGCAAAAACGTCAGATCCAACCCTGCCTCGGCGGCACGCCGCGCGACATGGGCATCAAGCGCCGCAGCCCCCGCAGTGACCAGGCCGTCTTTGCAAGCAATGGCATTAAAGCCGCGCCCCAGCCGGATCACCACCGCCCGCAAGCCTCCATCGCGCACGATCAGGTTCGAACCAACGCCGATGGGAAATACCGCCACCTTGTCAGGCAGAGCGCGCAGGAAATCGCACAGGTCTGCCTCATCTGCCGGTTGAAACAGATAATCGGCTGGCCCGCCGACGCGCAGCCAGGTTAGATCAGCCAGCGGGCGGTTTGCGGTCAGGGTGCCACGCACGGAGGGCATTGAAGACATGGCTCTGCGCCCTTTCATAAATCCGCCAAAGTCACGCGCGGCCTTTGCCGCCTATTACGCAGTCAGCCGTGCAGGCAAGCCATTGGCCCAGGCCGAAATCGTGCCCGCGCCAAGACAAACCACCATATCGCCGGGTTGCGCCTGTTCTTTGACCAGCCGCGCCAGATCCGCCTCGTCCGAGATGCCGCGCGCGTGGCGATGGCCATGCGCGATCAGCCCCGCAATCAGATCATCGCGCGAAGCCCCCGCAATCGGATCTTCGCCCGCCGCATAGACATCGGCAATCGCCACCACGTCAGCCTCGTTAAAGCAGGTGCAGAAATCCTCGAACAAGGAATGCAGCCGCGAATAGCGGTGCGGTTGATGCACGGCAATCACGCGGCCCTTGGTTGCTTGGCGCGCGGCTTTCAGCACAGCGGCGATTTCCACCGGATGGTGGCCGTAATCGTCGATGATGGTGACGCCGTTGACCTCGCCCACGCGGGTAAAGCGGCGGTTCACACCGGCAAACCCGGCCAAAGCCTCGCGGATCTCGTCTTTTTTCATGCCCAGATGGCGCGCCACAGCAATTGCCGACAGCGCGTTCGAAACGTTATGATCGCCCGGCATTGGCAAGGTGCACCCCTCGATCACAGCGCCCTGGCCTTCGCCTTGCAAAGCCACGTCAAAATAGCCGACACCGTTTTCAAAGCGCAGGTTGATGGCGCGCACATCGGCTTGGGCGTTAAAGCCAAAGGTGACGATGCGGCGATCAGTGATCTTGCCGACCAGGCTTTGCACTTCGGGATGGTCGGTGCAGCAGACCGCAAGGCCATAAAACGGGATATTCGAGACGAAATCCAGAAAGCCTTTGCGCAGCGCGTCAAAGCTGCCCCAATGCTCCATATGCTCGGGGTCGATATTGGTGACAATGGCAATGGTGGCAGGCAGGCGGTTGAACGAACCGTCGGATTCATCGGCCTCGACCACCATCCATTCGCCCGCCCCCGCCCGCGCGTTCGACCCATAAGCATGGATCACGCCGCCGTTGATCACGGTCGGGTCAAAGCCGCCTTTGTCCAGCAAGGTTGCAACCATCGTCGTGGTGGTGGTTTTGCCATGGGTGCCCGCAATCGCGATGTTCGAGCGCAGGCGCATCAGCTCGGCCAGCATCTCGGCGCGGCGCACCACAGGCAGGCCACGCCGGCGCGCCTCTTCCAGCTCGGGGTTGCCCTTTTTGATCGCGGTCGAGACCACCACAACCGAGGCCTCGCCGATGTTGGACGCGGCTTGGCCCTCAAAAACAGTGGCACCAAGGCTTGCAAGCCGGTCAGTGATCTTGCTGGCCTTGGCGTCCGAGCCTTGCACGCGGAAGCCTTGGGTCATCAGCACTTCTGCGATGCCCGACATGCCAATGCCGCCGATGCCGACAAAGTGGATCGGGCCCAGTTCCATTGGCAGTTTTGTCGCATTCATCGCGGTTACGTCCTTGTTGCTACGGTTTCCACCAAAGCCGCAAGGCGTTGCGTGGCATCAGCGCGGGCCTGCCCGAAAGCATTGCGCGCCATTTGGCTGGCGGCTTCGGGCTTGCCCAATATCCCGGCGATTTGCGCGCTGAGGCTGGCGGCGTCAAGCTGGTTTTCGGGGATCAGGCAGGCTGCCGCCGCCTCGACCAGCCCGCGCGCATTGGCGGTTTGATGATCGCCCGTCGCTGCTGCAAAAGGGATCAGGATCGCAGGGCGGCCAATGACCGAAATATCTGCCACCGAAGAGGCCCCCGCCCGCGAGATCACAAGCTGCGCTTGGGTCAAACGGCGCGGAATATCGGCGAAAAATGGTGCAACCTCGGCCGGAATGCCGGCCGCAGCGTAGGCGGCAATAACGCGGTCGATATCCTCGGCGCGGGCCTGCTGGGCCACGCGCAGGTGTCGCCGAATAGGCTCTGGCAGGGCTGCAATGGCGGCGGGCACCACATCGGACAAAATCCGCGCACCTTGGCTGCCACCGATCACCAAAAGCTCCATCGGGTAATCGCCCGGCGCGATATAGCCCGCCCCCGAACGGTCAAGCACCGCCGCACGCACGGGGTTGCCAGTATGCTCGCCCTGCACGCCTGCGGGCAAATCGGTCGGCCAAGTGCCACAGGCCACGCAGTCAACCCGCTGCGCGAAGATCTGGTTCACCTTGCCCAAAACGCCGTTTTGTTCGTGGATCATACGCGGCCTGCGCAAGATCCAAGCCGCCGTCAGTGCCGGAATAGAAGGATAGCCGCCAAAGCCCACCACCACATCGGGGCGGTCGCGCAGGCTGGACCAAAGGGCGGCCAGAACGCCGCCCGCGATGCGAAACGGCACTGCCAATTTCGCCACCAAACCGCCGCGCGCAAAGGTGGCAGAAGACAGTGTCACGATCTGCACCTGATCGGGAAAGCCGCCAGCATAGCGCGCGCCGCGCGTGTCAGTCGACAGTTTCACCCGCCAGCCGCGCGCCAGCATTTCTTCGGCCAAGGCTTGGGCTGGAAACATATGCCCACCCGTGCCACCTGCCGCAATCAACAGCAAAGGCATCAGCGTCCCCTGCGGAAAATGTCCGACATTTGCCCCTGTGGCCGCGCACGGGTCAGCGCCAGCAGCATACCAACCGTAATCCCCGCCGCAATAACCGATGAGCCGCCATATGACACGAAAGGCAGCGTCATGCCCTTGGCCGGCAGCAAACGCACTGCAACCCCCATATTGATCATCGCCTGCACGCCAAAGACACAGGCAAGCCCGGTGCCCGCCAGCCGGATAAAGGGATCACGCTCGCGCGTCAGCCGGAACAGGCTGCGCACTACCACGGTGGTGTAAAGCGCAATGATCGCCAGCACCAGAACCAGCCCATATTCTTCGGCCGCAACCGCGATGATGAAATCGGTATGGGCGTCCGGCAGGGTCCATTTCACCTGACCTTCGCCAACGCCGACACCAAAGAAACCGCCCTCTTGAATGGCGCTGGTGGCATAGCCCATCTGGCTGCGCGGATCGACATCCGACGACAAAAACCCATCAATGCGGCGGGCAAAGTGTTCCGAGGTGTTATAGGCCGTCACGCCGCCAACACTGGTCAGCGCCAACACCGACACGATCAGAACCATCGGCGCGCCCGAGACAAAATAAATCACACCCCAGCCAAACAGCACCAACATGGCCTGGCCAAAGTCGGGCTGAAACGCCAAAAACAGCACCACTGTGACGACAAGGCCAAAAGACATCAGCTTGCCCGGCGGGCCGTTCAGGTCTTGAGACGAGGCCATCAGCCAAGCAATCACCACCATGAAACCGGGCTTCAGAAACTCGGACGGTTGCACCGAGACAAAGCCAAAGCTGAACCAGCGCACCGCGCCCTTGCCAAAGTCGGTGCCAAAAATCGGCAGCGCAATCAGCGCCAGAAATGAGAAAGCAAAGCCCACGACCGCCAAGCGCCGCACCATATCCGGCGTCATCATCGACACCGTGATAATCGCCAGCAGCGCAAAGCCGCCAAAAAACGCCTGCCGCTGCACGTAATAGAACGAGGGCAGCCCATTGCGCTCGGCCAAAGGCACCGAGGCCGCAAGCCCCAGCAACAGCCCGATGCCAAACAGCATCATCACAGCCGTCAGCGACCATCTGTCAATCGTGCGCCACCAGCGTGGAATCACGGGTTCAGAGGTGCGCGATGGCATTGAGCCATAGACCATCTCAGTCATAGGAAATCCGCCTGTGTTTGCCGTTTGCTGCCGATACGCCCAATTTGCTTCGGGTCTAGCTTAAAGGATAGCAAAGAACCCAGTCAAAGGCTAGAGAAAAGGCGCAATACAACCCCAAGATGTAGGCGGTTTTGCGCCCAATGGACAGCGGCCCTCTGCCCAAATCGGGCGGGAAGAAAGCTTGCGACTTGGGGTGGACAGCAGCATGCCTTTAGGGGGTCGCAAGAGCCTGCACACAGGCCGCAAAATCCTCGCCCCGTTTTTCAAAATTTGGGTATTGGTCAAACGAGGCTGCGGCGGGGGCCAGCAGCACCACCTCACCTGCCTCGGCCTGCTCTGCCGCGCGGACAACGGCGCGCTGCATGGTCTCGCAAATCTCATGCGGCAGATCCCCCAGCTCCAGCGCGAAATCCCGCGCCGAATGGCCGATCAGATAGGCCTTTTTCACCGAGCCCACAAAGGGCAGCAGCCCAGCAATCCCGCCCTCTTTGCCCATGCCGCCCGCGATCCAGCGAATGGCGGGAAAGGCTTGCAGCGCCTTGGCAGCACTGTCGACATTGGTGGCTTTGCTGTCGTTGACAAAGCGCACCCCTGCCCGCTCGGCCACCAGCTGGCTGCGGTGCGGCAGGCCTGCAAAGCTGTGCAGGGCCGCTTCGATCTGTTTTGGCCCCAGCCCAAGACTGCGACAGGCCGCATAGGCCGCGCAGGCGTTTTGGTGGTTATGCGCGCCCGGCAGGCCCGCGATCGCACGCAGATCAATCGAGGCCACCTGCTTGCCGCGCCGCCATTCCGACAAAAAGCCCTTGCGCGCAAACACCGACCAGCCAAATTCTTCCAATTTGCTGCCCGACGAGATGCGGATCACCCGATCATCCTGCGGGCCTTCCGCCAATTGATTGGCCAAAAACCGCCCCTCGGGTTCATCCACCCCCACCACGGCGCGGTCGGGTCCACCTTCGGCAAACAGCCGCCGCTTGGCCGCGAAATAGCCGCCCATGCCGTTGTGCCGGTCCAGATGATCGGGCGAAAGGTTGGTAAAAACCGCGATGTCAGGCGTCAGCGCGCGTGCAAGCTCGGTTTGATAGGAAGAAAGCTCCAGCACCACCACCTCGCCGTCTTCGGCCGGGTCCAGATCCAACACGCCGCGCCCGATATTGCCCGCCATCTGGCAAGGCCGTCCGTCTTCGCTTAGAATATGGTGGATCAGCGCCGTGGTGGTGGATTTGCCGTTCGACCCTGTGACGCAGATCACCCGCGGCGTTGTTTCAAAATCATCCCAAGCGTTGGTGGCAAAGCTGCGGAAAAACAGGCCGATGTCATTGTCGACCGGCACGCCTGCGTCAAGCGCGCGGGCAATCAGCTTGTGCGGTGCGGGGTAAAGATGCGCTATGCCGGGCGAGGTAACCAAAAGCGCCACCTCGGCAAAGGCCCCGGCACGGCTTAGATCATGGCAGACAAAGCCCTCGGCCTCGGCCCGCGCCCGCGCCTCGGGGCTGTCATCCCAAACCAGCGCCTCGGCGCCCCCCGCCACAAGCGCCCGCGCGGTCGCCAGACCAGAGCGGCCAAGGCCAAGAACAGCAACTTTGCGGCCAGCATAGCCAGTAACGGGAATCATCGCAGCGCCTTTCAAAGGGATCAGCGGCAGATTGCACCGAACCCACCCCAAGCCGCAATGGGCCACAGGCTATGGCGCGACGGCTTTAGCGCACCTTCAGCGTGGCAAGGCCAATCATGGCAAGGATCAGGCTGATGATCCAAAAGCGGATGACGATTTGCGGTTCAGCCCAGCCTTTTTTCTCGAAATGGTGGTGGATCGGGGCCATCAGGAAGACGCGTTTGCCGGTGCGTTTGAAATAAAGCACTTGGATGATCACGCTTAACGCTTCGACCACGAACAGACCGCCGACGATGGCCAGAACGATCTCGTGCTTGGTGCAGACCGCAATCGCGCCCAGCGCGCCGCCCAGCGCAAGGCTGCCGGTGTCGCCCATGAACACCGCAGCGGGCGGCGCGTTATACCACAAGAACCCCAAGCCCGCGCCAAACAGCGCCGAGGTGAAGATCAACAACTCGCCCGTGCCCGGCACGAAATGCACGCCAAGGTATTCGGAAAAGTTAAAGTTCCCAACGATATAGGCGATCACGCCCAGAGTGCCAGCCGCGATCATCACCGGCATGATGGCAAGCCCGTCAAGCCCGTCGGTCAGGTTCACCGCATTGGCAGCACCCACGATGACAATCATGCCAAAGGGCACAAAGAAATACGACAGGTTGATCAGCACGTTTTTGAACAGCGGCACCGCCAGCTGGTTGGTCAGTGCAGGCGGATGGAACGAAGCTGCAGCATAGCTTGCAAGCGCTGCAATCAGCAGACCTGCCAACATGCGGGTCTTGCCCGAGACGCCCTTGGTGTTTTGCTTGCTGACCTTGGCGAAATCATCGGCAAATCCGATCAGCCCAAAGGCCAGCGTCACCAGCACCACGATCCAGACATAGGGGTTATCAAGCCGCGCCCAAAGCAGGGTGGAAAACATCAGCGCCGAAAGGATCAACAACCCGCCCATCGTCGGCGTGCCGGCCTTGACGAAATGGCTTTGCGGGCCGTCGTCGCGAATAGGCTGGCCCTTGCCCTGCTTGCGGCGCAACAGATCAATCAGCGGGCGCCCAAAGATAAATCCAAAGATCAGCGCGGTGACAAAGGCCATGCCAGCGCGAAAGGTGATATAGCGGAACAGGTTGAAGATATCGCCGCCGTCCGAGAATTCTGTAAGCCAGTAGAACATTACGCCTGATCCTTGTTTGCGTCGCTCGACGCTGCGGCGAGGCTCTGCCCCAATTTGCGCAGGGCGTCAACGACGAGGCTGACTTTTATCCCCTTTGAGCCTTTGACCAAAACGATGTCTCCGGCATCAACCAAGCTGCGGACATGGGCGGCCAAGTCTGGGGCCGCGGCGTGCCACTGGCCGCGCTGCGCTTTCGGCAGGATGTCCCACAGATGTTTCATGCGCGGGCCGACACAGTGGATCACATCGATCTTGGCCAAATGCGGATGGCTGGCCACGGCTTCGTGCAGCGCGATCTCGGTCGCACCCAGTTCCAGCATATCGCCCAAGACCGCAATGCGGCGGCCATGGCCGACACGGCCAACGCCGTCTTGCGGCTGCGCGGCGATCAACACCTCGAGCGAGGCCGCAAGCGAGGCCGGGTTTGCGTTAAAGGCATCGTCGATCAGATCAAAGCTGGTCTCTTCCACCAGATCGAGCAGGATCTTTTCGCGCGTGCCACGCCCCGCGGGCGGCTGCCAGCGGCCAAGATCGGTGGCAGCAATCACAGGATCAAGCCCCAGCGCATCGGCCACCGCCAAGGCGGCCAGACCATTGGCGGCGAAATGACGGCCGGGCGAGAGCACTTTGTACAGAAAGCCTGCCCCGTGACGCGAGGCTTTGACGATGGTGGCCGTATCGCCGATCTGCACCGAGGTCAGCTGATAATCGGCCTTTGTTGCGCCAAAGGTCAGGGTCTTGGCGCCAACTTCGGCGGCTTTGGCCAGCAAAATCGGGCTGACCGGCAGATCAGCGGGCAAGATCGCGATGCCGCCAGCACGCAAGCCCTCAAGAATTGCGGCCTTTTCGGTGGCGATGCCGTCAAGCGAGGCAAAGGCTTCCAGATGCGCGGGGGCCACTGTGGTGATCATCACCACATCGGGGGCGGCCATGCGGGCCAAGGGGGCAATCTCGCCGGGGTGGTTCATGCCAATCTCGATCACCGCGAAATCGGCCTTGGCAGGCAGGCGCGCAAGGGTCAGCGGCACGCCCCAATGATTGTTATAGCTGGCTTCGGCGGCATGGGTGACGCCCTGCCCGCCCAAGATCATCCGCAGCATTTCCTTGGTCGAAGTTTTGCCGACCGATCCGGTCACCCCGACCACACGCGCGCGGCTGCGTGCACGGGCAAAGCGGCCCAGCTGTTCAAGTGCCACCAGCACATCCGGCACCACCAAAAGCGGCGCATCGGCGGGCAGGCCTGCGGGGATATGGCTGACCAGCGCGGCAGCAGCGCCTTTTTCCAAGGCAAGCGCCACAAAGTCATGACCGTCACGGATGTCTTTCAACGCCACAAAAAGATCGCCCTTTTGCAGGGTTCTGGTGTCGATTGACACACCCTGCGCCGCCCAATCGGCAGTGGTGCGGCCAGCGGTGGCCGTTACAGCATCGGCAGAGGTCCAAAGCGTCATAGCAGATCATCCAAAGCGGCCACGGCAATGCTGGCCTGTTCCAAATCGTCAAAGGGATAGATATTGCCGTCAATGGTTTGCCCGGTCTCGTGCCCCTTGCCAGCAATCAGCAGCGCGTCTCCGGGCTGCAGCGCATCAACGCCCAAAAGGATGGCTTCGGCACGGTCACCCACCTCATTTGCCTCGGGGCATGCGGCAAGGATCGCGGCGCGGATCAGCGCAGGGTCTTCCGAACGCGGGTTATCATCGGTGACAAACAAGACATCGGCATTGTCGCGCGCGGCTTGGCCCATCAGCGGGCGCTTGCTGGCATCGCGGTCGCCACCAGCCCCGAACACCACGATCAGCCGGCCCATCACATGTGGGCGCAAGGCGCGCAAAGCGGTGGCGATAGCGTCGGGGGTATGGGCGTAATCGACATAAACACTTGCGCCATTCTTACGCGTGCCCGCAAGCTGCATGCGGCCACGCACGCCGGTCAGCTGCGGCAGCACATGAAACACATCGCGCGCGGGGCTGCCTGCGGCAATCACCAATGCGGCCGCAAGCGCGACATTCTCCGCCTGAAATCCGCCAACAAGGTTCAGATGCACCTGATAAGGCGTGCCCTTCCAGTCAAGCCGCAGATCTTGGCCCTTGGCGTCAAAGCGCTGGCCCAGAATGCGCAGATCGCAGCCCTCGCCATGGCCCACCGAAATCAGGCCTTGCCCCCGCGCCACCGCGATATTGGCGATATCCATGCCGCGCGGATCGTTCATATTAATCACGGCAGTGCCATCTTCAGGCAAAACCCGGTCAAACAGAGCGGCTTTGGCGGCGAAATAGGCGTCAAAGGTGTGGTGATAATCCAGATGATCTTGAGTAAAATTCGTAAAACCCGCCGCGCGCAGGCGCACGCCGTCCAGACGGCGCTGGTCCAGCCCATGCGACGAGGCTTCCATCGCGGCATGGGTCACGCCATCGGCGGCGGCAAGCGACAGCATCTGGTGCAGAGTGATCGGGTCGGGCGTGGTGTGCGACGAGGGCGCGCTCCAGGCGCCCTCCACCCCGGTGGTGCCGATGTTGATCGCAGGCTTGCCCAGCGCCATCCAGATTTGCCGCGCAAAGGTCGCGACCGAGGTTTTGCCATTGGTTCCGGTGACTGCAACCATGGTCGCAGGCTGTGCGCCAAACCACAGGGCAGCTGCGCGCGCCAAGGCCTCGCGCGGGTCGGATGCGACAACCAAAGCGGCGTCCGTGCCTGCCAGCGCCTCGGCTGCCAAAGCGGCGCCTGCGGCATCGGTCAGAATGGCCACGGCCCCGAGTTCCAGCGCTTTGGCGATATAGGCCGCACCATGCACATGGCTGCCGGGCATGGCGGCAAACAAATAGCCTGGTCGCACAGCGCGGCTGTCCAGCGTCAGCCCAAGCAGCTGCGGATCGCGGCCCGCGCGGGCAGTGAGGCCAAGGTCGGAAAGGGTCTTTGGCCGGTCTGCCATGATCTGCACCTTTGAACGGGGTTAGGGCTTGACGGCTGTTACCTCATCGGGCGCAAGGACTTCAACCTGCGGC
Organism: Cypionkella sp.; assembly: GCA_023255415.1. GTDB lineage: Bacteria > Pseudomonadota > Alphaproteobacteria > Rhodobacterales > Rhodobacteraceae > Cypionkella. The sequence goes on along the minus strand of JALRIN010000015.1, from coordinate 28,687 downwards.
CGCAGGCCCAACAGAGGTGCAGTGCGACGGACCACTTCGGCAGCCACAGGAACGGCTGTCCAACCCGCCGTGCGGCGGGGTTTTGGCCCAGTATTCTCGGTTGGTTCGTCCAGCGTGACGATCAACACATATTTTGGGTTATTGGCCGGAAACACACAGGCAAAGGTATTGACCACCCGATCGTGATCATATCCGCCACCTTGTTTTGGCTTTTCCGCGGTGCCGGTTTTGCCAGCGACAAAATAGCCCGGCACTTCGGCCAAACTGGCAGTGCCTTCGGTGACCACACGGCGCATCATGCCGACAGCCAGTTTCGAGGTTTCTTCGCTGATAATCCGCTCGCCCTGCATCGGGCTGTTACGCTTAAGCAGCGTTGGCGTCACCTTGATGCCGCCATTGGCGATTGTGGCATAGGCTGCGGCAAGGTTCATCGGGCTGCCGCCAACGCCGTGACCATAAGAGGCGGTGATGGTGACAATATCGGCCCAGCGCTTGGGCAAAAGCGGCTTGGCGCCGCGCGCCTCGGTCAACTCGACCGGCGAGGCATCAAACAAACCAAGGCTGCGCAAAAAGGCCTGCTGCCGTTCGCCGCCGATCATAAGCGCGATATGGGCGGTGCCGACGTTCGAGGATTTGGCGATCACATCGGCAACCGACAACAGCGGGCCGTAGTTATGGCCTTCAAATTCATTGATCTTGAACCGTCCCCAGCGCATTGGCGCATTGGCATCGACCAGCGTCTCTGGGGTGACAAGACCAAGTTCCATCGCCTGACTGACCGCAAAGATCTTGAAAGTCGAACCCAGTTCGTAAATGCCCTGCACCGCGCGATTGAACAGCGGGCTGTCGCTGGGGTCGCCCGAAACCGGATTGGCGGGGCGATCATTGGGGTCAAAGGTCGGCAACGCGGCAAGACTAATAACCTCGCCAGTATTGACATCCATCAAGATCGCAGCACCGCCCTTGGCGTTCATCATGGTCATGCCGGTTTGCAGCACCTCTTCGACCGTGGTTTGAACGGTCAAATCCAGCGAGGTGACAAGCGGGCTGTTGGCTTGGGCCGGATCGCGCAGACGGCTGTCTTCAAAACGCTCTATCCCGGCTGTGCCTATAACTTCAGCAGAATCAACGCCCTCGGCCCCAAAGCTGGTGCCACCCAAGACATGGGCCGCCAGCGTGCCGTTCGGGTAAAGCCGCATCTCGCGCGGGCCAAACAACAGGCCAGGATCGCCGATCTCATGCACTTGTTGCATCTGCTCGGGCGACAGCACACGGCGCACCCACAAAAAGCTGCGGCCATCGGTAAAGCGGCGCAGCAGGGTCTTGGCATCCAGATCAGGGAAAATCCGCGCCAGTTCTTGGGCTGCATGGGCGGGGTCGACCAGATCGCGGGTCTGCACATAAAGCGCATGGGTCAGCATATTGGTCGCCAGCACCCGACCATTGCGGTCCAAAATATCGGCGCGCGAGGCCTCGATGTCATTGCGGGTCGAGGCCGAGCGCGGCTCGACGGGCTGGGTGCCCGCCAGCATCCCCATCCGCGCCCCGATCAGCCCGTAGGCCGAGAAAAAGCACAGCGCCAAGACCACCAGACGCAGCTGCGCACGACCACGGGATTTGTCGCGCATCTGTTCATGGCGCAGCCGCAGGTTCTCGCGCTCGATGGCATCGGGGTTTTCGCCCTTGATGCGGGCGTCAAGAATACGGGCAAGCGGGCGCAGGGGAATGCGGGTCATGGCGTGGCGGCCTGTTCTGGATCAGCGTTCAGCACCCCCGTGACAGATTGCGCACCTGTGATATCAAGCTCGGGGCTCAGAGGCGGCGGAGGAAAGGCGATTTGTGCGGCGCGGCCGAATTGCTCGGGCGCCATCGGCAGCAAGCCCAGCCGGTCAAAATTGATCGTCGCCAGATCGCGCAGCCGGTCGGGGCGGTTCAGATAGGCCCATTCGGCTCGCTGCACAGTCAGACTGTCGCGCAGATCGGCGATTTCGTCTTGCAGCTGCGATACCTCGCCCAAGGCGTCTTGGGTGGTATAGTTTTCCCGGTAGGCCCAGAACCCCAAGGCCATCACAGCAAGGAAAGACAGGGCATAAAGCAGCGGGCGCATCGGTCAGCGACGTCCTTTTCGGCCAGAGGATTGCGGCAGATCAGGGGCGTTCAAGCTGGCGGCATCGACATCGACGGCCGCAGCTGCGGTGCGCCGCGCCACCCGCAGTTTGGCCGAACGCGCACGCGGGTTTTCGGCCAGCTCTTCATCGTCAGGGCCAACAGCCTTGCGCGTCACCAGCGTAAAGCGCGCCGTGGTTTCGGTTTTCACCGGAGCATAGCGGTTTGCATTAGGCTCTTCGCCCGCCGCCTGCTGAAAAAAGCGTTTGACGAGGCGGTCTTCCAACGAATGAAAGGTCACGACCGCCAGCAAACCGCCGGGTTTCAACGCCCGCTCTGCCGCAGCAAGCCCCTGCACAAGCTGGGCGAATTCCTCGTTCACCGCGATGCGCAGCGCCTGAAAGCTGCGGGTCGCAGGATGGCTTTGCCCGGGCTTGGGGCGCGGCAGGCATTTCGAGACGATCTCGGCCAGCCGCAGCGTTGTGGTGATCGGATTGGCGGTGCGGGCCTCGACAATCGCATGGGCAATGCGGCGCGAGGCGCGCTCTTCGCCGAAATGGTAAAGTATATTGGCCAGGGTTTCTTCCGACGCGGTATTGACCAGATCCGCAGCCGAAGCGCCCGATTGGCTCATCCGCATGTCAAGCGGGCCGTCTTTTTGAAAGGAAAAGCCGCGCTCGGCCAGATCAATCTGCATCGAGGACACGCCCAGATCCAGCACAACGCCGTCAAGCGCAGCCCCCGCATGGCGGTCCATGTCTGAGAAATTGCCCGCAACCAGACGCAGCCGGTCACCGTATTCTCCCGCCCAAGGTCCAGCCAATTCCAAGGCCAAAGGATCGCGGTCCACGCCTATGACGCAGTCAGCCCCCGCTGCAAGCAGCCCGCGCGTGTAGCCGCCCGCGCCAAAGGTGCCATCAAGCCAAAGGCCCCGCACCGGGGCCACAGCCGCCAACAAAGGGCGCAACAACACAGGAATATGTGGCGCGCGACCGATGGTCTGATCGCTTGTCTGTGCCATCTTACCCTGCCCTCATCGCACGACCCACAAGGGTCAGCGGATCTACATCATCGTCATCTTCGGCTTCGTTTTCGGCGTCATAAACTTCGCGGCGATACAGCTTGAACCGATTGGTAAAGCCCGCAAATGCCGCCTCGCCGCCGCTGTCTTCAGGCGCAAAGCCCATTTTGGCGCGCACCTTGGCCGGCAATACGATGCGGCCATCGGGTTCAACCTCGATCATCACCGAACGCGAAATCAGATCACGCTCCGCACGGTCGCGCGCGGGCGAGCCAAGCTCCATCGCCTCGATCTTGGCGGCCAAAGCATCGGCCCCTGCGCGCGAATAGCACTCGACGAAATTGCGGGATTTGCCGCCATAGACCATATAGACGCGCGGGCGGGCATTATCTTCGGTGGCGGGATCTTCGACTTCCAGAATGCGGCGAAAGGCTGCCGGGATCGAGACCCGCGCCTTGCTGTCTACCTTTTGGTAGAACTCACCTCTGAACGCCTCACTCGCCATTGGCCTTCCGGCTCCTTTGCGGGGTCACCCCCGTCTGAAATAGAAATGGCGGATCGAGCTGCTGCCACTGCTCGATCCGCCGTCTGTCCCATCGCTGGGCGTCCTACGGCGCAAACCACCTGGGGGAGATGTCTGCTCGCTTGCGCGCCGGATCTAGCGGAAGGCGAAAGCGGGTGCCTGTATGAGCCTGTCTTTTTCGCCTTGTTCGGGGTCTATCGCCGCCCCTGCGTTGTTTTTGACCGTCTCGCCTTCCGTGGTCAAAGGAATGGCATGGGAATTCATGGGAAGCAATGGAAATTTTCGGGAGCCATCGCCAGATATTGTGACAAAGCAGGGCTAAAAACACTATCTGGTGGCCGATATTCTAGAAATTTGAATAAACCTAGGTGATCACTGCATCCACACCACTATATATAGAGCCTGCAAAAATCGAACGCTTTCCCCATGCAGTCCCAATTTTTTTCACCCGAGCGCGAAAACTGCGCCAAGACCTGTAATTTATCCAGTAAAAATAGGCGAAATTCCGCTGAAACATCCCGTGGGCTAGCGCTTTTCCCATGATTTCCCAAAGAAGTGATTCGGCTCCATTCGGGCGTGATGCGCTATCCTTATAGCCACAACAGCGCAAAGCGCGCGCCGCGCCACCGCAGTCCATGGCAATGCAGTCCGCAGCGGCTCGATGCCGCTGCGGACTGCATTTGGGTACAGATTAGGGTGGCTTCAGGCCATACCGCCGGCAATCAGGCGATGCGCCAAGCGGGCATAGGCCTCGGCATGCGGACCGTCGCCTGCGGCAATCGGTGTACCGCTGTCGCCGGCGATGCGCACATCGATCGACAAAGGCAATTCACCCAAGAACGGCAAATCCAGCCGCTTGGCCTCGGCCGCGACGCCACCATGGCCGAACAGATGTTCTTCATGACCGCAATTGGGGCAGATATAGGTCGACATATTCTCGATCAGCCCCAATACCGGCGTCTTCAGCTTTTGGAACATATCCAGCGCCTTGCGGGCATCCAGCAAGGCCACGTCTTGTGGGGTTGAGACCACAATCGCCCCGGTCAAATGCGTGCGCTGACACAGCGTCAGTTGAATATCGCCGGTGCCTGGCGGCAGATCGATGATCAAGACATCCAATTCGCCCCAAGCCACCTGGCTTAGCAACTGCTGCAACGCCCCCATGATCATTGGGCCGCGCCAGATCACCGCCTCGTCTTCTTTCAGCATCAAGCCAATCGACATCATGGTGACACCATGCGCGTGCAACGGCTCAATGATCTTGCCATCTGCCGAAGCGGGGCGCTTTGACACCCCCATCATCCGTGGCTGGCTGGGACCATAGATATCGGCATCCAAAAGACCAACACGGCGGCCTTGTTTGGCCAGCGCCACCGCAAGGTTGGACGACACGGTTGATTTGCCCACCCCACCCTTGCCCGAACCCACTGCAATGATCCGGTCGATGCCAGTGATCCGCGCAGGGCCGCCCTGGTGCGGCGTCGGATGCTGGCCGATTTTCACACCCTGCCCCGAGCCCCCCAAATTTGGCGGCGGCGCTTTGGGCGAAGGTCCATGCGCTGTCATCACCACCTGCACCGAAGTCACCCCCGGCACGGCGCGTAGCGCAGCTTCGGCGGCGGCCTGCGCGGGGGCCAGTGCGCGGGCATCCTCTGGCGTGGCGGCTTCGATCACAAAGCGAATCGCGCCGCCCTCAATCTGCAAAGCCCGCAGCAAATCTTGCGACACAAGCGTGCCGCCAGGCACCACAACCCCAGAGAGAACCGAGAGGACATCTTCGCGGGTGACTGTCATTGTTTTTCCTTTGCCCCGTTTTTAACCGTCTTTCCAGCAAACTTGTTCGCTTTGCAGCAAAGGACAAGCCCCTGTTGACCAATTGCTCAAATTTCACCCGAAATCTATGTTTATTATGAACTTTTTGTGATGCAGAGCCATGCATTTGCTGCATGACAGCATTGCCGACACTCCCATTGTGCAGCTGCAGCATATAGGCCATGTTAGCTCTAACAGCGGAAGACGAGGGAAGACATCCGGTCAACCCAGCCGCCAGCAAAAAGTGAGATGTACCATGGCTTATGTAAATTCGACCCGCACGGCACAAAGCTTTCTGTTTGACCGCATTGGCGCTTTGGCCACTGCCGTTGGCACAGCACTGCAACGCCGCCGGGTCTACAGCCAGACCCTGAGCGAGCTGCGGGCGCTGAACGCACGCGAGCTGGCCGATCTGGGCATCGCAGCTTCGATGATCACCGAGATCGCCCGAGAGGCGGCCTACGGCAAGTAATCCCTGAACGGGTCTCGTTCCTCCTCCCCGAGGCCCGGTTTCAAGGCGCGGCGGCGCGCTCCTCCTCCCTAGTGCCGTCGCCTTTTTATTCTCTTCGTAAGGCCCCTCCTCCTCCCTGGGCCTCGCGGATTGGCGGTGATCCAACCTCCTCCCTGGATCGCCGCCACCTGAATTCGAAAGGCCAACCTCCTCCCTGGCCCGACGATCAGGCGGCTCCTCTTACCTCCTCCCAAGGGGGGCCGCCGCATAGAATACTTCGGCCAACCTCCTCCCTGGCCGAATGGTAGGCAGCGGTTCAACCTCCTCCCTGAACCTGCTGCCGGTCTTTCGAACGGCCAACCTCCTCCCTGGCCCGACGATCAGGCGGCACCTGCTCTCCTCCTCCCTGCGGGTGCCGCCGCTTCCTGTCTTGAACATTGCCCAAGCGCCCGCGATAGTTGGAAAAACTGTCGGGGGCTTTATGCGTTTATCTATGGTTTCAGCGGCCCTTGTGGCGGCATTGGTTGGTTATGGCTCGACGATTGCGCTGGTGCTTTCGGCAGCCGCAGCGGTGGGCGCGACGCCCGGCCAGACGGCAAGCTGGGTGTTTGCGGTTTGTGTGGCCAAAGCCATCGGATCGGCCCTGCTGAGTGCGCAGTCAAGGGTGCCGGTGGTGCTGGCTTGGTCGACCCCCGGGGCTGCGCTGATTGCGGCCAGCACGGGGGTAAGCATGACCGAAGCGGTGGGGGCCTTTGTGCTATCAGGCGGTTTGGTGGCGCTGACGGGGGCGCTGCGTCCCTTGGGGCGGCTGGTCGCCCAGATCCCGGATGGAGTTGCGGCGGCGATGTTGGCGGGCGTATTGCTGCCGTTTTGTTTAAAAGGCACGGCGGCGGCGCAAGCGCTGCCTGCACTGGTGCTGCCGATGGCTGCGGTTTTCCTGTTGGTTCGGCTTTATAATCCGGCGGTGGCGGTGCTGGCAGCGCTGAGCCTTGGCGTGGTTTTGGCCTTAGTGACAGGGGCCGCGCATCTGCCAAATCTGCATCTGCCGCTGCCACATCTAGAACTCATCACCCCCGCCTTTCGCTGGGATGTGCTTTTGGGGCTGGGCGTGCCGCTGTATCTGGTCACCATGGCCTCGCAAAACCTGCCCGGATTTGCGGTTTTGCGCGCGGCAGGCTACGCGCCGCCGGTGCGCCAAGCGCTGGGGGTGACGGGTTTTTTATCGTTAATTTCAGGGCTTTTTGGGGCGCATCCGGTCAGCATGGCCGCGATCACAGCGGCGATTTGTCTGGGCGAGGACACCCACCCAGACCGCAACCAACGCTGGAAAACCGGGGTGATTTACGCGGCGGTTTGGCTGGTGTTAGGGCTGCTTGGGCCGGTGATCGTGCCGATTTTGGCAGCCTTGCCCACGGCTTTGATGACGGCATTGGTGGCGCTGGCGCTGCTGGGTCCCTTGATGGGCGCGCTGGTTGCTGCCTTTATGCCCGAGCCTACACGATTTGCCGCCGTGGTCACTCTGGTGGTCACGGCCTCTGGCGTGGCCGCATTTGGCATTGGCGCTGCGTTTTGGGGGCTGGCCGCAGGGCTTTTGGTGGCAGGCCTTGCGCGGCTGCGGGCCTAGAACGGCACCTCGCCCACCTCATGCGCGGCAACGACCCAACGCGCCACGATCATCTTGGCACCGGCATGATCAAATTCGATATGCAACTTATCGCCTTCAATGCCGACAATATCGCCATAGCCAAATTTCTGGTGAAACACCCGGTCCCCCGTCACAAAGGACGAAACGGCGGCGGCGTCAATCGTCACCGCCCGCGCCTCGCGCGGTTGCGCCATAGGGCGGGTCGTGGCGCGGTCTTGCATCCGCTTCCAGCCCGGCGAGTTATAGGGATCAGCCTTGCCGACGCGGTCCTCGAGCGAGGAGCCATAGCTTGGCGCGGCCGCCCCATAGCCGCCGCCATAAAGCCCGGGTGGCGTCAGCACAGCGACATGGTCTTCGGGCAGCTCGTCAATGAAACGGCTGGGCAATTGGCTTTGCCATTGACCATAAACCCGACGGTTTGAAGCAAAGGAAATCGTGCACAGCTGCTCGGCCCGGGTGATGCCGACATAGGCCAAACGGCGCTCTTCCTCGAGCCCCTTTTTGCCAGATTCGTCCATGCTGCGCTGGCTGGGGAACAGGCCATCTTCCCAACCGGGCAGAAAAACCACAGGGAATTCCAGACCTTTAGCGGCGTGCAGCGTCATGATCGACACCTTTTCCACCGCCTCTTCGGATTCATTTTCCATGATCAGGCTGACGTGTTCCAAGAACCCCTGTAGGCTGTCAAATTGCTCTAGCGCCTTGACAAGTTCCTTCAGGTTTTCCAGCCGCCCCGCAGCTTCGGGGGTTTTGTCGTTTTGCCACATCGTGGTGTAGCCGCTTTCATCCAAGATGATTTCGGCCAGTTCGATATGGCTTTGGCTGGCGGCAACGACGGCCGCATGCCAGCGGTCAACCCCTTCGACAAATTGACGCAATTGCCCCGCCCCCTTGCCGCCGATCCCCGCCCGCGCCAGCAAACTGCGCGCGCCCTCCAGCAGTGGCAGGCCAAGCCCGCGCGCCTCGCGTTGAATATCGCCTTGCGCCTTATCGCCCAGCCCGCGTTTGGGAAGATTGACCACGCGCTCAAAGGCAAGATCGTCTTCGGGGCTGACGGCAAGGCGGAAATAGGCCATTGCATCGCGAATTTCTTGCCGCTCGTAAAAACGCGGGCCGCCGATGACGCGGTAGGGCAGACCGATGGTCAAAAACCGGTCTTCAAAGGCGCGCATCTGATGCGAGGCCCGCACAAGGATTGCGATTTGGTTCAACGACACCGCGTGGATGTTGCGCCGCCCGCGTTGCGCGGCCTCGATCTCTTCGCCGATCCAGCGCGCCTCTTCCTCGCCGTCCCAATGGCCGATCAGCCGCAGCTTTTCGCCCATCTCGCCCGCTGTCCACAGCGTCTTGCCCAAACGACCCGCATTCGCGGCAATCACTCCCGAAGCCGCAGCAAGAATATGCGCCGTCGAGCGGTAGTTTTGTTCCAGCCGCACCACCTTGGCACCGGGGAAATCTTTTTCGAACCGCAAGATATTGCCCACTTCGGCGCCGCGCCACCCATAGATGGATTGATCATCATCGCCGACGCAGCAGATATTGCGGTGACTTTGCGCCAAAAGCCGCAGCCACAGATATTGCGCGACGTTGGTGTCTTGGTATTCGTCGACCAGAATATAGCGGAACCAACGCTGATATTGCTCTAATACATCGGGGTGCTTTTGAAAAATCACCACGCAATGCAGCAACAGATCGCCAAAGTCGGTGGCGTTTAGCGTGCGAAGACGCTCTTGATATTGCTCATAAATCTCGGTTCCGCGGTTGTTATAGGCGGCCGCTTCGCCCGAAGGGACACGGTCAGGCGTCAGAGCGCGATTCTTCCAGGAATCGATGATGCTGGCCATCATCCGCGCAGGCCAGCGTTTTTCGTCGATGTTGTTGGCGGCAATCAGCTGTTTCAAAAGCCGCAGTTGATCGTCAGTGTCCAAAATGGTGAAATTGCTTTTCAAACCAACAAGTTCAGCATGGCGGCGCAGAATTTTCACCGAAAGCGAATGGAAGGTGCCCATCCATGCCATGCCTTCGGCCACATCGCCCAGCAACCGCCCCACCCGCAGCTTCATCTCGCGCGCGGCCTTGTTGGTGAAGGTCACCGACAAGATCTCATTCGGGCGCGCCTTGCCCATATTCAGCAGATGCACAATGCGCGAGGTCAGCGCCTTGGTCTTGCCGGTGCCAGCCCCTGCCAACATCAAAACCGGACCATCCAGCGCCTCGACCGCCTCGCGCTGCGCGGGGTTCAGATCATCCAAATATGGCGCAGGCCGCGCGCCACCCTGACCAAGCGCGCGCTGCGATAGCGGTATTTTTGGCGCGGGCGCCAAAGAGTCATCCCAGTCTTCCATTGCGCTATTCTAACCGGAAAATTCACCGAGGCAACGCCATGTTCGCGCAATGTTCGCGTCTTTTGGCGAAAATCTACTCGCGCGAAGGATAGGCCGCCCGCATCCCGTCATTATAACGCAGGAAAAGCTGCGAAAAGCTCAGGATTTCCGCCTCGGTCCAATCGGCGAAAACCTGCATCGTCTTGGCCCATTTCAGATCGCGAAAGGCCAAAAGCAGGGCGGTGGCGCTGTGGGTCAGGTTCAAAATGGATTTGCGACCATCGCTTTGACTGACATCGCGGCGCACCAGACCTGCGCCGATCAGGTCAGACACAATGCGGCTGGCGCGCGAAGGATCAACGTTCAGCTCGGTCGCGACCATGCCAACCGTGGCCTCTTGCGGATCGCGCCCGCCGATGCCGCCTTGCAGCCGCATGATGGCAGTCAAGGCCTGAAACTGTGCAAATTCAAGCCCCTGCCCCATTTCGGTCATCAGCTGCGCCGGCAGCTCGCCCTTCACAATCGACCGCATCAGGCGAAACATCTCGGCATCAAAATTAAGCAATGCCGTGGCAGAGTCGGCTGAATAGCCGCCGCTTTGTAACCTTTTGGAAACTTCTGCGCTGTAACCTTGCCACTTAGAGACAGACATTCCGCCCTCCATATCTTTTGATCCCGCTTTGAACCGCAAGCCTATTTACAGCAAGTAACATAATATAGATGTTTATGTCAATTAGATGACAGGTATGACTATGTGATATTGACACGCAAATCACTTCAGCATAGCCATGGGTGAACCCTGCGACAGGAGGCATTTTTGTCTGCGCACCTCTCCCCTCCCCCGACGACCCCAATTGGTCTGGTGATCGTCTCGATCGGCATGCTGCTGTTGCTGGCAGCCTTGGATCAAACCATTGTTTCGACGGCCCTGCCCACAATCGTTGCCGATCTGGGCGGCTTGGATCACCTCAGTTGGGTGGTGACGGCCTATGTGCTGACCTCGACCGTTGTCGCACCGCTTTATGGCAAGCTTGGCGATCTTTACGGACGGCGCACCATGGTTTTCGTCTCGGTTTCACTGTTTTTGCTGGGCTCGGTGCTCTGCGGCATTGCCGGCACGATGGGCTTTTTGATCTTTTCGCGCGCGGTCCAGGGCTTGGGCGGTGGCGGGCTGTTTGTTTTGGCGCTGTCGGTGGTGGGCGATGTGATTGCACCGCGCGATCGGGGCAAGGTGCAGGGTGTGTTTGCAGCGGTCTTTGCCACCTCGTCTGTTGTGGGGCCTTTGGTCGGTGGTGGCTTTGTGCAATACCTGAATTGGCATTGGATCTTTTTCATCAACATCCCGCTGGGGCTGATTGCCGTTGGTATTTTTGCCATCAGCTTCAAGGCACAAGCCGGTCGTGTCAGCCATAAGATCGATTATGCGGGGGCCGTGGCCCTGACGCTGGGTCTGGGCGCGCTGACGCTGGTCAGCAGTTTGGGCGGGCGCAGCATGGCTTGGGGGTCACCGCAAGCCTTGGGTCTGATTGCACTTTCGCTCGTGGCACTGCTGGCCTTTGTTTGGATAGAGGCGCGGGCCGAAGAGCCGATTTTGCCGCTGTCGCTGTTCAAGCTGAACGTGTTTTGGGTTACCTGCGTGATCGGATTTGTTGCAGGCGTAGCGCTGTTCGGCGCGATCACCTTTGTGCCGCTGTTCTTGCAAATCGCCAAAGCCACCACGCCGACGCAATCGGGGCTATTGTTGGTGCCAATGACGCTGGGGATAGTGCTGGCCTCAACGCTTTCGGGGCAGTACATGGGCAAAACCGGGCGCTATTTGTTGCTGCCAAAGCTGGGAATGGCGCTGCTGTTTGCGGGGATGATGTCGCTCTCCTTGATGACGCAGCACAGCAATATGGTGATCTTTACAGCCGCACTGGCTTTGGTGGGGCTGGGGATGGGCTGCATTTTCCCAGTTGTGACCACGGCCGTGCAAAACGCCGTTCCACGAGAGACTTTGGGCACGGCGACGGCTGCGGGAATTATGGTGCGCCAGACCGGCGGGTCGCTGGGCGTGGCAGCCTTTGGTGCGCTGTTTGCGTCGCGGATGGCACAGGGTCTTCCCTTGGGCGAAGGCGGCAATATCGGGCCGCAAACCTTGGCGCGGCTTAGCCCCGAACAGCAGGCCAGTCTGGCAGAAACCGTGGTGCAGGCGATCCACCCGATCTATCTGATTGCGGCGGCTTTGGCAGCGATCGGGCTGGTCTTTGCGTTTTTTCTGGAAGAGGTGCCTCTGTCCAATCGCCAGGTTCCGCGCGGCGAATAGCAATAAAATATGATCAAAACAACAGCGCGTCCGATCCTTCGGGCGCGCTTTGTTTACGGATCGCCTAATATTTAAGCAACATCTCATGATCTGACCAAGGCTTTCGCAAAACCGTTGCAAATTGCCGCTGGCTGCACTTGCGCTGCACCGCAGCGTGGATATGGTTTGCCCTGAGAGCCCCTTTCCGCGCCTAACGGAGCACTGCCATGACCGACTTTAAGAAAATTCTAATCGCCAACCGCGGCGAAATCGCCATCCGCGTCATGCGCGCTGCCAATGAGATGGGCAAGAAAACCGTCGCCGTCTATGCCGAGGAAGACAAGCTGTCGTTGCACCGCTTTAAGGCGGATGAGGCCTATCTGATCGGCGAGGGGCTAAGCCCCGTCGGCGCCTATCTGAGCATCCCCGAAATCATCCGCGTCGCCAAGGCCGCGGGGGCGGATGCGATTCACCCGGGATATGGGCTTTTGTCGGAAAACCCAGATTTTGTCGAAGCTTGCGAGCAGGCCGGCATCACCTTTATCGGCCCCAAGGCCGAAACCATGCGCGCGCTTGGCGACAAAGCCTCGGCGCGGCGGGTGGCGATCGAGGCCGGCGTTCCGGTGATTCCGGCCACGGATGTTTTGGGCGATGACTTTGATCTGATCAAATCGCAGGCGGCAGCGGTCGGCTATCCCTTTATGCTCAAGGCCTCTTGGGGCGGCGGCGGGCGCGGCATGCGGCCGATCCTGTCGGAATCCGAGCTAGTGGATAAGGTGCGCGAGGGCCGGCGCGAGGCCGAAGCCGCCTTTGGCAACGGCGAGGGCTATCTGGAAAAGATGATTCTGCGCGCGCGCCACGTCGAAGTGCAGATTCTGGGCGACAAACACGGCGCGATTTACCATCTGTTCGAACGCGACTGCACCGTGCAGCGGCGCAACCAAAAGGTGGTCGAGCGCGCACCTGCCCCCTATTTGACCCAGGCACAGCGCGCGGAAGTCTGCGAATTGGGCCGCAAAATCTGCGCCCATGTCGGCTATGAATGCGCCGGCACCGTCGAATTCCTGATGGATATGGACGATGAGAAATTCTACTTTATCGAGGTAAACCCCCGCGTTCAGGTCGAACATACGGTGACAGAACAGGTCACCGGCATCGACATCGTGCAGGCGCAGATCCTGATTGCCGAGGGCAAGACGCTCGAGCAAGCAACCGGCATGGCACGGCAGGAAGATATTCGCCTGAATGGCCATGCGCTGCAGTGCCGCGTAACGACGGAAGACCCGCAAAACAACTTTATCCCCGACTATGGCCGGCTGACCGCTTACCGCTCGGCCACCGGCATGGGCATTCGTCTGGACGGCGGCACCGCCTATGCGGGCGGGGTGATCACGCGCTATTACGACAGTCTGCTGGTTAAGGTTACAGCAAGTGCGCCGACGCCTTCAGCGGCGATCCGCCGGATGGACCGCGCGCTGCGCGAGTTCCGCATTCGTGGCGTGTCGACGAATATTGAGTTTGTGATCAACCTGTTAAAGCATCCGACCTTTCTTGACAGCACCTATACCACCAAGTTCATCGACACCACGCCAGAGCTGTTCCAGTTCAGAAAGCGGCGGGATCGGGCGACGAAAATTCTGACCTATATCGCCGATATCACGGTGAACGGGCACCCCGAAACCGCAGGTCGGCCAAAGCCACATGCCGAAGCGCGCACCCCGCGCGCGCCAAAGCCGATGCTTGAACCCGCAATGGGCACGCGCAATCTGCTGGAGCAAAAAGGCCCGCAAGCGGTGGCCGATTGGATGCGGGCGCAGAAAAAGCTGCTGATCACCGACACCACCATGCGCGACGGCCATCAAAGCTTGCTGGCAACCCGGATGCGGTCGATCGACATGATCAAGGTGGCGCCAGCCTATGCTGCCAACCTGCCGCAGCTGTTCTCGGTGGAATGTTGGGGCGGGGCGACCTTTGATGTCGCCTATCGCTTTTTGCAAGAATGCCCATGGCAGCGCCTGCGCGATTTGCGCGCGCAGATGCCCAATGTGATGACGCAGATGCTTTTGCGCGCCAGCAACGGCGTCGGCTATACCAACTATCCCGACAATGTGGTGCAGGCCTTTGTCAAACAGGCGGCGGAAACCGGCGTCGATGTGTTTCGGGTGTTTGACAGCCTGAACTGGGTCGAAAACATGCGCGTGGCGATGGATGCGGTGATCGAGGCCGGCAAGGTCTGCGAAGGCACGGTCTGCTATACCGGCGATATGCTGGACCCAGAGCGGTCGAAATACGATCTGAAGTATTACGTCGATACCGCTCAGGCGCTGAAATCTGCGGGCGCGCATGTGCTGGGGCTAAAGGATATGGCAGGGCTGTTGAAACCTGCCGCGGCCAAGATCCTGATTAAGACGCTGAAACAAGAGGTTGGTCTGCCGATCCATTTTCACACCCATGACACCAGCGGCGCTGCAGCGGCGACCATTCTGGCAGCCTCGGATGCGGGCGTCGATGCGGTCGATGCGGCGATGGATGCGTTTTCGGGCGGCACCTCGCAGCCCTGCCTCGGCTCGATTGTCGAGGCTTTGAAGCATACCGAGCGCGACACTGGCATCGACATGGGCGCTGTGCGGCAAATTTCGAACTATTGGGAGGCGGTGCGCGGCCAATATGCGGCCTTCGAGTCGGGCATTGCGGCGCCTGCCTCGGAAGTTTATCTGCACGAGATGCCCGGCGGGCAGTTCACCAACCTGAAAGCCCAAGCGCGGTCTTTGGGGCTGGAAGAGCGCTGGCACGAAGTGGCGCAGGCCTATGCCGATGCCAACCAGATGTTTGGCGATATTGTCAAAGTCACGCCTTCGTCAAAAGTGGTGGGCGATATGGCGCTGATGATGGTGGCCCAAGGGCTGACCCGCGCGCAGGTCGAAGATCCTGCCGTTGATGTCGCCTTCCCGGACTCGGTGGCGGATATGTTGCGCGGCAATCTGGGGCAGCCGCACGGCGGTTGGCCTGCTGCGATTTCGAAAAAGGTGCTGAAGGGCGAAGTGGCCTCGACTGCCCGCCCCGGCGCAGGCATGGCTCCGGTCGATCTGGAAGCGGTGCGCGCCAAGCTCAGCGAAGACCTGTCGGGCTACCGCGTCGATGACGAGGATCTGAACGGCTATCTGATGTATCCCAAGGTGTTTCTGGATTACATGGGCCGCCACAAGGCCTATGGCCCGGTGCGGACGCTGCCGACGCGGACGTTCTTTTACGGCATGGCTGCGGGCGAAGAGATCACCGCAGAAATTGATTCGGGCAAGCTGCTGGAAATCCGGCTGCAAGCGGTGGGCGAAACCACCGATGACGGCGAGGTCAAGGTGTTCTTCGAGCTGAACGGCCAGCCGCGCGTGATCAAAGTGCCAAACCGCGCCATCAAGGCCAAGGTTGCGGCCAAACCCAAGGCCGTCGAGGGCAATGCCAATCAGATCGGCGCGCCGATGCCCGGGGCGATTGCCTCGGTGGCGGTGGTGGCAGGCCAAAAAGTCAGTGCGGGCGATTTGCTGCTGACCATCGAGGCTATGAAGATGGAAACCGGCATTCACGCCGACCGCGCCGCTGTGGTCAAAGCGCTTTACGTGCAGCCCGGCAGCCAAATCGACGCCAAGGATCTGCTAGTTGAATTAGAGTAACCTTTGCTGGCCCTGTCTTTGGTGGGGCCAGATCGCAGGCCTAAGGCGATCCAGAAAGCAAAAAGGCCGCCGCAGATGCGACGGCCCCATATTTCGACAAAGCGAAATTACATCGCAGCGAAAGCGCCTGCTTCAACAGCGGCTTTCAGCTCGTCTGCCGAAAGGTCGCCGTTTGCATCGGTGTCAGCGGCTGCGAAGATTTCTGCGGTCACTGCTGGATAAGATGCAACAACTTCTTCCATCGAATAGACGCCGTTGCCGTCAACATCTGCCACAACGACAGCGTCTTCAGCGAAAGCTGCGCCAGCGGTCATGGTTGCGATTGCTGCGAAAGCGAGAGCGAATTTGGTCATGTTTTTTAACTCCGGAAATGCGGGAGCCACAGCGGCCTATCCACGCAGAAGGTCATTGCCTTCTCGGCGTAAATGACCGTTTTTAAAAAGCTTTTCCAGATGAGTCGGAGGTGTTTGCGCAAACCTCACGCCGATGTGATGCGCAAGATTTGCAGCCTTGACGCGCATCAGGCGCGGTGATCTATGCGCGCGTTTCTGCGCCTGCAAAGATCAGGATTTTTTGACAAACTCGGTCAAGATGATGATGCGCTGATCTTCAACACGCCCCTCGATCTGCCCCGGATTATCGGCCACCAAAGAGATTTTGCGCACCGAGGTGCCACGCTTGGCAGTGAAATTCGCGCCCTTGACCACCAGATCCTTGATCAGAACCACGGTATCGCCCTGCGCCAGCAAAGTGCCGTTGCTGTCGCGATGTTCAACCGCGGCGGGTTGGTCGGCGATGGCTTGCACCTCTGGCAGCAGGGTCATGCCCTCACGCGCTTCGACAGCCCAAGCGGCGTCAAGCGTGCCCAATTTGCGCCACACCGCAAGCTGCACCGCAGGCTCGGCGGTCCAGGCAGCACCTTCCAGACAGCGCCAGTGATCGGCGGGCACCTCCTGCGCGCCACGGCAAGCGGGGCAGAGCAGCAATTCGCCAATCGGGTCAGCCTCGGCGACGGCCAGACCATCGGCGGCGCCGCAGAATTCACAAGCATTGCCTGCACGGATCATAAGGTCTTTCAGCGCCATCGGATTTCCTTTCAGGGGTTTTGGTCTGCCTAGACCCCTGCCCCGGAAAAAGCAACGCTCAGAGCACCCGCAAGGCTTCGCCCAGCCAGGGCCAAGCGGCTTGGGCAGGGGCCACCACCTTTTGCGCGATCAGCGCGCGCAGACGATCGCCGATCTGGCCCGGCATATCGCCCAGCACCCCGGCGCGCGCCGAGAGCGACAGCGTGCGCGACAGCGGTTCAAACGGCAGCGGCGCGGCATCGACTTGGGCTGCAAAGCGCGCAGCATGATGCAGCGCCAACGGTGTCAGGATCGTCCAGCCCTGCCCTGCCGCCACCATGGCCAGAATGGCGTGATAGCTATCCAGTTCAAAGCGTTGCGCCAGCCGCAGGTTTTGCCGCGACAGATACGCTGCAATCTGACGGCCCATCAGATGGCGCGAGGTATATTGGATCAGCGGCAAATCGTGATGCGCCTGCCCCTTGGGGGTGATCGCCAGAAACGGCTCGACCAGCAGCGGATGCACCTCGCGCCAGCCATCGATCTGAGTCTCGGAGGTCAGATCGGCGGTCACAGCAATATCAAGGCTGCGCGTTTCCAACTGATCCAACAGGCGGTGACTAGGCCCGGTTTCCAGCAAAAACCGGCAGGTCTTCAGATCAACCGCCATCGAGGCCAAAAGCCGCGGCGTCACCTCGGCGTCGAAATCTTCGATCATGCCCAGCCGCAGTGTCGTCAGCCCCGCAAGCCCGCGCAGGCCCAGCTCGGCTCGGGCTTCGGCCTCGGCGTTCAGGATGGTTTGGGCGTGGCGGCGAAACATCGCCCCCGCAGGCGTCAGCTGCAAGGGCCGGGCAGAACGATCCAGCAGCGTCGCGGCCAGCGCCGCTTCAAGCCCAGAAAGTTGTTGCGAAATCGCCGATGCACTGACCCCCAGCCGCCGCGCCGCCGCCGAGATGGCGCGGTCTTCGGCCACTGCAAGAAAAACCTCGATCCCCCAAAGCGTGACGCGCGCGTTCACCTCAGCCATGGATCACAGCTGCGACAGCTTCTTTTGCAGTTCGGCGAATTGCTTTTTGATCTCGGCCAACTCGGCCGCAGCATCGCCTGCGGGCTTTGTTTCGGGTTCTTCCGCAGGGCCAGAGCCGCTCCAACCGGGCACGCCGCCCATCATGGTTTTCATAAAGGCTTCTTGCTGTTTGCGCATCAGATCAAAGCCCGGCATCGCCGACATCGGGTTTGGAATGACGTTCATATTTTCGATGACTTTACTCGGGCCATCGCGCAGCATCTCGAAGCTGGCGGCAAGGAACTGCGGCACCACGGATTGAATATTGCTGGTATAGCTGCGCACCAGATCGGTCAGCACATTGGTGGGCAGCACGGTGTCGCCCTTTGACTCGCGCTCGGCCACGATTTGCAGCAAATATTGCCGCGTCAGATCATCGCCGGATTTCAGATCAACGATCTGCACCTCGCGGCCCGCGCGGATAAAGCCCGAGATGTCTTCCAGCGTCACATAATCCGACGTCTCGGTGTTATAGAGACGGCGGCTTGCATATCGCTTGATCAACAAAGGCTTTGCAGTTTCGGCCATCTGAACCTCCCCGGATTGCAGCATTATGTTGCAGTGCAGAGAAACTCTAGGACAGTGCAGCATAAAAAGAAAGAGCGCACAGAAACACGCGGTTTTCGGCCAAAAAGAAAGGGCGAGCCATTGGCTCGCCCCACGCGTCAAACCCCAGGGAGGAGGGGGCGATGCGTTGATCCCGAAGGATTACTTTGCTGCGGTTGCAGCTTTTTTCGCAACTGCGGTCACTTCGTCGGTTGCTTTTTTCACAACGGCCGAAGCTTCTGCCGAAGCGGTTTTGCCAGCGGCAAGCATCAACTCGACAGTTTCCATCTGCACTTTTTTCGCAACTTCAGCGAAAGCAGCCATGTTTTCCGACGCCATTTCGGTTGCAGCCGATGCGAAATCGGTCACAGCTTTGGTGTAATCAGCAGGCTCGGTTTTCGCGGTTGCAGTGGTCGAAAGCTTTGCAATGGTCTCTTTAGCCCATTTAGACGAGATTTCGGTCGACTTCTCGGCTGCTTCCAGCGCGACTTTCGACAGTTTCTCGCCGAAAGCGGCTTGGGTTTTGAATGCGTTTTGGAAAGCCGAAGCGTCAACTGGGAACTTGGCCATCATGTCCTGCATGACTTTGGTGAAATCGGTAGCAGTGTTCATTTTAATGCTCCTTGGTTTTGGCGAGGTCGCCTGAATTCGATGCCCAAGATATACTTGCTGCATCGCAGCATTGCAAGTAAAATTTCTGCAACGCAGCATTAAAGTGCAGCCATCACCCCGCCGCCAAAAAGATCAAACAGTTCAAGCCTTTGCCACCCGCGCAGGGCCTGCAAGCACATAAGTGCCGGGGGCATCGCACAAAACAGCGTTGGTCGAATCACCAGGGATTCGCGCTGGCTTCATCGCACCAGAGCGGTTCGCCAGCCAATCCGCCCAGCGTGGCCACCAGCTGCCTTGGGTAAAGCTGGCGGTGGCTTTCCAATCATCGGGCGCACCTGCAACCGGGCGCGGGTTGGTGTAATGGCCGTATTTCCCCTTGGAAGGCGGGTTGATCACGCCAGCAATATGGCCCGACTGCGCAAGAATAAATGTCTTATCCTGCGACCCCATTTGCTTGATGCCGTTAAAGCTGCCGCGCCAATGCGCGATATGATCCGTTTCGCAGGCAATGGCGCAGAGCGGCACCAGGATGTCAGAAAGGCTGGCTGCATGGCCAAAGACCGGAAACGTGCCCTTGGCCAGACCATCACCCTGACACAGGCCGCGAAGATATTGCATCGCCATCTTGCACGGCAGATTGGTGCCATCACCATTCCAATACAGCAGATCAAAGGCAGGCGGCGCCTCGCCCAGCATATAGGATTTGATCGCAGGCCCGTAGATCAGATCGTTCGAGCGCAGATAGGAAAAGGTGCGCGACATCAGCGTTTTTGACAGCATGCCGTCGGCGCTTGATTGCCGCTCGATCCCGTCAACAAAGTCGTTGTCAAGAAACACTCCGACCTCGCCCGGATCCGAAAAATCGGTCAGCGTGGTAAAGAAGGTCGCCGATTTCACCGAAGTGTCGCCCGCGCGCTGCAGATGTGACAGCGTCAGCCCCAGCGTGGTGCCGGCGATGCAATACCCCACCGCATTGATCTGAGGCTGATCGGTAATGCGGCGCACCTCGGCCATGGCGGCCAGATAGCCTTCACGGATATAGTCATCCAGACTGACATCGGCATAAGAGGCATCGGGGTTGACCCAAGACACCACAAAGACGGTAAAGCCCTGTTCGACCACCCATTTGATCAGGCTGTTTTGCGGCTTAAGATCCATGACGTAGAATTTGTTGATCCAAGGCGGAAAGATCAGCAAGGGTGTCTCATAAACAGTTTCAGTGCTGGGCGCGTATTGGATCAGTTCCAACATGCGGTTGCGGAACACCACTTTTCCGGGGGTGGTGGCAAGATTTTCCCCCACCACAAAAGCCTCGGGGTCGGCAAGCGTGACCGCGAATTCGCCGTTATTGGCTTCGATATCTCTCACTAGATTTTCCAGCCCGCGCACAAGGCTTTCGCCATCAGTTTCCAGCGCACGTTCCAACGCATCGGGATTGGTGCCCAAAAAATTGGTCGGGGCCAACATGTCAACAATCTGACGGCTAAAGTAATCGACGCGCTTGCGTTCGTGGTCGTCGATACCCTCCATCACAGCCACGGCGTTCTGCACCGCCTCGGCGTTGAACAGATATTGTTGTTTTAGAAAGTTGAACGCAGGGTTGCTGTCCCAAACCGGGTTCGAAAAGCGGCGATCCTTGGGGCCGGTGTCTTCGGGGGCGCGCAGCTCACCGCTGGCAAGCGCCTGTTGGGCGTCGACATAATGGCGCATGGTTTTGCCCCAATAGCTGATCTGCTGTTCCAGCACCCGACTGGGGTTTTGCATCAGACCCGCCAGATAGGCGGTGGCGGCCTTTATATAGATTTCTTGGCCAGGCCCCTGCACGCCAGGGTCCGAGGCAGGGCGCGCCGCCAAGGCCGCCATCAGCCGCGAAGACAATGCTTCGATTTTAGCAAGATTGGTTGTCATCTTTTCCAATTTTGCGCCTGCGGCATTGTCTTCGGTTGTCATATTAATAATTCACCTTTATCGTCGCTGCTATGCAGCATGGACACGTCCGGCCTTCAGGGGTGCGTGGCGGTCAGCCGGGGCGCACCCCATGGAGTCACTATGAAGTATATGGCCACCTATGACCTTATGGAAAGCATTCGTAACACGAATGAATGGATGGGGGCCACCGCGCGTGCGATGGCATCTTACCCGGCTTTCTCGATGACGATGAATCCGATGTTGAATATGGTCGCCGCTTGGGGCGAGGTGACAGAGCGCAGCTTCGGCCGCATGGTGAAAAAACCCGATTGGGGCATTCGCAGCATTCCTGGGCCTCACGGCCAAGACCATTTGGTTGATATCAACATTGTGGTCGAAAAGCCCTTTGGCAACTTGGTCCAATTTTTTGTGCGCCGCCGCGAACCGATGGCGCGCAAGATTTTGCTAGTGGCGCCGATGTCTGGTCACTATGCCACTTTGCTGCGCTCGACTGTGGCCAGCCTATTGCCCGATGCTGATGTTTTTGTGACAGATTGGCATAATGCGCGCGATATTCCGGTATCCGACGGTAAGTTCGATATCGAAGATTACACGCTCTATCTTGTTGATTTCATGCGCGAAATGGGGCCAGATACCCATGTAATCGCGGTTTGTCAGCCTGCCCCGCTTGCGCTTGCCGCCGCAGCCTATCTGGCGGCCGAAGACCCCAGCGCGCAGCCGCGCAGCCTGACGCTGATCGGCGGGCCAATCGACCCAGATGCTGCCGCAACCGATGTCACCGACTTTGGCCGCCGCATCACCATGGGCCAGTTGGAACAGATCGCCATTCAGCGCGTGGGCTTTAAATACAAAGGGGTCGGCCGTCTGGTTTACCCCGGCATGTTGCAGCTACAATCCTTCATCTCGATGAATTCCGAACGCCACTCCAAAGCCTTTTCCGAACAGATCATGCGCGTCGCCCAAGGCGAAGCGACAGATCAAGATGCCCATAACCGCTTTTATGACGAATATCTGGCAGTGATGGATATGACCGCAGAATTCTATCTTTCGACCGTCGAGCGGATCTTTAAAGGGCTGGAAATTGCCAAGAATGAATTCGTGGTTGCGGGTAAAAAAGTCGATATTGGCGCGATCAGCAATGTAGCGGTGATGACGGTCGAGGGTGAAAACGACGATATTTCAGCCCCGGGCCAATGCGTGGCGGCTTTGGCGATGCTGACTGGTCTGCCTGATTCGAAAAAACTGCAGCATTTGGAACCGGGCGCGGGGCATTATGGCATCTTTGCCGGCAAAAGCTGGCGGCTGAACATCCGGCCTTTGGTGCTCAAATTTATCGACGCCAATGCAGGTGCAGCAAAACCTGCCGCCTTGAAAGTGGTGCCCGCGCAAACCGCCTAGCGCAGCATCATCGGTCCGGCCAAAAAGGCAGCAATCGCATCGCTGACGGCTTGCGGTTGCTCAAGGCTCGCCAGATGACCGGCGGCCTCAATCACCGTAATCTTGCCATAGGGCATCAGATTGGCGGTAAACTCTTGGCGGCGCATCGGCACCAATGTGTCGGCATCGCCTGAAATCACCAAAGCGGGCAGTTTGATCCGACGCATGGTTTTTTGCTGGTTGGGGCGGCGCTGCAGCGCGCGGCTCTGACGAATAAACACGCCCTCGCCCAGACCCAAGGCCATATCCTGAATCAGGGCCATAATATCATCACGCCAAGGCGCATCCGCAATCGCAGCCAGCGGAATTTCCTCGCGTATCGCTTCGGCCAAGCGGCCAGCGCGGGCAGCGACAATGCGAACTTCGCGCGCCGCAGCGGCTTGCGGCGGTTCTGACAGCGGGTCGGTGCCCATCAGCACCACACGGCTGACGCGGTCGGGCACGCGGCGGATGATGTCTAAAGCGATATCGCCGCCAAGGCCGTGGCCCAATAGTGCAAAATGCGGTGGCAGGCCTGCAAGGATGGCCTCGGACATCTGTTCAACCGTTTCGCCGCGCGTGGCCAGCGCCAGATGCACCGCGCGCTCGGACCCAAGCTGCACCATCTGCGGCAAAAACAGCCGCGCATCGGCCATCAGACCCGGAATCATCACCAAAGGCTCGTGGATTGGCATCAAAGCGCCTGTGCCCAAGCAAGGATCAGGGCCTCGGTTGCCGCGGTCTGGTTTGGCGACAAAATATCGCCTGCGATCACATGGCTAAACGGGTCATCCTGGACTGTCATAATGCGAGGTTCAATCTGTTTTGGGCCGGCCCAATGGCCAAGAATTTCAAGCGTCTGCGCAGGATCAACCACTTGGTCTTGGGGTGAATACAGCAGCAACAGCGGCAGTTTGGTTTGACTGTAATCCTGCGCCCGCGCCTCGCGCACCAAAGCCGCCATCGGGAATAAGGCAACGGTCGGATAGCTGACGGTCCAGAATTCGCGATGGCGGTCGTTTTGCGGCGTAAAACTGCGGGTCGCCCCCGCAACCAAGGGGCCCCAATATCGCGCTGCAGGCAGGTCAAGGATCTTTCCGGCCAGCGGCTTTAGTCCAAAATTCGGCGAAATCAGCACCAGCCCCGCCATGCCTTGCGACAATACCGGATCGCTAGCTGCAAGTGCTGCCAGCGTGCCGCCGGTCGAGGTGCCAATCACCACAACACGCCCCCCGATGCGACGACCAATCGCCATCGCCTCGGCCATATCCTGCACCCAATCGCTGGCCGTAGCAGCAGCAAGCGCCGCCCCATCGCGGCCATGTCCAGTCAGCCGGGTGAAAAAGATGTTTGCCCCCAAAGCGCGGGCCAGATCAGCGGGCACCGGACGGATTTCCTCCGAGGTGGCGGAAAATCCATGCAGATATATCAGCGCCAAAGGCGTCTTTACCCCCACGGCACCAGCCCAAATAATGCGCTTTTGCGTGCCTGCGGTGATGTCGGAAAACTGCTGTTCGGATTTGGCAAGATAGGCGTCAAGATCAGAGCCCAAGCTGTTGGGATCAAACGTGATTTGGTGGTCTACTTGGTCCTGTGGGATCAGGTAAAAGGCTGTGGCATAAAGCAGGAAAAAGACAGCAAGCAGCCGCCCCAAAGCCTTACCAAAGCTGCGCATGATTACTCTCCAATACCTCGTCGATACTTGCGGTTATCATGGCAAGGCAAGCCGGCGTTGAAAAGCGGTGATCAGCTGCTTTCACCAAGCATAGGCGGATATCTGGGCCGGAGGCATGCTCCAGCAAGCGCAGCGCAACCGCCGGTGGCACGTCGGTGTCAGCGGTGCCTTGCAACAGCCGCACGGGGAAGGGCAAATCCAGCGGCGCGCGCAGCACAAGCCGGTTGCGCGCCTCTTCGATCAGGCGGCGGGTGATGATATAGGGCGCGTCGGAATAGTCCGATGGCAGTTCAACTTGCCCCTCGGCAAGGGCTGCGCGCTGTGCGGGGGTGAAAATGGCCCACATCGCATCTTCGGTGAAATCGGGGGCGGCTGCGATGCCCACCAGCCCCACGATGCGCGCAGGGATCGCCTTGGCCAACAACAACGCAATCCAGCCACCCATCGACGACCCCACAAGAATAAGCGGGCCTTTGGTCACCTCCGTGATCACCGCAAGCGCGTCTTCAAACCAATCGCCAATCGCGCCGTCCAGAAAGGCCCCCGCTGACGCGCCATGGCCGGAATAATCCAGCCGCAAGAACGCACGATCCTGCGCCTGGGCCCAGTCCTTAAGGTGAACCGCCTTTGTGCCGGTCATATCCGATTTGAACCCGCCCAAAAACACCACGCACGGCCCCTGCCCCGCACTGAATTCATAGGCAATGCGGCGGCCTTGCGGAGTGGAAATGTAATCAAACATGCGTGCACCTTTCGAATTATCGCCACCAGTCTAGCGCGGCAGAGTTGACAAGGCCACGGCCCAGAGGCAATACGCAGAAACATAACCCGCAACCGGGCGTTTCGTAGGCGCCAAAACGACGAGGAGGACGATATGTCCCAGATTTCCCTGACTTTCCCCGATGGCAATAAGCGTGACTATGCAGCAGGCGTGACCGCTGCCGAGGTTGCGGCCTCGATTGCACCCGGTCTGGCAAAGAAGGCGATTTCAGCCTCGGTCAATGGTGTGCATGTCGATTTGCAATGGCCGATCCTGTCGGATGCCATGATCGCCATTCACACTTTGGCCGATGATGCAGTCGCACTCGAGCTGATCCGCCACGACTGCGCCCATATCATGGCGCGCGCGGTGCAAGAGATTTGGCCCGATGTGAAAGTCACCATCGGCCCGGTGCGCGATTACGGCTGGTTTTACGACTTTGACCGCGCAGAACCCTTCACCCCCGAAGATCTGGGCGCGATTGAAGCCAAGATGAAGCAGATCATCAACGCCCGCGATCCGGTGAAAACCGAAGTCTGGGACCGCGCCCGCGCCATCGCCTATTATGAAGAGCGTGGCGAGCCGTTTAAGGTTGAACTGATCAACCGCATCCCCGAGGGCGAAGATCTGCGGATGTATTGGCACGGCGATTGGCAAGATCTGTGCCGTGGCCCGCATCTGGCCCATACCGGCCAGGTGCCCGCCGATGCCTTCAAGCTGACGCATGTTGCCGGGGCCTATTGGCTGGGCGATGCGACGCGGCCCATGTTGCAGCGCATCTATGGTCTGGCCTTCAAGAACCGCGACGATCTGAAAGCGCATATGCTGATGCTGGAAGAGGCCGCCAAGCGCGACCACCGCAAGCTTGGCCGCGAGATGGACCTGTTCCATATTCAAGACGAAGCGCCGGGCATGGTGTTTTGGCACCCCAACGGCTGGACGATCTATCGCCAGCTGGAGGACTACATGCGCGGGCGGCAGAAATCTGCGGGCTATAAGGAAATCAAGACACCGCAAGTGGTTGACCGTGTGCTGTGGGAAAAATCCGGCCATTGGGAGGCCTACCGCGAGAATATGTTCATCGTCGAAGTTGACGAAGACGGCGCCAAGGAAAAGCGCATCAACGCGCTGAAGCCGATGAACTGCCCCTGCCACGTGCAGATCTTCAACCAAGGCCTGAAGTCCTACCGCGATCTGCCGCTGCGGCTGGCCGAATTCGGGTCCTGCCACCGCTACGAGTCTTCAGGCTCGATGCACGGGCTGATGCGCGTGCGCGGCTTTGTGCAGGACGATGCACATATCTTTTGTACCGAAGACCAGATCGAACAGGAATGCGCCGATTTCATCGCGCTGCTGTCAAGCGTTTACAAAGACTTGGGCTTTGAGAAGTTTGATATCAAACTGTCAACCCGCCCGGATGTGCGCGTCGGATCAGATGAGGTTTGGGACAAGGCCGAAAACGCGCTGCGGGCGGCGATCGAGATGCTTGGCCTGCCCTATCAGGTGAACGAAGGTGACGGCGCGTTCTATGGGCCAAAGCTTGACTTCAAACTGACTGACGCGATTGGGCGCGAATGGCAGTGCGGCACCTTCCAAGCCGACTTTAACCTGCCTAACCGCTTGGATGCCGAATTTGTCGGCGAAGATGGCGCAAAACATCGCCCAGTGATGCTGCACCGCGCGATCTTGGGATCTTTTGAACGCTTTATCGGCATTCTGATAGAGAACTATGCCGGCAAACTGCCGTTCTGGCTGGCGCCGCGTCAGGTGGTTGTGGCCTCGATCGTCTCGGATGCCGACCCCTTTGTGCATGAGGTCACCAACGCGCTGATCAAAGCCGGGGTGCGGGCAGAAACCGACACCCGCAATGAGAAGATCAACTATAAGGTGCGCGAGCATTCGGTGGGCAAAGTTCCCGTGATCTTGGCGATTGGCATGAAAGAGGTCGAGAACAGAACTGTTTCCGTCCGCCGCTTGGGCGACAATCGCACCGAAACACTGACCTTTGATCAGGCGATTGCCGAGTTTGGCTTTGCCGCTCTGCCACCGAGCCACGGCTAGGGGCTGTCTTGGGGGGCTTCGCGCCCCCCAAACCCCCTGCGGGATATTTAGACCAAGATGAAAGCAGAGCGCCGTTTTTGGACCAGCAGTTTGCTGGTGATTTGGTGATTCTTTGCGGAGAATTTGGTGCTGTCGGCGCCAAAAGACTAGAAACAGGGCTAAAACGCCGCAAAATTGGTCTAAACGCTTGGGCAAAACGCCGATCATAATCTCGGCTCTTGATTTTATGACAGGGTTTGGCATGATTTGAGCTGTGAAGACAGACTTTCTGACCGCCGATCGAGGCCCTGAAGGAATGCTGCACGGCCCGGGGCAATGACGCCACGGGAGGGTCGAGATGGGAGATGCGGCATGCCTACCGGCACCGTTAAGTGGTTTAACAGCACCAAAGGCTATGGCTTTATTGCGCCTGACAATGGCGGGAAGGACGTTTTTGTCCATATCTCGGCCGTGGAGCGGGCGGGGCTGAAAGCTTTGAACGACAATCAGAAGATCGGATATGAGCTGCAGTCGGGCCGGGATGGCAAGGAATCTGCGGGAGATCTGCGTCTGTTGTAAGTCATTCGAAGGCGGCCCCTGCGGGGGCCGTTTTCACAGCAGGGCGGTTTGCACCTTATCGTCCCAGCCGAGGAACCAGCGGCCATCAGCCTCGATCACGGGGCGTTTCATGACCGCCGGTTGGGCCGCGATCTGCGCTTCGGGGTCGGAAACCTTCAGGAAGTCGTTGAAGGCGCGATAGGTGGTGGATTGTTTGTTCACCGCTAAATCGCCGAATTCCTGCACGATCTTATCGATCGCGGCCTCGGAGAGAGGGTTAGCGCGCACGTCGCGGAACGTTACCTCGTGGCCGGCTGTTTGCAGGGCTTTGATGGCTTTTTTGCAGGTGTCGCAGGTGGGGATGCCGTAGAGGATCATGATCAGCCTTTGAAGAACAAACGGGTCAGGGCGACGCCGCCCCAGGCCGAGGTGGCGGTCAGAACGGTGCCCCAGATCACGTCGGTGGCGACCATCACCGGGGACCAGTCTTTCATAATCGCATAGCTGGTGAATTCATAGGTGCCATAGGCCAGTGCGCCCAGCACGGCGGCGGGCAGCAGCAGCGGCGCGCCAGATTTCAGCGCGGGCAGCGAGACCAGATACAAAAGCCCCGCAATATAGGCGAGGTAGAAGGCCGCCGCAGGGCCCATGCGCGGGCTGTCAAGCAGGGCCGCCCCCAGATGGCGCTGAAACAGCGGCTGCATGTGCAGGTTCAGCATCGCAGCGTCTAGGATCAGGAAAATTGCTGTGGTGGCAAGGTAGAGCGTCAGGGTTTGCATCGGTGGCCTCCGTTTGGAAGGAAGGTAGGCTGTTTTGCGGAAAAAGAAAGTGGGGTGAGGTGGATCAGAAAATGGTCCAGTGGACCATTTTCCCACCGAACGCCCGCGCACACTTGCGCGGGCCGGGCGCCAATGCAGCAAACCCCTTCCCCCCTGCCCCCACCCCCCCCCCGATGGGTGCAAAGCTGACCGCGCCCGAACCGACGGGGCCCTTAGGGTGCGGCCATTGCCGCGCCCGCCCCGTGGGGGCGGTTCGGGCGCGGTCAGATTTGCTTGGGGCAAATCTGACGGGAGAGAACCAACTTCACATCTAGGAAATTTACTTTGGAGCAACCGAAGTATTCGATATTTTCATCATATCACCGAGATTGACGCAATGATTCAATGCAGGGCGCGCATTCTACGTTT
>JALRIN010000159.1 GCA_023255415.1 Cypionkella sp. | reverse complement strand
GTTCCTGAAATCCTACTCGCGAACCGCACGCGGACGAATGCCGAAGCGTTGAAAAACGATTTCGGGGCAAAGATTAAAGTCATCGAGTGGGTGCAGGTTGCTGCGACCCTTGGTTCCGCCTCTACCGTGGTGAATACGACGTCGCTGGGCATGAAGGGCGGCCCAGAGTTCAAAGTGAACCTTGATGGGCTGAAGCCAAAAACGATCGTCGCCGACATTGTTTACACTCCCCTGCGGACCACGCTTCTCGATGAGGCCGAAAAGGCTGGCTGTCATACCGTCGATGGCCTCGGAATGTTGCTTCATCAGGCGGTTCCAGGATTTGAACGCTGGTTCGGTCATCGTCCTGACGTGGACGACGAAACGCGGCGTGTGATTTTGGCATGACGTGGAAGCTTGGCCTGACCGGATCAATCGGGATGGGCAAATCCACGACGGCTGCCATGTTCCGCGATGAAGGCGTGCCCGTTTGGGACGCAGACGCCACGGTACATAAGCTCTACGCGAAAGGCGGTGCAGCTGTTCTGCCGATTGGACAAGAGTTCCCAGATGC
>JALRIN010000158.1 GCA_023255415.1 Cypionkella sp. | reverse complement strand
ATGGCGTCTACGGCTGCCTCGATTGCGCCGGTATCTGTCACCTGTTTCATCCCGCGCGCCTCGACAATCTGGGCCGGGTCGCCACCTTCGGTATAGACGATTTCAAACAGGTCTTTGGCGATCTTGCCGGAAATATCGCCCTTGGCGATCAGATCGATAATACCGCCCAACTGCTGCGGCGATACCGGGCTGTCGGCAATGTCGCGATCATCTTTTTTCAGGCGGCCAAACAGCTCGTTGATCACCCAGTTGGCCGCCATCTTGCCATCGCGCCCTTCGGCTACGGCTTCGAAGTAATCGGCGTTTTGCACCTCGGCGGTCAGCACGCTGGCATCATATTCCGACAGGCCCATTTGCAGCACGAAGCGCGCCTTTTTTGCATCGGGCAATTCCGGCAGGCTGGCGGCGATATCATCAACCCAGGCCTGTTCTATTTCCAAAGGCAGCAAATCCGGGTCGGGGAAATAGCGGTAATCATGCGCCTCTTCCTTGCTGCGCATCGAGCGGGTTTCGCCCTTGTCGGGGTCATAGAGGCGGGTTTCCTGTTCCACCTTG
>JALRIN010000157.1 GCA_023255415.1 Cypionkella sp. | reverse complement strand
GTCGGCGGGCCATGGCTCGATGCTGATCTATGCGCTGCTGTATCTCACAGGTTACAAGCAGATGACATTGGAGCAGATCAAGAATTTCCGTCAGTTGGGCGCCATCACAGCGGGCCATCCTGAATTTGGCCATGTCGAAGGGGTTGAGACGACCACAGGCCCCTTGGGGCAAGGGATTTCCAACGCGGTTGGCTTTGCCATGGCCGAGGAACATCTGCGCGCCACATGGGGCGCAAAGATTATGGATCACTACACCTATTGCATCGCGGGCGATGGCTGCCTGATGGAGGGCATCAGCCAAGAGGCTATCGGTCTTGCGGGACGTCATGAACTCAGCCGCCTGATTGTGCTTTGGGATGACAATAACATCACCATCGATGGCACAGTCGATATGGCCTGCCGTGTGGATCAACGCGCCCGCTTTGCCGCCGCAGGGTGGGATGTGTTTGACTGTGACGGCCATGATGCCGCCGATATCGACCGCGCGATCACGGCCGCCAAGGCAAGCCCGCGCCCCGCAATGGTGGCCTGCAAAACCCATATCGCAATCGGCTCT
>JALRIN010000156.1 GCA_023255415.1 Cypionkella sp. | reverse complement strand
ACCAAACGCTGGCGCGAAATCACCCTGCCGGTCTCCATCGCTTGGGTGCTGTTTGCCGCATGGGCCGCTTGGGTGAACTTTGCCGAAGGCACGTGGGCGCATTGGGGATTGGTCGCGACGTCGATCTATCTGGTGGGCGCAGGTGTCGCCCAGCAAATCATCCCCGAACGCCCGCGCCGGATCAGCTAAAGCCGCGTCAGCATCACCCCGCCGACAATCACCAGCGCCGCAAGCGCCTTGCCGCGTGTCATCCGCTCGCCAAAGACCAGCCAGCCGATCAGCACCGCAAACAGGATCGAGGTTTCCCGGAGCGCCGCCACCACGGCAATCGGGGCAATGGTCATGGCCCAGACGCTGACCGCATAGGCCCCATAAGAGGCCGCCGCCGCAATCATCCCGATCCCCCAAGCGCGCGGCTGCCGCGGCAAGACCGCAGCCCCCTTCCACGCCAGCATGCCCGCGGCAAAAAACAGCCCGTCGATCACGAAAACCCACGCGATATAGGCCACCGCATCCCCGGCCACGCGCGCGCCTTGCCCGTCGATCAGGGTGTAACT
>JALRIN010000155.1 GCA_023255415.1 Cypionkella sp. | reverse complement strand
GAAAGCCATTCAGTTGTATCTGCGCCCAGTCTTGTGTGCCTGCCGCGTTCTCGATGGTGATGTTGCCTGCATGTGAGCCAGCAGACTGCGTGCCATAGGTTCCGCTTTCATACACCTCGACCAGATAGAGCCGGATGAATGTGGTGGTGGTGGGTGCTGATGCCAATGCACCTGCCGTTGCGATAACCTCGTCCACCTCATTGCCCAGCGCATTGATGCCATACAGGCGCACAGAGCGCGCTCCAGTGCCTGCTGCTGTGTCTGCCGCGTTACCGCCTGCCTTGATGCGCAACGCCGTTGCAGCGCCTGCCTGTGGCGTCCTGTAGATGCCGATGTCTGTCACCGGCACATAGGTGGTCAGGCAGGCAATGTTGCGACCGAACTGATGATGCACATGCGCCTGGAACATGTTGCCGCGGGCGATGTGGTGCGACCACGGCAGAGAGGTTTTTTGTCTGATGTCGATGGCTATGTCCTCCTCAAGTATTCGGTGCGGATGTTATCACATTCGCTTTGCCGTGACGATCTGTAAAACCGTATTCGATGTTTGCTTTTGCTCG
>JALRIN010000154.1 GCA_023255415.1 Cypionkella sp. | reverse complement strand
GCATTTACTGTAAAATCCCTTCTTTGAGCATCAAGGGGCCAGTCATTCTTAAAAACAATTTTAGCATACCTTCCGTCTGTTTTTACATCTTCTCTTAAAGTTGTAATTTCAAATTTTACATCATTTAATTCTGCAGAAATTAAACCAAAATTCATAAATTTTTTACTGACATTAAATTTATTCTTAGTCAAAATTTCAGATACTATTTCTGGATGAAAAATAGTGGCTAAATCTATATCTGTAATAGGGTGACTTAAAATATGATCTCGAACACATCCTCCAACAAACATGGTAGATGTTTCTAATTTTTTGTTAGGATTTAAAAGTTCAAAAACTTGAACTGCCTCAGAAATATGATTTAAATTATCTGACATATTTTCTCTTAGTGGCTGGGGCTCTAGGGATCGAACCTAGGAATGTCGGTATCAAAAACCGATGCCTTACCGCTTGGCTAAGCCCCAATATAAATAGCTATGTAGTAGTTTTGACTACTGCTGTCCAATAACTTTTATAGTGTTTTTTAACGATTTTTTGACAATTTAAAAGGTTTTTTTTATTTTGC
>JALRIN010000153.1 GCA_023255415.1 Cypionkella sp. | reverse complement strand
GTCGATATATGTCGGGGCCTTCTTGCCAGAAGCGTGGGTGAATGGCTCTTCTGCATTGAAGTGGATTGCGCCGATTTCCAGCAGCATTCCAGCGGTGAGTTTCGCCATTTCGGCTTTGGTCGGATAGGAAGAGGGGATCATCGCACGTCCTTATTGGTTTTGTAGGTTTTACCGGAGGTCCGGTTCTTAGGCCTCAACACGCCAGTGCAGCGGGAAGCCGGCATCAAATACGGTGACTGGACCGGCGCTTGTCTCGATGCGGTCCGGATAGGCGACCGGTTCCCCTTTGACGAGGGTAATGGTCTCTTCATTCACTGGTAGACCATAGAATTTCGGTCCGTTTTTGGACGCGAAGGCCTCTAGGTTTTTCAGCTTGCCCGCGGCCTCAAACACTTCTGCCAGACAAGACATGGTGTTCGGTGCGGTAAAGCAACCAGCGCAGCCACAGGCCTGCAGTTTTGCGGGGTCCGTGTGCGGTGCCGAATCCGTCCCGAGGAAGAACCGTTCATCGCCAGAGGTCGCAGCCTCAACCAGTGCAATGCGGTGTTGTTCACGCTTTGCTACGGGAA
>JALRIN010000152.1 GCA_023255415.1 Cypionkella sp. | reverse complement strand
GCACGTTTCGGGCCGTTGAGATTGGCCGACAATTCGTGGCTGCAGGTCACCGGCCGCCCGGTGACGCGGCGGATCATGTCGCGCGCCGCAATTTCATGGGCCGGGTTGCGGGTGGCAAAGCGGGCTGCCACGGCAAACCCCATGACCTGAGGACCAAGCTCTGTCAGCTGCGCCTCAAGGCCCGCCGTATCAAGGGCTGCGGATTCGGTCCCGGCGTGGCTATGGCCACCGTCCAACAGGATCACCGGATCGCCCTTTAAGGCCTCGGTCAGTCCGCCGCGCTCCATGTCGCCTGCGTCAAATCCGATGAAGACCAGCGCCACACGCCCGCCCTGTCCTTCGACAAGGGCATTGGTGGCCAGCGTGGTGGACAGCGAAACCAGCGCCACATCCGCGGCCGCGATGCCTGCGCCTGCAAGCGCCGCATCCACCGCCCGGCCGATGCCAAGCGCCAGATCTTCGCGCGTTGTCAGGGATTTGGCCTTGCCGATCACCCGGTCGGCGGCCTCGTCCACGATGACGGCATCGGTATAGGTACCCCCGGTATCAACCCCGAGAAAATAGGCCATGGT
>JALRIN010000151.1 GCA_023255415.1 Cypionkella sp. | reverse complement strand
ATAAATGGTACCTCGTTGGAGAATCGAACTCCCGTCACCCACTTGTAAGGAGGGTGTTCTACCATTAAACTACCGAGGCAAATTTACTTTGGGTTGACTAATGGGAGACGAGCCCATTCTATCGCTTTCACAGAGCGAGGTGCTAAACCGTTACACT
Organism: Cypionkella sp.; assembly: GCA_023255415.1. GTDB lineage: Bacteria > Pseudomonadota > Alphaproteobacteria > Rhodobacterales > Rhodobacteraceae > Cypionkella. The sequence goes on along the minus strand of JALRIN010000151.1, from coordinate 416 downwards.
ATAGTCAACCCAAAGTAAACTTTGGAGCGGGCAGCGGGAATCGAACCCGCAACTTGTCCTTGGCAAGGATATGTGTTACCACTAGCACCATGCCCGCATATTCTTATACTTCAGCCAATTCTTGTTCAGCCAAAATACGTTTCAACCTGTCTGCACAGAAACTTGCTGCAGGTGCATCTGGTTTAACCATTGGTGTCACATTACATGTACCTTTGATATAACCAATAGCTTGCTGCACAACACAAGAACTTCCGTGTTCATCTGATTTGTTTAAGTCCAGGTGAACTTCAACATGACGGTCTTCAAGTACATCAGACATTGCTTGGAACAATTCTGAAACTTTATAAACTTCTGTCATCAGACGCATAGCAGGTTTGCTTTTTTTGTGGTCGTAATCCAATTCACGATTTACATAA
>JALRIN010000150.1 GCA_023255415.1 Cypionkella sp. | reverse complement strand
AATGCTTGGAAACGTTATTCCGAGTCAATGACATATAGATTTTCCAGCGACATCGATGTTCTGGTTGACTATATACATAATAAGGAATTAAAGTTTGACGACTTGTTCCTTGTAACTGAGGAAGGTGGATCACATCCACCCATAATCAGATTGCTTCTTCAAGAGGATGTATCTCTGGAAACAGTTGTACTACTCGACAAGATGCTTGGTTTTACCAAACGATTTGATAAGACTATCACGGAAACACTAGTGTGGCCTGATTTGTCTATGAGAATCCGAAAGTACAAACCATTTGTGAACGCAGACATTTCAACGTTGAAGAAAATCGTCCTTGAAAAGTTTGCATAATTTGCGATACTGTGTTATAATATTGTTTCAAATCTGTTTTAAAAAGGAAATATACAAATGTCTTTTAATGCTCTAAAGAAAAACCGCTCTGCTTCTATTGAAAAATTGGTCGCTTCTGCACAAGCGATCGGTGGTCAAGAAAAAGGTTCTCGCAACGAGGACGACAAGTTCTGGAAACCTACCGTAGACAAAGCTGGTAATGGATACGCTGTATTGCGTTTCTTGCCTGC
>JALRIN010000014.1 GCA_023255415.1 Cypionkella sp. | reverse complement strand
ATGCACCACGGCCTCGGGGTCGTCGCCGTTGACGTGGAAAATCGGCGCTTCGACCATCAGAGCGATGTCGGTCGGATAGGGCGAAGAGCGCGAATAGCTGGGCGCTGTGGTAAAGCCGATTTGGTTGTTCACCACGATATGAATGGTGCCGCCGGTGCGGTGCCCCTTGAGTCCCGAGAGGCCAAAACATTCGGCAACCACGCCCTGACCGGCAAAGGCCGCATCGCCGTGCAGCAGCACCGGCAGCACCTGATGGCGGTCGCTGTCGCCAAGCTGATCTTGCTTGGCGCGCACTTTGCCCAGAACCACAGGGTTCACGGCCTCGAGGTGGCTTGGGTTGGCGGTCAGCGACAAATGCACGGTGTTGTCATCAAAGGTGCGGTCCGAAGAGGCGCCAAGGTGGTATTTCACATCGCCCGAGCCGTCGATCTCTTCGGGCTTAAAGCTGCCGCCCTGAAATTCGTTAAAAATGGCGCGATAGGGCTTTTGCATCACATTGGCCAGCACCGACAAGCGGCCACGGTGGGGCATGCCGATGATGATCTCTTTGACACCAAGGTTGCCGCCGCGCTTGATGATCTGCTCCATCGCGGGGATCAGGCTTTCGCCGCCATCCAGACCAAAGCGCTTGGTGCCCATATATTTGACGTGCAGGAACTTCTCGTAGCCCTCGGCCTCGACCAATTTGTTCAAGATGGCTTTGCGGCCCTCGCGGGTAAAGGCGATTTCCTTGCCGTAGCCTTCGATCCGCTCTTTCAGCCAAGCCGCCTGCTCGGGGTCAGAGATATGCATGTATTGCAGCGCAAAGGTGCCGCAATAGGTGCGTTTGACGATGTCGATGATCTGGCGCATCGAGGCATGGGTCAGGCCCAGCACATTGTCGATAAAGATCGGGCGATCCATATCGGCTTCGGTAAAGCCATAAGAGGCGGGATCCAGTTCGGGGTGGTTGCCGGTGGGCGCCATTTTCAGCGGATCCAGATCGGCGGCAAGATGGCCCCTGATCCGGTAGGCACGGATGATCATGATAGCGCGAATGCTATCCAGCACCGCGCGTTCGACCTGCTCTGCTGTCAGATCAATGCCCTTTTCGGCAGCCTTTTCGGTGATCTTTTGGGCAGCACCCTTGGCCTTGGGGGCTTCGGGCCATTCGCCGGTCAGGGCGGCGGTGGTGTCATCATTTGGCACCTGCGGCCAATCGTGGCGCGCCCAAGACGGACCCTCTGCCTGACGCTTGGCGTCGATTTCGCTGTCGCCAAGGCTGCGGAAGAATTCTGCCCAGCCTGCATCGACCGACGCGGGGTCAGAGGCATAGCGCGCGGCCAGCTGGTCGATGTAATCGGCATTGCCGCCATCTAGAAAGGAGCCGGCGCGAAATTGGGCGTTTGGGGTCTGTTCGGTCATGGCGTGCTGCCTCGAGGTTGCGGCCTGATGGGGGTAGGCGGCAGGGTTTCCCCCGCCGCATGAGTTTGGTTCCGGTATGCGTCTAAAGGTTTTGGCAAGGCGCGCCCTGCCAAAACCCCAGTCATTTGCCGATGGCTTTCATCACAGCTTCGCCCAAAGTGGCCGGGCTGTCTGCGACGATGATGCCTGCAGATTTCATCGCTTCGATCTTGGATTCCGCATCGCCCTTGCCACCCGAGACGATGGCGCCGGCATGGCCCATGCGGCGGCCTGCAGGGGCGGTGCGCCCTGCGATAAAGCCAGCAGTTGGTTTCCAACGGCCCTTTTTGCGCTGGGCTGCAAGGTATTCTGCGGCTTCTTCTTCGGCCGAGCCGCCGATTTCGCCGATCATGATCATCGAATGGGTTTCGGGATCGTTCAGGAACATTTCCAGCACGTCGATATGTTCGGTGCCCTTGATCGGGTCGCCGCCAATGCCCACTGCGGTGGATTGGCCAAGGCCAAGATCAGAGGTCTGTTTCACAGCCTCATAGGTAAGCGTGCCCGAGCGTGATACAACCCCAACCGAGCCGCGGCGGTGGATATGGCCGGGCATAATGCCGATTTTACAGGCGTCTGGCGTGATCACGCCGGGGCAGTTTGGCCCGATCAGACGGCTTGCCGTGCCTTCTAGTGCGCGCTTGACGCGCATCATGTCCAAAACTGGAATGCCTTCGGTGATGCAGACGATCAGCTCTATCTGCGCGTCGATGGCTTCCAGAATGCTGTCGGCGGCAAAGGGTGGCGGCACATAGATCACGGTGGCATTTGCGCCAGTAACCGCACGCGCCTCGTGGACCGAGTTGAACACCGGCAGGTCAAGGTGGGTCGAGCCGCCCTTGCCGGGGGTGACGCCGCCAACCATCTTGGTGCCATAAGCAATCGCCTGTTCCGAGTGGAAAGTGCCTTGGCTGCCGGTGAAGCCTTGGCAGATCAGCTTGGTGTTTTCGTTTACAAGAATAGCCATGAGTTGTCTCCGTAGGGCGGGGTTCACCCCGCCAAGAATGCAAAAAGGGAAGGCGGGGTTAACCCCGCCCTACGGTTAGCCTTTGACGGCCTTCACGATTTTTTGTGCGCCGTCTTTCAGATCGTCGGCAGCAATCACGTTCAGGCCAGAGTTGCGGATGATGTCTTTGCCAAGCTCGACATTGGTGCCTTCAAGGCGCACCACCAAAGGCACCTTCAGCCCGACTTCTTTCACCGCGGCAATCACGCCCTCGGCGATGATGTCGCAGCGCATGATGCCGCCAAAGATGTTGACAAGGATGCCTTTGACATTGGGGTCAGAGGTGATGATCTTGAAAGCTTCGGTGACTTTTTCTTTGGTGGCGCCGCCGCCGACATCCAGAAAGTTCGCAGGCTCTGCGCCGTAAAGCTTGATGATGTCCATCGTCGCCATCGCCAGACCCGCGCCATTGACCATGCAGCCAATTTCGCCATCAAGCGCGATGTAGTTCAGATCGAATTTCGAAGCGGCCAGTTCCTTTGGATCTTCCTCGGTTTCGTCGCGCAAAGCGGCAATATCGGGGTGGCGATACATGGCGTTGCCGTCAAAGGAGACTTTCGCGTCCAACAGCTTCAGGTTGCCATCGGTCATCACCACCAGTGGGTTGATTTCCAGCATCTCGACGTCTTTGTCGATGAACATGCGGTACAGGTTCTTGACGATGCCAACGCATTGCTTGATCTGCGCGCCTTCCAGACCCAGCGCGAAAGCCACGCGGCGGCCGTGGAAATCCGACAGACCTGACGCGGGGTCCACGGTAAAGGTGACAATCTTTTCAGGAGTGTCATGGGCGACGTCTTCGATCGACATGCCGCCTTCGGTTGACACCACAAAGGAAATGCGGCTGCTTTCACGGTCGATCAGCATCGCCAGATACAATTCGCGGGCGATGTCAGAGCCGTCTTCGATATAGATGCGGTTCACCTGCTTGCCTGCGGGGCCGGTTTGCACGGTCACCAGGGTGCGGCCCAACATCTGCTTTGCAAACTCGGCCGCTTCGCCAACCGAACGCGCCAGACGCACGCCGCCTTTTTCGCCAGCCTCTGCCTCAAGGAAATGACCCTTGCCGCGGCCACCGGCGTGGATTTGCGCCTTGACGACCCAAAGTGGCCCCCCCAATTCGCCAGCCGCAGATTTGGCGTCTTCGGCTTTGGTAATCGCGCGGCCATCGGACACCGGAACGCCATAGTCGCGCAGCAAGGCCTTGGCTTGGTATTCGTGGATGTTCATGGATCAGGTCCTATCAGCTTGGATTTGCGCCCTGATGCCACAGAAAAGCCAGAGGTCAAAAGAAGAATCGTCTGCAGTGCTGGGAAAAGCGACATTTGTGATCACACGAAAAAAATTTGTGATCACAGGTAAGGAATTGCTAACAAAAATTGGGTTGCTGTTCTGGGCTGCTGCGATATTGTCGGCGGTGTACTGTAGCGATTGGACGCGATCTTATGAAGCCTTCTTGGGCCGTTGTGTCAACAATGGACGAACCTGCGCCTTTGGTGGCTGCTTTTGCCGCGCATTATCTGTCGATCGGCGCCAGCGAGGTGCATATCTTTCTGGATCAACCCGACCCCGAGGCCGAGGCTTTGCTTGCGGGATTGCCGCAGGTGTTTGTCACCGTTTGCGATGCCGCCTATTGGAAGGTGAACAAGCCTCGCACACGCCCTGTGATGCATTTCAGCCGCCAATGCCGCAATGCACAAAAGGTCTGTGAAACCACGCAGGTCGATTGGCTGCTGCATTGTGATGCCGATGAATATGTCCAAGACGGCGAGGCGGTTGTGGCCGCTTTGGCGGCGGCGCCTGATGTGGCGCTTTACATGCGGCTGTTGGTGGCCGAGCGGGTGACGCTGAAAGAGGTGCCACAGCTGGAGATTTTTGACGGCATTTTTCGCTATGGTATCAAGGATTTCGCCAAGTTTGGCCCCGAGGTTTACGGCTTGCTTTGTGATTTCTTCCGTAATGGGGTGACGGGGCATCTGGCGGGCAAGGCCTTTAATCGGGTGGGGGCGGGGTTGCAAGTTTCGCTGCATTCGCCGCGTGGGGTCCAGCCGCATCGGGTGATCGAAACCACGCGGCTGATGCATTTTGACGGTTTGACGCGACTGCATTTCATGCTGAAGCTGCTGCGGCGCGCGCATGAGCCCGAGGGCGATGCCAATGCCCGCCATGGCACATCGCGGATCACGCAGTTCGAGGCGCTGCGGGAAAGTGTAGAGGATCCCGAACATCGGGACGCTTTGGTGACGCTGTTAAAAGAGATCGACGCCGATCAGGCTGCCCTGCTGGAGGCCAAGGGCGTGCTTGAGCGCAGCCAGTTCGACCCGCACCCGGCACTGGCGCGCTATGGCCTGAAGGTGGATTTGTCAGTCGCAGCCTTTGACGCCTATTTGCTGAAAAAGCATCGGGCGTTTTTGGAAAAGGTCGCGCCTGATCTGTTGGCCGATTTGGCTGAATAGCGCCTAGGCCGCGCGGCTGGCGCGAAACAGCACTTGGCCGCGCGGCAGGCGCTGCGGCTGGGCCTCCCCGGCAAAGCCTGTGCTGCGCAACAGATGGACCACGTCTTCGGCCAGCATATGATAGGGCGCGCGGGTGTCATGGGTGACCACGCCGTCGGGCTGGCGCAGCGGTGTCAGCGCTGTCGCCGCATCGGGGGCCAGAAACACTGTGAACAGCAAAACCTCGAGCATGGGAAAGCGCAAATGGATCTGTGTCAGGGCGCGGCGCAGGTGGTTGATCGGCAGATGGGTGAAGACCGCAAAGGCCAGCGCATGGGTGATGCTGGCAGGCAGGCCGGGGAAGTCGAAATTGCCATCTTCGATCAGATTATCGGCGGGCAGGCGGGCGGGATCGGCAAGCTCGGTCTTGTATCCCTGGCGCATCAGCGCAGCCGAAAGATCCGTTGCCCAATAGTGGCCCGGATCAAGATAGGGCACAGCCTTGCACCCCAGCCGCAACGCGCCCGCGCCGATGTCCAGCAGCCGGTGCTGTGGCTGCAGGCCCGCGTCCAGCAAAAGCTGCATCTGGATCTTGCCGGTTTCTTCCCAGCGCCCGCCGACGATGTCGCGGTGCCGCCCCTTGGCAAGGGCGTCGCGGTAGAAATCGGGCGCGTGATAGGGCGAGATATGCTGCGCCATGCTTCAGGCTTTGACCGCCTTTTGCGCCAAGGCCAGACAAAACTCGGTCGCAACCGCCATGTCTTGCACCGAGACCCATTCCAGCGGGCCGTGCACGTTCTGCATGCCGGTAAACAGGTTCGGACAGGGCACGCCCATTTCTGTCAGCCGCGAGCCATCGGTGCCGCCGCGCACCGGGTTTGACACCGGATCAATCCCAAGGCTGCGCGCGGCATCGCGGGCCAGATCCACCGGGGTCATGTCGGTTTCCAGCCAATAGCGCATGTTGCGATACTGTGGCTTGATCGTCACCTCGATCTGCGCGCCGGCTTCGGTTGCGGCAATCGCGGCGCAGGTTTGGCGCAGCAAATCGCCTTTGGCCGCAAGCCCCTCGCGTTCAAAATCGCGCAGAATAAAGCGCAAGCTGCATTCGGCTGCCGAGCCGTTCAGGTCGGTCAGATGCAAAAAGCCCTCGTGGCCTTGGGTGTTTTCTGGCGTTTGATTGGCGGGCAGCGTGTTGATGATCTTGGCAGCCAGATGCAGCGCGTTGATCAACTTGCCCTTGGCGGTGCCGGGATGGATCGAGCGGCCGGTAATTTTGACAGTGGCGCCATCGGCCGAGAAGGTTTCATATTCGATCTGCCCGACCTCGCCACCGTCGAAGGTATAGGCGAAATCGACGCCCAGATCGGCAGGCAGGCGCGGATCGACACCGCGGCCGATTTCCTCGTCTGGGGTGAAGGCCAGCCGCAGTTTCGGGTGCGGGATCTGCGGGTTGGCCAAAAGATGCCGCGCGGCGGTCATCAGAATGGCGACACCGGCCTTGTCATCAGCCCCCAGCAGCGTCAGCCCCGAGGCGGTGATGATGTCATGGCCTTGTTTGCTGGCCAGATAGGGGAATTCGGCGGGCGAAAGCGTGAGGCTTGGGTTGTCGGGAAAAGAGATATCGCCGCCGTTATAGCCCTTGATCACCCGTGGTTTGACGCCGGTTGCGTTGAACTGTGGGGCGGTGTCTACATGGGCAAGCAGGCCAACCGTGGGCCCTGCGGCGGTGGCGGGAATGGTGGCGATAAGGGTGCCGTAATCGGTCAGCTGCACCTCGGCGGCCCCGATGTCTTGCAGCTCTTTTTGCAAAAGATGCAGCATATCGAATTGGATCGCGGTTGAGGGGGCGGCAGTTGCGTCTTCATCCGACTGGCTGTCGATGGCGCTGTAGCGGCACAGGCGGTCGGTCAGTTCGGCGTGAAAATCGGTCATCAAGGGCCCCTTTGCTTTGAGCAGAGTTGGCGGCAGACCGGGCGGGAAGTCAAGCGGCAGGCCGGGCAAAGCGGGGGGTTTCACACCCCCCCGTCTGCTTGTGCCAAGCAGCCGTCCCCCCGTGGGATATTTTCAGACAGATGAAGGCAGGGGCGGGATTATTTGGCTTTGTGGTAGAGCGCTGCATAGGCGCTGGGGGTTTGGCCGAATGTGCTGGCGGTATAGTGGCTGCGGGCGAGATGGTCGGGGTTGATCTTGACCCCCCAGCCGGGGGCGTCGGGGACCGTGACGCAGCCTGCCTCGACCTGGAAAGGCGTGCCGCAGAAGAGGTCGGTTTGCCAGGGGTAGTAATCGGGGCCTTCGATCGAGAGTTCGAGGTATTTTCCGGCATTGGGCAGGGCTTTGAGCAGGTGCATGGTGCAAAGGGTGACGAGCGAGAGATTGGCCGCATGCGGGGTGCAGGGCAGGCCAGCGCTTGCCGCCATCTGGGCCACTTGCAGCGTGCGGGTGATGCCGCCCATATACATCACATCGGGTTGCACGATGTCGACGGCGCGCATCGCGATCATCTGCGCCCATGTCGGCAGGTGCCAGTCCTGCTCGCCGCCCGCGACGTCGAGGTCGAGCGCTGCGGTGACCTTTGCGGTGGCTTCCAGATCCCAATAGGGGGTGGGTTCTTCAAAGTGGCAGATGCCGTGGTCTTGCAGCAGATGGCCGATCTGGATGGCGCGCGCCGGCGAGAAGCCAGAGTTGGCGTCAACGAGCTTGTCAATCTGCGGCAGGGCGCGGGCGACGGTGGGGATGATCGCCTCGCTGCGGCCGGGCCATTCGTCGATGTCATTGCCGCATTCCGCGCCGATGCGGAATTTGGCCGCTGTAAAACCCTGCTCGCCGCAGAGGCGTTTGAGGCGTTCGGCCTCGGCCTCTGGGGTGATGTCGCGCTTCATCGAGGAGGCATAGGCGCGCAACGGGCCCGGGGTGCCGCCCAAAAGGGCGACAACAGGCTTGCCCTGCTGACGGCCGTGCAGATCCCAAAGCGCGGTGTCCAGCCCCGCCATGGCGCGGGCGCGATAAGAGCCGGGGTATTTATGTTCGCGCCGCTCGATCAGATCAAGCAGGGCTGCGATATCGTCACAAGGCGCGCCAAGCGCCCAAGGCGCGATCTGGCGGTGAAAGATTTGCGCGGTGATATCGGCGTTGTAATTGGCGCATTGCCCCCAGCCAAAGGAGCCATCTTCGCAGGTGACGCGGGTGAAACAGGTGAAGTCATCGGCAAAGGTTTCAAGTTTGGTGATTTTCAGCATGAGGCCCCCTTTGGCAAAGGGTGGCCTTGTGGGCTGCGCGATGCAAGCCCGTCTGGGCCCTGTTCTGTTTCATTTGCGACCTTTGCGGCTGGGGGTTAGAGTGGCAATATGTGTGGACGCTTTACGCTTTCAGATCCGAATGACGCCATGGCCGCGCTGTTTCGCGCACAGCCCGATAATGATCTGCCGCCGGTGCCGCAGTATAATGTCTGCCCGACCCAAAGCGTGCCGGTGGTCACCGCGCAGGCGGCGGCGCGGCGGATGCAGGCGATGCGCTGGGGCTTTGTGCCGTCTTGGGCAAAACGGCTGACCGAGGGGCCGCTGATTATCAACGCGCGGGCCGAGACGGTGGCGGAAAAGCCCGCGTTTCGTGAGGCGATCCGGGCGCGGCGGTGTTTGCTGCCGGTTTCGGGGTTTTACGAATGGCAGGCGGGGCCGGATGGCGCGCGGCTGCCGTGGTATTTCACCCGAAGAGATGGGCAACCGATGGTTTTTGCAGCGCTTTGGCAACCTTGGGGCGGCTATAACACGGTGGCGATGGTCACCACTGCGGCGGGGGAGGGCATGGCAGGGGTGCATGATCGCGAGCCGGTGATCCTTGAGCCCGCCGATTGGCCGCTGTGGTTGGGCGAGGCGGGCCATGGCGCGGCGCGGCTGATGCGGGCAAGCCAAGGGGTGTTGCATGCTCACCGCGTTGGTGTCGCGGTAAATTCCAACCGCGCGGCGGGGCCGGAGCTGATCGTGAAAATTGACGCATGAGGGGTGTTGAGCCTGCCGAGCTTGGATGCTAGGAAGGCAGGAGCGCGGGCATTGTGTAATGGTAAGACCTTAGCCTTCCAAGCTAAAGACGCGGGTTCGATTCCCGCTGCCCGCTCCAAAGATCCCAATATGCCAAGCTTTGTGCGGTGCGGTGGCTGGTAAAGCCTTCAGGTCGAGGGTGTGCCCTTGCCACCAGCGCCAATCGTTCAACCGGACGATGGCCGTAACTTTTACAAGCTGTGGCCTGGGTTTATGCCTTATTTGCTCTGTATTTTCGAGGCTGCAGATCGATTCAGCGGCTTGAGGCTGCAATGCTTGCATAATTCAAACGCCCAAATTTTGGCGGCATGATGAGCAAGCTTTATTGGCAGATGGGCGCCCGATGTTTCGGGCGCCCGATTGGCTTAGTTCAGCGAAGCGGCGCGTTCGGCGTCGACGATGGTTTGCGCTTTGGCAACCGAAGTCTCGAAGGCCGTCAGCACTTCTGGGCCACCTTTGACATTGGTTTTGAACCAATCCATCACAGGTGCGACCGAAGCCTTGAAGGCGGCTTTTTCTTCGGTGGTTGGCACGTAAACTTCACCCCCTGCGGCTTTGAAATCGGCATAGGCCTGGATTTCTTTGCGTTTGGGGCTGGCGAAAGTTGCCTGTTGCAGCGCCGAGAAGCCGTCGACCACGATCTGCTTTTGCGCGTCTGTCAGCGACATAAAGCGGTCTTGGCCCATCCACCAGAAGGCACCCATATAGGAATGGCCGTCCAGCGTCAGGTATTTCAGGCCCGCATCTGGGAACTTCATCGACATGATGTCGGTGATGCCGTTTGCGGTGCCTTCCACCACGCCGGTTTGCAGCGAGGTGAACAGCTCTGGCCATGCAATCGGGGTCGGCGAGGCACCAAGCGTGGTGGCCACGAACTGCGGCAGATCAGCCGGAACGGTGCGCATTTTCAGACCAGCCAGATCGCCCGGACCGCTGACGCGCTTTTTGGTATTGGCATAGTTGCGCCAGCCGCCAGTATTGCCAATGGTCATCAGGCGGATCTTGTCGCCCGAATCTTTCAGCGCCATTTCGCGCAGGGTTTTGGTGAAATCGGTCTGGGTCAGGGCGGCTTCGGCGACGCGGTCATCCGACATCAGATAGGGCAGATCCAGCACCTGAATATAGGGGAACAGCCCCGCCGCCCCGCCCGAAGTCGAGATATAGACGTCGATCGAGCCATCGGCGACGCCTGCCAAGCATTCATCGCCCTTGGCGCAAAGCTGGGTGCCGATGAACAGCTCGACCTTGATCGCGCCATTCGAGGCGTTCTCGACATAGTTCTTGAACACCACAAGACCGTCATAGTCTTCGTCGTTTTCATTCGAATTGGCGGTGGCACGCAGGGTGATCTCTTGTGCCATTGCAGCGACAGAGGTCCCCATCATCAGGCTGGCCAAGACCAGCGATTTTAGTGTTTTCTTCAGCATTCTCTTCTCCCTGTTTAAACACGTCTGTTAGTGGACGAAGCCAAAGATCCTTGGCACCGTCAGGCTTAGGGCGGGGAAGTAGGTGATCAAAAAGATCACCAGAACTTCGACCGCCAAAAACGGTAGGGTGGCGCGTGCGATGGTTTCGACGCGCAAACCCGAGACCGAGGAGGTGACAAACAGCACCAATCCCATCGGCGGGGTCAGCAGGCCAACCGTCAGGTTGACCGCCATGATGATGGCAAAATGCACCGAATCGACACCCAAAGAGGTGAAGATCGGCCCCAAGATTGGCCCCAAAATGATGATCGCAGGGCCGGCATCCAGAAACATGCCAACAATAAACAGCAAAATGTTGATCAGAAACAACAGGATCAACGGGTTGTCTGACAGGCCAAGGATGATGCTGGCCAGCAGTTCGGGGGTATGGGACAGGCTTGCGACAGTTTTGAATGCCATCGCAGCCCCCACCAACAAAAGCACCACAGCCGAGGTCATGCCCGCGCGGGTCAGTACATCGGGCAGGTCAGACCATTGCAACGTGCGCATGACAAAGAGGCCGACGAGGGTCGAGTAGCCCACGGCAATGGCAGCGGCCTCGGTTGGGGTAAACACGCCGCCCAGAATGCCGCCCAGAATGATCACCGGCGTCATCAGCGGCCAGATCGCCTTGAGGCTGGCTTGGCCGCGCTCGCCCCAAGTGGCGCGGCGGGTGGCGGCGGGCAGGTCGTAGTGATCGGCCATGAAATGGATCAACAGCATCAGCCCGCCGCCGATCATGACGCCCGGCACGATGCCGGCCAAAAACAGCGCAGCAACACTTTCGCCCATCACATAGGCATAGATGATCATGATCCCCGAAGGCGGGATGATTGGGCCGATGATCGAACTGGCCGCCGTCACCGCTGCGGCAAAGCTGCGGCTATAGCCTTGCTTTTCCATCGCGGGGATCAGCATTGACCCCAGCGCCGAGACATCGGCCACCGCAGAGCCCGAAAGCCCGGCAAACAGCATCGACGACAGCACATTCACATGCGCCAGCCCGCCGCGCAGGTGGCCGATCATGGCCTGGCTGAATTCGACCAGCCGCAGGGTGATGTTCGAGCGGTTCATCACCTCGCCGGCCAGCATAAAGAACGGTATCGCCATCAGCGGAAAGCTGTCCATACCGTTATAGATATTGCGATAAAGTAGGACGATGTCGCGGGTTTGCCCGTTCATCCACAGCAAAATTGCAGGGGCTGCGATCAGGCCAAAGAACACCGGCAGACCCAGCAGCAGCAGAACCAAGAACAGTGGCAGGAAAAATGACAGCATCTATTCGCTTCCCATCACTGCGGCATCGGCAATCAGCACCAGCCGCGCCTCTTGGCAAAACAGGGTCGCAATGGCGCGCAAGATCAGCTCGACACAGACCGAAATCAGCAGGCCAAGCCCAACGACAAGCGAGGCCATCATCCAAGCCTTTGGAACTTTGACCCAAGTTGAAAGGTCAAAGCTGTTGGGCACCGACAGGCTGTCAGTGGCAAAGCGCCCGCCAAGGCCGGTGGTTTCCGACCAGCCGATCTGCAGCCCCATCGTCAGCACCGCCAAGGACAACAGCAAAAGCAAGATGGTCAGCAGGGCGGCAGGGCGGCGGGGCAGAAACCGCACCAGCATCTCGATCGAGACAAAGCCGCCGCGGCGAAAGGCGGTGGGGGCCATCAGCCCGGCCATCCAGAGCATCAAGAACCTTGCGGCCTCTTCAGGCCAAGGCAAAGCGCTGCTTAAGACATAGCGGAAGAACACTTGCAGCAAAATCGCAACCACCATCAGAGCGACGCAAAAGGCGCCAAGACGGCGACCAAGCGTCAGCAGGGCGGCATTAACCACCCCTAACCCATTGGTCAGACCCAATAAGGCGCTCATCGCGCTCCTCCCCTGTTACACCACCCCGAAATGGGGCGATGCCTCGCTTAGACCTTGGCGGAAAACCCGCCGTATTGGCCCTTTTTAAACACCAACCCTGCAACATCGCGCTGGCTGGCGCGCAGCACTTGGCCCACGACGATCAGATGATCGCCTCCTTCGTGGGTTGCATGTTGCACACAGTCAAACCGCGCCGCGGCGGTGGCCAGCACCGGCACGCCCTCGGCGTTGATTTCGTGGTCCAGCCCGTCAAAACCGGCCCCGCCGCGCATAAAGCGGGCGATGATGTCGTGTTGATCCTCGGCAAGAATATGGATGGCGTAATGCCGCGCCACGGCAAAATGCGGATAGCGCGAGGCCGATTTCGACGGCGACCATATCACCAAAGGCGGGTCCATCGACAGGCTGGAAAAGCTGTTGGCGACAAAGCCCATCGGGCCCTCTGGCCCAGCGATTGTCACCAAGGTGACGCCGGTGGCAAAGCTGCCCAAAGCGTCGCGAAAGGCGCGGGCGTTGGCGGCGTCGGGAATAAAGGTAAAGCTGTCAGGCAAGGCACCATCCGCCATCATGCCACCTCGCGCCCAAGGGCGAGGCTGTAAAGCTCGAACCAGGTTTGGCGGTCCATTGCAATTTTGCAGGCATCCGACAGGCTGGCGATACGGGCCAGGGAATTGGTGCCCATCACTGGCAAAATCTGCGCGGGGTGGCGCAGCAGCCAAGCCACGGCAACCGCGCTCCAATCCGTGCCATGCTCGGCGCCAATTGCTGCCAGACGGTCGCGCAGCTTGGTGTCGGCTTGCGACAGCAACTGCCCCCCCGCCAGCGGCGACCAAGCCATCAGCGGTTGGCGGTGCTGTTGGTGATAGGCGACATCGCCATTGGTAAAGCCCTGATGCGCCATCAGGCTCAGTTCGATCTGATTGGTGACAAGCGCAGACTGCATCCCCGATTGCAGCAAAGACACATCATAGGGCCGGAAGTTCGACACCCCAACCGCACGGACTTTGCCCGCCGCCACCAAGGCGTCAAGCGCTGCCCCGGTTTCCAGATGGTCCATCAGCGGATCGGGGCGGTGGATCAGCAAAAGGTCAATGGTTTCAATAGCCATCTCGCGCAATGACGCCTCGACCGAGGCATTGATATGCGCGGCAGAGGTGTCGTAATATTTCACCCGCGCGCCCGAATGACGGCCGACGGGGGCAACAATATCGCATTTGGTGATGATCTGCATTTGCGCGCGCAAGCCCGGCGCGGCGCGCAGGGCAGCGCCCAGCAGCGCCTCGGCGGTATAGCCGCCATAGATATCGGCTTGGTCAAAGCTGGTGATGCCTTGGGCCAAGCAGGCCTCGATTTTGGCTTGCACATGCGCGGGCGAGGTATCGGCATCATCGCCAAGCCGCCACATGCCGTAAACCAGCCGCGACAGCTCGATCGTGCCTAGGGTAACCCGTTCCATTAGCGTCTTTCTCCGATGCCCAAGGGCGTTTGGGGTGTGCTGGCCGGAATGCGGCCATATTCTTGTGGCAGCGAGCAGGTTTTCAACTGCGGCAGCACTTTTGTTCCAAAGTGATCGGCCTCATCCAGATGCGGGTAACCCGAGAAGATAAAGGCACGGATGCCCATTTTTTGATAGTCTTCGATCTTGGACATAATCTGATCTGTCGACCCGACAAGTGCCGCACCGCAGCCCGAGCGCGCGCGACCGATGCCTGTCCACATATGCGGTTCGATATAGCCAAATTGATCGGCCAATTCGCGCGCCCGTGCCTGATGGGCAACACCAAGGCTGATGCTGTCATGTGCGCGGTCGCGGATCAGGGTGCCATATTCATCGTCAAGTTTCGAGGCGATATGCTCGGCATAGTCTTTCGCCTCGGCTTCGGTGTCGCGCACGATCATATGCACGCGCAGCCCGTAATCCAGCGTGCGGCCATGGGCTTCGGCGCGGGCATGGACATCGCGCATGCGCTGGGCCAATTGCTCCTTCGGTTCAGGCCACATCAGATAGACATCGCATTGCGCGCCGCAAAGTTCCAGCGCATCGGGCGAGTAGCCGCCAAAATACAACAGCGGCCCGCCGTTTTGCTGATAGGGCTTGGCCGGATCGGTCGGCACGCCTTTGAACTGATAGACCTCGCCGTTATGGTCGATGGTGTCGCGCGTCCAGGCTTGGCGCAAGATCTGCACCACCTCGTGGCTGCGCTTGTAGCGAAAGGCCGAAGAGGCGACCTCGCCCGGAAAATCCGAAGAGATCACATTCAGCGTCAGACGACCCTTCAACATATGATCCAGCGTTGCCACGGTGCGCGCCAGCATGATCGGCTGCATCTCGCCGCAGCGGATGGCAGCAAGGAAATTGATGCTTTCGGTGATCGGAGCGCAGCCTGCGACAAAAGACAGCGTGTCTTGACCGACCTGAAACGATGAAGGGCAGAGGATATTGCGAAAACCATGCGCTTCGGCGCGTTTGACGATGGCCGAGCAATGCTCCCAGCTTGAGCGCAGATCGCCGTCGGGCACGCCAAGATAGGCGTAATCATCCGAGCAAAGGGCGGCAAACCAACTGACTTCAGCCGCAGCCAGATCCGGGGATGTGATCGGAACGATGGTCATTGATTCTCTCTTTCGCAGAGTCACCTTTTCTCTTGCGTAACACCCGCTTTGATGTAGATCAATACTGTATCAATTTTCCAAGAGGAATGCAGATGGCCGCAGCAGGGTCATTGCCGCTTTACCTGCAGATCAGCGAATTGCTGATCCGTGACATCGCCTCTGGGCGGCTGATCGAGGGCGAGCGTTTGCCGCCCGAACGCGATATGGCGGCAGATTTGGGCATTGCGGTCGGCACCCTGCGCCAAGCCTTAAAGGATCTGACGGCCAAGGGGCTTTTGGACCGCGTGCAAGGTTCGGGCAATTACATCCGCGCCAAGGCGGATCCTGCTTCGGTTTACGCCTTGTTTCGATTGGAGCTTTTGTCGGGTGGCGGGCTGCCAACAGCGCAGGTTCTGTCGGTGGACCGTGTCGCCAAAGATCCTGCCTTGCCCGCCTTTGGCAGCAGTGATCAGGGCCACCGGATTCGGCGGCTGCGGTTCCTGTCGGGTAAGATCGCGGCGGTGGAAGAGATTTGGCTGGACGGCGATTACATCGCGCAGATCCCGATCGGGGATTTGTCGGAATCGCTTTATCTGTATTATCGCCAAAAGCTTGGGCTTTGGATCGCGCGGGCCGAAGATGGCATCGGCCAAGCGGCGCTGCCGGATTGGTCGCCGCCCAGCTTTCCGCATCGGGCGGGCAGCGCTTTGCCCTTCATCACCCGGCTTAGCTGGGGCCAGGATGGCCGCGCGGCAGAGGCGTCTTGGACGTGGTATGACCCCAATGTTGTGCGCTATGTCGCACGGCTTAAATAAGGAAAACTTAGGTGAAATCAGTTCGCTACGGGATTATTGGCTGTGGAATGATGGGGCAAGAGCATCTGCGCAACATAGCGCTTTTGCCCGATGCCGAGGTGGTGACGATTTTCGAGCCAGACGCGGATATGCGCGCAAAGGCGCAGGCCTTGGTGCCTGCGGCAAAAATGGTCGGGTCTTTGGCCGAGGTGTTGGCCGAAGCGGCGGTGAACTGTCTGTTGATCGTCTCGCCCAACCATATGCACCTTGGCCAGCTGGAAGAGATTGCGCGGCTGCGGCCCTTGCCAGTGCTGGTGGAAAAGCCGCTGTTCACCGACGAGGCCGATGTGGCGCGGATGGCGGCGCTGCGGGCCAATTATCCGGCGCCAATTTGGGTGGCGATGGAATACCGCTATATGCCGCCGGTGGCCCATCTGATCCGCGAGGCGGATGCCGCAACTGGCGGCATCAAGATGCTGTCGATCCGCGAGCATCGTTTTCCGTTTTTGCAAAAGGTTGGCGATTGGAATCGCTTTAACCGCAACACCGGCGGCACTTTGGTGGAAAAATGCTGCCATTTCTTTGACCTGATGCGGTTGATTGCGGGCTGTGATCCCGTGCGGGTGATGGCCTCGGGCGGGCAGGCGGTGAACCATCTGGACGAGGTTTATGACGGAGAGACCTCGGACATCTGGGACAATGCGCATGTGATTGTCGATTTTGAAAACGGCATGCGGGCGATGCTAGAGCTGTGCATGTTCGCCGAAGGCGCGCGCTATCAAGAAGAGATCGCGGCGGTGGGGCCCTTGGGCAAGATCGAATGTCTGGTGCCCGGGCCGGGACGGTTCTGGCCTGCGCATCTGGGGGCGGCCCCGGTGCCGCAAGTGGTCGTCAGCCCGCGCAATCCGGCAGGGCCAAGGGTGCTGGAGGTGCCGGTGGACCCGAATTTGCTGGCGGCAGGCGATCACAATGGATCGACCTTTTATCAGCACGCGGGCTTTGCCCAAGTGGTGGCCAAGGGCGGCGTGCCGGATGTGACGCTGCAAGATGGCTGGTGGGCGGTGGCGCTGGGCAAGGCCGCGCAGATCTCGGCGCGCGAGGGGCGGGTGATCGGGGCTGCAGAGCTGCGCGCGCTGGGGCCGCAGTGATCAGACGCAGGCCAGGCGTTAAATAAAACGCGCCAGCAACGCTTGGCCGCCAATGAAAAAGGCGGCCAGCGTGGCAAGATACGCCGATAGCGCCAGCGTGGCGTTGCGCTTGGACATCGGGCGCTGCGCCTGCAACAGCTGTTCCGATTGCAGCAAATTGGGCCAGCTGATCATCACAAAGAACAGCAGAAAATACGACCGCGTGATCAGACAAAGCGCCGCCGCCAACACCGTCATCGCGATCGAGGCCTGATGCGTGGCGGCAGGGATAAAGCTGTGCACCAGGGTTTGCGTTATGCGCCCGCCATCCAAAGGCCATAGCGGCAAAAGGTTGAAAAAGTTCAGCGCCCCCAGAACCATCGCCAAAACCGAAAGAAATTGTGCCGCCTGAAATGCGGGCAGGCTGCTGGCGTTTTGAAAGATCAGCTGGGCGGTGGCATAGCAAAGCGCCATGGGCGCCAGGCAGATCGCAGGCCCCATCAGGGTGGTAAACACTAAATGGCTGACCGTGGCCGGCGCGCGGCTGGAAATCGCCACACCGCCCAACAACGGGATCAGCCGAAACCTTGCATCAGAATGGCCGCAAACGCGAAAGGCCGCAACATGGCCGAATTCATGCAGGATCACGGCGACAATCAGCGCCATGCCAAACATGATCCCCCATAAAACCCAAGCTGCCAGCAGGGCCAGCACCCCCAAGCCAACGGCTTTGGCGTCAAATCCGATGATCTGCAGCCCGCCCTGCGCCACCCAACCGCCGCGCAGGATCGCCCAAGTTCCCGCCATCAGGCACAGCGATAGACCGAATTCAAGCAAGGGCGTCTCCGATCGGGCAGGGGGCGGCGGGTGTCAGAGGTTGTCTTGCTGCGGCATGCCCAAAACATGATAGCCGCTGTCGACGTGAATAATCTCGCCGCTGGTGCATTTGCCGTAATCCGAACAGAGATAAACGGCGGTGCCGCCAATCGATTCCAGCGTCGCATTCGAGCGCAGCGGCGCATTGGCCTCGGTATGGCGGAAGGTGGCGCGGGCGCCACCAATCGCGGCCCCTGCCAGGGTTTTCATCGGGCCGGGGCTGATGGCATTGACGCGCACCTGCTGCGGGCCCAGATCATTGGCAAGATAGCGCGTGGCCGATTCCAGCGCGGCTTTGGCCACGCCCATGACGTTGTAATTTGGCGTCACGCGGTTTGATCCGCCATAAGTCAGGGTGATCAGGCTGCCGCCATCGGGCATCATTTGCGCGGCGCGGCGCGACACGTCGATAAAGGAAAAGCACGAAATCGCCAGCGAATTGCTGAAATTCCCGCGCGAGGTGTTGATAAAGCGGCCTGTCAGCTCGTTCTTATCCGAAAAGGCGATGGCGTGGATCAGGAAATCCATCGTGCCCCAGCGCGATTGCAGCGCCGCAAAGCAGGCATCAAGGCTTTCGTCATTGGTGACATCGACATCGACCAGAAAATCACTGCCAACCGAGGCTGCAAGCGGTTCGACCCGCTTGCCAAAAGCCTCGCCTTGATAGGAAAACGCCAGCTCTGCGCCTTCTGAAGCAAGGGCCGAGGCGATGCCCCAAGCGATGGAGCGCTCATTCGCCACACCCATGACAAGCCCGCGCTTGCCCTTCATCAAATCAGCCATTCTGGCACTCCTCTTAACGGCGCTCAGGCCGAGTATTTACTCATCAACAGGGTCGCATTGGTACCGCCAAAGCCGAAGGAGTTCGACAGAACCGTGTCAAGATCGACGTTTTCTTGCAGCACGGTGGCAATTTCTGCAGGGTTCAGCTCTGGGTCAAGCGTGGTCACATTGGCCGAAGCGGTGATGAAGCGGCCGTTCAGCATCAACAGCGAATAGATCGCCTCTTGCACGCCGGTTGCCCCCAGACTGTGGCCGGTCAGCGATTTTGTCGACGAGATCACCGGCGTGTTGCCTTCGCCAAAGACGCGGCGGATGGCTTTGACTTCGGTGACATCGCCCGCAACGGTCGAGGTGCCATGGGCGTTGATATAGCTGACCTTGCGGCCCTGTGGCAAAGTTGACAGCGCCAGCTTCATCGACCGCTCGCCACCCTCGCCTGAAGGCGCGACCATGTCAGAGCCATCCGAGGTGGCGCCATAGCCAGTGACTTCGCCGTAGATCTTGGCGCCGCGCGCAAGGGCGTGGTTCAATTCTTCCAGCACCACAACCCCGCCACCGCCTGCGATGACAAAGCCGTCACGCGTCGCATCAAAGGCGCGGGAGGCCAGTTCTGGGGTGTCGTTGTATTTCGACGACATCGCCCCCATCGCGTCAAACAGACACGACAGAGTCCAATCCAGTTCTTCGCCACCGCCCGCAAAGACGATGTCTTGCTTGCCCATCTGGATCAGTTCGGTGCCATTGCCGATGCAATGCGCCGAGGTCGAGCAGGCCGAGGTGATCGAATAGTTCACGCCCTTGATCTTGAAGGGTGTGGCAAGGCAGGCGGAATTGGTCGATGACATGCCCTTGGTCACCATGAACGGCCCCATGCGTTTTGGGCTGCCGGTTTCGCGCACAATGTTATGGGCCTTGAAGAACGACTTGGTCGAGGGCCCGCCAGAGCCCATGATCAGGCCGGTGCGTTCGTTCGAGACATCGGAAGGTTCCAGCCCCGAATCCGCCACCGCTTGCGCCATGGCAATAAAGTTATAGGCCGCGCCATCGCCCATAAAGCGCAGATCGCGCTTATCAATGTGGTCTTCCAGCACGATATTGGGTTGGCCGTGGATGCGCGAGCGAAAGCCGTGTTCGGCATAATCGGGCGCAAAGACGATGCCGGATTTGCCAGCGCGCAGCGATGCCTCGACTTCGGTGGCGGTGTTGCCAATCGAGGAAACGATGCCAAGACCAGTGATGACGACGCGACGCATGGCGCTCTCCCTTCGTGATTTTCTTCTATCTAAGGGTTAGGGGCACGAGGAGCAAGAGGTATGGGCTTGGGCTGTGCGCGCCCCCGAACTGGCGGCGCGCACATAGGCTTAGCTTTCGCTCAGCGCCACTTTCATGTCTTTGACGATATAGATCACTTCGCCGTCCGCCTCGACGATGCCGTCCGCCACGCCCATGGTCAGGCGGCGGGTTTGCAGCGCCTTGGTGAAATTGATCCGGTAGGTCAGCATCTTGCGATCAGGACGCACCATGCCGGTCAGTTTGACTTCGCCGACGCCAAGCGCATAGCCGCGCCCCTGCCAGCCGCGCCAGCCCAAATTAAAGCCGGTCAGCTGCCACAGACCATCCAGCCCAAGGCAGCCCGGCATGATCGGATTGCCGGGAAAGTGGCAGTCAAAGAACCACAGCTCTGGCGTGATGTCGAATTCGGCCACGACATGGCCCTTGCCATGCTCGCCGCCATCGCCCGAAATTTCGGTGATGCGGTCCATCATCAACATCGGCGGCGCGGGCAATTGGGCATTGCCCGGCCCAAACAATTCGCCGCGCGCGCATTTCAGAAGGTCTTCTTTGCCGAAAGATGTTGGAAACCCGCTCATGCCGCTATGCTCTCCCCTAGCCTGATGCTTTGAGCTTTGGTGTAACACTTGGCGCAAAGCGGACGCAAGCGGGCAGCGGGGATTGACGCCGCAACCTATGGGCGCAAGATCGCGGGCAAAGTCCAAGGGCGAGGGCAGATGACGCGATTTCAACGGTTTTTCTGGTCAAGCGGTCTGGCCAATCTTGCCGATGGGGTGGCGACATTGGCTTGGGTTTGGGTGGCAAGCCTTTTGTCGCGCGATGCGATGTTGATCGCGCTGGTGCCGATGGCGCTGCGCTTGCCTTGGGCGATTTTCGCTGTTCCGGCGGGGGTGCTGGCCGACCGTGTGGATCGGCGGCGGTTGGTGGTGGCGATGGACGCTTTGCGCGCGGTGGCCTTTGCGCTGGCGGCGGCGGCTTTGTGGGGGGCGGGGGCACTGCCTGCGGCGCCTGCAACCGGTGTGGTGTCGCTGCCGCTGTTTGCGGCGCTGTGTCTGGCGGCACTGACGGTGGGGGTGGCCGAGGTATTTCGCGACAATGCCGCGCAAACCCTGCTGCCGGCGCTGGTGCCCGATGCCGGGTTAGAGCGGGCCAATGGCCGGCTGTGGACCTTGGAGGCGGTGAGCAATCAAATGCTTGGGCCAGCCTTTGGCGCCTTTTTGCTGGGAAGTGCGCTTGGCTTGCCATTTGCGGTCAATGCCCTGGCCTACGCTGTGGCGGCGGTTTTGATGGCGCAGCTTTCAGGGGATTTCCGCCCGCAAGGCGGTCAGCCCGAGGCTTGGCGACCGGCGCTTGCCGCTGCCTTTGGGTTTTTGCGCGGCCAGCCGCTGTTGCGCCTGCTGGCGGTGATCACCGGATTTTGGAACATGTTCTTTGCGATGCTGTCCTTTGCGCTGATCTTGCATGCGCAAGAAAATCTGGGGCTAAGCGCGCAGGCTTACGGCTTTGTGCTGATGGGCATGGCGGCGGGCGGGGCGCTGGCGGGGCTGCTGGGGGATCGGATCATCGCGCGGTTTGGGGCGCGGCGGGTGATGCCCGCGGCCCTGATGCTGTCGGGCGTGATGATGCTGATGGTGCCCATGATGCCGAACGGCTGGGGGCTGGCGGGGTGTTTTTTCATCTTCGAGCTGTCAGGGATCACCTGGAACATCGTTTCAGTCAGCCTGCGGCAACGTCTGGTGCCAGATGCTTTGCGCGGGCGGGTCAATAGCATTTACCGGCTGCTGGCTTGGGGGATGATCCCCTTGGGCACGGCGCTTGCGGGGGCGATGGTGGGCTGGGCCGCGCCGAGTTTGGGGCGATCTTTGGCGCTGACGGTGCCCTTGTGGGTGGCGGGTGGCGGGCTGATGGTCGTCAGTTTTTCGGTTTTGCCGGCGCTTTGGCGGCGACTGGCGCGGCCCTCTGGCGAATAGCATTTGAAAATCCCCGACAAAACGCGATATAAGGTCGGATGGACAGCAAAACGCATCACGCCCTTGCCACGACGCGGGGCACGACTTGGTTGGCCGCAGGAGGCTTGCGCCCGACGCGGCAGCGGCTTGCTTTGGCCGGATTGCTGGTGGGCGACGGCATGGATCGTCACGTCACCGCCGAAAGCCTTTATGCAGCGGCAGGCGATGCGGGCGAAAAGGTCAGCCTTGCCACGGTCTATAACACCCTGCGGGCGTTTTGCGCGGCGGGTCTGTTGAACGAAGTCGTGGTCGATGGATCGCGCAGCTATTTCGACACGCGGATGGACGATCACCCGCATTTCTATTGGGAAGACAGCAACGAGCTGACCGATGCCCCCGCCGAAGATCTGGTGATCGCGGAACTGCCCGATGCGCCTGCGGGCATGGTGGTGTCGCGGGTCGATGTGGTGATCAGGCTGCGCCGCGCCTAAGCTGCGGCGAAGATCTGACATCCCCGCCGCGGCTTTCTTGGGTCGCGCTTATTTGCCCAAGACCTTGATGCGGCCTTCAAGAGCTGGCTTCACGCTGCCCATTTTCTCGACATAGGCCATCACGTCATTGGCCACCAAATGGCCGCCCAGCGATGGGTCCAGCTTGCCGCCGCCAAGGGCTGCATAGCCGTCGCCGCCGCCGATCAGATAATCGTTGGTCGCCACCTTATAGACGGTATCAAGGTTAAGCGGTGCGCCTGCGATCATCACCTCGGACACCCGCGCGCCAGCTGGGGCGCTGGGGTCATAGGTAAAGCTTACGCCCGAAACCTGGGCAAAGCGACCCGCGCCCTTTTCAACTTGGCTGACCGAATTTTCAAGCGCTGCAAGCACTTGCGATCCCGGCAAGGCGGTGACTTGGGTGATGTTGCCAAAGGGCAGTTCGGTCAGGATATCGCGGCGCGTCAGTTTGACGCCCGCGTCATAGGTGCGATCACCGCGAATGCCGCCGCCGTTCATTAAGGCGATATCGGCCCCGGTCTGCAGCCGCAGTGCATCGGCGATCAGATTGCCCATGCTGCTTTCCTCGCCGCGCACCACATTGCGGCGGCTGTCAAGCGGCGTTTCGGACAGACCGATTTCGACGTTCAGCGTCTTATCCAGCCCCGCCTCTAGGGTTGCGGCCAAAGCTTCGGTTTCCGGATCAGGTGTCACGCTGGCGGTGTCGATAAAGCGGAAATTCGGCACCCATTTGATCGTGCGCTTGCCGTCTTTTTCGCCAATATCCACCATCAGATCAATCGGCGACAGGAATTTGCCGTCGATCGAGGTTTCGACATAGGCGGTCACGCCATC
Organism: Cypionkella sp.; assembly: GCA_023255415.1. GTDB lineage: Bacteria > Pseudomonadota > Alphaproteobacteria > Rhodobacterales > Rhodobacteraceae > Cypionkella. The sequence goes on along the minus strand of JALRIN010000014.1, from coordinate 40,752 downwards.
ATAGGCGGTGGCATAGGAATGATCATCGCCCGAAAGCACCACATCAAACGCATGGCTTTTGATCAGGGCGCGGTCGTTTTCCATATCGGTCTGCACCACGCCCACCACCAGATCGGCCCCCGCCTCGCGCGCGGTTTTCGCCGCGGCAATCGCGGTTTCAACCGTTGGCAAAAACACCAGATCACCGGTCGAGGCAACACTGGGCGAGGTATCTTGCGCCACAGGGACCAGCGCGATCTTCAGCCCGGCCAGCTCTTTGATCGTCACGCCGCCCAAACCCTCAACCGGGCTGCCGTCGGCTTGGGTGATATTGATCGCAGCCCAAGGATATTTCGAAGCCTTCAGCTTTTCGACAAAGTTTTCCGGCCCAAAGTCGAACTCATGGTTGCCCGGAACCGCAAGGTCAAAGGGCACGATATTGGTCAGATCAATGGTGTTCTGGCCCTTGTCAAAGCCCGAAATCAGCGACGGCGACAGCATATCACCGTCAAAAACATAAAGCGTATTGGGGTTGGCCGCGCGCTCGGCCCGCGCCACGGCGTTCAGGCGCGCAAAACCACCGCGTCCACCTGATTCGGTAAAGTTATAGACATCACCCACCCCCAGCAGGGTCAGCTTCACGGTTTCAGCCAGAGCAGGCGCCGCCAACAGCGGCAGGGCTGCAACCGCACCAAGCAGGCAGGCGCGCAAATTCAAAGAAAAATGGGTCATGGAGATCTCCGCTTGACGTGTTGGGGGTGTTTTACATTTCTGTTACAATGCGGGTTTGATCGGCTTGTGTCAAAGCCGCAGTCGCAAAAACCCTAGACGGCAGATATGACGCTGGCATGACGCTTGACCGCGGGAACGCAGCAGGGCATGAGGCGCTTATGGTGATCTATAAGATATTTTTACGCCCCGAATGGGATGCCTTTCGCGCCGCAGGACAGACTGCGGGCGCGCCTGTCGATCTGGCCGATGGCTATATCCACTTTTCGGCAGCGCCGCAGTTGGCCGAAACCGCTGCGAAATACTTTGCTGACCTCAGTGATCTTGTGTTGGTGGCCTGCGATGCCGACCGTTTGGGTGCGGCGCTGAAATGGGAAGCCTCGCGCGGGGGGGCGATGTTTCCGCATCTTTATCGCGCTTTGCTGATCGAGGATGTGATCTGGGATAAATCCCTGCCGCTTGGCCGCTCGGGCCATATTTTCCCGGAAGGTGTGTTTTGAAGCTGATCGAACGCCTTGGCCTTGCAGCCCTGCACCGGTTTGACCCCGAGCGCGCGCATGGCCTGTCGCTAAAGGCGCTTGGCGCAGGTCTGGTGCCGCTGTCGGGCGTGCCGACATCGTCGCGGCTGGCTTGTGATCTTGCCGGGCTGGCGCTGCCCAATCCGGTCGGGCTGGCCGCAGGCTTTGACAAAAACGCCGAAGTCATCGGGCCACTGTGCCGCGCTGGCTTTGGTTTTGTCGAAGTGGGGGCGGCGACGCCGCGCCCGCAACCAGGCAATCCGCAACCAAGAGTGTTCCGTCTGACCCAAGATCGTGCCGTGATCAACCGCTTTGGCTTTAACAACCAAGGTGCCGTGGCGATTGCGGCCCGGCTTGCGCTGCACAAGCGCGGCACGGTGCCGGTGGGGCTGAACCTTGGCGCCAATAAGGATTCGGCCGATCGCGCCGCCGATTTCGCCGATGTGCTGGCGGTCTGCGGCCCTTTTGTCGATTTTGCCACGGTGAATGTAAGCTCGCCCAATACCGAGAAACTGCGCGATCTTCAGGGCCGCGCCGCTCTGACCGCGCTGCTTGGCGGCGTGATGCAAACCCGTGATGATCTTGTGCGCAAGATCCCGATCTTTCTGAAAATCGCCCCCGATCTGACCAGCGACGAGCTGGCCGAAATCGCCGAAGTGGCGCTGGCTGCAGGGATTGCGGGCATTATCGCCACCAATACCACGCTGTCGCGCGACGGGCTGCAAAGCCCGCAGCGCGATCAGGCCGGCGGGCTTTCAGGCGCGCCCTTGTTTGAAAAATCAACCCGCGTTTTGGCACAGCTCTCGCGCCTCACCGACGGCAAGCTGCCGCTGGTGGGTGTCGGCGGTATCAGCTCGGCCGATCAGGCCTATGCCAAAATCCGCGCCGGTGCCTCGGCGGTGCAGCTTTATTCGGCACTTGTCTACCAAGGCCTCTCGCTCGTCTCTGACATCGCCCTCGGCCTTGATCACCTTCTGGCGCGCGATGGCTACAGCAGCCTGACCCAAGCCGTCGGCACAGGCCGCGATGCCTGGCTTTAGGCCTTCGTCTGTCTAAAAATATCCTCGGGGGGCGGTTTTGGCGCAGCCAAAGCCGGTGGGGGGCAGACAGCCCCCCTTTTCGTCGCGGCCCAAGGGCGCTACATCAGGTCAACAAGATGGGAGATCAGTGATGGAAGACGGCGTGAACAGCTTTATGACCGGCCCAGATGAGCAGGGGCGTTTCGGTAAATTCGGCGGACGGTTTGTCTCTGAAACCCTGATGCCTTTGATCCTTGATCTTGAGGAGCGCTACGAATTTGCCAAGACCGATCCGAGCTTTTGGGCGGAAATGGAAGATCTGTGGAAGCATTATGTTGGCCGGCCCAGCCCGCTTTATTTCGCGCCGCGCCTGACCGAACATCTGGGCGGCGCCAAGATTTACCTCAAGCGCGACGAGCTGAACCACACCGGCGCGCATAAGATCAACAATGTGCTGGGCCAGATCATCTTGGCGCGGCGCATGGGCAAGACCCGCATCATCGCCGAAACCGGCGCTGGCCAGCATGGCGTCGCCACCGCCACCGTTTGCGCCAAATTCGGCCTGCAATGTGTGGTCTATATGGGCGCGCATGATGTCGAACGCCAAGCGCCGAACGTCTTTCGCATGCGGCTGCTGGGCGCAGAGGTGATTCCCGTCACCTCGGGCCGTGGCACCCTGAAAGACGCCATGAACGACGCATTGCGTGATTGGGTGACCAATGTGCGCGACACCTTCTATTGTATCGGCACGGTGGCAGGCCCGCATCCATACCCAGCGATGGTGCGCGATTTCCAAAGCATTATCGGCAAAGAGGTGCGCTGGCAATTGGCCGAGCAGGAAGGCGAAGGCCGCTTGCCCGATACCATTATCGCGGCGATTGGTGGCGGCTCGAATGCAATGGGGCTGTTCTATCCCTTCCTTGACGATCCATCGGTGAATATCATCGGTGTCGAGGCGGGCGGCAAAGGTGTGGACGACCGCATGGAGCATTGCGCCAGCCTCACTGGCGGCCGCCCCGGCGTGCTGCACGGCAATCGCACCTATTTGTTGCAAGACAACGATGGCCAGATTCTGGAAGGCTTCTCGATCTCGGCTGGGCTGGATTATCCCGGCATCGGGCCAGAGCATTCTTGGCTGCATGACATGGGCCGCGCGCAATATGTCAGCATCACTGACGCCGAGGCGCTGGAGGCATTTCAGCTTTGCTGCAAGCTGGAAGGCATCATCCCGGCGCTGGAACCCAGCCACGCGCTGGCCCATGTGATGAAAATCGCCCCGACCCTGCCTGCGGACCATATCATCGTGATGAATATGTGTGGGCGCGGTGACAAGGATATCTTTACCGTGGCCAAGCACCTTGGCTTTGACATGAAGATCTAAACCCATTTAAGATCAAGACCTTAAAGCGCGCATCCCCTTGGGATAGCGCGCTTTTTCATGGCAAAATCAGTCATAAACTGTGGTTTATGGCCGCAAACCCAGGGTCAATAGCGCCGCTATAGACCTTTGGGGCAATAGATTTGGCGGCCAAAGCTTGACCACTCTAGCGACACGGTTGCCGACCTTGTGCAGCCATGACTGTAAACCCAGACTTTTCATAGGAAAACGCTCATGATTTCGAAAACCAAAGCCCTGATCCTTGGCGCCGCCTTTGTTCTGACTGCCGGTGTGGCGCAGGCTGCGCTGACTGTGGCCGATGTGCTGCAGACCTATCAGGATGGCAGCTATAGCGCGGTCGAGGTGCGCGAAACCGCAAGCCAGATCACGGTCGAGGCAACCAAAAATGGCGTGCGCACCCGCACCGTTTTTGACAAGGCCAGCGGCGCGATCCTGAGCAGCCAAGACCAAAGTGCGAACGGCGGCGGCGCCTCGGCGGGCGGTGATAGCGACAATGATCTCGGCGGTGATGACGATCATGGCGGGTCTGATAATGGCGGCGGCGACCATGACGGTGGCGACCATGACGGTGGGTCGGATCACAACAACTCTTAAAGCGGTTGCGGCGCCTCGGGGCTTGCTGGGGCGCTGCATTTCCCCGATGATCGGGCAACACGCGGCGCAGCTTTAAAGGAAACCACATGCAGCGCAGGGTCTTTTTCTCTGGCTTACTTATCGCCGCGTTGATGGCAGGGGTGGCGATGGCCTCTGACTTTCAGGCAAGCGTTCTGGCGCAGTTGCGCGCGCAGGGGTTTAGCGACATCCACGTTGAAACCACCTGGTTGGGTCGGCTGAAGATCACCGCACAACGCCGCGGCGCTGGGCGCGAGATTGTGCTGAACCCGCGCACCGGCGAGATTTTGCGCGATATCCTCAGCACGCGCGACGGCAGCGTTCAGCCGCGGATCAGCGATGATCGCGATGATGAGCCCCAGCATGGCGAGCCCGAGCATGGTGGAACAGATCAGTCAGCCAACGGCGGTTCTGCCAGCAAAGACCAGCCTGCGCAAAGGGCCAGTGATATTGGCGGCGATGGCCGCAGCCACGGCAGCGAAAGTGACAAAGAGGATGATTAAACGCGCATCTGTGGCCCGCGATCTGGAGGCTTCATGAAAAACCCAGCGCTTATTCTGGCGATTTTTCTGCTGCAAGCCTTGTGCGCGGTGTTCTTTGTCTCGGACATCTTGTCGTCGCTGATTGGCATCACCACCAAGCCACTGCCCTGGCAATTGCGCGAGTTTATGGAGGTTTGGGCCGCACTTGGGCTGGTGATCGGGCTGGTTCTGGGCGGGGTGATGCTGCGGGTGGCGATCAAAGCGCGGCGCGCGGCCGAGCAGCGGTTAAGCCGCGCCTCGGGAGCGTTCATGGACCTGCTGGCGGCCAGTTTTGACGATTGGGCGCTGACGCCTGCTGAAAAAGACGTGGCGCTTTTCGCGATCAAGGGGCTTTCCACTCCCGAGATTGCCAGCCTGCGCAACACCTCTGAAGGCACCGTCAAAGCGCAGACCAATGCGATTTACCGCAAGGCGGGGGTGTCAGGGCGGGCACAATTGCTCAGCCTGTTCATCGACGATCTGCTGCGCGACGAGGCAGGAACCCTGCGTTTGCCGGATCAATCAGCAGCGTAGGACTGCAAAATTTCAAGCGTCACCACGCTCAGGCTGCGCTGATGGGTGGCGGCAAGCATGACGGGTGGGGCGACGCCCTCTTCATGGGCTTGCAGAAAGCGGCTGGCGCAAAGGCACCATTGATCGCCCGGTGTCAGGCCTGCAAAGTTGTATTCAGGCCGCGGCGTTGACAAATCATTGCCCAGATAGCGCGAATAGGCCAGAAATTCGGCCGTCACCCGGACGCAGACGGTGTGCAGGCCTTGATCCATTGGGCCGGTGTCACAACAGCCGTTGCGGAAAAACCCCGTCATCGGGCTGGTGGAACAGGGCATCAGGCTTTCGCCCAGAACGTTTAAGGATGGTGCGCGCATAAGGCCTCCGTTGTGGGTAAGTTTAGCGCGATTGGGTCTTTGGTCCAAGAGCGCAAAGCCCGGATGCCGTTAAAATAACATCGGTGCCCCAGAGGGCGCGCGCTGGGCTTCCAGCAAGCCATAGCGCAGCCCGCGTCCGATGCGGTGGGCCAGCACCGACCAGGCCTGCGCCTGATCGGGTGCGAGCACCCGCGCCAGGCTTTGATCAAACAGGCCAAGCCAAGCGTCAAACATGCCGGGGCGCACATTGCCCGCCGCCTTATGCGCGGCCATCGGATTGCCGTCATAATCGCGTTGATGCAAAATTGCGTTGCACCAAAAAGCGGTGATCTTGGCCTCATGCGCGGGCCAATCGCTTACATGGGCGGCAAAGACCGCGCCAAGCTGCGGGTGGCAGCGCACATCGGCGTAAAAGGCGGTCACCACCGCCTGAATTTCGCTGGCCGTGATCGCAAAGCGGGCAGGGGTGGCATGTTCCATCGCCGCAAGATCGGGGCTTTGGTGTGGCATCACAAGGGGCCGCAACGTCGCAGGCCCCTTTACCGCCCGCCCGGCCTTTCCTATAAGGCGCGCATGGACCGCCAATTCGTGAGCATTTTCCGAATTATCGGCCCGGCGCTCTGAGCGATCAGACGCCGGGGTTTTGGTGCATGGCACCCCCTTCCCGATGGAGTTCGGGCCGATATTCTCAAGTTTAAGGACCGCCGCGATGTGCGCTGAGCAAACCACACCTGACTACCGCGATACCGTTTTTCTGCCCGAGACCGATTTTCCGATGCGCGCAGGCCTGCCGCAACGCGAGCCCGACTGGCTGGCGCGCTGGGAAGAGATTGGGGTTTATGACCGTTTGCGCGAAAAAGCTGCCGGCCGGCCGGCCTTTACCCTGCATGACGGCCCCCCCTATGCCAATGGTCATCTGCACATCGGCCATGCGCTGAACAAGATCCTGAAGGATATGGTGGTGCGCAGCCAGCAGATGATGGGCAAAGACGCGCGCTATGTGCCGGGCTGGGATTGCCACGGCTTGCCGATCGAGTGGAAGATCGAAGAACAATATCGTGCCAAAGGGCTGAACAAGGACGACGTCGATGTGGTGGCCTTTCGTCAGGAATGCCGCAAGTTCGCAGAAGGCTGGATCGACATCCAGCGCGAGGAGTTCAAGCGCCTGGGCATCACCGGCAATTGGCCAAAGCCCTATCTGACGATGGATTACCACGCCGAGGCAGTGATCGCCGATGAATTCATGAAGTTTGTGATGAACGGCAGCCTATATCAGGGATCCAAGCCGGTGATGTGGTCGCCGGTGGAGAAGACCGCTTTGGCCGAGGCCGAGATCGAATATCACGACCATACCAGCCATATGATCTGGGTGCGGTTCCCTGTGCTGGCCGGGGCCTCCGGCGGGGATATTTTTGCCAAGATGAAAGCTGGTGTGGTGATCTGGACCACCACGCCTTGGACGATCCCGCAGAACCGTGCGGTGGCGTTTAACCCGGCGATTGCTTATGGGCTTTACCGCGTCGAGGCGGTTGGCGAACATTCCACCGCTTTGGCGGGGGAGGTGATCCTTTTGGCGGATGCTTTGGCCGAAGCGGTGATGGCGGCGGCCAAGGTGGAGCGCTTTGTGCGGCTGCAAGATGTGCCTGCCGAGCAGTTGCAGGGCTTGGCTTTGGCGCATCCTTACCGCGGCATCGAGGGCGGTGCAGGCGAGTGGGAGTATGATGTGCCGATGCTGGCGGGCGATCATGTCACCGATGACGCGGGCACGGGTTTTGTGCATACAGCACCCAGCCATGGCGATGACGACTATCAGATGGGGCTGAAATATGGCCTGCCGATGACCTATAATGTCGAGGCTGATGGCAGCTATCGCGCCAGCCTGCCGCTGTTTGGCGGGCAGTTCATCATCAATGCGGATGGCAAAGAGGGGGCTGCGAACGTCAGCAATATCAAGGCGCTGCACGCGCAGGGCGCGCTGTTTGCCAAGGGCAAGCTGAAGCACAGCTATCCGCATTCCTGGCGGTCCAAAGCGCCGGTGATCTATCGCAATACCCCGCAGTGGTTTGTCGCGATCGACAAGCCTTTGGACGATGGCATGTCAAGCTATGGCGAGACGATTCGCCAGCGGGCGCTGACCTCGATCAACCAATTGGTGAGCTGGACGCCGATTGCCGGGCGCAACCGCTTGAACGCGATGATGGAGGCGCGGCCCGATTGGGTGCTGTCGCGGCAGCGCGCCTGGGGGGTTCCGCTGACCTGTTTTGTCAAGAAGGGCGCTTTGCCTACCGATGCCGATTTCCTGCTGCGCAACGCCGAAGTGAACGCGCGGATCAAGGCGGCTTTTGAGGCCGAAAGTGCCGATGTTTGGTTTGTGGAGGGGTTCAAGGAAAAGATGCTGCAAGGCATCGTTGATCCGCAAGACTATGACAAGGTCAACGATGTGCTGGATGTGTGGTTCGATTCAGGCTCGACCCATGCCTTTGTTTTGCGCGACCGCGAGGATGGCAGCGCCGACGGCATTGCGGATTTGTATCTGGAGGGCACCGACCAGCACCGCGGGTGGTTCCATTCGTCGATGTTGCAGGCCTGTGGCACCAAAGGGCGCGCGCCCTATCGCGGGGTGCTGACGCATGGCTTTACGCTGGATGAAAAGGGCCTGAAGATGTCCAAATCCATCGGCAATACCGTCGCACCTGAAGAGGTGATCAAGGAATATGGCGCGGATATTCTGCGGCTTTGGGTGGCGCAATCGGATTACACGGTTGATCTGCGCATCGGCAAAGAGATCTTGAAAGGCGTGGCTGACAGCTATCGCCGGCTGCGCAACACCATGCGCTTTGTCTTGGGCAATCTGGCGGGCTTTGACGAGGCCGAGCGGGTTGCCCCTGCCGATATGCCCGAGCTGGAGCAATGGGTGCTGCACCGTTTGGCGGAATTGGACGCCGAGGTGCGGGCGGGCTATGCGCGCTATGATTTCCAAGGCGTGTTTACCAAGCTGTTCACCTTTGCCACCACCGAGCTGTCGCAGGTCTATTTCGATGTGCGCAAAGACGCGCTTTATTGCGATGCGGCGGACAGTCTGCGCCGGCGTGCCGCGCGCAGCGTGCTGGATCTCTTGTTCCACCGTCTGACGACTTGGCTTGCGCCGGTGCTGGTCTTTACCATGGAAGACGTTTGGCTGTCGCGGTTCCCGCAAGCGGGCACCTCGGTGCATTTGCTGGACCTGCCCGAGACGCCGAGCGCTTGGCTTAACCCTGCGTTGGCCGCGAAATGGGAGGGCATTCGGGCTGTGCGCCGTGTGGTCAACGGCGCGCTTGAGGTGCAGCGCAGCGCCAAGGTGATTGGCGCCAGCCTTGAGGCCGCCCCCGTGGTGCATGTGGCTGACACCGCGATTTTGGCGGCGCTGAAATCGATCAACTTTGCTGAGGCCTGCATCACTTCGGGCATTCAGTTGACCGGAGATGCCATGCCTGATGAGGCCTTCCGTTTGCCCGATGTTGCGGGCGTGGGGGTGGTGTTTGAACATGCCACGGGCGAGAAGTGCCAGCGCTGCTGGCAGATTTTGCCCGACGTTGGCAGCCACAAGCACGCCCATACCTGCAAGCGCTGCAACGAGGCGCTGGGCTAGGCCGGCCCATGCCGCAGGCAGAGCCTTTGCAGCAGATGGTCTACCACTCGCCTTTGGGTGCCGTTGCGGTGGCCGAGGCGGGTGGGATGATCACAGGGCTGTCGTGGAGCGGGCGGACCACGCAAGTCAGCCCGCTGTTGCGCGAGGCCTGTGCGCAGTTGGACGCCTATTTTGCGGGCAAGCTGCAGGATTTTGATCTGCCGCTGGATATGGGAAGCGGGTTTCAGGGCCAGGTGCGCCGCGCGATGGCGGCAATTCCTTTTGGGCAGACGCGGACCTACGGCGATTTGGCGCGCGAGATTGGCATGCCGGCGCAGGCGATCGGTCAGGCCTGCGGGGCCAATCCGATTCCGATTCTGATCCCCTGCCACCGTGTGCTGTCGGCCACGGGCCTGGGCGGGTTTTCGGCCAAGGGCGGGGTCGATTCCAAGGTGTTTCTGCTGCGGTTGGAAGGGGCTGCGTCTTTGCTGATCTGAACTGGACCTATCGGCCGGGCTTGCCTGCGCCAGAACTGCCACGTAACAGTTTTGTGACAGACAACAGTAGGGCGGCCGATGAGCATTGCGATCCTTTTTGCCGTTCTGGGCTCGGCCTTTCTGCACGCGCTTTGGAATGGCCTGATCAAGACTGGAACTTCGCGCTTGGGCGCAATGGTGGTGCTGTCGATTGGCGAGGTGCCGATTGGGCTAACGGTGGCGATGTTGCGGCCCGGTCTGCTGCCTGAGGCTTGGAAATGGGTGCTGATGGCGGGCTGCGCGCATTTCTTTTACAAGTTTTTCCTGACCTATGCCTACGAGCGCGGCGATCTTTCGCGGGTTTATCCGATTGCGCGCGGGGCAGCCCCTTTGGTGGTGGCGCTGGCGGGGCCGTTTTTGCTGAACGATCAGTTAAGCCTGCATGAATATGCCGGGATCGTGGTTTTAGGGGCAGGGATCTTGCTGATGGCGCAGGGGATTTTCAGCAATGGCGAGAACCGCAAGATGTTGCCCTTTGCGCTGGGCTCGGCCTGTGCGACGGCCAGCTATACGCTGCTGGACGGCACCGGCGCGCGGGTGGCGGGGGATGCGATTGCCTATGTGGCTTGGATTTTTGTGGCCGACGGGGTGTTTTTTGCCAGCGGCATGCTGCTGTGGAAAGGCCTTGCGGTGCTGCCACGTCAGGTGAAACCCTGGGGCAGTGGTCTGATTGCGGCGGCGGCCTCTTATGGCGCTTATGGCGTGTCGGTTTGGGCGATGACCAAGGCACCCATTGCGGTGGTGGCTGCGGTGCGCGAAACCTCGATCCTGTTTGCGGTGCTGATCGGCTGGCTGGTGTTTGGCGAAAAGATGACGCGGGGCAAGGCGATTGCCGCCTGTGTGATTGTCAGCGGCGTGATCTTGACGCGGCTTTAGCGGCGGCGTTCGGGAAAGATCTGCTGCGCGATGCCCGCCAAAATCAGGTAAAGCGAGGTCAAAGCCAGCCCCCAATGCGCGGCCCAGCCGACGTTGAAATCATGCCAAGCCGCCCAGCCCGCCAGCACGACCCAAAGGATCGAGGTGGGGAAGGTGATCTTATACCAGCGTTTGGTGCGAGTGGGGTGCACAAACTTTAGGTTCAAAAACATCGCCAGCGTCAGCAGCACCACGACCAAAAGCACCACCCATTGATGCGGTTTTTCGGCAAAAAGCACCAAAACCACCATGTTCCAGCAGGCCGGAAAACCGGAAAAGCTTTTGTCCTTGGTCTTCATGCGGGTGTCAGAGAAATAGACCACCGAGCCATAGGTGATAGCGATGATCGCAAACCAGCCGGTCCAGCCCGCAAGCAGGCCCGATTTGAACAGTGCAAAGGCCGGAATAAAGACATAGGTCAGATAATCGACGATCAGATCCATCAGAACGCCGTCGTAAATCGGAAAGTTCTTTGGCGTATCCCAGCGCCGCGCCAGCGGGCCGTCGATGCCGTCAACAATCAGTGCCACCACCAGCCAAAGGAACATCAGGCTCCAGTTGCTTTCGACCGCTGCCAACATGGCAAACATCGACAGAACTGCGCCAGAGGCGGTTAACAGGTGAACAGAAAGGGCTTTGTAGCGAATATCCATTTTCGCTTCATGCCCGAAATGCTTGGATCAGGCAAGCCGTTGGCAGCCTGCACCCGCGCCACAGAGTGTCTTTATGTGCAATTGGGGCAAATGCCGCTTGTCAAAGCTTTTGGGCGTGGGGATGCGCGCTGGCATAGGCTTGCATCAGCCGCGCGGTGTCGACCGAGGTATAGGCTTGGGTGGTGGACAGCGAAGCATGGCCCAACAGCTCTTGAATGGCGCGCAGATCGCCGCCTGCTGACAAAAGATGGGTGGCAAAGGAATGGCGCAGCGCATGCGGGGTGGCGCTGGCGGGTAGACCCAGCTGCAGCCGCGCCTTTTCCATCACCAGCGCAATCAGCCTTGGGTTCAGCGCCCCGCCGCGCACGCCGCGAAACAGCGGCGCTTCGGGGGTCAGCGGATGCGGGCATAGCCGCGCATAGTCTGCCACCGCCGCGCGGGTGACGGGCAGGGTGGGCACGATGCGGGTCTTGCCGCCCTTGCCGGTGATGCGCAGCACCTCGGGCAGCGGATGCGCCGCCCCCGTCAGGCCCAAAGCCTCGGAAATCCGCAGGCCGCAGCCATAAAGCAGCGTCAGCACCGCAATATCGCGCGCGCCGACCCAAGCCGCGCTGGCCTGCTCGCCCACGCCTGAAATCATCTCGCGCGCGCCGTCTTCGCTGAGCGGGCGCGGCAGTTTGCGGCGGTATTTTGGGCTGCGGGCCGACAAAAGCGCTGTGACGTCGATGTCGTCGCGCTGGGCCAGCCAGGCGGTAAAGCCTTTCACTGCCGAGAGCGCGCGGGCAAGGCTGCGCGCCGACAGACCGCGCGCGCGCTCTGCCGCCATCCAGGCCCGCAGGTCAGATTGGCTGATCTGGGCCAGCGCGCCCAAGCCTTCGGCCCCGCCCGCGTGCTGGGCCAGAAAGCCCAGAAATCCGGCCACATCGCGGTTATAGGCGGTAAGGGTTTGCTCTGCCGCGCCATCAAGCGCGCGCAAATGATCCAGCCAGCGCGCCAGCGCATCCCTTTGCGCGGGCGAGATGGCAAGGCTGGTCATGACAGCCAGCGGCGCATGGTGCGTTCAAACACCCCTGCAAAGAAGGTCAGCAGATCGGTGCCATGGGTGGCTTTGAACTGATGCGGGTCTTCGGCGCCCAGCACCAACATTCCGGGCAGACGGCCCTTGCCGAAATCCAGCTTCATCAGCGCTTCTGACCGGATATAGCCGGCGCGATCCCCATAAAGCGCGTCGGAACTGGGCTGCACCTGCCGCAGCACCACCGGGCGCAGCGGCACATTGCGTCCACCCGAGATATAGTCGGCCACAAAGCCGGGCTCGCCGACATAAAGCACATCGCCCAATTTGCGCAGCGCAGGTTCTTCGGCGTTTTGCAGCGATTCCAGCACCAAACGCACGCAATCCACCCGCAGCGTGCCGGCAACATCTGCGGCAAGGGTTTTCAGGAAATCTTCAAAGCTCAGCGGATCCAGCAGCTGCATGATCGCGCGGTGCACCTGGTTGGTGCCTGCAAGGTTTTCATAGGCCGCCGCAATCACCGTGCGGTGGGTGTCTTCCAGCCGGTCAAGCCTGCCTTCCAGACGTTCCATCGCGATGCCGCGCAGATCGACGATATTGTTGCCCATCAGCCGTTCGTTGGCGCTGATCAGCGCGTTCATCACATCCCGATCTTCCAGCAAAATTTCGGGTTCGGACAGAATGCGGTCGCGCAAGTCTTGATCTATCATCGGAACCAGCTTCCCTAGGGTCGCGCCACATTAACAGCAGTTGCGGCAGAATTCTTTATATTTTGTGGCGGGGCGCGAGGCCCCGCCATCAGGCCAGATTACAGAATCTTTTGACCGGTTTTTGCCCAGTCTTTTTCAAACTGCGCCAGACCTGCGTCGGTCAGTGGGTGGTTCGCCATGGCTTTGATCACCGAAGGTGGCGCGGTGATCACATCAGCCCCCACAAGCGCGCATTGCGTGATGTGGTTGACCGTGCGGATCGAGGCCGCAAGGATCTGGGTGTCAAAGCCGTAGTTGTCATAGATCTGGCGGATGTCCGAGATCAGCTCCATCCCGTCCATGTTGATGTCGTCCAGACGGCCGATAAAGGGCGAGATAAAGGTCGCGCCCGCTTTGGCCGCGATCAGCGCTTGGTTGGCCGAGAAGCACAGCGTCACATTGACCATACGGCCTTCGCCCGACAGCACTTTGCACGCGCGCAACCCGTCCCAGGTCAGCGGCACTTTGACGGTGATGTTTGACGCGATTTCGGCCAGCTTGCGGCCCTCGGCGATCATATCCTCGGCTTTGGTGGCGACCACTTCAGCCGAAACCGGACCCGAGACGATCGAGCAGATTTCCTTGGTGACTTCCAGAATATTGCGCCCAGATTTGAGGATGATCGACGGATTTGTGGTTACACCGTCCACCATGCCAAGATCGTTCAGTTCGGCAATGGCTGCAACATCGGCGGTATCTACGAAGAATTTCATCGGTCAGGTCCTTTGGAAGGTTGTAGGGGCTCTCGCTGGGGTTTACCTCAAAAGGGCAGGATAGGGAAAGAGCGGATGCAAACGGAACGGGTCTATCAGGCCGGAGACTTGGTCGGCGTGCTGACCACCGAGCCTTTGGGCCGCACGCTGGACTATAAAGCCCCCGAAGGCGGCTGCGGTGACGGTGATTTTGTCGAGGTGCCTTTGGGGCCACGCAAGGTGATCGGCGTGGTCTGGGGGCAGGGCGAGGGCAAGTTTGACCCCGCACGCATTCGCGCGATTTACCGCGTGCTGGACGCGCCACCGATGCGGGCCGAACTGCGCAGCTTTCTGACCCGGGCGGCGGAATATACGCTGACCCCCCTGGCCGCGATGCTGCGGCTTGCCACCCGCGCGCCGGGCTTGGGCGATCCGCCCTCGATGCGCAAGATTTACCGCCTGACTGGCCATCTGCCGAACCAACTGACCGATGCGCGGTTTCGCGTGGTCGAGGCGCTGCGCCGCTTTGGCGGGGCCTCGGTGACCTTGGCCGAAGTGGCCGAAGAGGCGGGCTGCGGCACGTCGGTGGTCAAGGGGCTGGTCAAGCTGGGAGTGGTCGAAGAGGTCGAAGCCCCGCGCGATCTGCCCTATCCCGCACTGGCCACGCGCAGCACCACCCGGCTTGCGGGCGATCAGGTGGCGGCGGGCGATGCTTTGGTGGCCCTGGTCGCGCAGGGCGGATTTTCGGCAACTTTGCTGAAGGGTGTGACAGGGTCGGGCAAGACCGAAGTCTACCTTGAGGCGGTGGCAGAATGCCTGCGCGCGGGTCGCCAAGCCTTGGTGCTGTTGCCCGAGATTTCGCTGACCGCCGATTTCATCGCCCGGGTCGAGGCGCGCTTTGGCGCCAAGCCTGCCGAATGGCATTCGGGTGTGACGATGACCGAGCGGCGGCGGCTGTGGCGGATGGTGGGGCGCGGCGATGCGGGCTTTGTGGTCGGCGCGCGTTCGGCCTTGTTTTTGCCGTTTCAGGATCTGGGGCTGATCGTGGTCGATGAAGAACATGACACCTCTTACAAGCAAGAAGAGGGCGTGTTCTACAATGCGCGCGATATGGCGGTGCTGCGTGCGGCAATTGTTGGCGCGCCGATCGTGTTGGCCTCGGCGACGCCCAGCCTGGAATCCTGGGCCAATGTCGAGGCCGGCAAATACGCCCGCCTTGATCTGGGCGCGCGCTTTGGGGCGGCGCAAATGCCACAGATGCAGGCGATTGATATGCGCGCCGAAAAGCTGGGCGGCAATGAGTGGATCTCGCCAAAACTCGCCGCCGAGGTGACGGCGCGGATTGCCCGGCAAGAGCAGTCTTTGCTGTTCATCAACCGGCGTGGCTATGCGCCGATTACGCTGTGTCGCGCCTGTGGGCATCAGGTGGGCTGCGATGATTGCGACGCGCGCATGGTCGAACATAGGTTTTTAAAGCGGCTGGTCTGCCATCAATGCGGTGCCACCAAACCCGTGCCCACCGAATGCCCCGCCTGTAAGGTCGAGGGCAAGATGGCCCCTGTCGGCCCCGGGGTCGAACGGCTGGCCGAAGAGGTGGCGGCCAAATTTCCGCAAGCCCGGCTTGCAGTGCTGTCCTCGGATCTTTTTGGTTCTGCCCGCGCGCTGAAAGAACAGATCGCGCTGATCGCCGAGGGGGGGGCAGATATCATCATCGGCACGCAGATCGTTGCCAAGGGGCACAACTTTCCACTGCTGACATTGGTCGGGGTGATCGACGCTGATCTGGGCCTGCAAGGCTCTGATCTGCGCGCGGCCGAGCGTACCTTTCAGCTGATGCGGCAGGTGGCGGGGCGGGCAGGGCGGGCTGACAAACCCGGCACCGCGTTTTTGCAAACCTTTCAGCCTGAACATCCGGTGATCCGCGCCATTCTGGGCGGCGATGAAGAGGCGTTTTGGGCCGCCGAGGCGAGCGAGCGGCGGATGGCGGGTGTGCCGCCCTATGGCCGGATGGCGGGGATTATCCTGTCGGGGCCGGATGTGGCACAGGTGTTTGACTTTGGCGCGGAACTGGCGCGGCGCGATGGGCCGTTGCGGCGCATTGGCGCGCAGGTCTTTGGCCCCGCCCCGGCGCCGATTGCCCGCGTGCGCGGACGCCACCGCGTGCGGTTGTTGGTCAAGGCCGAAAAGACCGCAGCGCTGCAACCGGCCTTGGCCGAATGGGTGGCGCAATTCAAGCTGCCGACAAACCTGCGGCTTTCCATCGACATCGACCCGCAAAGCTTTTACTAGGGCGCAACCTTAGAAAACTGGATACGCCATGCCAACTTTTACCGCCCTGACCACCCTGATGGGGGAAGACGCCGCCAATGCCTTGGCTGAAGCGATTGAAAAGATGGAGCCAGAGCCCACCGGCGTTGGCGTTTTCGAGATCGAAGACGATTCGGGTCTGTGGGAAGTGGGCGCTTATTTCCTAGAGCCGCCGAACTCGGCGCTGTTGGATGTTCTGGCGATGGCCTTTGACGCCAAGCCTTTTGCACTGTCGGAACTGCCCGAAATCGACTGGGTCGCGAAAGTCCGCCGCGAGCTGTCGCCCGTCGAGGCGGGGCGGTTCTTTGTGTTTGGCAGCCATGACGCCGACAAGGTTCCCGCCGACAAAATCGCCTTGCAGATCGAGGCAACGGTGGCCTTTGGCACCGGCCACCATGGCACCACGCTGGGCTGTTTGCGCGCCTTTGATCGGCTTTATGAAGGCGGTTTCCGCCCTGCCAAAGTGGCCGATATTGGCGCTGGCACCGCCGTTCTGGCAATGGCGGCGGCCTCGGTCTTGCCCGAAGCTTTGGTGATCGCCTCGGATATCGACGAGGTTGCGGTGGATGTCGCTGTCGCCAATGTGGCGATCAACCATCTGGAAGGCCGCATCGAATGCCTGGAGGCGGCAGGCTTTGGCCACCCGCGCCTTGCCGAAGCAGCCCCCTTTGATCTGGTTTTTGCTAATATCCTGAAGGGGCCGCTGATCCAGCTTGCCCCGCCAATGGCGGCGCATCTGGCCAAAGACGGTTTGATCATCCTGTCGGGGCTTTTGGTGGTGCAGGCCGAAGCAGTGACGGCGGCCTATGTTGCCGCTGATTTCACGCCGGTAAGCCGGGATGATATCGGCGAATGGTCAACCTTGGTTTTGCGCCGCAACTAAGCCTGCGGCGGGCATGAAAAAAAGGGTCGGTGCCAGATTGGCGCCGACCCTTTTTGATAAAAACCGTTCGGGCTTAGCGGCCGATAGATTCCAGATCGCCACGGCACAGGCCGATATCGTCAAGCTCGCGGTCCGAAAGCTTGCCAAGGGCGTTGCGGGTGATCCGGCCATCGTTCCAGGTTGCCAGATTGGCCAAAACCTCGGTGACAAATTGCACGGTGCGGAAGATCGAGATGGCGCCAAACGGCGCCGCGCGGGACGACTCATAGGCGGCCATTGCGGTATTCCTTTCGAAGGATAAAAACTGCCAAACACCCTGTCTGGCATGACGGCTATCTAGCTATGCTGCAGGTGCGAAGCAATGGGGGTCTAAGCATGGCTGTGTTGCGCCCAATGCATAGCCATTTGCCACAATTTCGCCGCTATTTATTAGGCGTTTTGTGAACAATGCGGTCTTTGGTCGTTTTCTCGCGACGGCCTGTCGCTTTGCTGCACCTGCATAATAAACCCAACACAAAACCGCAATATTTAATTTAACTTGGCGGATGTTCCCTTTTCGTGCTAATTCACCTTAAAAGCAGAATAAGGGGCAAGTATGCGGGTTTTGGGGATTGATCCGGGCTTGCGCAACCTTGGGTGGGGCGTGATCGACGTGACCGGCTCGCGGTTAAGCCATGTTGCCAATGGCATTTGCCACAGCACGCGCGGCGACGAGGAGGGGGATCTGGCTCAGCGTTTGGTGTCGCTGCACAGCCAGCTTACCGAAGTTTTGCGCGTATTTGCCCCGGATGCGGCGGCGGTGGAACATACCTTTGTCAACAAAGACGCGGTGGCGACGCTGAAACTTGGCCAAGCCCGGGGCATCGCGCTTTTGGTGCCGGCGCAATTTGGCCTGACCGTGGGGGAATATGCGCCCAATGCGGTCAAGAAATGCGTGGTGGGTGTCGGCCATGCCGCCAAACAGCAGGTGGATCATATGGTCAAACTGCAGTTTCCCGGCGTCACGATTGCCGGGCCCGATGCGGCAGATGCCTTGGCGATTGCGATTTGTCATGCGCATCATATGCAAAGCGCGGGTCGCTTGGCAGCAGCAGTGAAAAGGGCAGCAAGATGATTGGCAAGCTTTCAGGGCGGCTGGATTGGCGCGGCAGCGATCAGGTGCTGATCGATGTGCGCGGTGTGGGCTATATCGTCTATGTCTCGGAGCGGACCTTGGCAGGCCTGCCCGGACTGGGCGAGGCGGTCTCGCTTTATACCGATCTGGTGGTGCGCGAAGATTTGCTGCAGCTGTTCGGCTTTGCCACCATGATCGACAAGGAATGGCACAAGCTTTTGACCACGGTGCAGGGCGTGGGGGCTAAGGCTGCGCTGGCGATCATGGGCACTTTGGGCGCTGAAGGTGTGGCGCGTGCGATCAACCTTGGCGATCAGCGTGCGATTCAATCGGCGCAGGGCGTGGGACCGAAACTGGCGCAGCGGGTGATTTTAGAGCTGAAGGCCAAGGCCCCCAACATGATGGCGATGGGGGCGACGATGTCGGGTCTGGCCGATGCGGGCGATGTGGTGCTGGAACCCTTGGGCGAACCCGTCGCCCGCAAGGCCCCGCCACAGCCGCAGGCCGGACGCGCCAGCTTTACCGCTGATGCCTTGTCGGCGCTGATCAACCTTGGCTATGGTCAGGGCGATGCGGCGCAGGCGGTCTCGACCGTGGCCGCCGATCTGCCCGAGGCCGACACCCAGGCGCTGATCCGTGGCGCGCTGAAACTGCTTGCACCAAAGGCGCGCTGATGAACCCTGATCCCGCTTTGCGCCCCGAAAAGCTGCCCGAAGATTTTGACCGCGCGCTGCGGCCGCAGGTGCTGGAAGATTTCGTTGGCCAAGCCGAGGCCCGCGCCAATCTGCGTGTCTTTATCGAAAGCGCCAAGATCCGTGGCGAGGCGATGGATCACACGCTGTTTCACGGTCCTCCCGGTCTGGGCAAGACCACGCTGGCGCAGATTATGGCGCGCGAGCTGGGGGTGGGGTTTCGTATGACTTCGGGGCCAGTGCTGGCCAAGCCCGGCGATTTGGCGGCGATTTTGACCAACCTTGAAGCCAATGACGTGCTGTTTATCGACGAGATCCACCGTCTTAGCCCCGTGGTCGAAGAGGTGCTTTATCCGGCGATGGAGGATTTTGCGCTGGATCTGGTGATCGGCGAGGGGCCAGCCGCGCGCACGGTGCGGATCGATTTGCAGCCCTTTACGCTGGTGGGGGCGACGACGCGGCTGGGCCTTTTGACCACGCCTTTGCGCGACCGCTTTGGCATTCCGACGCGATTGCAGTTTTATACCGAAGACGAGCTGGATCTGATTGTCACCCGCGGCGCGCGGCTGCTTGGCATCCAGTCAGACCCCGAAGGCACGCGCGAGATTGCGATGCGCGCACGTGGCACGCCGCGTATCGCAGGCCGCTTGTTGCGCCGGGTGGTGGATTTTGTCACCGTTGAAGGCAATGGCCGCCTGACCCGCGCGATTGCCGACCGCGCGCTGACCCGGCTTGGGGTGGATAACATCGGGCTTGATGGCGCGGACCGTCGCTATATCAACCTTTTGGCCGAGCATTATGGCGGCGGGCCGGTGGGTGTGGAAACCATCGCCGCCGCCCTGTCCGAGGCGCGCGACGCGATTGAAGAGGTGATTGAGCCCTATCTTTTGCAGCAAGGCCTGATCCAGCGCACCCCGCGCGGGCGGATGCTGGCAGCGCGGGCGTGGCGCCACATGGGGTTAGAGCCGCCGAAGCCGCCGGGCCAAAGCGATCTGTTCGAGGCATAGCAGGCTTGCATCCCAGCGCGCAACATTGCATCCCAGCCCTGATCAAAAACCGCGAGGCAAACATGTCACCACAAGAGGTTGAAGCCTTCTTTACCCGCTCGGACGGCAGCTATCTGTTTGCGCGCTGGGGCCGCCCGATTGTGCCGGTGGTTTTCGGCGTCATTGAGGCAACGCTGGGCGTCGTCAAAGGTGCGATCGAGGCGGTGGTGGCGCTGGCAGGCCATAGCATGGCGGAAACCGACCCCGAACTTGGCGCCAATCTGATGGTGTTTTTCATCCGCGATTGGGCGGAATTGCCGCCGGTGCCGAAGCTGGATCATCTGATCCCCGATCTTGGCCCGCTTTGCGCGCGACTGGCGCAGGCCGATGCCAACCAATACCGCCTGTTCCGCTTTGATGCCGACGGTGCGATCAAGGCGGCTTTTGTGTTTTTGCGCATGGATGCGCATTTGTCGGATATGCCTGCCGAAGATCTGGCCTTGGCGCAGGCCGCCCAAGTGATCTGCCTGTGGTCAGACCGTGCTTTTGCGCAGTCTTCGCCCTTAGCGCGGGTCGGCGCGCAGGTGATCTTGCGCCCCGATGTCGGCGACATCATTCGTGCGGCCTATCATCCGATGCTGCCAACAGTGGCGCGCGATGCCTCGCATGCCTTGCGGATCGCGGCGCGGCTGCCATGAAAGAGGCCGAGCTTTACCCCGATCTGAAATCCTATCTTGAGGCGCAGGGCTATGAGGTAAAGGCCGAAATCGGCGCTTGTGATCTGATGGCGCGGCGGGGCGATGACCCTGCGGTGGTGGTCGAGATGAAGACCTCGTTTTCGCTGGCCTTGGTGATGCAGGGTGTGGCGCGCCAGGCGATGTTTGACGATGTCTATCTGGCGGTTCCGGTGGCGGAAAAGGGCTGGAAACTGCGGTATAAGGATATTGTGGCGCTGTGTCGGCGGCTGGGGCTGGGGCTGCTGGCGGTCAAGCCGGGGCAGGGGGTCGAAGCGCATCTGGACCCGGCCCCCTATCAGCCGCGCCGCGCCACCGCGCGCGCGGGCCGCTTGCTGCGCGAATTTGAACGGCGGGTGGGTGACCCCAATATTGGCGGCACCACGGGTGTCAAACGCATGACCGCCTACCGCCAAGACGCGCTGCGACTTTTGGCGGGCCTGGGGCAGGGGCCTTTGCGCGCCGCCGATCTGGCCCGCGCCACCGGGGTTGCGCGCGCCCGCGTGCTGATGGCCGCCGATCATTACGGCTGGTTTGAACGGGTGGCGCATGGCATCTATGGCCTGACGCCCAAGGGCGTGGCCGCTTTCGCGGCGCATCAGGCAGACATTGCCCAGCTTTGCGCGGGCAGAAAGGCAGATCAGGCATGAACGCCGCGCATCGTTTTGCCCTGCGGGTCTATTACGAAGACACCGATCTGGCGGGGATCGTTTATTACGCCAATTATCTGAAGTTCATCGAACGCGGCCGCTCGGAATGGGTGCGCGGCTTGGGGATCGATCAGGGCAAGCTAAAGGCCGAGACCGGCGTGGTCTTTGCGGTGCGCCGTGTGCTGGCAGATTATCTGAAACCAGCGGTCTATGACGATGCCTTGGTGGTGGAAACAAGGCTGCATTCCTTGGGCAATGCGCGCATAGATTTGCAGCAATCGGTGCTGCGGGGGGATGACGTTTTGTTCACCGCCGAGGTGACTTTGGTCTGCATGAGCGCAGACGGCAAAGCTGCCCGCATCCCGAAAGCGCTGCGTGCCGCCCTCGGCTAAGGCGAATTCTTGCGCGCACACGCCAATGTGTTGGCAATTCGCTTTAAACCTTGATAGAATCAGATCAATAGCGGTCGCAGAACCGCGTTAACATGAGCAGGCGTAAAGAACATGGAAGCCACCGCTATGGCGCAAGAGATTGATTTCTCTATGCTCGCCCTATTTGCACGTTCCACAATCACGGTTAAAATCGTCATGATCTTGCTGATCGGGATGTCGGTTTGGTCTTGGTCGATTATCATCAGCAAGCATATGCTGTTCCGCAGCGCGCGCGGCGAGGCGACGGTTTTCGATCGCGCCTTTTGGTCGGGCGAGCCGCTGGATGAATTGTTCGAGAAAATTGGCGCAGACCCGCAGGGGCAGTCGGAAAAGATTTTCGCCGCAGGGATGCTGGAATGGCGGCGCAGTCACCGGCAGGATGGTGGGCTGATTGCCGGCGCGCAAAGCCGGATTGACCGCGCGATGGATGTGGCGATTGCCCGTCAAAGCGAGGCGTTGAACAAGGGGCTGTCCTTTCTTGCGACGGTCGGGGCCACAGCGCCTTTCATCGGGCTGTTCGGCACGGTTTACGGCATCATGCACGCTTTTACCGAGATTGCGGCCTCGAAAAACACCGATCTTGCCACCGTCGCCCCCGGCATTGCCGAGGCGCTGATGGCCACGGGGATCGGGCTTGTCGCGGCTATTCCGGCGGTGATCTTTTACAACAAGCTGAACGCGGATTCCGAGCATATCGTTTCGGGCTACGAGGCTTTTGCCGATGAATTTGCCACCATCCTGTCGCGCCAGTTGGACGCTTGAGCCATGGGCGCGGGGGTAGCGAAAAAATCGGGTGGTGGCGGGCGACGCGGACGGCGGCGCGGATCTTCGGCTGCGATGGCCGATATCAATATCACGCCCTTTGTCGACGTGATGCTGGTGCTGTTGATCATCTTTATGGTGACCGCCCCTATGTTGACGGTAGGGGTGCCGCTTGAGCTGCCGAAATCTGCTGCCGCCAGCCTGCCGACCGAACAGGAACCGCCCTTGACGATTTCGCTGACTGCAGATGGCTTGGTGATGATCCAAACCACCGAAGTGCCAGAGGATCAGCTGATCCCCAAGCTGCGTGCGATTGCCGAGACCCGCAAATCTGACAAGGTATTTTTGCGCGCCGATGGCGCCTTGCCCTATACCCGTGTGGCTGCCGTGATGGGCGCGCTGTCGGCGGGCGGCTTCAATAATATTGGCCTTGTCACCGATACGGGTGGCGCTGCGATGGGCGGCAATTAGGCGCTGGCATGGACAAAAGCCAAACCATCTCGGTTATCGGCCATGCGGTTGTTCTCACCTGGATTGTTCTGGGGGACTGGCTTTTTGCACCGCGCGAAGTGCCGCCTCCGACGGCGGTGCAGGTCTCGATGGTGTCGCAGTCTGATCTGCAAGCCATGATGGATGCGGCCCCCAAGACCGACAAGCCGCCTGCGGATAAGCCTGCGGTCAAGCCTGCAGCGAAACCGCCCGCACCCGCCAAAGCAGCGGCAAAACCAGCGCCAGCCAAGCCCACACCGCCCGCGCCTGCGCCTGATGTGCCGCCTGAAGCGCCCGTCGATCCAGCCCCCCAGCCGCTGGAAGCGCCGCCGGTTGTGGCGCCGATTGCTGCCGACGAACAGCCGGTGCCGGTGCCGCTGACGGACAAAGCCGCCAAGCCCAAGCCGGTTGACCGAGTGGCAAAAGTGCCGGTGGAAAGCCCGATCAAAACGCCGGAAGTGGCCGATAAAGTCGTGCAAGAGACCAGCGATCAGCCGCAGCCAGATCAGCCCGTGGTCGAAGAAAAGCAACCAGCCGCTGCGCCAAAAGAGGCGACAACGCAGGTGGTGACCGAGGCAAATCTGGCCAAGGATGCGCCGCAGCTTGCCCCCACCAGCAGCCGCCGCCCGCAAAGCCGCCCTGCCAAGCCTGTCGAGGTGGCGGTTGATACCCCTGCTGTTGCGGATACTGCAGCGGCAGATGCCAAGGCCAAGGCCGACGCACAGGCTAAGGCCGATGCTGCGGCCCAGGCTGACGCCGAAGCCCTTGCCGCCGCCTTGGCCGAAGCCGCCGCGGCGCCCGAAGACAGCGGCGGCGCGCAGGATGTTGCCGAAGGCCCGCCGATGAGCCAATCCGAGATTGAAGGTCTGCATCTGGCGATCAACAAATGCTGGAACACCGGCACGATGTCGACCGATGCGCTGAACACCACGATCCAGATCCGGGTCGAGATGGGCCAAGACGGCAAGCCAGACTACAAAAGCATCAAGATGACCGGCTTTTCAGGCGGCACCGAGGCTGCCGCTCAGATCGCTTTTCAGGTGGCGCGCAAGGCGGTCGTGCTTTGTGGCAATAAGGGCTATGATCTGGACCCTGCGAAATATGGGCAATGGGATGTGTTGAACATGACCTTTGATCCGAACGGAATGCGGCTGCGATGAGCAAGGCTTTTTTCCCCTGCAAATGCCGCCTGCAAGCTGCAAGACTTGGGCCCGCAAAGGCCAATGGAAACCCCGTGCAACACGAGGATAGAATGACCTATTTTAAATCTGTGACCATGGCGCTGCTGCTGGGGTTTGGTGGCTTTATTGCAGCCCCCGCCCAGGCCGAATTGACCCTGCCACCCTTTACCGATGGCGTGATCGAGCCGATGCCGATAGCGGTGCCCGACTTTATCGACGAGGGCGGCGCAAGCGATCTGGCGCGCAATATTGCGGCGGTGGTGGCGCAGGATTTGGCCGGAACCGGGCTGTTCGCCAATACGCCAAAAGAGGCCTATATCAGCAATATTACCTCGTTTGACGCGCCGGTGTCTTATCCCGATTGGTCGGCGATCAATGTGCAGGCGCTGATCACTGGCGCGGTTCAGGCGGGCGGTGACCGGATTGTGGTGAAGTTCCGGCTGTTTGATGTCGCCTCGGGTCAACAGCAGGGCGATGGCTTGCAATTTGCCGGCACCCCGCAAAGCTGGCGGCGGATGGCGCATAAGGTCGCTGATGCGGTCTACAGCCGGATCACCGGCGAGGGCCCCTATTTTGACAGCCGGGTGGTTTTTGTTGCCGAAAGTGGCCCCAAGAACCAACGCCAAAAGCGCTTGGGCGTGATGGATTACGACGGCGCCAATGTGGCATATCTGACCGACAGTTCGTCGATCGTGCTTGCCCCGCGATTTTCACCAAGCGGCGACCGGATCCTTTATACCTCTTATGCCTCGGGCTTTCCGGCGATCTATTTGATGGATGTGGCCAGCCTGCAGACCCGCAACTTGGGCGAATTGCCCGGCACCATGACCTTTGCGCCGCGGTTTTCGCCCGATGGTCAGTCGGTGGTCTTTAGTCTGGAACAGGGCGGCAATACCGACATCTATTCGATGGACATCGGATCGGGGCAAATGCGCCAGCTGACCAATGCGCCCTCGATTGAAACCTCGCCCTGCTTTAGCCCTGATGGCAGCCAGATCGTGTTTGAAAGCGACCGTTCCGGCACCCAGCAGATCTATCTGATGAGCGCAAGCGGCGGCGAGCCGGTGCGGATTTCCAACGGCAAGGGTCGCTATTCCACCCCGGTATGGAGCCCGCGCGGCGATATGGTGGCCTTTACCAAACAAAACGAGGGCCGCTTTCACATTGGCGTGATGAAAACCGATGGCAGTGAAGAGCGGCTTTTGTCGGCCTCTTTCTTGGATGAAGGCCCGACTTGGGCGCCAAATGGCCGCGTGATCATGTTTACCCGTGAAGGCGCAGGCGCCGGCGGGCAGGCGGGGTTGATGTCGGTTGATATCACCGGCCGCAATCTGAAATCGATTAAAACCGATGGGCCAGCCTCTGATCCGGCTTGGTCTCCGTTACTTCCCTAAACGGCGCAACGCGGCCGATTTCCAAGGCGGCGTAAAGCTGATATAACCCCTCTATCGAGCTCAAAAGAAGGACAAGCATATGTCTATGGTTTCTAAATCTCTGCTTCTGGTCGTGGCCTTTGGTCTTGCGGCTTGTAACAACCCTGATCGCTATGGTGCGGGTGGTGCTGGCGGCAATGGCATGAACGGTGGCTTTGTTGACACCAATGGTCTGGGCGATCCGTCCAACCCTAAATCCATCGCCTATTTCAACCAATCGGTGGGCGACCGCGTGTTGTTTCCGGTTGATCAATCCAGCCTGACCGACGAAGCGCGCGGCGTGCTGGCAGGCCAGGCGCAGTGGCTGGCCGCTAACCCAGATTACGCCATCATCATCGAAGGCCATGCCGACGAACAGGGCACCCGCGAATATAACCTGGCACTTGGCGCGCGTCGTGCGGCAGCCGTGCAGAACTATCTGATCAGCCAAGGCGTGCCTGCGGCCCGCATGCGCACGATCAGCTATGGCAAAGAACGCCCGATCGAGATCTGTTCCGAAGAGGCCTGCTATGCCAAGAACCGTCGCGCGGTTACGGTGCTTTCGGCTGGCATGACCTCGTAACCCCAAGCACCCCGAGGGGTCGCCACCAAAGGAAACAAAGATGTCATATGTTGTGAAAGCCCTGATGATTGTTGCGGCACTTGGCCTTGCGGCCTGCGGCAATAAGGCGGGGCTGAACACTGGCCCCTTGGCGGGTGACAGCTTTGGTGCCGCGGGCGACCCCTTGAACCCAAATTCGATTGCCTATTTTAACCAGTCTGTTGGAGACCGCGTGCTGTTTGCCGTCGACCAATCGACGATCTCGGACGAGGGGCGCGGCATTTTGATGGCGCAGGCCGCTTGGCTGAAAACCAATGCCGATTACGCTATCATCATCGAAGGCCATGCCGACGAACAGGGCACACGCGATTACAACTTGGCGCTGGGTGCGCGCCGGGCGGCGGCGGTGCAGAACTTTTTGATATCGCAAGGTGTGGCCGAAAATCGGATGCGCACCATCAGTTACGGCAAGGAACGCCCGATCGAGATCTGCTCGGACGAGGCGTGCTACATGAAAAACCGGCGGGCTGTGACAGTGCTGTCGATGGGCGCGGGGGCTTAATATGATGCGGGGTCTGATTTTTGCACTGGCACTGCTGCCATTGCCTGCGTTGGCGCAGGACAAGGCGCAGACCTTGGCGGATGTCAAAACCGAGCTTGGCCAGTTGCTGGCCGATTTCAACGGTTTGAAGTCAGAGCTGATTTCGACAGGGGCGGCGCAATCGGGCGCAGCCGGCGGCGACGCCCTGCAGCGGCTGGATGCAATCGAGGCAGCGCTAACTCGGCTGACCAGCAAAACCGAAGAGATCGAGCAAAAGGTCACGCGTGTCGCCAGCGACGGCACCGCCCGTATTGCTGATATTGAATTTCGTCTGTGCGAACAGACCGAGGGCTGCGATCCGGGCAATATGCCGGTGATCGAGCCTTTGGGGGGCAGTGCTTCAAACGCGCCCATCAGTGTGGCGCCTGCTGCGACCGCCGCGCAAGAGACTGGCCCCGAATTGGCAATTGGCGAGAAAAGTGACTTTGACCGGGCCAAGGCGGTGCTCGCTGAGGGTGACTTTCGCGGCGCCGCTGCGCTCTTTAAGACCTTTACCGAATCCTATCCGGGCTCGCCCCTGACCCAAGAGGCGCAGTTCAGCCGGGGCGAGGCGCTGCGCCAGGCTGGCGATACGGCCGAGGCGTCGCGGTCCTATCTGGATGCGTTTTCAGGCAAGCCCGACGGCCCATTTGCGCCGCAATCCTTGTTGGAATTGGGCAAGGGCCTGGCTGCACTTGGCCAAACGCAGGACGCTTGCGTTACTTTGGGCGAAGTGGTGAACCGCTTTATGGGCACGGGTTCTGCAACCGAGGCGCAAAGCGCAATGTCGGGACTTGCGTGCCAGTAAAGGACGATGCGCGCTTGGCCGCGGCCTTGCGGCAGGCGGTTGAGATCGGGGACGGCGGCATCGGTGTGGCGGTCTCTGGCGGCAGTGATTCGCTGGCATTGTTGCATCTGTGCCATGGGCTTGGCTTGGCCTGTCATGCGGTGACAGTGGATCACGCGCTGCGTGAGGGATCTGCCGCAGAGGCCGAACAGGTGGCCGCGATCTGCGCGGGCCTTGGGGTGCCGCATCAGACCCTGCGCTGGGATCACGGCGCGATTGTGGGAAATCTGCAAGATCAGGCCCGGCGCGCGCGCTATGCTTTGCTGGCCGATTGGGCGCGCGGCCTTGGGCTTGCGCGGGTGATGATCGGCCATACGGCCGATGATCAGGCCGAGACATTTCTGATGGGGTTGACGCGTGCGGCGGGGCTGGACGGGCTGTCGGGGATGCGACCGGCTTGGGTCGAAGCGGGGGTGGTGTTTCAGCGCCCGCTGCTAGACCAAACCCGCGCTGATCTACGCGCCTATCTGACGCGGGCGGGTGTGAGTTGGATCGACGATCCGTCAAACGACAATGACCGCTTTGCGCGTGTGCGCGCCCGCCAAGCGCTGATGGCCTTGCAACCCTTGGGGCTGAGTGCGGTGCAGATCACAGAGACCATCGCGCATCTGGCCAGTGCCCAGCAGGCGCTGCAAGCGCTAACAGGTGCTGCATGGGATGTCTGCGGCAGCGAAGTTGCCGGGGCGGTGCAGCTGCGCCTTGACGATTTTGCAGCCCAACCGGCCGAGATCCAGCGCCGGTTGTTGCTGGCGGTGATCGGCTGGTATTCGGGCGGCGATTATGCGCCGCGCGCGCAAAAGATGGCGACGCTTGCCGAGGCCATTCGCCAAGGCGCGGATGCCACGCTGCACGGCTGCTGTTTTCGCACTACATCCGGCAGCTTGCGAATTTACCGCGAGCCGAATGCGGTCAAGGATCTGATCCTGCCCACCGATCAAATCTGGGACAATCGCTGGCAGATGATCGGTCCACATGCGCCAGATCTGACGCTGCGCGCGCTGGGGGCCGAGGGTTTGGCGGCGCTGAAAGACTGGCGCGCCTGCGGCATTGCGCGCGAGGCGCTGCTGGTCTCGCCTGCGATCTGGCGAAAAGACGCGCTAATTGCCGCACCGATTGCAGGTTTTCTTAATGGATGGCAGGCGAAATTGGTCCGAACCCTAAATCAGTCTATCTTATCGCATTGAACCCTGCGGACTTATCTCTATCTTAGAGACAATCGCCAAAAGGGCCATCCGGCCTATTGGGCCAATAATTACGGAGAGCTTCGTGGGTAACGCACGAAACATCGCATTCTGGGTCGTCCTTTTTCTGCTGATCTTGGCCCTGTTCAAAATGCTCGACCCCTCGGCCACAACCTCGTCGACGACGAGCGTGGCTTATTCTGATTTCATCCAGCGCGTCGACAGTGGCAATGTTGCATCTGTGACGGTGGATGGCGAAAATCTGGGGGTCACCGCCAGTGATGGCACGAAATATTCGGTGATTGCGCCGCGCGACGTGAAGTTGGTGGATCGCCTGATTGAAAAAAAAGTTGAAGTGAAGGCGAAAAGTCAGGAACAGTCGGGGATTTTCTCGCTGATCTCGGTCTGGTTGCCCTTTATCGTTTTGATTGGCATCTGGGTGTTCATGATGAACCGGATGCAGGGTGGCGGCAAAGGCGGGGCGATGGGCTTTGGCAAAAGCCGCGCCAAACTGCTGACCGAAAAGCAAGGCCGTGTGACCTTTGACGATGTTGCAGGCATCGACGAGGCCAAGGAAGAGCTGGAAGAGATCGTTGAATTCCTGCGCAACCCGCAAAAGTTCAGCCGTCTTGGCGGCAAGATCCCCAAAGGCGCGCTGCTTGTTGGCCCTCCGGGCACGGGTAAAACCTTGCTGGCGCGCGCTATTGCGGGCGAAGCTGGGGTGCCGTTCTTCACCATTTCGGGCTCTGACTTTGTCGAGATGTTCGTGGGCGTCGGTGCAAGCCGGGTGCGCGACATGTTTGAACAGGCGAAAAAGAATGCGCCCTGTATCGTGTTTATCGACGAAATCGACGCTGTGGGCCGGGCGCGTGGTGTCGGCATGGGCGGCGGCAATGACGAGCGCGAACAGACGCTGAACCAGCTTTTGGTCGAGATGGACGGTTTTGACGCCAATGAAGGCGTGATCATTGTGGCCGCCACCAACCGCCGCGATGTTCTGGACCCTGCTTTGCTGCGGCCGGGCCGGTTTGACCGTCAGATTCAGGTGCCAAACCCAGACATCCGTGGCCGTGAAAAGATCCTGAATGTGCATGCGCGCAAAGTGCCTTTGGGCCCTGATGTCGACCTGCGCATCATCGCACGCGGCTGCCCTGGCTTTTCGGGCGCCGATCTTGCCAACCTTGTAAACGAGGCTGCCTTGATGGCGGCGCGCGTTGGTCACCGCTTTGTCACCATGCACGATTTCGAGCAGGCGAAAGACAAGGTGATGATGGGGGCCGAGCGTCGTTCGATGGTGCTGACCCAAGAGCAAAAGGAAATGACCGCCTATCACGAGGCGGGCCACGCGATCGTGGGCATGGCTTTGCCGAAATGCGACCCGGTCTATAAGGCCACGATCATTCCGCGCGGCGGCGCTTTGGGCATGGTGATGAGCCTGCCCGAGATGGACCGGCTGAACTGGCACAAGGATCAGTGCAAGGAACGCATCGCCATGACCATGGCGGGCAAAGCCGCCGAGATCATCAAATGGGGCGAAGACTCGGTCTCGAACGGCCCCTCGGGCGATATTCAGCAGGCCTCCAGCCTTGCGCGCGCCATGGTGCTGCGCTGGGGCATGTCGGATAAGGTTGGCAACATCGACTATGCCGAGGCGCATGAGGGCTATGCGGGAAATACCGGCGGTTTTTCGGTTTCGGCTGAAACCAAGACCATGATCGAACAGGAAGTCAAACATCTGATCGATGAAGGCTACGAGACCGCCCGCCGCATTTTGCTGGAAAAATCGGTTGAATTTGAACGGCTTGCCCAAGGCTTGCTCGAGCATGAAACCCTGACCGGCGAAGAGATCCGCAAGATCACCGCGGGCGAGTCTTTGGATGCGCCTGACGATGATAAGGGCGGTGATAAGGGGGTGGGTGTGGTGGCTATTCCCAAAACCCGCGCACGCAAGCCAAAGGTGGTGCCAGATGCGCCCGAACCTTCGGCCTAAACCTTGCTGTGACTAACCTTAAACCCCAAGCCTTTTGCAAGGCTTGGGGTTTTTCAATGCCGCCAGCCTTGCGGGCGGCTTTTGTCGAAAGGGCCCCGCGATGACGGTTTTGAAACCCACAGATTTCATTGGCAGCATCACCTGGCTGGGCTTGGTGGGCACAGGCCTTGCTTCGGCCGCGCAAACCGAGCTTGTGGCCAGCCTTGACGGTGTGGCGGGCGAAAAACACGCAGGTGCGACGCGGGCCTCGTGCAGTCGGGTTTTGGCGCAATATCCCAAGGGCAGCGAAATTCGTAATACCCGGCAGTTTTCCTTGATTGGGGCCGAAGATCTGGCCGAAATCGCGGCGCGCATGGGGTTGGCAGAGCTGCCGCCCGCACTGCTGGGGGCTTCGATGGTGATCAAAGGCATTCCTGATTTCAGCCATATCCCGCCGGGGTCGCGCTTGCAGGCGGCATCGGGAGCGACCTTGGTTGTCGATCTGGAAAACCGCCCCTGCACCCTGCCTGCGCGCGGCATCGAGGCCGCGTATCCGGGCTTTGGCGCGGCGTTCAAGCCTGCCGCAAAGGGGCGTCGCGGCGTGGTGGCTTGGGTCGAACGCGCCGGGGCCTTTCGCTTGGGCGACAGCATCCGGCTGCACATTCCCGATCAGCCGGTCTGGGCCCATTTGGCCGCCGCGCGCCGCTAGCCGTGGCTTTGTGCCCGGTGCTGGCGATTTTGCTTGTGAAAAAGTCGTAAAAGCACAGTCTGTCGATGGGTTTCCTGCGCTAACACCAAGCCAAGGGAGAAAATCGCCCAATGGAGAAAGAGAATGGCCTTTAAGACCGATATCGAGATCGCGCGCGAAGCAAAGAAAAAACCGATCATGGAGATTGGGGCCAAGCTTGGCATCGCCCCAGAACATCTGCTGCCCTATGGCCATGATAAGGCCAAGGTCAGCCAAGAGTTTATCAAATCGCTGGCCGGTCAAAAGGATGGCAAGCTGATCCTTGTGACCGCGATCAATCCAACCCCAGCAGGCGAGGGCAAGACCACAACCACCGTGGGCTTGGGCGACGGGTTGAACCGGATCGGCAAAAAGGCAGTGATCTGTATCCGCGAGGCCTCTTTGGGTCCAAACTTTGGCATGAAGGGCGGGGCTGCGGGCGGCGGCATGGCGCAAGTGGTGCCGATGGAAGAGATGAACCTGCATTTCACCGGCGATTTCCATGCCATCACCTCGGCGCATAACCTGCTGTCGGCGATGATTGACAACCATATCTATTGGGGCAACGAGCTGGAAATCGACGCGCGCCGTGTGGTTTGGCGTCGGGTTATGGACATGAACGACCGCGCGCTGCGCGATATTGTGGTCAATCTTGGCGGCGTGTCGAACGGCTTTCCGCGCCAGACCGGATTTGACATCACGGTGGCATCCGAAGTCATGGCGATCTTGTGCCTGTCCAATGATCTGGAAGATCTGCAAAAGCGGTTGGGCGATATTGTTGTCGCCTATACCCGTGCGAAAACCCCGATCTATGCCCGCGACATCAAGGCTGATGGCGCCATGACGGTGCTGCTGAAAGATGCGATGCAGCCGAATTTGGTGCAGACGTTGGAAAACAACCCCGCCTTTGTGCATGGCGGCCCCTTTGCCAATATCGCACATGGCTGCAACAGCGTCATCGCCACCAAAACCGCGCTGAAGCTGGGCGATTATGTGGTGACAGAGGCGGGCTTTGGCGCGGATCTGGGCGCTGAGAAGTTCTTTGACATCAAATGCCGCAAGGCCGGGCTAAAGCCTGCGGCGGCGGTGATCGTAGCCACGGTGCGGGCGATGAAGATGAACGGCGGTGTCGCCAAAGCCGATCTGGGCGCAGAGAATGTCGCGGCGGTCGAGCAGGGCTGTCCAAACCTTGGCCGCCATATTGGCAATGTCAAAAGCTTTGGCGTGCCGGTGGTTGTGGCGATCAACCATTTCTACAGCGACACCGATGCCGAGATTGCAGCCGTGAAGGCCTATGTCGCCAGCCAAGGCGCCGAGGCGATTTTGTGCAAGCATTGGGCCATGGGCTCGGCCGGGATCGAAGATCTGGCGCATAAGGTGGTCGAGATGGCCGAATCCGGCAGCGCCAACTTTGCGCCGATTTACCCCGACTCGATGCCTTTGTTCCAAAAGCTGGAAACCATCGCCAAACGGATCTATCACGCCGATGAGGTGATCGCTGACAAATCTATCCGCGATCAGCTTAAGGTCTGGGAGGCTGCAGGCTATGGCCATCTGCCGATCTGCGTCGCCAAAACTCAATACAGCTTTACCACCGATCCCACCGTGCGCGGCGCGCCAACGGGCCATTCGGTGCCGGTGCGCGAAGTGCGCCTGTCGGCGGGGGCGGGCTTTGTGGTGGCGATTTGTGGCGAGATCATGACCATGCCCGGCCTGCCAAAAGTGCCCTCGGCCGAGGTGATCCGGCTGAACGCGGATGGAAATGTCGAAGGTCTTTTCTAAACTCGCGTTGTTCTCTGGGGGTGGCGTGGCTATACCTGCGCCACCTCAGACCAAGGGTTAGATATGAAAAGTCCGGCTGACTGCGCTGACATGAAAGATATTCGGGCCGAGATTGATCGGCTTGACCACGCGTTGATGGCGCTTTTTGCCGAGCGCGTGGGCTATATCGATCGGGCGGCGCAGATCAAACAGGTGGCAGCCCTGCCTGCCCGGATTACCGCGCGTGTGGAAGAGGTTATTGCCAATGTTCGCGACCATGCCGAACGGCTGAACCTGCCACCCGAGCCTTACGAAAGACTATGGCGCGAGTTGATCGACTGGTCGATTGCGCGCGAAGAAGCCCATCTGTCAAAGGAACTGCCAAATGACCGCTAAAGTAATCGACGGCAAGCTATTCGCCGCCAATGTCCGCGCCCAAGTGCAGGTGCAGGTTGCAAAGCTGCGTGAAGAGCACGGCATTCAACCCGGTCTGGCGGTGGTTCTGGTGGGCGAAGACCCGGCAAGCCAAGTCTATGTGCGCAACAAACATGCTTCGACCCTAGAGGTCGGCATGGCCTCGTTTGAACATCGTCTGGCGATGGACACGACAGAGGCGGAATTGCTGGCGCTGGTGCAGGCGCTGAATGCCGATCCTGCGGTGCATGGCATTTTGGTGCAACTTCCGCTGCCGGCGCATTTGAATTCGGACCTGATCATCAACTCGATTGATCCGGCGAAAGACGTTGACGGCTTTCACATCTCGAACGTTGGTTTGCTGGGCACCGGGCAAAAGTCTATGGTGCCTTGCACGCCGCTGGGCTGTCTGATGATGCTGCGCGACCATCACGGCAGCCTGGCAGGTCTGAACGCGGTTGTGGTTGGGCGCAGCAATATCGTTGGCAAGCCGATGGCGCAGCTTTTGCTGGGTGACAGCTGCACGGTGACAATCGCGCATAGCCGCACCAAGGATCTGGCGGCTGTCTGTCGCGGCGCCGATATTCTGGTTGCAGCCGTTGGTCGCCCCGAGATGATCACCGGCGATTTCGTCAAACCCGGTGCCACGGTGATCGATGTTGGCATCAACCGGATCGAGCGCGATGGCCGTGCAAAATTGGTCGGTGATGTGCACTACGAATCAGCTGCGGCGGTTGCGGGGGCAATCACCCCCGTGCCCGGTGGTGTGGGGCCGATGACGATTGCTTGTCTTTTGGCCAATACCCTGACCGCCTGCTGCCGCGCCAAGGGCTTGGCCGAGCCAGAGGGGCTGACGGCCTGAATAGGCCTTTAGATTAGCATAGATAGCCTAAAGAATAGTCTTGGAGGTTGTTCCCTCATCGCAAACTGGTTAACGTTATCTCAGAGGGGTGGGCTCTCTGGGGTGGATGAATGTTTGGTTTCAAGGAGGCATTTGCTGCGGATCTTCGCAGCAGGGTGTCTGTGTTATTTTGGCTGCTGCTGACGCTGTTTGTGGTTTTTGCAGGGCCTTTTGGCAGCTACGAAAGCATGGGGCTGACACAGCGGGTGCTGATCGGCTTGCCTTCGGTTTTTGTGCTTATGCTGGCGGGAACGCTTGTCCGGCTTTTGGTTTCGATCTTGATGATGCCCTGCGCGCCGCGTCTGGCTGCGATTGTCACAGCGCTTGCGGCCTCTGCGGTTCTTACCCCGCTTATCTTGGAACTGCTGGCGCTGATTGCAGGCCATGTTGCCATCATGCAGCCGCATCCTGTGGAACTGGCGGTGTTGGTATTAAGCCTGTCGCTGGCCCATTCTGCGCTGCGCTATCAGGCGGGGCAGGAGGTGCGGGCCATGTCCGTGCAATCCAGCGTCGCCGCACATCGGCCAGAGCACCGCATTTTGCAGCGCATCGAGCCAGAGCAGCGCGGCGCGATTTTGGCCATGTCAGTGCGGGATCATTATGTCGATGTGCAAACCGACAAGGCCACCGTCAGCCTGTTGCTGCGCTTTGGTGACGCGATGGCCGAGGTAGCGCCGCAGGCAGGTGTGCAGGTGCATCGCTCGCATTGGGTGGCTTGGGCTGCGATTGGCGGGGTCGAGCATGAGGGAAGCAAGCTTTACCTGCGGCTGACGGATCACACGCGGGTGCCGGTATCAAAGAACCATCGCGCGAAATTAGATGCCCGCGGCTTGCTTTAGCGCGGCATCGGCATCGCCAGCACCGTCTTTGCCAAAACCAAGGCGAGCGCATCGGGCTGCATCAAGTCGCAAAGCACGTTGTGATGGCTCCATAACCCGCCGGTATAGGTGCCATAGGCGGGCAGGATCAGCCGCTGTTTGTCCAAAAGAAAACAGCGGTGCGACCGGCCTGCAAGGCGGGCTTTGGGGTGGTAATGCCCCGAAATCTCGGGTGTATCTGCGGTTGCAATGTGGCGAAACTGCAATTGCCCCAGGCTCAGGCCTGCGCGGTGGCTGCCCCCCATCTCGACCGGCCCCGCGTCGTGATTGCCCTCGATCCAGATCCAACTGCGCCCCGCCATCAGCCGCGTCAGCCACAGTTGATCGTCCAGATCTAGCCCCTCGGCGGTAGCCAGATCGTCAAAACTGTCGCCCAGACAGACCACCTGCTCTGCGCGCGTGGCTTCAAGATCGTCGTTCAGCCGCTGCAGGGTCGCGCGGGTTTCATAGGGCGGCAAGAGCGCGCCTCCACGCCGCGCCATGCGCTCGGATTTTCCGAAATGCAGATCCGAGACGCACAGCAAGGCCTGATCCGGCCAATAAAGCGCACCCGAAGGCAGGGCGTAAAGCGGGGTGTCGGCAAGGCGAAAGGCGAACATTAAGGCTCCATACCGCGGCAGATTACAGCAAACCTGCGTCACGCATCAGCTGTCGCGCCGCCTCTTCTGCCAGCTTTTCGCGGCCTTGGCCATGGATCGGGATCTTGCCCGGCTCTAAAAACAATGGCGCCGCAAAG
Source organism: Cypionkella sp. (assembly GCA_023255415.1). Lineage (GTDB taxonomy): Bacteria > Pseudomonadota > Alphaproteobacteria > Rhodobacterales > Rhodobacteraceae > Cypionkella. The sequence continues at coordinate 4,724 of JALRIN010000014.1, read as the reverse complement.
GGCGAGACGCGGCTGAGCCGCAGATGATCAATGCGCGGCCCGATGCGGGTGAGCATCTCTTCCAACCTGCCAAAATCAATCAGCCCGCGCATCGCCTCTTCGCGGGTCAGCTGCAACAGCAGGTGATCAGGGTCATATTTGCGCAGGGTGTCATAGAGGATGTCCGAAGAAAACGTCGCTTGTCGCCCCGATTTGCGCCGACCTTGGTGGTTGCGCTCGATCAGCCCCGCGATCAGCGCTACATTTCGAAAGCCGCGCTTCATCACCGCATTGCCTGCAAGCCAAGTTTCAAGATCATGGCGCAGGGTGTCAACGCAAAGCAGGGCAGCAGGATCGGGCACAGCTGTAAGCCCCCAGATCAGCGTGGCGTAATCGGTGGCAACAAAGCCCAAGGGGTTAAGCCCCTGATCCTCCATCCGTTTTGTCAGCAAAAGTCCCAGCGTTTGCTGCGCATTGCGCCCGGCAAAGCCATAAAGGCACAGATGTTCGCGCCCTTCATAGGCAAAGGTTTCGATCAGCAAACGCCCCGGCTGCGGCAGTGCCGAGATCTCGCGTTGCAAGGTTAGCCATTGCACGGTGTGGGCGGGCAGATCGGGCCAATCGGGCTGTTGCAGCAGCTGCAAAATGCCTTCGGAAAGCTGGGTCGAGGTGGCAAATTTTGTGCCCGAAAACACCGCCACCTTCGGGTCGCGGCCTGCGTGGCGACTGACCTCGACCGTCATCTCGTTCAGCCCCTCATAGCGCACGATCTGCCCGCCGATCAAAAAGGTATCGCCGCGGGTCAGGGTGGTTGCAAAGGCCTCTTCAATCTCGCCCAGGGGCGCGCCCATGCGGCCCTTCAGCCGCACTTTCAGGGTTTCGGTGTCAATAATAGTGCCAAGGTTCTGGCGAATTTGTGCCGCAGAACGCGGATCGCGCAGCGAGAATTTATCCTGCCTTATCATCAGCTTCTGCCATTTGTCATAGGCGCGCAGCGCATAGCCGCCGGTGGCTGCGAAATCCAGACAGGCGTCAAATTCGCTGCGCGTCAGGCCGGCGTAGGGGCCTGCCGTCACCACCTCGGCAAAAAGCGCATCGGGGTCAAAGGGGGCTGCACAGGCGCTGGCCAGCAGGTGCTGGCACAACACATCGCGCGGGCCGCGCGGGCGCGGCGCACCATCCAGCTGGTGGGCGCGCACGGCCTTAAGGGCGGCCTGACACTCGATCACCTCAAAGCGGTTGGCGGGCACCAGAACCGCCTTGGAGGGCGCGTTATAGCGGTGGTTGGCGCGGCCAATCCTTTGCACCAAACGCTTGATATTCTTGGGCGCGCCGACCTGGATCACCAGATCGACATCGCCCCAATCCAGCCCCAGATCAAGGCTGCCGGTGCAGACCACAGCGCGCAGACGGCCATCGGCCATCGCCTGTTCGACCCGCTCGCGCTGTTCGCGCGACAGGCTGCCGTGATGAATGGCGATCGGCAGATCATCGGTATTGGCCAACCACAGGTGGTGAAAGAAAATCTCGGCCTGCGCGCGGGTGTTGTGAAAGACCAAGGTGGTCTTATGTGCCATAATCTCTTGTAAAATATCAGGAATTGCATAGCGCCCGCCGGCCCCGGCCCAAGGCGGCGGCAGCTTGGTTTGCAGCATCTGGATGTCGGGATCAGGCCCCGGGTCGGCCTGCAGCACCTGCGTTTTCGGCCCCAAAAAGCGCGCAAGCGCTGGCGGGTCTTCGACGGTGGCAGACAGCCCAACGCGGCGCAAATGCGGCGCAAAGCTTTGCAGTCGCGCCAGTTGCAGCATCAGCTGATCGCCGCGTTTGCTTTCGGCAAGCGCATGAATTTCATCAACAATCACCCGTTGCAGACCGGCAAAGATCTGCGGAGCGTCCTCGTAACTGAGCAGCAGGGCAAGGCTTTCGGGGGTGGTCAGCAGAATATGCGGCGGGTCGGCACGCTGGCGGCGGCGCTGGGTATAGCTGGTGTCGCCAGTGCGATCTTCGATGCGAATGGGCAGGCCCGCGCCTTCCACCGGACGGCGCAGGTTGCGGCGAATGTCGGCGGCCAATGCCTTGAGGGGTGAGAGGTAAAGCGTGTGCAAACCCTTGGTCTGCGCCGTTATTTCGGCAAGCGAGGGCAAAAAACCCGCCAAGGTCTTGCCGCCCCCCGTCGGCGCAATCAGCAGGGTCGCGCTGTGATCTGCGCGCGCAAGCATGTCGGTTTGATGCGGGTGCAGCGACCAGCCTTGGGCGGTGAACCAGTCTGAAAGCGCGGGGGGCAGCTGCATGGCTGCAAGCTAGGGCTCTGGGGCGGGTGCGGGAAGGGCTGGGGCGAAAAATTGGCCGCCATCTGGGATAATTTTTTGAAATCGACTTTTTGCGGGCTTTCACCCCGGCCCTTTGTGGTGATTTTTCCGCGCTGCGCCGCCTTTGCCGCGAATCGGATTGGTTTTGGCTTGCGAGACGGCGGCGCAGGCCCTAGGTCAAAAGCATGAGAATTCTTTTCCTTGGCGATGTGGTGGGGCGATCTGGACGCGCGGCGATTGCCGAGCGGTTGCCGCATTTGCGGCTGGCTTGGGGTCTCGATTTTGTCGTGGTCAATGGCGAAAATGCCTCGCAAGGCGCGGGGCTTACGGCGGAACATGCCAAGGTGATTTTGCAGGCAGGGGCTGATTGTGTCACGCTGGGCGACCATGCGTTTGACCAAAAAGACATGCTGCAATTCATCGAGCAAGAGCCGCGGATTTTGCGGCCGATCAATTTTTCAAAAGTGGCGCCTGGGCGCGGGGTCAAGATTTTTGAAGCAACCCAAGGCCGCAAGATTTTGGTCACCCAAGTGCTGGGGCAGGTGTTTATGAAGCGCCCGTTTGACGACCCGTTTTCCGCCATCGAGACGATTTTGAAAACGCATCGCTTGGGTGGCGCGGTTCAAGCAGCACTTGTCGAGGTGCATGCCGAAGCCACCAGTGAAAAGATGGCGCTGGGGCATTGGTGCGACGGGCAGGCGTCTTTGGTGGTGGGCACCCATACCCATGTGCCGACCGGGGACGCGCAGATTTTGCCACAGGGTACGGCCTATTTGACCGATGCCGGCATGTGCGGCGATTATAACTCTGTGATTGGCATGGATAAACTAGAGCCGCTGCGGCGGTTTATCACTGGCATGTCTTCGGGGCGGTTTATGCCTGCCGAAGGCCCTGCGACGCTGTCGGGGGTGTTTGTGGAAACTGACGATCGCACCGGCAAAGCACTAAAGGTGCGGATGATCCGCGAGGGCGGACGGTTGGAACAGGCGGCTCCGTAAATCTCGGCTATTTTTGTCGAGATTAAAGTTGCCCGATTGAATTTTGATTGTTACTTTGCGGCGATGGGCTTTGGAGGCGAAGATGCTTGGGTTGGAACTGGCGCAATCGACGCAGGCGGTCTTGGCGCTGATGATCCTTGGTGGGATGTTGACGCTTTTTGTAAGCGAAATCTATCCGGTTGAAGTCACAGCGATTTCTGGTGCGGCACTGATGCTTTTGCTGGGCATTTTGCCGATGCAGGATGTGGCGGGGGTCCTGTCGAACAACGCGCCCTGGACGATTGCGGCGATGTTTGTGATCGTGGGGGCCTTGGTGCGCACTGGCGCGCTGGAATGGGCAAGCCAAATGGCCTCGCGCAATGTCGAGGCGAAACCCGTGCGGACTTTGGTGCTTTTGGGGTTGGGGGTGACGCTGGTTTCGGCCTTTGTCAACAACACGCCCTTGGTGGTTGTGATGATGCCAATCTTTATGAAACTGGCCAAGCAACTGAAGGTCTCGCCCTCCAAGCTGCTGATCCCGCTGAGTTATATGACAATTCTAGGCGGCACGGTAACGCTGATTGGCACCTCGACCAATCTGGTGGTGGATGGGGTGGCGCAATCCAAGGGCCTGGCGGCCTTTGGGATTTTCGAAATTGCGGGCGTCGGGCTATGTGTGGCGCTGGCGGGGCTGATCTATCTGGCGCTGTTTGCCAAGCGGCTGCTGCCCGAGCGCGATTCGATGGCGGCGCTGTTGTCGGATCGCAAGGGGATGAAGTTTTTCACCGAAGTGGCGATTCCGGATGATTCGGGGTTTATCGGCAAGGCTCCGGCCGAGATTGATCTGTTTTCGCGCGGCGGTGCGCGGGTGATTGATGTGCTGCGCGGTGATTTGTCGTTGCGGCGGGGTTTGGATCAGGTGCTGCTGGAGGCGGGCGACCGTGTGGTTCTGCGCAGCCCGATGGCCGAGCTGTTGGGGCTAAAAGGCAACAAGGAATTGCGGCAGGCCGATGCCTTGGCGACGGTGCAAACCTCGACTGTCGAGGTGTTGATCACGCCGGGTTGTCGCATGGTCGGACGCAGTTTGGGGCAAATGCGGCTGCGCAGGCGCTATGGTGTCTATCCGCTGGCCGCCCATCGCCGTAATCAGAATATTGGTCGGCAATTGGACGATCTGGTGGTCGAAGTTGGCGATACGCTGCTGCTGGAAGGGGCGATGGCCGATATTCAGCGCTTGGCGACCGATATGGATATGGTCGATGTCTCGCAGCCCTCGGAACGGCCGTTCCGACGCGGCCATGCGCCTTTGGTGGTGGCGATTTTGATCGCGGTGGTGGTGCTGGCGACGCTGAACATCGCGCCTATTCAGTTTCTGGCGATCGTGGGGGTGGCGATTGTGCTGGTCACCCGCGCCATCGACGCAGATGAGGCAATGGCCGCGATTGACGGGCGGCTGATG
>JALRIN010000149.1 GCA_023255415.1 Cypionkella sp. | reverse complement strand
GGAAGGCTAGCCCTTTGCCCCCACCTTGGGCAAGTCATCGAGATAGGCCCTTGTGCAGGTCACCACATGGGCGAAACGGTCGCCGCCCAGATGCACCCCGCCATACCACCGGGTGACAACGACGATATGATCGACCAGCCCCGCACGCTCCAGCATCTTCAGAATAACGGCGCCTGCGCCCGCCTCGCCATCGTCATTCTTCACCGGGCCTGCATCCGAGAACACACAAGCCCAGGTGTTATGCGTGGCCTTGGCGTATTTCTTGACGCGCTTCAACTCGGCCAGAAAGGCCTCGGCTCCGGCGCGGCCCTGCACGGGACCACCAGAAACCGCATAGCGTGACCCGCGGTCACGGACGACATCTTCGATCTGCAACATGGGGGCATCGTAACGGTTGGCGGGTCCAGAGGAAACCCTTGCCCCCGAGATCGCGAAACTCAGGGGCGCAGCGCCACAAGTGCCGCCGCATTCGGGCAAAAGCCCGGCAGCGCCTCGGCCGCCACGGTATGGGACAACCAGTCCGTGCAGGCCTTGGTGCTGCCGCAGGTGCGACAGCGCTCGACCAGCACCCCCAATTCATCC
>JALRIN010000148.1 GCA_023255415.1 Cypionkella sp. | reverse complement strand
TATGACCATATGCGTCGTCGCATGGATGAACTGTCTAATGATAACCTTGGATATAACTTCTCACTATTGATGACTGCTGCAATTGGTATGTCTGCCGAGTGTGGTGAGTTCAATGAGATTCCCAAGAAGATCATCTTTCAGGGAAAAGAGTTTAACGAAGACAACGTGTTTCACATGAAACGTGAACTTGGTGACATTATGTGGTATTGGGTAAACGCTTGTCGTGCTTTGAACCTCGACCCTAATGATGTTATCGCAGAGAACGTTCGTAAGTTAGAATCACGTTATCCTGGCGGTTCCTTTGATGTGTTCTATTCTGAGAACCGTAAAGATGGGGACCTTTGATGCTAACCGATCTTTTACTAGGAACAATCTATACCGTATTTTGGTTCTCTGTTATTATTGGAGTGGTGTTCTTGATCGGTAAGATTGTTAAGAAACTATCTCCCCATGAATGAACTTTGGGAAGAAATTAAAAGAAGGATTCTTGAAATACGTATTCGTATTATCAAACTACGTATGAACAGACCTTGGGATAAAGGAAGTGAATGATGGACTCGTATGACCTTTCGCATAAAATATTAGACGCTTGGCG
>JALRIN010000147.1 GCA_023255415.1 Cypionkella sp. | reverse complement strand
GAATGTCGAGAACGACAATATCGGCCTGAGGAGAAGCGATGAAGGCATCGCGATCTGCAGCAACCAGCGGGTGGACGACGGATTCCAGTTGGCTCAGTGCCGTGGGGTCGCTGGCAATCCAGTCTTTCAAGGCGGCGCGGTCCAGCCCTTGGGGCGTTTTGGCCTTTGCGCAAAGCGCCGCAATAGGGGCAACCGCAGCACCATCAGGGCCATAAAGCCGATGCACGGCGGCGTCTGCATCCCAGACTGGCAAGCCTTCGTCGGCGAACATCGCGGCAGTGGTGGATTTGCCCATCCCGATCGATCCGGTCAGGCCCAAACGAAAGGCGGTCATGACCCAAGCACGGCTTGGCGGGCTTCTTCATCGACCTGCGGCGTTGGGCCAAACCAGCGTTCGAAACCCGGCGCGGCCTGATGCAACAGCATCCCAAGACCATCTACAATCGTTGCGCCGCGCTTTTCTGCCTCAAGCAGAAACTGGGTTTTCAGCGGCGTGTAGACCAGATCATTGACCACAGCACCCGGATCTAATGCGTCCATCGGCACCCGGAAATCCGGCTTGCCCGCCATGCCCAGCGAGGTGGTGTTGATGACTGTC
>JALRIN010000146.1 GCA_023255415.1 Cypionkella sp. | reverse complement strand
CTGCAAGCCAGTTGATATTGGTATTGCACAAGATACAATTGAAAAGTTTTTTAAGCCTAGCAAAGTTCGTGTAAACTTTATTACACGTAGTGCAGGTTAAGATTTGACGCAGAGTAGTAGCAGTCCGGTCAGCTCGCCAGCCTCATAAGCTGGAGGTCGGTGGTTCGAATCCACCCTCTGCAACCAATAACGCATCCTTAGCTCAGGGGTAGAGCAACGCCTTTACACGGCGTGGGTCCGCGGTTCGAAACCGTGAGGATGCACCAATTAGGAAGTGTGGCCGAGTCCGGCTGAAGGCACTAGTCTTGAAAACTAGCGAACCGCAAGGTTCCGTGGGTTCGAATCCCACCGCTTCCGCCATAATTTAGGATCGTTACAGCAAACATAAACGCTAAATCGTATTGGATGTCTTAGCGGACAAAAACGATCCTGTTAAATAGCCAAGGTCCTAGACGTCGTGAAGCTGCAGGCTTTGTATGTAGTGAGAAAGCTAGGAGACCTGTCAGTAGGGTCTAAACTGACACTTATTTGGGGGTATAGCTCAGTTGGGAGAGCGTTAGCTTTGCAAGCTAAATGTCATCGGTTCGATCCCGGTTACCT
>JALRIN010000145.1:343-601 GCA_023255415.1 Cypionkella sp. | reverse complement strand
GAAAGAAGGTATGTCAGCCTTTATTGAAAAGAGAAAGCCCGAATGGACTCACAATTAAGTGCGATGTATTATAAAAGAGTGGATATTCCGTTTTTTTTTGACAGAGACATGATTACAATATTAAACATTTTTTTTCTCCTTCTTTATTATTCTCATCCGCATACTATCATTTTCATTTACTTTATTTTATTTACAGCTGTATATCGCATACAATTTTAGAGCACCCGCTCTTGTAGAGGTGCCAAATGTAGTATTCCC
>JALRIN010000145.1:0-322 GCA_023255415.1 Cypionkella sp. | reverse complement strand
AGGTTTATTACCAAAACGTGGTGCCTGTGTGAAAGGCACATCAGGACCACGTCTAACTTTCCCTGCCGGTTGTCTACCAAAGCTGCTCGTTTTATTGAGTTGGGGACATCTGAAATCGTCACCACCATGATCATATTGCACTGGTGAAATGGCGGGTGCTCTACTAAAGCAAGCTTTTTGCGTGCCTACAAATGGTTTAGTACCACCCATCTGCTTAGAGGGACTTAAAGTCATAGATGCACTCATTGATTGCATATCTACTTCTGAAATGAGGATAATAATGAGGCTCTATCTCACACAAATACGCCAATTTTTCAATAAA
>JALRIN010000144.1 GCA_023255415.1 Cypionkella sp. | reverse complement strand
TGGATGTTAAGGTCGTATTTAAAGGAATGAGAAATGATTTCTATAAGATGCAAAGATTGCAATAGAGAAATAACAGGACACGAAACTAAGACAATTACTTGTGGTTGTCCTAATATGGCAACCATCCGTGGAGATAAGATTTCAGCACTTGACTTATCTCGTGTTGTTATGTTAAACTCATTAAAGGAAACACATAAAACTAATGTGTTATCCTCTCAAGATCTTGCTTTCCAGGAAGCAAGAAGACAACGCAAAGTTCGTAAATTGGACTTTGAAATCCGATAGGAAAGGTGGTCGAGTGGTTTAAGGCTCTAGTCTTGAAAACTAGCGAAGTGAAAGCTTCCGTGGGTTCGAATCCCACCCTTTCCGTTATAATTGATACCAAATTAATATTTTATTCTGTTTTCTGTATCGTAGTGTTACAGAACTCTGACATTTGATTGACGTTGAAATGTCTGTGATTAGTATATAATAGTAATACGCATCACAGAAATGGACCAACATACTTACGAGAATTGGGTCCGTATCAAAGAAACTTTCGAGTCTTCTGGTAATACTGATAACATGTTCTATAAAAGAGCAGTAGAAATATCAAAGACCAGAAGA
>JALRIN010000143.1 GCA_023255415.1 Cypionkella sp. | reverse complement strand
CTTTATCTAGTGACATAATTAAACTCCACCATAGACAGCGCCACCGAGGGTCTTACTGTATGCAACAGTTGCTTGAATGGCCTTACCGCCAGCACCACCAGAGGAACCCCAACCAGCGCCACCAGCAGCACCCCAGCCGCCACCACCGCCAGCAGATACACCTTCACCAAAGGCAGAGCCACTATAACCAGTCCCATTTGCAGAACCACCATTACCAGCGGGACTACCAGCGTCACCTGCATACTTGGCAACACCACCTGTACCGGGTAGGATGCGACCGCCTCCACCACCGCCGTAGTTTGCTCCACCAGCACCGCCACCAGCACCACCACCGTTAGTTCCACCACCAGCAGCACCAATAGCACCACCAGCGTAACCTGCTGCTGCATCAGACGGACCACCAGCGCCACCACCAGCGCCACCGCCGCCGCCGCGTCGGCGATGCGCTGCCGCTCGCGCGGATCGAGGGCGTTGCTGTCGGCCTTGACCGCGGCGCTGATCTGCCGGGCCAGCGACAGGCGCAGCGTGCGGAAGTTGACGCGCTGCTCGATCGCGGCGGCGTCGCCCGCCTGCACCGCCGCGGCGAAGCCGTAGAGCGACCAGAAC
>JALRIN010000142.1 GCA_023255415.1 Cypionkella sp. | reverse complement strand
GTCATGGCGACAATCAAGGCGGCGATGACGGAGGCTGGCATTGAGGATTTCCGGTTTCACGATCTTCGCCACACCTTTGCCAGTCGCCTGTTGCGCCTGACCGGAAACCTGAAACTGGTGTCGCGGCTGCTTGGGCACACCCAGATCGAGACGACCATGCGTTACGCCCATGTGCTCGATGAAGACCTGCGAACCGGCCTGGAAGGCTATGCCGTCACAAGCCGAGTCCCGAACAAATCCCCGAAGCGCGCGGAAAAGTGAACGATTTCAAAGCCAATCCAGCGCTTCCCAAGCTGAATACGAGGGTTCGATTCCCTTCACCCGCTCCACCAATGCTTGCTGTAAAGCGTTGAAATCTCACAGCAAACGCGGATCACACCCAGAACGGCGCGCGCCTGACCTGTCGGAACATATGGACAACTGCGGACACTTCGGGACAGGCGCGGCCATTCAGTCCCGAAGAATCTCCCGAAGCTGTTCCGGTGGCGTTATGGGGAAACGACAAAGGCCCCCGGCGTGAACCGAGGGCCTCGAATGCCAGACCCCACACATGGCGGGAAGGCGTGGAGCGCGGAACGGCCATTCTCACGGCGGCCCCTAGAAAGCCAT
>JALRIN010000141.1:338-610 GCA_023255415.1 Cypionkella sp. | reverse complement strand
TAAAAAATTAGAAAAAGTTGATGAAAATCAATTATTTAGTGATTACGCCTCAGTTATTTTTGATCAAGCAATCTTGGCGGAAGGCGGACAACTTGATGACCCAATTGGGTATGTGAATAAAGTGAATAAATTTATAGCAAAGTAAACTTAATTTTTGTTACAAACTGTTAACAAAAAAATATAAAAAAATAGCGATAAAGTGTTTGACAAGGTAGTTTTAAACCTGATATAGTTTCGCTTCTTTGGCACTACGGGTGCCAAAATCACTCAGA
>JALRIN010000141.1:0-299 GCA_023255415.1 Cypionkella sp. | reverse complement strand
GTCTGGCAGCTCGTCGGGCTCATAACCCGAAGGTCACAGGTTCAAATCCTGTCCCCGCAACCAATCGAAATGATCTTTAACAATATGCAACTGATAAGTGTGGGTACTTATTGATTGAGGTCAGTGATTGTTTACAATCACACTCAAAAAATATAGTGCTTACACAAATTTGTGAACAAGACCACACTAGCTTCGGCTAGTTAACCTTGTGAATGAATTTGAGTTTTTAAAAAAAGCACAAAGCGATTTATCTAACTTTCTTAATTTATTGAGAAAGTTTTAGTAATAGACAAGATTAA
>JALRIN010000140.1 GCA_023255415.1 Cypionkella sp. | reverse complement strand
ATGTTGTGCTTTGAACCGTCATACTGAGTGTGGTTTACACCCATAACGATTGTGATGTCCTCATCAGTTGCAGGAGCAGAGATGATGACCTTCTTTGCGCCAGCTGTGATGTGCTTCTGAGCATCTGCAGCCTTTGTGAAGATACCTGTTGATTCAACAACGACATCTGCCTTAACAGCCGCCCATGGAAGGTTTGCTGGGTCGCGCTCTGAGAAAACCTTGATTGTCTTTCCGCCAACAGTGATTGAATCATCTGTGTATGTAACCTCAAGACCTAGGCGACCCAAGATTGAGTCATACTTCAAGAGGTGAGCAAGAGTCTCATTAGGAGTTAGGTCGTTAATTCCGACGATGTTGATATTTGGGTTAGTAAGTGAGGCACGGAAGAAGTTACGACCGATGCGTCCAAAACCATTGATTCCGACATTAATCACGAAAGTGTCCTTGCTACTAGTGGGGCGCATGAAAAAGCCCAGCTGTTGGTGGTTCGTAAAACTGCCACAACGCTGGGGTCTTGATGCCAACCTTATCAGTGGGAGTAGGCGTACGTCTGCCTCTACTGGCGGGTTAGTTCAATAAATCTGGCGATAAACCGCTCTCAGTATCGGGAATTCC
>JALRIN010000013.1 GCA_023255415.1 Cypionkella sp. | reverse complement strand
CCATTGGTCAGCGCCATCTTCTGCAGCTTGACGATCTTGGCCGCGTGCGCGCCCGACAGCGAGCCGCCGAAGACCGTGAAGTCCTTGGAGAAGACATAGACCAGACGCCCGCCGATGGTGCCGCGGCCGGTGACCACGCCGTCGCCTGCCGGGCGTTCTGCCTCCATGCCGAAATCGGTGCAGCGGTGGGCCACGAACATGTCGAATTCTTCAAACGAGCCTTCGTCGAGCAAAAGATCAATCCGCTCGCGCGCGGTCAGCTTGCCCTTGGCGTGCTGTGCGTCGATGCGGCGCTGGCCGCCGCCCATGCGGGCTGTCTCGCGACGTGCTTCAAGCTGCTGCAAAATATCCGTCATGTCAGTGCCCCCCGTTAACAGGCCCAGACTAGCGCCAGAATGCCCGCACGGGAAGCGGAAGATCGAAAATATGCAAATATGCTTGCCGATTAAAATTGCTAATTGCAAAGCTGCAAATTTCGCCACGGACCAGCGGATTTCTGACCCGCAAAGCCCGCGGGCGATGGACAAGACCGCAGCAGAGCCCTAGCTGAGAGCGATGCAAAACCCGATCTTTCTGAACCGCCAGACCCCGCCCAATATTGTCACGCTGATCCTGCTTGCAGGGCTGTCGGCGCTGACGATGAATATCTTTTTGCCCTCGCTGCCGGGCATGGCCGCCTATTTTGAAGCGCCCTATGCGCTGATGCAGCTGTCGGTCGCGCTGTATCTGGCGCTTTCGGCAGTTTTGCAGATCTTGATCGGGCCGATATCGGACCGCTACGGCCGCCGCATTGTGGTGCTGGTGTCACTGGCGCTATTTTTGGCGGCAACTGTCGGCACGCTTTTGGCGAGCTCGGCGCAGGTGTTTTTGCTGTTTCGCATGGCCCAAGCGGTGGTGGCGGCGGGCATGGTGCTAAGCCGGGCCGTGGTGCGCGATATGGTGTCGGATGACGAGGCGGCCTCGATGATCGGCTATGTCACCATGGGGATGAGCCTTGTGCCGATGATCGGGCCGGTGATTGGCGGCTATCTGGACGCGGCCTTTGGCTGGCATGCGAACTTTGCCCTGCTTTTGGCGCTTGGCGTCGTGGTCTTCGCGCTGTGCTGGGCCGATCTGGGCGAAACCGCCGTTATCAAAAAGATCAGCTTTGCCGCCCAGATGCGCAGCTATCCCGAGCTGCTGCGCTCGCAGCGGTTTTTGGGTTATAGCGGAGCTGCGGCGTTTTCTTCGGGCTGTTTCTACGCCTTTTTGGGCGGCGCGCCCTATGTCGGCAATGTGGTCTTTGGGCTGGGGTCGCAACAGGTGGGGCTGCTGTTTGCGATCACGGCTGTGGGCTATACGGCGGGAAACTTTCTGGCGGGACGGTTTTCGCGGCGCGTCGGGCTGAACCGGATGGTGCTGATTGGCACCATGGTGACCTCGGCGGGGATGCTGACGCTGTTTGCGGTGACGGCGGCGGGGCTTTCGGGACCGGTGGTGTTTTTCGGGTTGCAGGTGACCATGGGGCTGGGCAATGGCATCGCCCTGCCCTCGGCCAATGCGGGGATTTTGTCGGTGCGGCCAGAGTTTGCGGGCACGGCCTCGGGCTTGGGTGGCGCGCTGATGATCGGCGGCGGCGCGGGGCTTGCGGCCCTTGCCGGGGCGCTGCTGCCGCCGGGGGCGACCGAGATGCCGCTGGTGGTGCTGATGCTAACATGTTCTGTCGCGTCAGTTCTGTGCATTCTGGCGGTGATCCGGCGCGCACGGGCCTTGGGTCTGGCGGCTTGACGGCAGCTTTGCAAAGCCTGATGCTGGCTTTGCAAAGGGGGGCATCATGGCAGTGCAAAAGCTTTATGCAGGGGCAAAACTGCGCGAATTGCGCGGCAGGCTGGCGCTGACCCAGCGCATTTTCGCCGACAAGCTGGGCGTGTCACTGCCCTATCTGAACCAGATGGAGAACAACCACCGCCCGGTTTCGGCGACGGTGGTTCTGGCCTTGGCGCAAGAATTTGGCCTAGATGTCACCGAGCTGAACGCAGGCGAAGGCGAGCGGCTGGTGTCAGACATGCGCGAGGCTTTGGCCGATCCGGTTTTTGCCAAGGCCGCCCCGCCCTTGGCCGATCTGCGGCTGGCGGCTTCGAATGCGCCGGCCTTGGCGCGGGCGTTTTTGGATCTGCATCGGGCCTACCGGCAAAACCACGAACGCCTGGCCTCTTTGGACGAGGCCTTGGGGCGCGATGACGCCGCCCTGCGCGCCAGCCCCTGGGAGGAAGTGCGCGATTTCTTTCACTATTGCGACAATTACGTCGATGCGGTCGATCGGGCGGCAGAACATGTGCTTGGTGGCGCAAGCCCCGGAAAAGACCCGATTTTTGCGGCAATCGAGGCGCTGGAGCGTCGCGGCATCACCGTGCAGTTTTCCAACTCTGGCCCGCTGCGACGCTTTGATCCGGTGACGCGGCGGCTTGAGATTTCTGCGACCGCGGCAGCGGCCACCAAGGCGTTTCAGCTGCTGTATCAGGTCGCCCTGCTGACCCAAAACGAACTGCTTGAGGCGACGCTGGATCTGGCACGGTTTCAAACCCCCGAGGCGCGCGACATCGCCAAAATCGGCATGGCGAATTATTTTGCAGGCGCGGCGCTGATGCCCTACCGCGCCTTTCTCGAGGCCGCCCAAGCGACGCGGCACGATCTGGAACGGCTGGCCGATCTGTTTGGCGCCAGCATCGAGCAGGTCGCGCAGCGGCTTTCAACGCTGCAGCGACCCGGCGCCAAGGGGGTACCGTTTTTCTTTGTGCGTGTCGATCAGGCCGGCACCATCACCAAGCGGCATTCGGCCACGCGGCTGCAATTTGCGCGCTTTGGCGGCGCTTGCCCGCTGTGGAATGTGCACCGCGCCTTCGAGACGCCGGGGCATTTCCTGCGGCAATTGGCCGAAACGCCGGATGGGGTGCGATATTTGTGCCTGGCGCGTGATGTCTCGAAACCGGGGGGGGCGTTTTTGGCCCCAGTGCGGCGCTACGCCATCGGGCTGGGCTGCGAGGTGACGCATGCCGCAAGCCTGGTCTATTCGGATGGGCTGGATCTGAAGGGGCGGTTTGAACCCATCGGGATTTCGTGCCGGATCTGCGAGCGGCGCGACTGTCATCAGCGCGCAGTGCCACCGCTGGAACGCGGGCTGCGGGTGGACCCCGACAGCCGCGGCGTGCTGCCCTATCAAATTGCCGATTAACCCAGCGACGAGAAAAACCGCGCCTGTGCCCGCCCTGCGTGTTTCGAGGCGTAAAGTGCCGCATCGGTGTCTGCCATCATCCGATCCGCCTCGCTCGCGCCATAATCGGTGGAAAGCGTCAGACCAATCGAGGCCGAGACACGGCAAAGTTTGCCTTCAAATTCAACAGGTTCCGACACCCGATCGATGATGCGCTGCGCGATTTGGCCCAAGCGCTCTTTGCCACTTATGCCCGGCAAGACCACGACAAATTCATCCCCCCCAACCCGTGCGATCAGATCAGAGCTGCGGGTTTCGATGGTCAGCGCCTGGGCGACATGTTTTAAAACGTGGTCGCCTGCGGCATGGCCCAGGGTGTCGTTCACCTGCTTGAAAAAATCCAAATCCAGATGCATCAGCCCAAATTCGACGCCCTGCGACAAGAACGTCGGCATCCGCATCTCAAGCGCGCGACGGTTGCGCAGGCCGGTCAAAGTGTCGGTCAGCGCCTGTTCTTCGGCCGCAACCTTTGCGCCCTGCAGACTGAGGTTCAGCCGCCGCAATTCCTGCATGACGGCGTTTTTCACCTCGACCAGATAGAGCATTTCAATCGCCAGATCGGTGGGCGCGAAATCGGCGTCGGTCAAGGCATTTTGCCGCACAGCCTCGATCAAGCGGATACCAAAGGACAGGTTGATCAGCAGCCCCCCTTCCGCCGTGGGCACGGCAAGGCCGCGCAGGGCTTCGGATTTATCGCGCAAACATATTTGCAGCCGCTGGCCGGGCAGGCTTTGCAGATCACGCGCGCGCCTTACCCCAGAGGGGCGGCGCAGGGTGAAGACCTGCAAAAAGTCTTGGCCAAGCGGGTCTTGGCCCTCTAGCAGCTTTGCCAAGGTGCGGCCAAGACTGCGGATGCGGCCCTGAGGGCACAGGCTGATGTGCATCGGCATCAGCTGCGACAGATTGCCCGCTGTCAGGGCTAAAAGATCATCTGTGCCCATGACTTAACGGCCCGCCGCCGCAAGGTCAAAGCGGCGGCCATCGGCGTGCAATGTATCCAGCAAATGCACGGAAATTTCTTCGCGACCCTTGCGCAGACCGACATGATCGAGCAGCACCAAAGCGCCGTAATCATCGGCCATGGCGCGCAACAGCCCGACCAGAACATGCCCTGTCCCTGCAATCATCGGGGTGACAAACAGCGTGAAAGCGCCCTGCCCCAGTTCGACCAGGGTAAATTCGGGCAGGTCAAGATCTGGCACGCCAAGCCGGCCATGTTCGGGCAAATCTTCCAAGGAATGCAGAAAATCAACAAAGCTGACGCCGCCAAACCGCAAAAGACGGCGCAGCGATTCCAGATTGGGATGCGAAACAAGATAGGTGCCCAGATCTTCCAGCACAGTTTCGCGCGGGCGCTGCAACTGATCTGCCGCTTTGACGATCACGGCTTCGGTCAGGGCATCGTCATAGCTGAGCAAAGGCTCGAACCCATCAACGCCAACGCCAGAGGCCAAGGCGACCTTTGTCCAAACCGATGGCCCATAAGTGTCGCGCAAAAAGCATTGCAGCGCGCGATTGATAAGACCGTGCATTCGTTAACCTGTGCTGTGATTCCTCCCAATCTTAACGCGGCATCCGTTAACAAATCGACAATTTCCGTTAACTTTTGGTTAAAAATCGGTCGGCGCACCGCCTTCTTGTTTACGTTTTGATACGAATTGACGCAGCTGTTCTTGATGATCGCCGTTCATCGCTGGGGCCTCGAATTCGGCCAAAATCTGCTTATAGATCTGATGCGCGCGCTCGGGCGTCCAGGTTGAACCGCCCTGCTGCCAGGCCTCGTAATTGCGCCAATCAGACACAATTGGCGCATAAAACGCCGTGGAATAGCGGTCTTGGGTGTGTTGGCAGCCGAAATAATGCCCCCCCGGCCCAACGCTTTTGATCGCCTCGAAGGCCAGATCTTCTGGGCTGGTGGCAGTGATGCTGGGTTCAAAATAGCGCTGGATCATCTGCAAAACTTCGCAATCCATCACGAATTTCTCGGGCGAGGCGATCAGCCCCCCTTCAAGCCAGCCTGCGGCGTGATAGACCATATTGGTCTGGCTTTGCACAGCCGCCCAAAGGCTGTTCGAGGTTTCCCACATCGACTGGCCATCCGGCACGTTGGCCGCGCAGACGCCCGACGAGCGCAGCGGCACGCCGTAAAACCGCACCAATTGCCCAGTCATTTGCGTGGCGCGCATATATTCCGGCGTGCCAAAAGCCGGCGCGCCCGATTTCATATCGACGTTCGAGGTAAAGGTGCCCAACGCCACCGGGCAGCCCGGTGCGATATATTGCAACAGCGCAAGCCCCGCCAAACCTTCGGCCAAAGACAGCGCCACCGCCCCCGACATCGTCACAGGCGCCATGGCGCCCGCGAGGGTAAAGGGGGTGATCACCACCGGCTGGCCACGCTTGGCCATCCGCATCGCGCCATCCAGCATCGGGTAGTCGTGCTGCAGGGGCGAGACCGAGTTGATATTGGTATACATCCGCGGCTTGGCCTGGAATTCGGCCTCCGAGAGCCCGCCTGCGATCCGCACCATTTCCATCACATCTTCGACCCGCTCGGCGCCCAGCGAATAGGCGTGCACGACCTTATCGGTCAGGGTCAGTTTTTCATAAAGACAATCCAGATGCCGGATCGAGGCGTGGATATCGACCGGTTCCACCGGATAGCCGCCCGCGATGTGAATGCAGTTGAAATACTGCGTCAACTTCATGAATTCTTTGAAGGTTTCAAAGTCGCCCGTACGCTTGCCGCGTTCAAGATCCCAAGCATTTGGCGGGCTGGAGACATTGACAAACAGCATGTGATTGCCGCCCATGATCACTTCACGATCGGGGTTGCGCGGGGTGATGGTAAAGGTCGATGGCGCGCGGGCCACCATTTCCATCACGAAATCTTCGTCCATTTTGACGTTGGTGCCGGTGACTTTGCAGCCAGCTTGTTTCAGATAGGCCACCGCCTGAGGGTTCAGAAACTCGATGCCAATGTCGCGCAAAATCCGCATGGTAGTGCGGTGAATAGCCTGCACGCCCTCGGCGTCCAAAGGTTCAATGGGGCGGTCAGGATTGACCGGAATCCGCCAAGGCATCTGGTCGATAACAGCAGAGCCTGCGCGGCTTTTGTTGCCAGCGCGGCCCCCGGCACGACTGCGTTTGCGGCTTGCGTCATCGCTCATGGCGGGCTCCTTGCAAAGGATCAACAAGGGGTTGATCACTGTTGCGGCCAAGATGGCGGAAAGCATGGCCCGACGCGCACCATATTACCGACCAAAATGCGTCGTTTTTGCGCCTCGGCTGGTTTAAGCTTGGCTTTGCGCCGCAATCCAGCCCGCCAGCCCACCAATATCAGCCAGCACAACATCTGCATGGGGGGCAAGATCGGCTTGGGTGGCAATTCCGGTCAGAACCGCAACCCGTGCCATGCCCGCACGGCGACCCGATTCCAGATCATGCAGGCTGTCGCCGACCATGGCGATTTGCGTAGGCTCTAGCCCAAGCTGGTCGGCAAAGGCCAACAGTTGCCCCGGCGCAGGTTTGCCGCCCCAGCCAGAATCGCTGCCCGAGACAAAGGCGAAAAGATCAATCACGCCTGCATCGGTCAGATGCCGGCGCGCGGGGGCTTCGGTGTCATTGGTGGCAAGGCCCAAGGCCAGGCCCTGCGC
Organism: Cypionkella sp.; assembly: GCA_023255415.1. Taxonomy (GTDB): domain Bacteria; phylum Pseudomonadota; class Alphaproteobacteria; order Rhodobacterales; family Rhodobacteraceae; genus Cypionkella. Next base: position 57,102 of record JALRIN010000013.1, on the reverse strand, counting down.
CGCAAGCCCGCCCAGCACCGCAGGCAGATCCACGGCCGGGATCATCGGCGCTTGGGTCGCCTGATGGTCCATCCGCGCGATCAGCTCGTCCAGCGTCAGACCCGTCAGATGCGGATGCAAAATCGCGGCAATCTCGGCGGTGGTCAGCGCGATCACCGGGCTGTCGGGCGCGAAATCGCAAGCCTTAGGGTCAAAGCCCAGCACGGCGGCAAGATGGGCGCTGTCGCCGCCCAGCTCGGCCAAAAGCGCGCGTGTCCAAGCCCCCCAGCTTTGGCGAAAATCAAACAGCGTGCCGTCTTTGTCGAAAATCACAGCTTTGATCGGGGGTCGGGTCATGGCGGCCTCTGGGTCAGAATAAGGGGCGTTGCGGGTTTAGGTCCAATGCGGCAGTTGGCCACCGGGCAGGGCCGCGCGGGCCTCTTGCACCGACAGATAGGGGCGCTGGGTCGAGTCGCAAAAACCGATGACGCGCGCGTCATCTTCCATCAGAAAATCCAGCACCGCGCCCAAAAACAAGGGCTGCTGGGCAAGCGCGGCCAATTGATCCTGCGACGCCCCCGTGGCGTTAAGAAAGGCATCGGCCAAATCGCCACCAATCACCCAGATAAAGGCCTGCAGAGCGAGGGTTTCGGCGTGTTCTTGCGTGATCATCGGTTTATCCCCAAGGTTATTCACAGATTTAGTAAGAAAGCCGAAGGGTTGATGACGACGACAGAAAGGATTTCTTAACTACTTCGGGTGAAAAGTAAACCTAATCAATTTTGTATAAATAGGTTCGTAACGCCATGGTTGGCAAAATTCTGATCGTAGATGATGTCGCGACAAATCGGATCGTGATGAAGGTCAAACTGGCGGCAGCGGGCTATCAGCCGCTGCTGGTGGCCGATGGGGCCAGCTGTCTGGAAATGCTGCGCCAAGAAAAACCCGATCTGATTTTGCTGGATATGACGCTGCCCGATATGTCTGGGCTTGAGGTCTTGCGCCAGCTGCGCAAGCTGGCGGGGCTACAGACGGTGGCGGTGGTGATGCTGGCCTCGGGCTGTGATCCTGCGGCGCGGATCAAGGCGTTTGAATTGGGGGCCGATGATGTGCTGGCCAAACCCGTCGATGATCAGACCTTGATGGCGAGGATCCGCAGTTTTATGCGCGCGCGTGCCCTGCTTGCCGGGCTTGACGCGCATCGGCACGACTTTGAGGTGCTGGGACTGGCCGAACCTTCGCAGGCCTTTCATCGCCCTGCTCTGATTGCGGTGCTAAGCCTGCACCCCGAACGCAGTGCCGATCTGCAACAGGATTTGGCCAGCCATCTGCGCGACCGGGTGGTGGTGATGACCCCGGCAGAGGCATTGGGCACGGAGCCTGCCCCCGATATCTTTGTGCTTGACGCCGATATTGATGGCAAAGGCAGCGGTTTGCGGCTGATGTCAGAACTGCGCAGCCGGGCCGCGACCCGTCATGCCAGCATCTGCATCGTGATGCCGCGCGACAGTTGCTTTGTGCCGGCGGTGGCCTTTGATCTGGGGGCCAATGATCTGGTCAGCGCCGCAGTTTCGCGCCACGAGCTGGCGCTGCGGCTGTCGCGGCTGATCGCGCGCAAGGGCGAAGAGGACCGGCTGCGCGCGACCTTGGAGAACGGGCTGCGCTTGGCGATGATTGATCCGCTGACCGGGCTGCACAACCGCCGCTATGGTTTGGCGCAATTGGCGGCGATTTCGGCCTCTGCGCAGGGTCTGGGCCAGGATTTTGCGGTGATGGTGGCCGATCTGGACCGGTTCAAATCGGTCAATGACCGCTTTGGCCATGCAGCGGGCGATACGGTTTTGATCGAGGTGGCAAGCCGACTGGCGGTCAATCTGCGGCAAAGCGATCTGCTGGCTCGCATTGGCGGGGAAGAGTTTTTGATCGTGCTGCCCGCAACCAGCCTGAGCGAGGCCGAAGCAATTGGTCGCAGATTGTGCGAAGAGGTCGAGCAGACAGCGATTGCGCTGAGTGGCGGCGAGGCGCTGCATATAACCGTGTCGATTGGCCTGGCGGTCAGTTCAGCGGCGCAGCCCCGCCCGACTGCGGCTCAGATCATCGATCACGCCGACCGCGCGTTGTTGCAGGCAAAATCCGAAGGCCGCAATCAAGTCACAATCGGGCGCAACGCCGCTTAGGGGGCGGGTTTGTCGCGCCCCCGTTGCAGCCCCTGTTGCAAGCGATCCGCAAAGCCTTGGCGCGCTTGCGGCGTCATCTGCAACAATAGATCGGTGAGCAGGCTTTGGCCCAGCGTCACCTGTTGCGCGATGCGCTGCGATTGCGCGCCCAACAAGGTCTGCAACTGCGCCGGATCAAAGGGGTCAGCGCGCAGCGCCGCCAGCAGGTTTTGCAGATCTTGCCGCTGGTCGCGGCGGGCTTGGCGAAACTCGGGGCGTTTGGCCATAAAGGCCTTGCGCAGCTGGTCGCGCTCGTCGCGGCTTAGCGCCTCGGTAAAGGGGCCAAAGCCCAGCTCGCGCACCTCGCCGCCGCGCCCCATTGGGCCGCCATGGGTCAAAAACGCCCCCGCCGCCAGCCCCGCCACGGCAAGGTTCAGCGCAACCGAGACCGCAAGGGCTATGCGCAGGGCTTTGGAGGGTGCTTTGGGCGGCAGGATCGAAGCATCGGTCATGTTATTCCCCTGTCAAAAGTGCGGTCACATCGGGCAAAAGCTCGACCTGTTCGGTGAGGGCGGATCCCGCAGCATAGCCCGTCATCACCTCAAAGCTGGTCGGCTGCACGATGCCAATGACCAGCCCCGCCATCGCCGCAGAAGCCATGCCGGCCAAAGCCCCGACCCCGCCAAAAAAGTCCGCGATTTGTGCAAAAAGCCCCGGCTTTCGGCGGGTCTGCGGCGGCGCGGATTGGGTCTGATGCGCGGCGGCATCGGCCAAAACCCGCGCCATCACGCCCGCCGATGGCTGCATCGGTTGTGATTTTGCCTGTGCAAACAGGGCGTCAAGATCGTCCATCATTCGGCCTCCTCATAGCTTAGGTCTGCGCGTTGTCCGGCCAAGGCGGCGGCAAGCGCGCGTTTGCCCCGCGCTGTCAAACTTTCCACGGCTTCCACCCCGATTTGCAAGATCTCTGCGATCTCAGTGTTGGTTAATCCTTCGATATGGCGCAAGATCACCGCGCTGCGCTGGCGCTCTGGCAGGCTTGCCAAGGCCGCGTCCAGGGCCGCCATCCGGTCAGCTTCGATCAGGCCTGCCACCGCGGTTGCGGCGTCAGAAGCGGGTTCGGCGACATCGTCCAACCCCGTCGCGCGCTGCCTTTGCCGGCGGCGCAGACGGTCGGTGCACAGGTTTTGCGCCACGCGGTAAGCCCAGGTCGACACCTTGGCCTCGCCGCCGCGCCAATCTGGCGCCAGCTTCCAAAGCCGCAACATGGTCTCTTGCGCGACATCTTCTGCCTCGGCACGATCGGTCAGCAAACGCCCCGCATAGCCCACCAGCCGTGGCATCAGCCGATGTGCCAGCAAGCGGGCGGCATCGGGGTCTTTGTTGGCATAAAGCACCAACAAAGCCTCGTCTTCCAACTCTGCAAGCGTGTCGCGGGCCATTGTCATCCTGCATTTGGCTTAACCGCGGTCAGGCGATCTCGCAATCCTTATCACATATCGCCCCCTCTGCGCAGGGAGCAGGCGCAGAGGGGGGATGCTGCGGGCAGGTTTAGTTGCCCTGCCCGGCATCACCATGACCATGGCCATGGCCGTCTTGGCCGTGCCCGCCTTTGTGATGGCCGCGCGCATCGCGACGCTCTTGCATCTTTTGCTGTGCCGCATCCAACTCGGCCTGGCTAATCGCTCCGTCGCCGTCGGTGTCCATGCGGTCAAACATCTTGTCCGCATTGGGCGGGCTTGGCATCTCGTCTTGCGAGATCAGGCCATTGCCGTCTTTGTCCATGCGTTTGAACATCTTGGCCTCGCGATCGGCTTTACGCTGGGCCATCATGCTGTCATGGGCGGCTGCCATTTCCTCGGGCGACAAGCTGCCGTCTTTGTTGGCATCGGCTTGGGCAAAGCGTGCGGCCCTGAAGGCTTCGATCTCGGCCTTGGTGACCTTGCCATCTTTGTCGGCATCCATGGCAGAAAAGTCGAACATTGGGCCTGGGCCGCGTGACATCCCCCCGGACCCCATGCCGCTGTCTTGTGCAAAGGCGGCAGCGCCCATCAATACGGCTGCCAAGATCAAAGCCGAACCGGTAAATTTATTTTTTGACATCGTCGTCTCCTGCTTTGCGCCAAGGCGTTGCGCTTGGCGTTCATGTCAGACAAACGCGCCAGCGCAGGCTTTCCGTCGCAGTGGATCGCAAAAACTTGCGACAAAGCAGCACCCCCCCTCAACAAAGCGGGCGCAATGCGTTAGAAGCAAGGGCCAAACCAGAGGTAGAGCTATGACCCATCCGATCCACGATGCCTATGCCGAACGGCCTTTGGGCCCTGCTTTGCGCCGTGGCTGGGCGCTGCGCTGTCCAAATTGCGGCAATGGCCCCTTGCTCAAGGGCTATTTGAAGGCGCGCAGTGGTTGCGCGGTTTGCGGTCAGGATCTGACGCCGCAGCGCACCGATGATGGGCCGGCCTATCTAACGATTCTGATTGTGGGCCATGTGATGGCGCCGCTGTTGATGTTTGTCTTTATGCATTACCGCCCCGAGCCGATCAGCATGATCACCGGATTTTCGATCTTTACCGTGGCGCTGTCGCTGTATCTGTTGCCAAGGATCAAGGGCGCGATGATCGGGTTGCAATGGGCCAAGCGGATGCATGGCTTTGGCGCGCCCGACGACGACCCAGCGCTTGCCGGTGAGTGAGCCTATTCGCCCTGCAGCCACGGTGATTTTGTGGCGCAAGCACGGCGAGGGCCTGCAAATCCTGATGGGAATGCGCGGCCATGCGGCGGCGTTTATGCCGTCGAAATACGTGTTTCCAGGCGGGGCTGTCGATGCTGAAGACCATAGCGTGGCACCGATTGGGCTGACGCCGGATTGCGCCGCACGTTTGGCGCTGCACTGCCCCGAAGGTGCCCCCAATGCGGGCACGCTGGCGCGCGCGGCCTTGCGCGAATTGCACGAGGAAACCGGATTGCAGATCACCTGCCCTCTGCCGGGCGATCTGCGCTTTGTGTTTCGCGCCATCACGCCGCCCGGGCGTAGCCGCCGCTTTGATGCGCGGTTTTTCTTGACCCCCGCAACCCGGATCACCGGCGACGCCGAGGGCTTTTCGGCCGCAGGCACCGAACTGTCGCATCTGCATTGGATCGGCCTGCGCGAGGCGCGCGCGCTGGATCTGCCCTTTATCACCGAGGTGGTGCTGTCGGAGGTGACCGCCCTGCTGGCAGGGCTGCAGCAAGACGGCGTGCCGTTCTTTGACAATTCGGGCGATGTGCCCTGTTTTCGCAGGCTTTAATCGGCGTCAGACCGGCGCACCGGCCAGATCGGATGCGGCACGGGTTCTTTGGTGCGCCACAGGTATTGGCGGAAAATCTGCGCATAGCTGCGGTAGACATAGGACCCGTTGCGGCGGCGATAGTGGTCTTTGCGGGTTTGATAAAGCCGTGGCAGCTCATACCAAGGCACGTTGGGCATGCAGTGATGCACAACGTGGAAGTTGTTGTTTAAAAACAGATAAGACAGCAGGCCGCGGTCTTCGACAATCGCGGTGCGGCCACGCGGCAGATCATGGGCGCGGTGTTCAAGATAGGTGCGGATTTTCAACAGCGCCATGCCCAGATAGACCGCCAGCAGATAGGCCCAAAACGGCATCGCAGCCCAGGCCAGCGCCAAAAGCACCAGCGCCACGCCGCCCAAATGCAGCGCATAAGACAGCCACAAGCGCGGCGCCCCGCGCAGCATTTTGCCCGCGTCTTGCGTCAAAAAGCTGATCACCCCCAACACAGGGCCGATCAAAATCCGGCCTGCAAGCGTGTTGTTGACCCGATATAGCCCCTGCATCACGGGCGACAGCCGCGCCCAGACAGCGGGATCCATATAGTTGGATTCGGGGTCGTCATAGGGATCGGTTAGGGCGGGGTCGAAATGATGCTGCAGGTGGGTATCTTTGAACCGAAGATAGCTGATGAAAATCGACAGCGCCGGAAACACCAGCGCCTCGTTCAACCATTGGGTTTTGAACGGGTGGCCATGAATGACCTCGTGCTGCAAAGATCCGTGCAGCGCCACCCCAAGCCCTGCCAAGATCAGCGACAGCAAAGGCGCGCTGGGCCAGAGCCAGAGGCCCAAGCCCCAAATCGCATAGCATCCTGCCAACATCCCCAGCGTTGGCCACTCTACTTTGCGCGATTGGTTCAATTTTATCCCCATCAGACCTGTTCAGACAGGCTTACCACTTGCCTTATGGTGCCGGAACTCGGAAAATACGCAAGGTAAAGTCAATTTTGGCTTAGAAAGTCACCATATGCCGGATTTAATCGACAAACGCGACCGTGCCACCCTGTTCCGCAGCCGGCTTGCGCAGGCAATGGCGCAGCGCGGCATGAGCCAAGCTGCATTGGCACGGGCGACAAGGGCCGACCGCTCGACAGTTTCGGCGCTTTTGGCGGCGGGGGTGCGGCTGCCCAATGCCCAGCTTGCCGCCGATTGCGCCGCAAGCTTGGGGGTGTCTTGTGATTGGCTGCTGGGCTTGACCGACCACCCCGAACCGGTGGCAGAATTGCTTGCGGCCTCGGTCCGGCTGACCGAAGCGCCGCGTGCGCTGTTTGACGCAGAAATGATCCAGTGGCACCGCGAGGCTGCGGGCTATAAAATTCGCCATGTGCCAGCGACCCTGCCCGATATGCTAAAGACGCCCGAGGTGGTGGCTTGGGAATATGCCGATCATCTGGGGCGCAGCGCGGATCAGGCGGTGGCGGCCTTTGAGGCGCAGCTGGATTGGATGCGCTCGGCGCGGTCAGATTACGAGATCGCAATGCCGCTGCATGAGATCACCGCCTTTGCCCAAGGCAGCGGCTATTGGACCGGTCTGCCGATCGAGGCGCGGCGCGCGCAGATGGACCGATTGATCGCGCTGACGGATGCGCTTTACCCTGCGCTGCGGATCTATCTGTTTGATGCCCATAGCGTTTTTTCGAGCCCGGTGACGATCTTTGGGCCGCATTTGGCAGCGCTGTATCTGGGGCGGCATTACATTGCCTTTCGCGACCCCGAGCGGGTGCAATCCATCGTGCATCACTTTGACTGGCTGGTGCGCGCCGCCCCCTTTGGCGTGCGCGGTGTGATCGACCATCTGAGCGCGCTGCGCGCCCGGATGGATCAGTAAACCACCAGCTGGGTCAGATCATATCCGTTCCATTCCAAAATCTCGCGCGCGGCTTTCAAGCGGTCGGCGGGCAAGCGGCCCCGGTTCAGAATAAATCCAAAGCTGCCGTCCGGCGTGCCGATCACCAGCGTGCGATAATCGGCATCGGCCCAAAGCACCCACCAGGCGACGGTTTGGCCTGCGGCGGCAAAGCGGCCCGGGCCAATGGCTTGCAAGGGGCCTGCGCCCCGCCGGTCTTGCCCCGACTGGCACAGACGATAGGCCGCATGCAGGCCGCGCGCGGTCTGGCGGATCTCGGCACCACCAGGCTTGCAGCGCCCCGCAGCCCCAAAGCTTGCAACCTGCGTCCAGGTGCCCGCAAGCTTGGGCAGATCCAGCACCGCATTGGAATAGATCGGCGCCTTGGGCGTGCGAAAGGCGGCAGGCGCTGCGGGCGGCGGGGTGGACGCGCAAGCGGTCAGCAGCAAAACCAAGGCGATCAGTCGATACATAGGGTTACCTTTGCGCCATCGGCTTGCAAAATCTCGGTGCAGCCCAGCATCGGGGTCATCGGCGCACAGGTGTTTGATCGCGCCAGGCAATAGCCCTCGCAATCGCTGGCCTTGCGGCAGAATTTTCCGGCGTCGGCGGTGAAATGCGTGCAGATCATCGCCGTGCCGCGGCCCGAGGGCAGCCATTTGTCGCGCTTTTTCAGGCAGGCCAAAGCCTCGGGCGGCAGGGGTGCCTCAACTGGCGCGGGCGCTGCCGCCGGCGCAAGCGTCGTGGTGGTGATCGCGGCCCCGGTGATCTGGTTTACGGCAACGGGGGCTTTGGCAACCAGCCCCGCGCCAAGCGTGCAGCCGGTCAGCACAAAGGCCAAAGCCAAGGCACAAAGCCCGTGTTTCATGGTCAAAACGGCATCGGATGCGCGCGGTGGGCGGCGTCAATTTCGGCCAAGACCTCGGGCGACAGTGTCAGATCAGCGGCGCCAAGCGCGGTATCAAGCTGCGCAAGCGAGGTCGCGCCGATGATCGGAATGCAGGGGAAGGGCCGTGTGCGGCAAAAGGCGATGGCCATTTGTGCAGCGTCCAACCCGTGGCGCGCGGCGATGCCCATATAGGCGGCCACGGCGGGGAAAACCTGCGGCGTAACCCGCCCCGAAAGATCGGCGTTCAGCGCTCGGCGCGAGCCTTCGGGGGTGACGTCGCCGGCATATTTGCCGGTCAGCAGCCCCGTGGCCAGTGGCGAAAACGCCAGCAGCGGCATCTCTTCCAGCGCCGACAGCTCGGCCCAATCGGTGTCGAAATGCCGGCACAGCAGCGAATATTCGTTCTGCACCGTCGCCATACGCGGCAGACCGTGGGTCTGGGCCAGAGCCAGCCATTTTGCCGCCCCCCATGCGGTGTCATTCGACAGCGCGATGTGGCGGATCTTGCCCTCTGCGATCAGATCGGCGGCCACCTGCAGCACCTCGATCATATTGGCCTCGATCTCGGTGCGGTTCTGGCCGGCGGGGTTATAGCCCCAGTTGCGGCGAAAGTGATAGACTGGGCGGTTGGGCCAATGCAGCTGATAAAGGTCGATGTAATCGGTTTGCAGACGCGCCAGCGACGCCTCGACCGCCGCGCGCAGCACCGCCCCAGTGATTGGCCCACCGCCCCGCGCCACGCCCTTGCCACCCGGCACCTTCGAGGCCAGCACCAAACGATCGCGCCCGCCGCGCGCGGCCAGCCAGGTGCCGATGATGGTTTCGGTCAGCCCCAGGGTTTCCAGCCGCACCGGATTGACCGGATACATCTCGGCGGTGTCCCAAAACGTGCAGCCGCGCTCGAGCGCGCGATCCATCTGGGCGTGGCCCTCGGCTTGGGTGTTCTGACTGCCCCAGGTCATGGTGCCAAGGCAGAGGGTCGAGACCTGAAGTCCGGTGGTTCCCAAAGCGATCTGCTGCATCGTGCTCTCCTGTTTTGCGGGACATTAGGACGGGCGGGCGGCCAAGGAAAGCCCTGCAATCGCAGCTTTGCAAATGCGGTTTGGCGAAGGGCGCGCGCGCACATGCTCTGGCAAGTGGCGCGCGCTTGGGGTAAAGAGCGGCCAAGACATCGAAAGGCTGCGCGAATGGCACGAATTCTGATCACCTCGGCTATCCCTTATATCAACGGGATCAAGCATCTGGGCAATCTTGTGGGCAGCCAATTGCCCGCAGATTTGTTCGCGCGCTACATGCGCGGGCGGGGTCACGAGGTGATGTTCATTTGTGCCACCGACGAACATGGCACCCCTGCCGAGCTGGCCGCTGCCAAAGCCGGCAAACCCGTCGAGGCCTATTGCGCCGAGATGCATGAGGTTCAGGCCGAAATTGCGCGCGGCTTTCGGCTGTCGTTTGACCATTTTGGCCGCTCGTCCAGCCAGCGCAATCACAAGCTGACCCAAGGCTTTGCAGCCGCCCTTGATGCCGCAGGGCTGATCGAGGAAGTGGTCGAAAAGCAGGTGTTCTCGATTGATGACAACCGGTTTTTGCCCGATCGCTATATCACCGGCACCTGCCCCAACTGCGGCAATACCTCGGCGCGCGGCGATCAATGCGAAGAATGCACCAAGCAGCTGGATCCGACCGATCTGATCAACCCGCGCTCGTCGATTTCGGGCTCGACCAATTTGGAAGTGCGCGAGACCAAGCATCTGTATCTGCGCCAGCGTAGCCTGCGCGATAAGCTAGAGGCTTGGATTGACAGCAAGAAAGACTGGCCGATCCTGACCACTTCGATCGCCAAGAAATGGCTGAATGACGGCGAAGGCCTGCAAGATCGCGGCATCACCCGCGATTTGCATTGGGGCATTCCGGTGCAAAAGGGCGATCAGCCTTGGCCGGGGATGGAAGGCAAGGTGTTTTACGTTTGGTTCGATGCGCCGATTGAATATATCGCGGGCACCGCCGAATGGGCCGATGCGCATGGGCTGGACGACGCCGCCTGGCAGCGCTGGTGGCGCACCGATATGGGGGCCGAAGATGTCACCTATTACCAATTCATGGGCAAGGACAACGTGCCCTTCCACACGCTGTCTTTCCCTGCCACCCTTATCGGGTCAGGCCAGCCGTGGAAGCTGGTCGATTACCTGAAGTCCTTTAACTATCTGAATTATGACGGCGGGCAGTTTTCCACCAGCCAAGGCCGCGGCGTGTTCATGGATCAGGCACTGTCGATCCTGCCGTCGGATTACTGGCGATGGTGGCTGTTGAGCCATGCGCCGGAATCGGCGGACAGCGAATTCACTTGGGAGAATTTCCAGGTTTCGGTGAACAAGGATCTGGCGGATGTCTTGGGCAATCTGGTCAGCCGTGTGACCAAATTCTGTGTGTCGAAATTCGGTGCCGAGGTGCCAGCGGGCGGGGCTTTTGGCCCGCAAGAGGCGGCTCTTATCGCCGATCTGGGCGCGCGCATTGCCACCTATGCCAGCCTGATGGAAGCGATGGAGGTGCGCAAAGCCGCCGCCGAGCTGCGCGCGATCTGGGTGATTGGCAACGAATATCTGCAATCCTCGGCACCTTGGACCGTGGTCAAGACCGACCCCGAACAGGCGCAAGCGATGATCCGTTTGGCGTTGAACCTGATCCGGGTTTACGCGATCCTGTCGCGCCCGTTTATCCCGGATGCGGCGGCTGCGATGATGGCGGCGATGGGGTCGCAGGATTGGACCTGGCCGGATGATATCTCGGCTGCGATGCGGGCGCTGCCTGCGGGTCAGGGCTTTAGCGTGCCTGAAAACCTGTTCCGCAAGATCACCGATGAAGAGCGCGCCGATTGGCAAAGCCGTTTTGCCGGAACCCGCGACTGACGCCAGATTTTGGGCGCAAGCGGGGCAGGCAATCGGCGGCAACAGGGGGGCGTGATGGTGGAGCAGAGCAGATTTGTTGCCAAAGGGTCGGCGCATGTCAAACTTGCGGGCCCCATCGAGCCGCTGGACGTCAGCTTTGTTCTGCTGCCAAAGTTCACCATGCTGGCGTTTTCCTCGGCGATTGAACCGCTGCGGATGGCCAATCAGCTGACGCAAAAGGTGCTGTTTCGCTGGCAGGTGCTCTCAGAGGATGGCGGGCCGGTGGCCTGTTCAAACGGCGTGCCGGTGATGGCAGAGGGGGCTTGGGCCAAATCCAAGCCCGAAGGCTTGGTTCTGGTCTGTTCTGGCGTCGAACCCGAAGGCAAGGCCTCGGTCGCCTTGGGCGATTGGTTGCGGGCGCTGTGGCGGCGCGGGCGCGTGGTGGGCGGGCTTTGCACCGGAGCCTATGCGCTGGCGCAGGCGGGCATCCTGAAGGGGCACCGCTTTACCATGCATTGGGACAATATCGCGGCCTTTGTCGAAAACCACCCCGAGCTGACCCCGGCGCGGCAGGTGTTTTGCATCGATGACCGCGTGGTCAGCTGTGCAGGCGGCATTGCGGCGGCCGATCTGATGCTTAAGCTGATCAGCGACCGCTGCGGTGCCAAGCTGGGGCAAGAGGTGATGAACATGTGCCTGCTGACGCGGCGGCGCGACGAGGCGGATCATCAGATCACCTCGCTGGCCGCGCGTTTGGGCACCCGCCACGACAAGCTGTTGCAGGCCGCCGCCTATCTGGAAGCGCGGATCGAGGAAGACTTTGATCTGGACGCTTGCGCCGCCCATTTGGGCCTGTCGCGACGCCAGATAGAGCGGCTGTTTTCCAGCCATCTGAACACCACGCCGGTGCGCTATATGAACGATCTGCGCTTGGCGCATGGCCGGTCTTTGCTGGCCGAAACCGATATGAAAGTCAGCGAGGTGGCGCTGGCCTGCGGCTATGCCTCGACCTCGCATTTCTCGAAATCCTTTCGCAAGAAATACGGCACCTCGCCCTATCGGTTTTCGCATTTCGGCGGCTGATTGCCGCGCCCGGCTCTCTTGCACCGCCCCGCCCCAAGGTCTAAGCACGGCCGCAAGAAAAGGAGACGCCGATGCCGAGTTTTCTGTCCACAACCGACGCCGATTTCGAAGCCCGCTTTACAGCCCAACTGGGGATGAAGCGCGAAGAGGCCGAGGATGTCGACCAAGCCGTCAGCGCCATCATCGCCGATGTGCGCGCGCGAGGCGATGCGGCGGTGATCGCGCTGACCGCCAAGTTTGACCGCCTGACACTGACGCCCGAAACGCTGGCGTTTTCGCCCGAGGAAATCGAGGCCGAATGCGCCAAAGTCGGCGAGGAAGACCGCGCGGCCTTGATGCTGGCGGCAGAGCGCATTCGCGCCTATCACGCGCGCCAGATGCCCGAAGATGCGATGTGGCAAGACGAGGCGGGCGCAAGCCTTGGCTGGCGCTGGACGCCGGTTTCGGCTGCCGGGCTTTATGTGCCGGGGGGGATTGCCTCTTATCCTTCCTCGGTTTTGATGAATGCGATTCCTGCCAAAGTTGCAGGGGTTGCGCGGCTTGCGATTACCTGCCCGACCCCGGACGGCGTGGTCAACCCTTTGGTTTTGCTGGCAGCCCGCATTGCTGGCGTTGATGAGATTTACCGCATTGGCGGCGCGCAGGCGGTGGCGGCCTTGGCCTATGGCACCCAGACCATTGCTGCGGTCGATAAGATCACGGGCCCCGGCAATGCCTATGTGGCCGCGGCCAAGCGGCGGGTGTTTGGCCGTGTCGGCATTGACATGATCGCAGGCCCCTCCGAGATTTTGGTGATTGCCGATGGCGACAACGATCCCGATTGGATAGCCCTTGATCTGTTAAGCCAAGCCGAACACGATGCCTCGGCGCAGTCGATCTTGATCACGCCGGACGCAGGTTTTGCCCGCGCCGTGGTGGCGGCGGTGGAAAAGCGGCTGGAAACGCTGCAGCGCCGCGCGGTGGCGGGCGCGTCTTGGCGCGACAATGGCATGGTGATCGTGGTGCGCGATCTGGACGAGGCCGCTGCCCTGTCAAACCGCATCGCCCCCGAGCATCTGGAGCTTTGCACCGCCGACCCCGAGGCTTTGTCGCAGGCGATCACCCATGCCGGTGCGATTTTCCTGGGCGCTTGGACGCCCGAGGCGATTGGCGATTATGTTGGCGGGCCGAACCACGTGCTGCCGACGGCGCGGTCGGCGCGGTTCTCGTCAGGGCTGAATGTGCTGGATTTTCTGAAACGCACCACGCTGGCCAAAATGACGCCCGAGGCTTTGCGCAAGATCGGCCCTGCGGCCGAGCGGCTGGCGATTTCGGAAAGCCTGCAAGCGCATGGGCTTTCGGTGCGCGCGCGGCTGGATAAATTAAACGCAGCCGATTGAGAAAAAGCACCGCCTGCGCGGTCAAAGCGGAATGGCGGTTGAATTTAGCCGCCGAACCGCTCAGGCTGGCACGGCATGACTGTTCAGGACCCGCCCGATGACCAACCGAATCTGCGCCATAGAGATCGACGAAAAGGGGCTGGTGCGCCCCACGCCCGAGATCGAGCAAGAGCGCAAAGTCGCGATCTTTGATCTTTTGGAGGAGAATTCCTTTACCCTGCCCGCGCGCGAGGATCGCGCCGCCCCTGCTGGCCCCTACCGCTTGGGTCTGTCGATCCGTGAAGGCCGCTTGGTGTTTGAACTTAGCACCGAAGCTGGCGATAAGGTTGGCGAATTTCATCTGTCACTTGGGCCGTTCAAGCAGGTGGTGAAGGATTACTTTCAGATCTGCGAAAGCTATTTCGATGCGGTCAAACGCCTGCCCCCCAGCCAGATCGAGGCGATTGATATGGCACGGCGCGGCATTCACAACGAGGGCGCTTCGGTGCTGCAAGACCGGCTGAATGGCAAGGCCGTGGTGGATATCAACACGGCGCGGCGGTTGTTTACCTTGATCTGCGTGATGCACTGGGGCTGATGATGGATTTTCCGCAAGCGGTTCTGTTTTGCTGCGATCATAATGCCGTGCGCTCGCCGATGGCCGAAGCGATGATGAAAAAATTCTACGGCCAGCGCGCCTATGTGCAATCGGCGGGCTGCAAGAATGATATGGAGATCGACGGGTTCTCCATCGCGGTTTGTGCCGAGATTGGCGTGGAATTGTCGCGCCACCGCGCGCGGTCTTTCGAGGAAATGGAGACGCATGGCGAAGATCTGGGCCAGTTTGATCTGATCATCGCGCTGTCGCCCGCCAGCCAGCACGCGGCGCTGGATCTGACCAAGACCTATCATCTTGCGGTGGAATACTGGCCGATCATCGACCCCACTGCCTTGGGCGAGACCCGCGAGGCCAAGCTTGCGGCCTACCGCCAAGCCCGCGATCAGATCAAAGAGCGGGTGATCGCCCGCTTTGGCCCGCCAAGCCTGGCTTAGGCAAAGATCACCTCGGCACGCAAACCGGGGTTTTCGTCTGACAAGACAATCTGCGCGCCCAGGCGGGTGGCGATGGCCTTGACCAGCGCCATGCCCAGCCCATTGCCGCCGCCGGTGCGGTTGGGGTCCAGCCGGTAGAACAGTTCAAACACCTTGTCGCGTTCGGCGGCTGGAATGCCGGGGCCGCTATCGGCGACCCAAAGCACCACGGCCTTGGCCCGCGGCGCGGCGCCTAAGCTGATAGCCGTGCCTGCGGGGCAATGGTTGATGGCGTTTTGGATCAGATTTGCCAGCAATTGCGCCAACATCGCCGCATCGCCCTGCACGCTTAGGGCCGCGGGCGGGGCCAATAAGGTCAGGCTTTGGCCGCGCTCTTCGGCCAAAGGCGCAAAGGTTTCCGCCAGATCTGCCAGCAAAGGCGCCACGGCCACCGCCGTCAGCCGCAGATCCGCCTGCGCGGTTTCCAGCCGCGAGATCCGCATGATGGCGTCAAAGATGCTGTTCAGGCGGCGCAATTCGGCCTCGATGCCGTCGAACAGATCACGCGCATCGCCGCCCGCGTCCAGCGAAGTTTGCGCGCTGTCGATCAGCAAAAACGCCCGCGACAAGGGTGTGCGCAGATCATGGGCGATGGCGGCAGCACTGGCGCGGGTGGTCTGCATCAGCACCGAAAGCCGGTCCAGATGCAGGTTGATCGCCTGGCTGACGCGGTCGATCTGGTCTTGCGCGGCCGAGATCGGCAGCCGCGCGCCGACCTCGCCTTGGCTGACTCGGTCCAGCGTGGTGGCCATGCTGTCAAGCTTGCGCAGAGTTTGCAGGCTGGCCACAAATCCCAGCAGCAAGAAGGCCGCCGACATCACGCCGCCCAAGCCGACAAAGGCCGCGATCATCCGCGCCTCTTGGGTTTCGACCTGTTCCAAACTGCGCCCCACCACCAAGGTCAGGCGGCCAATGCTGTCTTTGTGGATGTAGAAATTCGAGGTCTCGGAGATATCTGCGGCCGAGGTAAAGACTTTCACCGTCATGTGATTGGTTGACCAGCCCGCCAGATTGGGCAGCATGCTGATATTGCCGGCAAGATTGTTGCCTTGGCTGTCAAACAGCCCGATCACCCGCTGTTTTTCGCCCAAAGGTTGGCGCAGATCGTTGATTACCGCGACCAAAGCCTGCGGTCCGCCCTCGCGGTAGATCTGCGCCAAGGCCAAACGGTCGCCATCGATTTGGCTTTCAAGAGCTGCCAACATCTCGCGTTGCAGATAAAAATAGGCGCCAACCGAGGCCAGCGTCAAAATCAGCAGCAAAATCGCCGTAGCGCGCACGGCGGTCTTGAATGCCGCGCCCGAGGTAACGCTAGCGTGGTCCATGCATCGAATACCCTGTCGAGCGCACCGTATGGATCAGCGGCAGATCAAAGGGCTTGTCGACCTTGGCGCGCAGACGGCTGACATGGGTTTCAACCACGGTGGTATTGGGTTCAAAGTTGAAATTCCACACCTGTTCCAGCAGCATGGTGCGGGTGACGACGCGGCCTGCGTTACGCATCAAAACCTCGAGCAGCGCAAATTCTTTTGATTGCAGCTCAATCACTTGCCCCTGTCTGCGCGCGGTGCGGGCCAAAAGATCCAGGCTAAGATCATGCACGATCAGCACCGGGGCCGTGGGGTTGTCTTTGTGGCGCCGCGACAAGGCGACCACCCGCGCCAGCAGTTCGGAAAAGTGAAACGGTTTGACAAGATAGTCATCTGCCCCCGCAGCCAGCCCTTCGACCCTGTCGCTGACATCAGCCAGCGCGGTTAAAAACAACACCGGAGTTTGATTGCGCGCCGCCCGCAGCGCGCGCACCACCGAAAGCCCATCCATCCCCGGCATCATCCGGTCCAAGATCGCCAGATCGCAGTTGTTGTAAAGACAATAGGTCAGCGCCTCGCGGCCATCTGTGACATGATCCACCGAATGGCCGTTTTCACTCAGACCATTGATGATAAAGCTTGCAACCTTGGGATCGTCTTCTGCCAGCAGGATTTTCATCTTTGATCCTATATGGCCAGATCTTGGCCGCTTTTTTGGTTTTGCCGCAAAAGCCTGCAGAAATCCAGCTTTGCGCGCAAGCTTTACGCCGAAGTAAACTTCGGGCAAAGCTTGCGCGGCGGCAGGCTTGCACAAGCAGGCGATCGTGCGGCGGCCAGCAGGGCCCAAAAAGACCGGAGTATATGTGAAGAAACCAAAGCTGCAGAGCATGGGCCTCTGCGCGCTGATGGGCCAAGGACTTTGGCAAAGGCTGATGAAATTACAGCAGGTCAAGTTTGATCTGCTTGAGGAATACAATGGAAAACGATAAACCAAAGCCTTGGCAGGCTTGGCTGGCGCGGATGCAGGCGCATCGCGGGCTGCGGCTCTTGGGATCGCTGGCGGTGGCGGCGATTGGGATCTATGCGCTTTATGTGATGGCCGGGCATGTGACGTGGTCAGAGGTCAAGGCCGATCTGCAATCGGTACCGGGATCGGTGCTGGCTTGGGCGATTTTGGCCGCAACCCTTAGCTTTGCCTCGCTGGGGGCTTATGATGTGTTGTCGGTCAACAGCATGGCGCCCAAACGCGTGCCAAGCTGGGTGTCTTTGCTGACTGGCGCAAGCGGATATGCGATTTCCAATCTGCTGGGCGCGTCTTGGCTGACGGGCACCGCGGTGCGCTACCGCATTTACGGGCGGCGCGGCTTGAATTTTGCGCAGGTTTTGGCGGTTCTGGCGGTGTCTTGGTCGGCGTTTTGGATGGCCTCGCTGCTGATCTTGGGCGCGCTGATGGTGCTGCATCCGGCGGGGCTTGCGGCAGTTTTGCCGCTGTCGGGCGGGGCAGAGCTGGGCTTGGGTCTGGCGATTTTGCTGGTTTTGGGCGGGTTTTTGCTGTGGATCGGTCGCGGCGCGCGCGGGTTTCGGCTGGCGGGCAAGACCTATAACCTGCCTAGCCTGCAGCTTGCCTTGGCGCTGATGGCGGTGGCGGTGGCGGATCTGATCTTTGCCTCGGCCACGCTTTATATCTTGATGCCTGCCACGGTGACGACAAGCTATGCGGTGTTGTTTGTGGTGTTTATCGCCGCCCTGACCTTGGGCATCATCAGCCACACCCCGGCAGGTGTGGGGGTGTTCGAGGCGACGATCATCCTTGGCCTGGGCGCGATCGGTCGGTCGGATGTGCTGGCGGGGTTGGTGCTGTTTCGGCTGGTCTATACTGTGCTGCCCTTTGTGGTGGCAGGGCTGGGGCTGACCGTGGTTTGGCTGGTGCAGCATTTTCGCCCCGCGCCCAAGGGCTGAAACGCGAAGGGCAGGCAAGGCGTGCTGCCCCCCTGCCCTGAACCGCCCGATATCAGGCCGCTGCTCTGCCACAGCGGCCCAAAGGCTTACATCGTGGCGATAACGGCCCCGATGAACAGCGGTTTTCCGTCGCGCAGCACCCGCAACAGCACTGCCGATTTCTGCGGCGCGCCCGCGATGGCGCGGCGCAAGGCATCCGAGCTGTCGACCGGCTGACCTGCGGCCTCGACAATCACATCGCCCGATTGCAGCCGGTCGGCATTGTCAGAACTGGCCGCGACCTTATCCACCACCAGCCCGGTGACATCGCCGGGCAGGCCAAGGCTTTGTGCGACATCTGGCGTCAGCGGCTGCACGCTGAGCCCCAAGGGCGCAATCGTGTTGCCGGTGGCATCCGTGGCAGAGGCGCTGGCCAGTTGCAGCTTGTCCGCCGCAAGCGTGCCGATGGTCACCGCAATCGTTTGCGGCCTGCCGTCGCGCAGGATCGACAGCTGGGCAGTTTTGCCGCTGGCGATCCCCGCCACCAAAACCGGCAGCGCGTGGGTCTTATCGACTGGCGTGCCATCGACCGCGACAATCACATCGCCGCTTTGCAGATCGGCCTTTGCGGCAGGCCCGTCAGGCTGCACCGAGGCCACAATCGCGCCGCCTTGCGAGGCCAGCCCAAGCGCTTGGGCAAGATCAGGCGTGACGGTCTGGATCATCACCCCCAGCCAGCCGCGATTGACTTGACCGTGATCGCGCAGCTGCGCCACCACATCGGCAATGGTCTGGGCGGGCACCGAAAAGCCAATGCCAACCGAGCCGCCGCTGGGGCTGTAGATCGCCGTGTTCATCCCCACCACATCGCCTGCGGTGTTAAACAGGGGCCCGCCCGAGTTGCCTTTGTTGATCGCAGCATCGGTCTGGATAAAGTTGTCATAGGGGCCTGCATGAATATCGCGCCCCAGCGCCGAGACGATGCCCGAGGTCACCGTGCTGCCAAGCCCAAAGGGATTGCCAATCGCCACCACCGCATCGCCCACCCGCAAGGGATCGGCGTTGCCAAGCTTGGCTGCGGGCAGATTTGCAGCCCCTTCCAGTTTGATCAGCGCGACATCGGTCATCGGATCGGTGCCGATGACATGGGCGGTATAGGTCTTGCCGTCTTGCAGCGTGACTTTGATCGCCGTTGCGCCTTTGACCACATGGTTGTTGGTGATCACCTCGCCATCCCCCGAGATGATAAAGCCCGAGCCCAAACCATGCATCACCCCACCATTGGGTTGCTGGTCTGGCGATTGATTTTGATCGGGGCTTTGGCCGAAGTTCTGCTCAGGCATGCCAAAGCGCTTCATGAACTCTTGAAACGGATCGGGGGCGTTTTGGGCGCTGGCGATCTCGGCGGGATCAGATTTGGCGGTCACTTCGATATAGACCACCGAAGGCGTTACTTTTTGCACCAAATCGGCATAGCCCGACAGCGGCACTTCGGCGTGCAGCGCGGTCACCGCAGAGGGCAGGGCCAAGGTTGCCGCCAGCGTGCTGGCCATCAAGGCAGCCCGCAGCGAGGCATGCAGGCGAAAGGACAAAGGCTTGGACATGGGAGTGCTCCTGAAACAAGGGCCCGCATCTGCGGGTCGGTGCAGAGAGCCTCGCGCCCGGCGCTGTCGCGCGGCTTGCGGAAAACTTACCGTTTTGTAACCTCGCGGCTTCGTGATAGGCCTGCGACACTTCACCAAATCGCTGTGGCCTGCCCGATAGCCTATGTCCCAGAGACGGCGCGAGCATCGCGCGACAGGAGACAACTATGGATTTCGGCTTTTCTGCCCTTGATCTGGCCCGAGCACAATTTGCATTCACAATTTCGGCCCATATCATTTTTCCAGCCTTCAGCATCGGGCTGGCCAGCTTTTTGATGGTGCTGAACGGGTTGTGGCTGTGGCGCGGAGATCCGGTTTATCTGCGGCTGTTCAACTATTGGAAGACCATCTTTGCAGTGGTCTTTGGCATGGGTGTGGTGTCGGGCATTGTGATGTCCTATCAGTTTGGCACCAATTGGGCAGTGTTTTCTGACAAAGCTGGCCCGGTGATCGGGCCTTTGATGGGCTATGAGGTGCTTTCGGCATTTTTCCTAGAGGCGGGTTTTCTGGGCATCATGCTGTTTGGCCGCGAAAGGGTTGGGCCGCGCCTGCATATGGCGGCGACCACAATTGTGGCGGCGGGCACGCTGTTTTCGGCGTTTTGGATCCTGAGTGTGAACAGCTGGATGCAGACACCTGCGGGCTATACAATCAACGAGGTGGGTCAGTTTATTCCCGAAGATTGGCTTGCGATTATCTTTAACCCGTCGTTCCCCTACCGTCTGGTGCATATGGTGCTGGCGGCCTACCTGACCACGGCTTTTGTGGTTGGCGCCGTGGGGGCATGGCATTTGATGCGCAGCCCTGAAAGTGCGTCAGCCCGGGTGATGTTTTCGATGGCGATGTGGATGGCGCTGATTGTCACCCCGATTCAGATTGTGGCTGGCGATGCGCATGGCTTGAACACGCTGGAACATCAGCCCGCCAAAATTGCCGCGATGGAGGGGCATTTTGAAGGCTATCCCGAAGGCCGCGTGCCGCTGATCCTGTTTGGCATCCCCGATGATAAGGCCGAGACCGTGCATTACGCGGTCGAGATTCCGCTGTTGGGCAGTCTGATCCTGACGCATGATCTTGATACGCCGATGCAGGGGCTTGATGCCTTCCCGCCCGAGGATCGCCCGAAATCGGCGCTGATCTTCTGGACCTTCCGTATCATGGTGGCGGCTGGTTTTGCCATGCTGGGCATTGGGCTTTGGTCGGCCTTTGCGCGCTGGAAGGGGCGGCTTTATCAGGCGAAATGGTTGCACCGCGCTGCCTTTGTGATGGGGCCATCGGGGTTTCTGGCCGTGCTTTGCGGCTGGATCACCACCGAAGTTGGCCGCCAGCCCTTTACCGTCTACGGGCTGCTGCGCACCTCGGACAGCGCCTCGACGCTGAGTGCGGCCAGCGTTGGCACCTCGCTTGTGGCCTTTATCCTGGTCTATTTCTTTGTCTTTGGGTCGGGCACCTTCTATGTGCTGCGGCTGATGTCGAAACGACCCAAGGATCAGATTTCGCTGGATGAAATCGGTCCAACCCGCAGCGCAGGCATCACCCAGCTTGCAGGTCTGAGCCATAAGGGAGACGCGAAATGATCTTTGATCTTGCCTCAATCTGGGCGGCGCTGATTGCTTTTGCGGTGCTGGCCTATGTCTGTCTGGATGGCTTTGATCTGGGCATCGGTATCTTGTCGCCTTTCTTGAAGGATCGCGGCGAAAAGCATCTGGCGATGAACACGATTGCCCCGGTGTGGGATGGCAATGAGACATGGCTGGTTTTAGGCGGTGGCGGGCTGTTTGCGGTGTTTCCGCTGGCCTATGCCATTGTGATGCCCGCGCTTTATCCGCTGATTATCGTCATGCTGCTGGGGTTGATCTTTCGCGGCGTCGCCTTTGAATTCGTGCATCGCACCAAGCGGATGCAGGGGTTTTGGGAATGGGGCTTTGCGCTGGGGTCGATCCTTGCAGCCATAGCGCAGGGCTTGGCGCTGGGCGGCTTGGTGCAGGGCATCACCGTGCAGGGCCGCAGCTTTGGCGGGGGCACATGGGATTGGCTGACGCCGTTTTCGGTGCTGACGGCGGTGGCGCTGGTGGCAGGCTATGCGCTGCTGGGGGCAACATGGCTGAACATGAAGACCGAAGGCGCGCTACAAGCCCGCGCCCAAGCCATAGCCAAGCCGCTGGCCTTGGGCTTTGTGGCGCTGATCGGCGCGGTAAGCCTTGCCACCGTCTTTGTACGGCCCGAGTATATGGCGCGCTGGTTTGGCTATCCGACCATCGTATTTTCGCTGACCGTGCCGCTTTTGGTGCTGGCGGTGGCTTGGGTGCTGTGGCGCGGTTTGCGCGATGGCCATGACGGGCGGCCTTTTGTTGCCACCTTGGGGCTGTTTGCGCTGTCTTATATCGGGCTTGGTATCAGCTTTTACCCCCATATCGTGCCGCCAAGCCTGACCATTGCCGAAGCCGCAGCGCCAGAGTCTTCGTTGGCCTTTCTGCTGGTGGGGGCCTTGGTGCTGATCCCGATGATCCTGGCCTATACCGCCTATTCCTATTGGGTGTTTCGCGGCAAGGTTCGGCCTGAAGATGGCTACCACTGATGCGGCGCTGGCTGTGGTTTGTGGGGATTTATCTGGCGGGCATCGTGGTGATTGGCACCATCGCGATGCTGATCCGCACGGTCTTGATCCCTTAGCGGACGGCGTGTCAAAGAGGTCGTGCCAAACAGTTCGTGATTGGCGCGGGGCTCTCTTCTCTGCTATGGGCGTAAAACCGCAAAGCTGGGGATCTGGGGCCACCTTGAATGATTGACGCAAAACTTTTGCCGCTGCAACGCAGGCTTTTGGCGGCGCCTGCGCGGTTGTTGGTGGCGCGCGGGATTGGCGCGGATGAGATCAGCATCGCAGGATTTTGCCTTGGCCTGTTGATCGTTCCCGCGCTTTGGCTGGGCCAGTATCACACCGCCCTTGTGATCCTGGCGCTGAACCGGCTGGCCGATGGCTTGGACGGCGCCGTGGCGCGGCAAGTTGGGCCGACCGATCGCGGCGCCTTTTTGGACATCTGCCTTGATTTTCTGTTCTACGCGCTGCTGCCCTTGGGCTTTGCGCTGGCCGATCCGGCGCAAAACGCGCTTTATGCCGCGCTGTTGATCGCAAGCTTTGTCGGCACCGGATCATCGTTTCTGGCCTTTGCAGCCATTGCAGCCAAGCGCGGCGAAACCACAAAGGCCTATCCGCACAAGGGCATCGCCTATCTGGGCGGGCTGACTGAAGGCGCTGAAACCATTGCGATCTTTGCGCTGATGTGTCTGTTCCCCGCAGGGTTTCCGCTGCTGGCGCTGCTGTTCGCGCTGGCCTGCGCGCTGACCACTTTTGTGCGCTGGCGCATGGGCTGGCAGGCCTTTACTATGCTTAAAACCGAAAAGGATCTTTGATGCGTTTTGCCTTGTTGACCGCCCTTTGCCTTGGCCTTGCCACCCCTGCCCTTGCCGATTGGCCGCAAACCTTAGAGGCCGCGCGCGGGCAGACGGTTTACTGGAACGCCTGGGGCGGCGATGCGCGCACTAATGCCTTTATCGCTTGGGCCAGCACTCAGACCGAGGCGCGCTACGGGGTCAAGATCGAGCAGGTCAAGCTGACCGACACCGCCGAGGCGGTCTCGCGCGTGTTGGCCGAACAGGCGGCGGGGCAAAGCAGTGGCGGCTCGGTCGATATGATCTGGATCAATGGGCCGAATTTTCTGGCGATGAAGCAACAGGGCCTGCTGCATGGCCCCTTTGTCGCTGACCTGCCGAACGCCAAATATCTGGATCTGGGGCCAAATGCGCCGGCTTCGGTCGATTTCACCGTGCCGGTCGAGGGCATGGAATCGCCCTGGCGTCTGGCGAAGTTTGTCTTCAGCTATGACAGCAAACGGGTGCAGGATATGCCCGAAGATATGGCGGGGTTCGTCGCTTGGGCCGCCGCCCACAAGGGCCGTTTGACGCATCCTTCGGTGTCAAACTTCATGGGGGCGACGTTTTTAAAACAAGCGCTGATCGAGCTTGCCCCCGATCCGGCCGCATTGCAACAGCCGGTGACCGAGGCGGCCTTTGCCGCGCAAACCGCGCCGCTTTGGGCATGGTATGACGCGCTGCGCCCCAATCTGTGGCGGCAAGGCGAAACCTTTCCCGAAAACGAATCCGTGCAAGCCCAGATGCTGAACGACGGCGAGATCGACATTGCGATGTCTTTTGATCCGGCCAGCACTGCGGCTGCGATTGCCGATGGCAGTTTGCCCGAAACTGCGCGGGTCTGGGTGCCAAAGGCGGGTTCGATCGGCAATATCAGCTTTGTCGCCATTCCGTTTAACGCAGCCCATACCGCCGGGGCCGAGGTGGTGGCGAACTTTCTGCTAGAGCCTGCAACCCAAGCCCATATGCAAGATATCACGGTTCTGGGCAGCTTTTCGGTGCTGGACAGTGACAAGCTGGATGCGGCAGGGCTTGCGGCCTTTGCGGCCCTGCCCAGCGCCCCTGCCCTGCCCGCTTTGGCCGATCTGGGCCCGACCCTGCTGGAACCGCACGCAAGCTGGATGAGCCGGCTGAGCGAAGACTGGGCAAAGCGTTACACCAAATGAGGCCAGAGGGCCAAGCGCTGCGCCGGTCGGTGCTGATCGCGGTGGTTTTGGCCGTGGTCTTGCCGATTGTGGCGGGTGCGGGCCAGACCCTGCGCACGGCCTTTGGCCTGCATGAGGGCTTGGGCGGCGGGCTGTCGCTTGCGCCCTGGAGCCAGCTGTTTGCCCTGCCCGGCATGGCCACCAGCCTGCGCTTAAGCCTGATCACTGGGGTCGGATCGACCCTGGTGGCGTTGATCTTGGCGCTGGGGCTTTGCCTCGCTTTGCAAACCAGCGGGCGGCAGGGCTGGGGGGCGCGGCTGCTTGCCCCCGTGCTGGCGGTGCCGCATGCGGCGGTGGCGATTGGCTTTGGGTTTTTGATTGCGCCTGCCGGCTGGATCGCACGGCTGCTGGCGGCAGCGCTTGGCTGGCAGGACCCCCCACTTGTGGCCACGGTGCAGGATGCGGCGGGGCTTGCGCTGTTGCTGGGGCTGGTGTTGAAAGAGCTGCCGTTTTTGCTGCTGGTGCTGCTGGTGGCGGCGCGGCAGGTGCCGATTGCCACAAGCTTGTCGCTGGGGCGGTCTTTGGGCTATGGCGCGGCTGCGGTTTGGCTGCGGCTGATCTTGCCGCAGCTTTGGCCGCTGATCCGCCTGCCGGTCTTGGTGGTGCAGGCCTATGGGCTGTCTTGTGTGGATATGGCGATTATCCTTGGCCCCTCGAATCCGCCGACGCTTGCGGTGGCGGTGACGCGCTGGTTTGGCGACCCGGATCTGGCGATGGTCTATCCGGCCTCGGCGGGGGCGGTGCTGACTGCGGCAGGGGTGGCGGCGGTCTTGCTGGGCTGGGGGCTGGCCGAGCGGGGGGTGGCGCGGGCGGGGCTGATCTGGCTGCGCAGGGGGGCGCGCGGGCGGGCAGAGGCGGGCGCGCTGCGGCTGGCCGCGGGCCTTGGCATCGCCGTGCTGGGCTTGGGGTTTGCCGCCCTTGCGGTGCTGCTGCTGTGGTCTTTCGCATTTCGTTGGAGCTTTCCTGACCCGCTGCCCGAAAGCTGGAGCCTGCGGATCTGGGCCAATCCGCAAGGCGGGTGGGGCCGCGCGGCGGGAAATACGCTGGGGCTGGGGCTGGCGGTGACAGCGCTTTGCCTGACGCTGGCGGTGGCCTGGCTTGAGGCCGAAGACCGCAGCCGCACGCCAAGGGCTGCTTGGGCGAGCGCGCTGATCTATCTGCCGCTGTTGTTGCCGCAGATCGGGTTTCTTTATGGGCTGAACCTTTTGTTTTTGCGCATGGGGCTGACGGGCGGTGTTACGGCGGTGATCTGGGCGCAGGCTTTGTTCGTGTTTCCCTATGTGATGATTGCGCTGTCAGAGCCTTGGCGCGCGCTGGACCCAGCGCTGATCCGCACGGCGGCAAGCTTGGGGGCCGGGGCAAATCGGCGGCTGTTTTCGGTCAAACTGCCGGCGCTTTTGGGGCCGATTTTGGTGGCCGCAGCGATTGGCTTTGCGGTTTCGGTGGCGCAATATCTGCCGACGCTGTTTATGGGGGCGGGGCGGATTGCCACGCTTGCAACCGAGGCGGTGACGCTGGCCTCTGGCTCTGACAGGCGGGTGGTTGGCACCTATGCGGTGCTGCAAGCGGCGCTGCCCTTTGCGGCTTATGGGCTGGCGTTGGCGGTGCCGCGCGTGTTTTATCGCAACCGGCGGGCTTTGCGGGGGGGGATGTGATGGCCTTGCAGATCGAGGCGCTGACGATCAGCACGCGTGGCGGGCAAGCGCTGTTTGCGCCGCTGACACTGACGGTGACCCCTGCAACGGTGGTTACGGTGATGGGGCCGTCAGGGGTGGGGAAATCGACGCTGCTGGATGCGATTGCCGGGCATTTGGTGCCGGGTTTTGTGCAAAGCGGGCGCATCTGGCTGGGCGGGCGCAATCTGACCGCCCTGCCCGCCGAGGCGCGCGGCATCGGCATGATGTTTCAAGACGCGGTGATGTTTGGCCATTTGTCGGTGGGCGACAATCTGGCCTTTGGCTTGACCGCCAAGCTGCGGGGCCGCGCGGCGCGGCGCGGCGCTGTCGAGGCGGCCTTGCAGACGGCGGGCCTTGGCGGGTTTTACAACCGCGATCCGGCCACGCTTTCAGGCGGGCAGCGCGCGCGCGCAGCCCTGATGCGCACCCTGCTGGCCGAACCGCAAGCCCTGCTGCTGGACGAGCCCTTTTCACGGCTGGACGCAGGCCTGCGTGCCGAGATCCGCAGCTTCGTCTTTGACCATGCCCGCGCCCGCGCCCTGCCGGTGTTGCTGGTCACCCATGACGGCGAAGATGCCGCCGCCGCCGCTGGGCCAGTGGTGCAGCTTTAACGCTTTAGGGCTTTGGCGTCAGATGCCAGACCTGCTCGGCCGCAGCGCGGGCTTGCAGCCCCCCGGTCGCAGGCTGATCCGCCAAGGCGCGAATGTCATAGCGCGCGCCATAAAGGCTTGCGACCTCTTGGCCCGAAACCGAAAACGGCGGGCCGGAAAAGCGGCTTTGGTCATAGGCAAAACAGATCAGCAGCTGCGGCGCGCTTTGCGTCAGCAGGGTCAAATGCGCTGCGTAGCGTTGCCGCATCGCGTCGGGCAGCGCCACCAAGGCCGCGCGGTCATAGACCGCATCGACGGGCCCCAGCACATCCGGCGTCAGCGCAAAGATATCGCCCACAAAGACCGTCAGTCCATCGGCCTGATAGCAGCGCAAATCGCCCTGCTGGGTAATCGCAGGCAGCACGCCCAAATCGGCAAACAGCTGATCGACAGCAAGCGGGCTTAACTCGGCCCCCGCCACTTGGATGCCTTGCGACAACAGCCAGCCAATGTCTTTGGTCTTGCCACAAAGCGGCAAAAACACCCGCGCTTGTGGTGGCAAGGCAAGGGCAGGAAGATGTGCCAGCAGCAGGGGGTTTTCTTGTGGCTCGTGAAAGCCGATCTGGTTTTGGCTCCAGCGCGCGTGCCAGAAATCGGGATCCATCTTGCGGCCTTTCAAAGCTGAGGTCGGCAGAATGCGGCAGGCAAGCGCCAAAGGCAAGATCGCGGGCCTAGGCCAGCGCCTGCTGCGCCAATGCGCCGCGGTATTGGATCACGCGGCCGGCAAGTGCGGCCCCCGCCGCAAGCGCCGCCTCTACAGGCTGACCGGCCAGCCAAGCGGTCAGAAAACCCGCGTTAAAGCTGTCACCGGCTGCGGTGCTGTCCGTGACGCTATGCACCGGGTCGGGGCTATAGGCATAGCTTTGGCCGCCGATCTGTGCCAGCACCTGCGCCGCCCCATCCTTGACCACCACCGCCCCAGCCCCCGCGCTCAGATAACGCGCAAGCGTGGCTTGGCGGTCGCCGTCGCCAAAATGCGCCGCCTCGTCGTCAAAGGACGCCAGCACAATATCAGACAGGCCAGCAAAGCGGGTCAGGCAGGCGCGCATCTCGTCGCCGCTGGCCCAGAGTCTGGGCCGGATATTGGGATCAAAGGCAATCCGCGCGCCTGTCGCGCGCGCCGCTTGCAGCGCCTGCGCCAGCCTGTCGCACCCCTTGCCTTCAAGGATCGCCAGCGTAATGCCGGAAAACACCACCAGATCGGCCGCCGCAAAAGCCGCGTTCAGCGCAGCCGCATCCTCGGCCAAGCGGCGCGCGGCAGACTGGCCACGCCAATAGGCAAAGCTGCGCTCGCCGTTTTGCAGCGAAATCATGTAAAGCCCAAGGCTGCGTTCGGGGATCACCTGCAGATGGGCGGTGCCGATCCCAGCCTGTGCCACAAAGCCCGAAAATTCAGCCGAGATCGCATCATCGCCGATCGCCGAGACGAAATCGGTTTGCCAGTCTGGCGCCAGCTTTTGCGCATACCACGCCATATTAAAGGTATCGCCCGCAAAGCCACGGCGATAAAGCCCGGCCTCGGGGGCAAGTTCGACCATCGCTTCGCCGACAAAAACCATCCGCATCGGCTAGCCCTCGTCCGAAAACCACGCGGCATTGGCCGCGCGCAGATCGGCGATGATGCCCTCGATCCGGCCCAAATGGCTGCGCAATTCAGCCACTGCCGCCTCGCCATCGCGCGCGCGCAGCGCGGCCAGAATGCGGATATGGCCTTGCATCGCACGCGCAGAGCCTTCTGACAGCGACAGATAGCGCAGGCGGTCGGTGTGGGCTTTGTTTTCCTGAAGGGTCTTCCAGACAAAGCCGACGCCCGCGCCTTGACACAGCAGATGGTGAAAGGCGTCGTCCAAACGGTGAAAGCGCGCACGATCAGCGCTGGCCACGGCCTGTTGTTGTTCGGCCAGATTGGCGTCAAGCTGTGCCAGCGTCTGCGTCGTCAGCCCTTGCGCTGCGCGGCGGATCACCTCGACCTCGATCGAGCTGCGCACAAAGCGCGCCCGCAGGATGTCTTGGATATAAATAGGGCTGACCTGCGTCGCCTTTTGCGGTTGGATCAGCAAAAACCCCAGCTTGGACAAGCGGTGAAACGCATCGCGCACCGGCTGGCGCGAGACATTCAGCTGCTTGGCAATCGCTGCTTCTGACATCTTGGTGCCCGGCGGCAAGGCCAGCGACAGCACTTGCTGATGCAGTACATCAAACACCTGATCGGCGATGGAGGCGCGGACCATGGGCTCGAGCGGGCTGAGCAAAGCGGTTTCAGACATGGCGGCTCCTAGAATTGACAGCTGTGATAATCTAACATATTAGGCTTCAAGAATACCAGAACTGATTGGGCTCAGCCCAAAGCATAGATGACGGAAAGAGCCGCCTTGCCAAGATTGGACGCCGACAGACTCTTGCCGATTGATCCGCGCTGCCGGGATCTGGCGCGCGCGCTTTATGACAGCGTCAAGGCGCTGCCGATTGTCAGCCCGCATGGCCATACCGACCCGCGTTGGTTTGCCGAAAACCTGCCCTTCCCTGACCCGGCCCAGCTGTTTGTGACCCCCGACCACTATGTGTTTCGCATGCTGTTTTCGCAGGGTGTATCGCTTGAAGCGCTGGGCGTCCCGCGTGCCGATGGTGGGGCGGTGGAAACCGACGGGCGCAAGATCTGGCGGCTGTTTGCGCAGCATTACTACCTGCTGCGCGGCACGCCTTCGTCTTTGTGGATCGACCACGCCTTTGCCGAGGTTTTTGGCCTGCAAGATCGCTTTGGCCCTGCCACGGCGGATGCGTTTTACGACCATATCGCCGATTGCCTGACCCGCACCGAATTTCTGCCCCGCGCGCTGTTTGAACGCTTTAACATCGAGGTGATCGCCACCACCGAAAGCCCGCTTGACGATCTGCGCTGGCACCGGATGATCGCGCAAAGCGGCTGGTCGGGCCGCGTGATCACCGCGTATCGCCCCGACGCGGTGGTTGACCCCGAATTTGCCGGCTTTGCCGCGAATTTGGCGCAGTTTGGCGCGTTGACGGGCGAAGATTGCAGCAGCTGGACGGGCTATCTGGCAGCGCATCGCAAGCGGCGGGCCTATTTCATCAGCTTTGGCGCGACATCAAGCGACCATGGCCACCCCACGGCACGCACCGAAAACTTGCCCCCCACAGAGGCCGAAGCGCTGTTTGACCGCGTCAAGGCTGGGCAGGCCAGCGCCGAGGAGGCCGATTGCTTTCGCGGCCAGATGCTGACGGAAATGGCGCGGATGAGCCTTGATGACGGGCTGGTGCTGCAAATTCACCCCGGATCTGTGCGCAATCATTGCAGCGAGATGCTGGCGCGCTTTGGCCGCGACAAGGGCTTTGATATTCCCAGCCGCACCGATTACGTGCGCGCGCTGCGCCCGCTGCTGGATGCCTTTGGCACCGATCCGCGGCTGTCGATCATCGCCTTTACCTTGGATGAAACCACCCAAAGCCGCGAACTTGCGCCCTTGGCGGGGGTTTATCCCGCGCTGAAACTGGGGCCGCCGTGGTGGTTCTTTGACAGCCCCGAAGGCATGAAGCGCTTTCGCGAAAACACCACCGAAACGGCAGGGTTTTACAACACCGTCGGTTTCAACGACGACACCCGCGCCTTTTGTTCGATCCCCGCGCGCCATGACGTCGCGCGTCGGGTGGATTGTGGCTACCTCGCTGAACTTGTCGCCACAGGGCGGCTGGCAGAAGACGAGGCCTATGAGGTCGCCTACGACCTGACATATCGCCTGGTGAAAAAGGCCTATCGACTTTGACCCCTTCCCTGCCTTGGGGCGCGCAGATTCTGCCACGAAACAGCCTTTTCGCGGCAGGTTTTGGCGGAAAAACCGGCGGTGATGCCGAAGAGCGCTGCGCCATCAGCCGCATGCAGGGGCGCTGCCGTCAGGCGGGGGTGCTGATCGACAGCTTTGCACCAATGCGCTGCGGTTTTCCTTGCTTTGGCTGCGGCAAAGGATATCCACGGCGCAGGGCTGACTGTCGATGGAGGCTGGCTTGCAAGATAGGGTGACACGCCGGGCCGCCGTGCGGCCTGCGGTTGGCATTGTGCATCTGGGCCTTGGTGCGTTTTTCCGCGCGCATGGGGCGATTTATGTCGCCGAAGCCATGGCGGCCTCGGGAGGCGATTGGGGCATTCTGGCCGCAAGCCTGCAATCGGCGGGCCTGCACGACAGGCTTGCGCCGCAAGGCTTTGCTTATACAGCGCTTGAGGCAGGGCCCAAAGGCGATAGCGCGCAGATCATTGATGTGATTGAAAATATCCTTGTCGCCACGAAAGACCCTGCGGCGCTGCTGGCGGCTATGGCCGATCCTGCGGTGCGCATTGTCAGCCTGACGGTGACCGAGAAGGGCTATTGCCACCTGCCTGCCAGCGAGGTGCTGAACTTTGAGCATCCCGATATCGTGCAGGATTTGGCGAACCCGCTGCCGCGCTCGGCGATTGGCTATCTGGTGCGGGCCTTGGCCCTGCGCCGTCAGGCGGGGGTGGCGCCCTTTACCCTGCTGTCTTGCGATAACCTGCCACATAACGGCGCGGTGCTGCGCGGCGTGGTTTTGCAGTTTGCCCGCGCCCTTGACGCCGATTTGGCTGAATGGATCGCCCAACACGCGCGCTTTCCCGCCACCATGGTTGACAGGATCGTGCCTGCGACCAAGCCCGAGGATCTGGCGCGGGTGACCACGGCCACGGGCCTGCTGGATGCCGCCCCGGTGATCCACGAACTGTTTCGGCAATGGGTGATCGAGGATGATTTTGTCGGCGGCGCGCGGCCCGATTTCGCGGCTGTCGGGGTGCAAATGGTCAAGGATGTCGCGCCTTTCGAGTTGATGAAGCTGCGAATGCTGAACGGCACCCATTCGGCGCTTGCCTATCTGGGTTATCTGGCGGGGTTCGAGACCATCGCGGACACCGTCGCCGACCGCGATTTTGCCGCCTTCGCGCAGCTGCTTTGGGCCGAGATCACGCCGGTGCTGACCCCGCCGCAAGGCGTCGATCTGCAGGCCTATGCGGCGGCCTTGCTTGCGCGCTATCAAAACCCCGCGATCCGGCACCGCTGCTGCCAAATCGCGATGGATGGCAGCCAAAAGCTGCCGCAGCGGATTTTGGGCACCATGGCCGAGGCCAAGGGCGATTGCCCCGGTCTGGCTTTGGCGGTGGCGGGCTGGATGCGCTATGTCTCAGGCCGCGATGAGACGGGGGCGGCGATCGAGGTCAAAGATCCGATGGCCGCAGCCCTGCATCTGGCGGCCAATAGCGCCGATCCGGTCGGCGCGCTTTTAGCACAGCGCGCGGTATTCTCGGCCGCCCAAGCCGCCCAGTTTGACCCGATCCTGCGCCGCAGCTATGCCCAATTGCACCGCCTTGGCGCGCGGGCTGCGGTGGCAGATAGTGTGAAAAGGAACGCGTAAGATGATCGAAAGCTGGCGCTGGTTTGGCCCTCTGGATGCCATCACCCTGCCCGAAATCGCCCAGACCGGCGCGACTGGGATCGTGACCGCCCTGCACGAGATCGGCTACGGCGAGGTTTGGCCGCGCGCAGCGATTGCGGCGCGCCGTGCTATGATCGAAGCGACAGGGTTCACTTGGGAGGTGGTCGAAAGCCTGCCGATCCACGAGCGGATCAAGCGCGGCGAGGGCGATCTGGCACCGCTTTTCGCCAATTACCGCGACAGCCTGCGCAATTTGGCGGCCGAGGGCGTCAAGGTGATCTGTTACAACTTTATGCCGCTGCTAGATTGGACCCGCACCGACCTTAAGGCCCCCGTCGCGGGTGGCGGGGCCTGTCTGCGCTTTGAGGCCTATAAGATGGCGGCCTTTGAAATCCACATGTTGGGCCGCACCGAGGCAGAGGCCGATTATCCTGCCTGCGTGCGCGCACGCGGGGCGGCTTGGTTTCAAGCGGCCGATGAGGCCACGCGCGAAGGTCTGCTGCATGCGATAATGTCGGGCCTACCCGGGGCCTATGACCGCTATGACATCGCAGGGCTGCGCGCGGCGCTAAAGCTTTATCAGGGCATTGGCCGCGACGAGTTGCGCGCCAATTACAAACGCTTTTTGCAAGAGGTGGTGCCTTGTGCCGCCGAATTGGGCATGCGGCTTTGCGTGCACCCCGACGATCCGCCGCGCGATATTCTGGGGCTGCCGCGCATTGTCTCGAACGCCGAAGATATCGCTTGGGTCTTGGCGGCGGTGGATGATCCGGCCAATGGCTTGACGCTGTGTTCGGGATCTTTGGGCGCCAATCCGGCCAATGATGTGCCCGCGATTGCCCGCCGCTTTGCCGATCGTATCTGGTTCGCGCATCTGCGCAATGTGCGCAAAGAACCCGATGGATCCTTTGAAGAGGCAGCCCATCTGGACGGCGACACCGATATGGTGGCGCTGATCGCGGCGCTGCTGGCGGCCGAGGCAGGGCGCGACACACCCCTGCCGATGCGCCCCGACCACGGCCATGATCTTTTGGCCGATATTGGTCGTGCCACCCATCCCGGCTATCCGCTGATCGGACGGATGCGCGGGCTGGCCGAATTGCGCGGCGTGGCGCGGGCGCTGCGGAAATAATATTCCCACATTCATCTTTATAGATGTAATTTTAGTCCTATCTGTCTTAGCCTATGGCGCAACGCGCATCAGGCGCAAAAGACCGGGAGGAGTGTCGCTTTGGAAACCGCATTTACGCCGCTGCAATCGCTGTTTGGCGGCAGCTTGATTGGCCTATCGGCCGTGCTGTTGATGTTGACCTTGGGTCGCGTCATGGGGGCCACAGGAATTTTGGCAGGCGTCTTTGCGCCTGCTTCACAAAAAGACTGGCTGTGGCGGGTCGCTGTGATCCTTGGCATGATGACCGGGCCTTGGGTGGTGTTTCTGGCCACGGGCAATATGCCAGTGGTCGAGGCTGAAATGAGCCATAACGCGCTGGTCGTCGGCGGGGTTTTGGTGGGCATTGGCGTGACTTTGGGGGCAGGCTGCACCTCGGGGCACGGGGTCTGCGGGCTGGCGCGGATGTCGCCACGCTCCTTGGTGGCCGTGCTGGTTTTCATGGGATTTAGCGTCGCCACGGTCTATGTGCTGCGCCATGTGGTGGGGGCATAAATGCGTCTGATCGTAACCTATCTTATCGGCGTGATCTTTGGCACCGGCATTGCGGTGGCGGGCATGGCCAACCCGGCCAAGGTCTTGAATTTCTTTGATATCACCGGCACTTGGGACCCAAGCCTTGCCTTTGTGATGGGCGGCGCGCTGGCGGTGACCTTTGTGGGCTACCGGCTGGTTCTGCCCAAGGGCGAGCCGCTGTTTGACAGCAAATTCACGCTGCCCACCAGCCGCGTGATCGACGCACGCCTGGTGGGCGGTGCTGCGATCTTTGGCATTGGCTGGGGCATCACCGGATTTTGTCCGGGCGGCGCGCTGCCTGCCCTTGGCACCCTGCTGCCCGAGGTTTGGACCTTTATCGCCGCGATGGCGCTGGGAATGGTTGCCACCTCTTTTGTGACCGAGAAGAAAAAGAAAGCCTGACGTTATGAACTTCCGCCCCTTGCTGCGCTATTTGCCCATTCTGGACTGGGGCAAAACCTATTCGCGCGCCAGCCTGTCGAATGATCTGGTCGCAGCCCTGATCGTCACAATCATGCTTATTCCGCAATCTTTGGCCTATGCCATGCTTGCGGGTCTGCCGCCCGAGGCGGGGATCTATGCCTCGATCCTGCCGATCATGCTTTATGCGGTCTTTGGCACCAGCCGCGCGCTGGCGGTGGGGCCGGTGGCGGTGGTGTCGCTGATGACGGCGGCGACGATTGGCAAGGTGGCCGAGGCGGGCACGGCCGATTATGCCTCGGCGGCCCTGACGCTTGCGCTGTTATCGGGGCTGATGCTGCTGGCCTTGGGTGTGTTTCGGCTGGGGTTTATCGCGAATTTTCTGTCCCATACTGTGGTCTCTGGGTTCATCACCGCCTCGGGCCTTTTGATCGCGATGAGCCAAATGAAGTCGATCTTTGGCGTCAAGGCCGAGGGCGAGACTTTGGTGCAGGTGTTGCCGTCGTTTCTGACGCATCTGGGCAATACCAGCTTGATCACGCTGGCGATTGGCGCGACGGCGACGGCGTTTTTGTTCTGGGTGCGGCGCGGCGGGCTAAAGGCGCTGCTGCTGGCGCGCGGATGGCGGGGAAAATCGGTCGAGGTGGCGTCAAAGGCCGGGCCGGTGGCGGCGGTTGTGGTCACCACCCTGCTGGCTTGGGGGTTTAATCTGGGCGAACATGGCGTGTCGATTGTGGGCAGCGTGCCGCAGCAATTGCCGCCGCTGACGCTGCCTTCGTTTTCGCCAAAGCTGATTGGCGATCTGGCGCTGCCCGCCCTGCTGATCTCGATCATCGGCTTTGTGGAATCGATCTCGGTGGCGCAAACCTTGGCCGCGAAAAAGCGGCAACGCATTGTGCCGGATCAGGAATTGATCGGGCTTGGCATGGCCAATATCGGGGCAGCCTTTACAGGCGGCTATCCGGTGACGGGGGGATTTGCGCGCTCGGTGGTGAATTACGATGCCGGGGCCGAGACGCCCGCGGCGGGGGCCTTTACCGCCGTTGGTCTGGCGATTGCTGCCGTGGCGCTGACGCCTTTGGTCTATTACCTGCCCAAGGCGACGCTGGCGGCCACGATCATTGTGGCGGTGCTAAGCCTTGTGGATTTTTCGATCCTGACGCGGGCCTGGGCCTATTCCAAGGCCGATTTCGCCGCCGTGCTGGTGACGATTTTGGCGACCTTGGGCTTTGGGGTTGAAATCGGGGTTTCGGGCGGGGTGCTGATCTCGCTGTTGCTGTTTCTTTACAAAACCTCGCGCCCGCATGTGGCCGAGGTGGGCTTGGTGCCGGGGACCGAGCATTTTCGCAACATCAACCGCCATGCCGTGCTGACCGATCCGGCCGTGGTGACGCTGCGGGTGGATGAGAGCCTGTATTTCGCCAATGCGCGGTTTCTGGAGGATTACATGCTGAACCGCGTTGCCGCCAATTGTCCGGTGCGGCATGTGATCTTGATGTGCGGCGCGGTGAACGAGATCGACCTTTCGGCACTTGAGGCCTTAGAGGCAATCAACACCCGCTTTATCAGCATGGGCGTCGGCTTTCATCTCTCCGAGGTGAAAGGCCCAGTGATGGACCGGATGCGCGGCAGTGAGCTGTTGGCGCATCTGAACGGGCGGGTGTTCTTGACGCAGTATCAGGCTTGGACCGCGCTGACCAAGCCCGCTTAGGGCTTGGTCGCGGTGGCCAAGCGCGCCCTATTCGGGCCGAATGCGCGCGGCGGTGCCCTTGGCAAAGGCGTCAAGCCTGTCGCGGGCTGCGGGCTGGGTGTTGACCACGCCCGCCACCACTGCCTCGGCATAAGAGGCGTCAAAGGCCGACATATTGCCCATATGGCTGATCGCCGAGCAGATCGCGAAATTGGTCAGCGGCAGGTTTTGCGCGGCTTTGCGCGCCAAACCCAGCGCGACGGATAAGCTGTCCTCTACCAGATATTGCGCAAGGCCAACATCAATCGCCTCTTGCCCCTTATAGACGCGGCCGGTCAGCATCATGTCGATCATCCGCGCCTTGCCCACCAGACCTGCAACGCGAATGGTGGCGCCGCCACCGGTGAACAGCCCGCGCTGCCCCTCGGGCAGGGCGAAATAGGTCGAGGCATCGGCGACACGAATATGCGCCGAAGACGCAAGCTCGAGCCCGCCGCCCACCACAGCGCCTTTCAGCGCCGCAATCACCGGCACGCCGCCATATTCCATTTTGTTAAAGGCCTCGTGCCAGCGCATGCACAGATGCATGAATTCGGCAGGCGAGCGGTCGGCCTTATGGTGTTCCACCAGATCCAGCCCGGCGCTAAAGTGATCGCCATTGGCCGCCAGCACCACCGCCCGCACCCCCGCGCGCGGAATGGCCGAAAACAGTGTCACCAATTCTTCGATCGTATCGGCATTCAGCGCGTTGCGCTTGGCCGCACGGTCCAGCGTCATCACCAAAACGCCGTCCTCTTGCAGATCAAGCGTGAGGTTTTTGGTGCCAAAGCCCAGAATATCAAGCGTCATAGCATGTCCTTATGCGTCGAGTGGGCCAAGATCGCGGGCAATATTGCGCAGGATAAATTTCTGCACCTTGCCGGTCGACGTCTTGGGAAGGTCGGCGAAAATCACCGATTTAGGGGTTTTAAAGCCCGCCAGATGGCTGCGGCAAAACCCGATGATTTCGGCTTCGGTTACCGCCTTGTCCTCGCGCAACTCGACAAAGGCGCAGGGCACCTCGCCCCAACGCGCATGCGCGCGCGCCACCACAGCGGCGGCTTTGATCGCGGGGTGACGGTACAGCACCGCTTCGACTTCGACCGAGGACACATTCTCGCCGCCCGAGATGATCACATCTTTCAGCCGGTCGCGAATTTGCACATAGCCATCGGGGTGCAGCACCGCCGCATCGCCCGACCAGAACCAACCGCCCTTGAAGGCTTCGGCGGTGGCTTCGGGGTCTTTGTAATAGCCCTTCATCACAGTGTTGGCGCGAATGCCGATCTCGCCTTGGGTGACACCATCGGCGGGCACATCCAGCCCGGTGGCGCGATCAACCACGCGGATCGGTTCCACCATTGGAAAGGCCACGCCCTGCAGTGCCTGCTTTTCTGCCTGCTGCGAGATCGGCAGATCGGACCAAGGCGCTTGCCACAGGCATTGGCTGATATGGCCATAGGTTTCGGTCAACCCGTAGACCTGCATCACCTCGAGCCCCAGTTTGGCGGCCTTTTCCAGCACGGCGGGGGGCGGTGGCGCGCCTGCGGTAAAGGCCTTGATTGGCGGGGAAAACCCGTCAGGCGGTGCGGCGGGGCTTTCACACAGCATCTGCAGGATCACTGGCGCTGCCCCCAAATGGGTGACGCCAAATTCGGTCATGGTCGCCAATAGCCCCGCAGGCGACATATCGCGCGCAAACACCAGATGCGCGCCGACAATCGCCATCGCCCAAGGGTGGTTCCAGCCATTGCAATGGAACATCGGCACCACCGACAGATATGTCGGATGCGCCGGCAAGGCCCAGCCCGCCACCGTGCCCAGCGCCATCAGATAAGCGCCGCGATGATGATAGATCACCCCCTTGGGCCGCCCCGAGGTGCCCGAGGTATAGTTCAGCGCCAAGGCCTGCCATTCATCTGCAGGCAGCGCCCAAGCTGCGGGCGGACCTGCGGCCATAGCCTCATAATCAGCCTCGCCAAAGCCTGGCCCCGCAGGGTCGGCGATATCGACCACGGGCAAGACCTTGTCGTTGATCGCAAAGGCTTCGCGCAGCAGGGGTGCTAGGCTGGCATCGGCAAAGACCATGCGGCTGTCGGAATGGTCAAGAATATAGGCGACGGTTTCGGCCTCGAGCCGGGTGTTGATCGCGTTCAGCACCGCCCCCGCCATCGGCACGGCATAATGCAGCTCGAACATCTCGGGCCGGTTGGGCGACAAAACCGAGACGGTATCGCCCAAACCGATGCCGCGCGCGCGCAAGGCTGCGGTGACAGCTGCCACCCTTGCCCCCACCTGCGCCCAGCTGCGGGTGATGCCCTGATAGCTGGTCGCGGGCAGCGGCGCATAGACGCTTGCCGCGCGCTCTAGAAACGAGATCGGTGACAGCGGCACGAAATTCGCCGGAGTTTGTGGTGCAGCTTCATAATGCGCGCGCATGGTGGTCCCCCCTTGGCAGGCCGTTGCTTATAGGAACGGCAGCTCGACCAGTTTAGCCGAAACCGGCCCCTTGTCGCGCATTACTTCGACCGTCTGCCCAACCTTTGCGTCAACCGAAACAAGCGCATAGCCGATATTGGCGTGAATGCGCGGCGACCAAACGCAATTGGTCATCATGCCGATGCTCTTGCCCTGCAGTCGAATATCTTCGCGCCGAAAGCCCAACGGCTCGGGGATGCTACCCTCGAGCACCAGCCCCAGTTGATGACGCTTGACGCCCTCGGCCTTGATCCGGCGTAGGGCTTTGATGCCGACAACATCATCGGCCACATCCAGATCGACGTATTTGCCCAGACGCACTTCGAAAGGATTGGTCATATCGTCGGTATCGCCGCCAACCGAGACCAGACCGCTTTCGGTGCGCTCTGCCGTAGCGGGGGCACCGGGGCCGATGCCCCAAGGCTGGCCCGCCTCTTTGAAGATATTCCACAGCCGGGTGCCTTGGGTGCCATCTTTCAGATAAATCTCGAAGCCGCCCTGCTTGGACCAACCCGAGCGCTGCACCGCCACAGGAATGCCTTCGATTTCGGTTTCCTTGAACCAGAAATACTTCAGCCCACGCACCCAATC
Source organism: Cypionkella sp. (assembly GCA_023255415.1). Lineage (GTDB taxonomy): Bacteria > Pseudomonadota > Alphaproteobacteria > Rhodobacterales > Rhodobacteraceae > Cypionkella. Next base: position 18,282 of record JALRIN010000013.1, on the reverse strand, counting down.
GCCCATCACATGCGCCACCACGTCCTCGGCCATCGGGCCTTGCAGCGCCATCGGCGAGACGTCGGGTTCCGAAATCTGCACATCCAAGCCACGCTCGGCCGCAATCGCCGAGGCCCAGAACCATACGTCGCTGTCAGCGATCGACAGCCAATACAGATCTTCGTCCAGTTTCAACAAGATCGGGTCGTTGATGATGGTGCCACGGTGGTTGCACAGCGGCACATATTTGCCCTGCCCGACCTGACATTTCGACAGATCGCGCGGCGACAAAATCTGCGCCAATTTGCCCGCGTCTGGACCTTTGAGCTGCACTTGCCGCTCGACCCCGACATCCCATTGCGACACGCCATTGATCAGCCGCCAATATTCCGCCGCTGGATCGCCATAAGAGGTCGGCATGATCATGCGGTTGTAGATCGAGGCGGCGGTCATGCCCTCGGCGACAGCGCTTTCGTAAAACGGCGACGGGCGCAGGCGGGCGGTTGGAAAGACGGAAAACATCGGCAGAGCTCCCAGTGAATTTCGCCCCAGATGAAGCCGCTGGCGGGGTCTGGTCAAATGATGTATTCAGCGCCAATGCCCCTACAAAAGGTTATGGCTAGGTTTGGAGTTTGCACGATGATCACTGATCTGCCGCCGCTGACATGGTTGCGCGCCTTCGAGGCCGCTGCACGATCACGCAGCTTTACCCATGCAGCGGCAGAGCTGCATCTGACCCAAGCGGCAATATCTAAACATGTCAAAGCCTTAGAGGCGCATTTGCGCCAGCCTTTGTTCATTCGCCATGCCAGATCGCTGGAACTGACCAAATCGGGCGAGGCCTATCTGCCCTCGGTGCAAGATGCGTTGGAACGCTTGGCTGCGGGCACGCGCGAGGTGTTTGGCCCGCGCCGCACCGGGGTTTTGACGCTGCGCTGTGCGGTGGCCTTTGCGGTCAATTGGCTGGCGCCGCGCCTGCCTGCGTTTTTGGACGCCAACCCCGACATTAACCTGCGGGTGATCTCGACGGTTTGGAATGGGCCGTTTGACAATGACGCCTTTGATCTGGACATCCAATACGGGCGCGGCGACTGGGCGGGCTTTACCAGCCACCGCCTGACCCAAGAGACGATCACCCCGGTTTGCGCCCCCGATCTGCGCCTGACCAGCCCCGACGATCTGCGAGAGCAGCGCTTGCTGCATGTGCTGGGCTATCAAGAGGGCTGGGGACTGTGGTTAAAGGCGGCGGGGGCCAGCGGGGTCGATGCGGGCAAAGGCCTGCAATTGGACAATTCGCTGACCGCTTTGGCGCTTGCACGGCAGGGTGGCGGGGTGGCCTTGGGCCGCGCCTCGCTTGCTGCTGCGGATCTGGCCGCAGGGCGGCTGATCGCGCCCTTTGATTTGGCGCTGGCGTCCGCCGAGGGGTTTCATCTGTTGCAGCCCAGCCTTGGCAAGGGTCATGCCAAGGCGGGCCGCTTTGTCGATTGGATCCGGGCTGAGGCGGCTTAAACCTCGTCGTAACGCCGCAGTTTGTAGATCGCCATCGAGGCCAGCCAGCCAAAGATGAACAGCCCGATGATGCCATAGCCCAAAAGGCCAAAGTTTTCATTCAGCCCCGCTACACCGTCCCAGAACATCCCGCCCAGCCCCAGCTTTTCTTGCAACAGCCCGAGGGTTTCGATGCCCCCCACCAAGACCGCGACCGAAACCGACAGCGAGGTGATGGTCAGATTATAGAAAATCTTGCGCATCGGCTTTTGAAACGCCCAGCCATAGGCGCCCAGCATCAAGATGCCGTCGATGGTATCCACCAAAGCCATGCCGGCGCAAAACAGCAGCGGAAAGATCAGGATCGCCCAATGCGACAGCCCGTCGCTTGCAGTTGCAGCCGAGATGCCCAACAGGCTGACTTCGGTGGCGGTGTCAAAGCCAAGGCCAAACAGCAGCCCCAGCAGATAGATTTTCCAGCCGCGATCCATCAGCCCAAACAGCCGACGAAACCCGCGCGCCATCATGCCGCCGCCTGCGGTCATCAGGCTCATCTCGTCCTCTTCCAGCGTGCCCCCCGCATCGACGCGCTTGAAATTGTGCCAGGTGGTGCGCAGGGCTGAGAAATTCATCGCAGCGATTGCAAATAGGAACGAGGCCGAAATCAAGGTGCTGATTATCCCGCCCATCTCGCGGTATTGGCTGAACGAACCTTCCAAGGCCTTGGCGGTAAAGGCCACCACCACAGTCAGCGCCACCACGGTTGTCGAATGGCCCAGCGAGAAATAAAGCCCAACCGAGACCGGGCGCTGGCCCTCTTGCATCAGTTTGCGGGTGATATTGTCGACCGCCGCGATATGGTCGGCGTCAACCGCATGGCGCAAACCAAAGCTGTAGGCCAGCAGCGATGTGCCGATCAGCAGCGGATGGCCAGCAAAGGCCGTGAAAGCCACGCCCCAGGCCATAATATTGAAAACTATCAGAAAGCTTATCATCAGCACGACGTTCCGCTTTAATTGCGGCGTCGCGGAATCGAAGATCCGGTTCAGCATCGTCATCTCTTTCTTCGCGGCACCGCCCGTGCGCGAAACAGGGCCCCAAAGGGCCGACCACAGGGTGACGGGCAGGTCTCCTGGCTTGCGGGTCATCCCATCTGCCCCGCCTTCCCGGTTTCCCAGTGGCTTTGTGGACAGACAGTCGCCGCTTACAGTTGCGGGGGCAGCTGCGGATTGGGCCCCGATTGGGTCGTCCCTACCGCATTCCCTATTAATCCAGCAGGCTGAGCCTAGCGTGGAACCAGTCAGCTTCTTGTGTAGCTTGTGAGGTTCAGCTTTGTCTAGCGCAGAAAGCGACCTGTTTGCGCAAGGCCCCGCCATCATGGCCCCAGCAAAAACTTGTGACGGATTGAGGCCCAAATAGAACAGGGCGCAAGGGCGGAACTGGCGATGCGCTCGGCTTTTCTGCGCGGCAATTGTCCAAGCGCAGCTTTGGCATTTATCTGGATTTGGCAAGATTTTGTGCCTGTCTGCAGGTCTTGGAAAAACCGCAGACAGACGGAATATTACAGCGTTACACCTTTAAAGTTTTGCCCAGTTACGGCGTTACGCCTCAAATGTTACAGCGTTACAGGCGTGAGCAGCGGCTGGCCTGCGAAATGTGCGGCCAAGTTGTCGCGTTGCAATTGCCCCATGGCGCGGCGGGTGGCTTCGGTGGCCGACCCTTGGTGCGGTTGCAGCAAGACATTGGCCAGCGGTTTGAACCGCGGATTGATCGCAGGTTCGCCCTCGAAGACATCCAGCGCAGCACCTGCGATCTGTTTGGTCTCAAGCGCTGTCAGCAAGGCGTCTTCGTCGATATTGGCCGCGCGCGAGATATTGATCAACATGCCATTCGGCCCCAAGGCGCGCAGCACCTCTGCATTGACGATATGGCGGGTTTCGGCATTGGCCAGGGTGACGACAAACAAAAAATCCACATGCGCGGCCAAGGCCACGGGATCGGGGATATAGCTATAGGCAACCGGCTTTTCGCTGCGCGCCGAATAAGCGATCTGCATATCAAAGCCTTCCAGCCTGCGCGCGATTTCGCTGCCAATCCGGCCCAGCCCCAAAATCCCCGCCTTGGCGCCAAAAAAGCGGCGTTGCAGCGGAAAATTCGCAGCCTCCCAAGCGCCCGAGCGGGCATGGGCATCGGCGGCAGGCAGCGCGCGGCTGAGGCCAAGCGCCATCGCCAGCGCCAGATCGGCGCAATCGCCGTCCAGCACGCCGGGGGTATTGGTCACCTTGACGCCGCGCGCTTTGCACAGGCCAAGGTTGATCGCATCATAGCCCACGCCATTGACCGCAATCAGCTCGAGCTTGGGGCAGGCCTGAATAATCGCATCTGACACGCCTGCGCCGCCGGTGGTGGCAATGGCGCGGATCTCGCTAAGGTCTGGCGCATCGCTGAGGTGATGCACGGCATAGGCGGCGTCAAGCGGGGTTTGATCCCATTCGGCATAGGGGCTGATCTGCAAGAGAGGCGGTTTGGTCATGAAAAATCCTTGGGTTGGGCGTGAATATCGGCAGCAAGGCGGGCGGCGACCGGCGGCAAGATCGCGCCAGCGCGGGTGATCAGACCAAAGGCCGCGACCTCGATGCCAAGGTCAAGGGCAAGCCTGCGATAAGGCGCATCGGCGGCGGCGGTAAAGCTGACTGCAACAGCGCGCGCCAAAGGTGCGATGGCGTCGGAATGTTGCAGCAGCGCAAAGATCAACAGGAAACTGTCGGTCGAGATCGCTTGCTGCGGGCTGGGCAAGCCATGTGCGCGCAAGCGGTCCTGCACGGCGCGGGTCAGCAAAGACGCGGGCGGCGGCATCACCCAATCAAAGGCCGCAAGATCTGCCGGAACCAGCTGGGCGCGCGCAAGCAAGGGGTGGCTGCGGCGCACCACAAGCGCCACGGGCTCGCTGGCAATCGCGGTAAAGTCAAACAGCGCCCGGGTGGGGCCTTCGGGCAAACGGCCAATGGCGAAGTCGAGCTTGCCCGCCAAAAGCTGATCACAAAGCTGATCCGAGGCCGCCACCGTCACCTCGGCCGTCAGGCGCGGGGCTTGCAGGCTGGCCGCGCGCAGGGCGGGCAAAACCCGGTCAATCGCAGGCCCCGTGACCGCACCAATGCGCACATGGCCGGTCTGGCCAGCGGCAACCTCGGCAATATCGCGGGCGGCGTCGCGCAATTCGGTCTGGATGCGCTGTGCGCGCAGCGCCAGCGTCTCGCCCACAGCCGTCAGCATCATGCCGCGCCCGGTGCGCGCATGCACCGGCGCGCCGACGATCCGTTCGACCTCGGCCAACAGCCGCGAGGCCGCAGGCTGGGCGATGTTCATCCGGTCTGCCGCCTGCCCGATCTGCCCGGTCTCGGCCAGCGCGGCAAGCAGCCGCAGGTGGCTTAACTTCAGCCCCTTTTGCATCAGCGTGTCGCTGTGCTGCGCCAGATACATATCATTTCAGCCATACAATTATCTATTTTCATCATTTGACCGATATGCCCGCAGATTGCAACTTTGCACCGCAAAAGCCCCCTGCCCCTGATCAAAAAGAGACTGCCATGACCTTTAAACCCGCCGCTTGGCCCCGCAAACTGCGCTCGCAAACTTGGTTTGGCGGCACGTCTAAGGACAATATCTATCACCGCGGCTGGATGAAGAACCAAGGCTTTCCGCCCGATCTGTTTGATGGCCGCCCCGTCATTGGCATTTTGAACACCTGGTCTGAACTGACCCCCTGCAACGCGCATCTGCGCGATCTGGCCGAGAGGGTGAAGCATGGCATCTATGAGGCGGGCGGTTTTCCGGTCGAAGTTCCAGTGTTTTCGGCCAGTGAATCTGCCTTCCGACCCACCGCGATGATGTTTCGCAATCTGGCGGCGATGGCGGTCGAAGAGGCGATGCGCGGCCAGCCGATGGATGGCGCGGTGCTTTTGGTGGGCTGTGACAAGACCACGCCCAGCCTGCTGATGGCAGCGGCCAGCACCGATATTCCTTCGATCGTGGTAACCGGCGGGCCGATGCTGAACGGCTATTACAAGAACGAGCGGGTCGGCTCGGGCACGCATTTGTGGAAATTCTCTGAAGCCGTCAAGGCTGGCACCATGACCAAAGAGGAATTCGTTGACGCCGAGGCCAGCATGTCGCGCAGCCCGGGGTCTTGCAACACCATGGGCACCGCCAGCACCATGGCCAGCATGGCCGAGGCTTTGGGCATGGCGCTGTCGGGCAATGCCGCCATTCCCGCCGTAGACAGCCGCCGCCGTGTGATGGCGCAGCTGACCGGGCGGCGCATTGTGCAGATGGTCAAGGATGACATGAAACCGTCAGATATCATGACCAAAGCTGCCTTTGAAAATGCCATCCGCACCAATGGCGCGATTGGCGGATCGACCAATGCGGTGATCCATTTGCTGGCGATTGCGGGCCGTCTGGGCGTCGATCTGACCTTGGAGGACTGGGACCGCTGCGGCCGCGATGTGCCAACCATCGTCAACCTGATGCCTTCGGGCAAATATCTGATGGAAGAGTTCTTTTATGCCGGCGGTCTGCCGGTTGTGATCAAACGGCTGGGTGAGGCGGGATTGCTGCACAAAGACGCGCTGACGGTTTCGGGCGAAAGCATGTGGGATCAGGTCAAGGATGTGGTCAACCACAACGAAGATGTAATCCTGCCCACCGACAAGGCCTTGGCGCAATCGGGCGGCGTGGTGGTGGTCAAGGGCAATCTGGCCCCCAAGGGCGCGGTGTTGAAACCTTCCGCCGCCAGCCCGCATCTTTTGACCCATCGCGGCCGCGCGGTGGTGTTTGAAGACATCGACGATTACAAAGCCAAGATTAACGACGAAGATCTGGACATCGACGAGACCTGTGTGATGGTGCTGAAAAACTGCGGGCCCAAAGGGTATCCGGGCATGGCAGAGGTCGGCAATATGGGCCTGCCGCCCAAGATCTTGCGCCGCGGCATCACCGATATGCTGCGGATCTCGGATGCGCGGATGTCGGGCACCGCCTATGGCACGGTCTGTCTGCACACCTCGCCCGAGGCTGCGGCGGGGGGGCCTTTGGCGGTGGTGCAGAACGGCGATATGATCGCGCTGGATGTGCCCAATCGCAGCCTGCAGCTGGAAATCTCGGACGCGGAAATGGCGGCGCGCTTGGCGGCTTGGCGGCCAAGCCATGTGCAGGCGGCCTCGGGCTATGCCTGGTTGCACCAACAGCATGTCGAAGGGGCCGATACCGGCGCCGATCTTGATTTCCTTAAGGGCTGTCGCGGCAATCCGGTGGGCAAGGATTCCCACTAAATCAGCGGGGTGGCTGGTGCGTATTGGCGCGGCGTGGCAATCTGGCGGTTGTCCGCAGCTCTGCGGGCGCGACCAAAGGAAAAGCCATGCCCGCAGCCCCCGCCGATTCCGCGCTTTACCGCGATCTTTTTGCTGATCTGGACAGCGCGCGGCTGTTTTCGGATGCGGCCGAGCTGCGCGCGATGCTGCTGGTTGCAGGGGCCTTGGCGCGGGTCCAGGGCGATTTGGGGCTGATCCCCTTGCAGGCAGCTGGCTTTATTGAACGCAGCGCGCGCGAAGTGCAGCTTGACCCCTCGGCCATGGCGGCCGAGACCGCCAAGCTGGGCGATCCGGTTCCTGCTTTTCTGGCCGCCTTTCGCAAGGCCGCAGAGGCGCCCGATCTGATGCACTATCTGCATTGGGGCGCGCAAAACCAGGATCTGCAGGCCACCGCACAGGCACTGCGGCTGCGGCGGGTATTAGATCTGTGGCAGGCGCGGCTAGAGGTGCTGATCGCGCAGGGCTTTGACGGGCTGCGCGCGCATCAGGCCGGGCTGAGTGCCCTGCGACCTGCCGTCGAGGTGGCCACGCTTTCAGGCGATAACGCCGATGTGGCAGCGGCTTTGGCGGCGGCCCTGGGCCTGCACCCCCCAGGCACAGAGGCGCGCGGTTTGGCCACGCTTGCCGCTTGGATGGCGGGGGTTTGTGGCTGTTTGGCCGATGATCTGGACGGGAAAGCCCCACTTTTACGCGCGCTGGCGCGGCAGGTGACCGCCCTATCGCCGCTGATCACCGAAGCTGCGCACACGGCCATCGAGGCGCGCTTTGCCCAATGGCTGGCGCTGGCGCAACTCGTCCTCTCGACCGGGCGCGCCTTGGCGCTGGCGGTCGAGATCACAGCGCCCGAAGCTTAGCCAAGCCAAGCCGCGTAATCGCTGACCAAAAGATGGGTCGGGGCGACATCTTCCTCGATCTCGGCAAAGCGCCCAATCGGTTCGCGAAAGATATTGTCGGTCTCGTCATCATTGACCGTCGAGACCTCGCCGATCAGCACATCGCCGCCCTCGCCCCAAAACGCATGCCAATCGCCCGGCATCAGGGTGACGGATTCGCCCGGCGCAAGTTTCAGCTTGTCGCCCGCCGCATAGGGCCGCGCGATGCCGTCGCACAGCACCACGCCACCGCGATCAGGCGCGCAGTGGCCGAGATCGTCCGAGCCAAACAGCTCGACCACCAAGGTCGCCCCGCCTCGATTGATGATGTCTTCGGCCTTGATCGCATGGGTGTGCATCGGCGAGAGTTGATCTTGCCGCGAAATCAACAGCTTTTCAGCATAGCACATGCCACCGCCGCGCTGCAGATCCGACAAAAGCCCATTGCGCAGGGTGAACAAAAACAGGCCCATCTGATCAAAGCGCCCCTGGCCGTAGTCGGTAATATCCCAGCCACAGCGCCCCGAAATCACCCGCGCCGCAGCGGGCGCATTGGCTTTGAACTGATCGGGCGACCAATTGGCAAAGGGTGGCAGCACAAAGCCGTAATGATGGATCAAATCCTCGGCTGCGGCCATGATCTCATTGATTTTGGACCGTTTCATTGCTGTGCCCCCCTAGGACGATTTTCCGGCAGCAAAGCGGTTTTTGGCCGCGAAAGCAAGGGAGGCAAAGCAAGCACGCGGGCGCTTTTGCGTAAGTGCCCGCGACCAGATTACATCTTGCCCCAGATCTTGGCATAGGCCTCGCGGTCGCCGTTTTGCGGATCAAAAGCATTGCTGTCGCCCATCGACTTGAGCCCCTCTTCGATGACAAGCGTGGGCGCTGTGACATAGCCCGAGACCGCGCGGTTCATCTCGTCCACCGACTGCCAGCCTTGCAGGTTCAGCGGCTCGGCCACGGTCACGCCCGAGGTGGGGCCATCAAAGGCGCTGTGGGCAAAGGCAGGCAGGCCAAGCCCCGCGAACATGGTGCTTGCCATCAGGGCTTTTAGAAAGATCCGTTTTTGCATGTGTCGTCCTCGCGTTTGATGATGATTACCTGCGCGCAGGACCTTTTTTGCGTTGCGCGTATCCCGCGATGCCGATTGGGATCAGCAGCATAGAGCCGTTGAACAGCGGCTCGACCAAGAACGAGCCGCCGAATTGTTGAATGCCCGAGGCGACAAAGGCCGCGACAACGAAATTGCGGGTGGGAATGCCGTTCAGCTTGGCCGCCCTTGTGGTTGGCAAGACCGGCTGCGGTCAGCAGTTCGGGGCCTTCTTGCACCGCTGGGCGGTCAATCTCGCGGGTTTTGCGCCCGACGATCAGGTTGACAAGGTCTTCGGCCATGGTTTGTGCAGTGTCGCGCGCGCCCACCAATTGGCCATCCCGCAACACCGCCACGCGGTCGGAAATCTGAAACACCTTATCTAAACGGTGCGAGACATAGATCATCCCGACACCTTTGGCCTTGAGCGGGCGCAGCGCTGCAAACAGCCGTTCGACCTCATCGGCAGGCAGGCTGGCGGTGGGTTTATCCAGCACCAGAACATCACATTCCGCCGCCAAAGCGCGGGCGATGGTCACCAGCGATTTTTCGGTGCGCGTCAGGCTTGAGACCGGGGCGGTGGGTGCAAAATCTGCCTTGAAATGCGCAAGCGCTGCATGCGCCCGCGCCTCGGTTGCCGGGCAGTCGATCCTTCCGCCGCGCTTGGCATAGCCGACCGCAAGCGCGGTGTTTTCGGCCACACTCATCTATTCGATCAGCCTAAGGTCTTGGTGAATAAAGGCCACCGGCTGTTTGGCCGCAAGCTTACCGCTGATGTGTTTACAGGGCGCGCCATCGACCAGAACCTGCCCCCTGTCCGGCGCATAAATTCCGCCCAAAATCTTGATCAGGATTGATTTTCCTGCACCATTCTCGCCCCGACGCACCTGCAAGGACACCCCGCGCAGCCAAACTCCGGCGTTGTGGCAGGGCCCCGCATCGCCTAGGGTGACGCCAAATCAAAGGAGAGCCCATGACGTTTTTTGCCAACACCCTGCGCCTGACCCATAGCGCCACCCTGCAGATGCTGACCGCTGCCGTGGCGAAAGCCGAAGCCATGGGCCAGCCGCAATGTATCGTGATTGTCGATGCAAGCGGCGAGGTTTTGGGCAAAATTCGCATGACGGGCGCAAAGTTTTTAAGCCTGCGCTCGGCCTTTGCCAAGGCGCAGACCGCAGCTTCGATCGGCGCACCGACAGAAAACGTGCCCGAAATCATGCGCCCCGCGCTTAGTCTTGCCACGCAAGGCGGCATCACTTGGCTGAAGGGCGGCTTGCCCATTCGCATCAAGGGCGAGTTGGTCGGCGGCATCGGCATCGGGTCGGGGACCGGTGATCAGGATTACGAAGTGGCGCTTGCCGCTTTGGCGGCGATTGGCGCGGATCTGCCCGCCTAGTCGAACACGATCTGCGCTTTCATCGCGCGGCTGCGGTCGCCTGCGGTTTGAAAGGCTTGCAGCGCCTGCGACAGCGGGAAGGTCTGGGTGATAAAGGGCTGGACGTCGATCACGCCCTTTTGCATCAGACTAACCCCGGTGGCGGATTCTTCGTAAAAGCGGAAGAATCCGCGCAAGCTCAATTCCTTGGCCGTCATCGTCTGCACCGGCAGCGTCATATCGCCGCCAAGCCCTAGCTGAATGATAACACCGCCCGGCCGCATCGCCGGGATCGCGGCAATCCGCGCAGACGCCGCCCCGGAGCATTCGTAAAGCACATCAAAGCGGCCCTTGTCTTGGGTAAAGGCGGCCAAAGCCTTGGGGACTTGTGCGGTGTTAAGGGCAACATCTGCCCCCGCTTGCCGCGCGACACCCAAGGTGAAATCCGAAAGATCAGTGGCGGCAATAAAATCCGCCCCCTCACGCCGTGCGGCATAGAGGCAGACCGCCAGCGGTTCGGCCATTGCCGCCTCGCCCGCCGTCAGCCCATCGGCTGGCATACATTGGCTGGCATCGGCCACCAAGACCTGCCGAAACGCGCCCTGAATATGCGGGAAAGGCATGGCCGAGCCGTAAAACCGCATGTTCAGGCAGCGGTTGACCATCGCCCTTTGGCAATAGCTGAACTGATGGCAGGGCCGCGAGGGCGAAACCGCCCTAGTTGAAGTAATCCAGATCCGAACCGCAGATCCCCCCGTGGTCAGCCGAATTTCGACTTGGCCTGCTCCAAGGGGTTCGGGCGCGGTTTCTTCGATCCGCAGGTCTTTTGCGGCATGGATGACGATAGATTTCATTCAGATCATCGGGCTTGGCAGGGGCTGGCTTGCAAAATGTGCCGTCAGGTTTTGGCGCAGCAACGCCCCCATGCCCTGACGGGTCTCGTAGGTGCCAGAGCGTTATGCGTCTGCAAGAAGACTTGCGGCAGCGCCTTAAAGCGCGGGTTCGCCCTTCAAAGACATCCAAAGCGGCGGCGCACAAGCCGCCAGATCAGCCACATCATAGCCCACGCCTTAGACCGCGATCAGTTCAAGCTGTGGACAGGCCGCGATGATCTGCGCCGAGGCCCCCAGCTCGCCCCGCGTGGCAATGGCGTGGATCTGTGAGCCAACCTTGGCCAGAAAAGCTGGCTTATCAGCGGCCTCGAAATAGCGGTGCACCTGATAGGCTACTTGAAGCGGAATTTGGTCCCAGTCAGGATAGGCGATCATTTGCAGGAGATCTGGTTTCACATATTTTGACTTTCCAAGGTGGGCTTTATCATTGACCTCGCGTCGCAGCTGCTGCATGTTATCGATAACACCACCCATTCATTTTCCCGCTGTCGAGCCTAAAAGGATGACCATGAGCCTGAGCTTATTTGACCTGACCGCAAAACGCGCCCTGATCACCGGATCGTCGCAGGGCATCGGCTATGCCTTGGCGCGCGGCATGGCCGCTGCAGGGGCCGAGATTGTGATGAACGGGCGGGATGCGGCAAAGCTGACGGCGGCGGCAAATCTCTTGCGCGGTGAAGGTTTTACCATCCACGAGCTGGTGTTTGACGTCACCGACCACGCGGCCGTGCGCGCCGCTGTCGATGGCTTTGAGGCCGAAGTTGGCGCGATTGACATCTTGGTCAATAATGCTGGCATGCAGCATCGCGGCCCGCTGGAGGAATTTCCCGCCGATGCCTTCGAGAGGCTGCTGCAAACCAATGTTGCATCGGTGTTTCATGTCGGCCAAGCCTGCGCGCGCCATATGATCAAGCGCGGCGCGGGCAAGATCGTCAATGTGGCCAGCGTGCAATCGGCCCTCGCCCGCCCCGGCATCGCACCCTATACCGCCACCAAAGGTGCTGTGTCGAACCTGACCAAGGGCATGGCCACCGATTGGGCGAAACACGGGTTGCAATGCAATGCGCTGGCACCTGGCTATTTCCTGACACCACTGAACAAAGCGCTGAGCGACGATCCCGCCTTTACTGATTGGCTGTGCAAGCGCACCCCCGCAGGGCGTTGGGGCAATGTCGAAGAGCTGGTCGGGGCCTGTATCTTCCTGTCGTCGCAAGCCTCGTCTTTCGTCAATGGCACCACGCTTTATATCGACGGCGGCATCACGGTTTCGCTGTGACGCGCTATGTGGTGATGGGGGTTTCGGGCTGTGGCAAAAGCCTGATCGGCGCGGGGTTTGCGCAGGCGATGGGCTTGCGTTTTGTCGATGGCGACGATCTGCATCCTGCGGCCAATATCGCCAAGATGCGCCGTGGCGCGCCGCTGACCGACACCGATCGCGCGCCTTGGCTGGCACAAGTTGGTGCGGTTTTGGCGGATGACGCCACGGTGGTGGCTTGTTCGGCGCTAAAACGCGCCTACCGCGACCAGATCCGGCAGGCGGCGGGGGCCTCGGTGACCTTTTTATACCTGCGCGGCAGTCGCGCAGTCTTGCTGGCACGCATGCAGGCAAGGCCGGGGCATTTCATGCCACCTTCGCTTTTGGACAGCCAGCTTGCAACGCTGGAAGAGCCCAGCACGGATGAGACCTTTGTGATGGCGGATATCGACCAGCCCCCCGAAGCGATTATCGCCCGGTTTCAGGAAGCCTTGCGATGAGCCATAAAATCGCCTTGATCGGCGCGGGCGCCATGGGCTGCGCGATTGGCGCGCGGCTGGTGCAGATGGGGCAAGATCTGACGGTCTATGATCTGGGCGCAAAGAAGGTGGCAGCGCTTGTAAGACTGGGTGCGACGTCCGCAAGCTCGGCAGCAATGGCGGCAGCGCAGGCCGATTTTGTGGAGATCAGCCTGAACGCGGCACAGATTGTCGAACAGGCAGTGTTTGGCCCGCAGGTCGTGGCCGAGGGCGCAAAGACCGGCAGCTTGCTGATCGATATGTCCTCGATTGACCCCGATGCCACCAAGGCGCTGGCGGCCAAAGCCGCGGCGCTTGGCCTGCGCCGGGTGGATAACCCGTTGTCAGGCGGCGCGCCCAAGGTGGCGCTGGGGCAGTTGACCCTGATGATGGGCGGGGCCGCGCAGGATGTGGCCGAGGCGCAGCAACACTTCGATGCCGCTAACCGCCGCCGGATTGGGCGGCGAAGATCAAGCTGCGCTGATGGAATATTTCACCGGACCAAATAAGGATTTCTTCGCATGATCAACCGCTTTGCCTTGTTTGAGGGCCAACTAAAGCCGGGCACCACCGAAGCCTTTCGCGCTGCCGTCAGCGCGCAGCTGGTGCCTTTGTGGCGGCAATTTCCCGGCAATACCGATGTGCGTATCAGCTTTGGCGGCGAACGTGACGAAGGCGCGCCGGAATTTCCGCTGAGATTGGCGATCAGCTACCGCGACCCTGCATCGCTGGAGCAAGCGCTGCCCAGCCCGTTTCGCGCCCAATCGCGCGATGGCACGGCCCAAATCGTGGCGCAGTTTTTCAAAGGCCGCATCCATCAACATGTCACCGAGGACTTTAAGTTCAAGGCCGACGTCCGCATGGACAGCGCCGCGCAAAACTGACACGCAGCGCGGCGAAAGTGGGGAAAGATGCAGCAAAGCGCGAAAACCATGAAAGATGTGGCCCAGGCGGCGGGGGTGTCGGTGATGACCGTCAGTCGCGCCTTTAAGGCCGATCGCTCGGTTTCCGACAGCACGCGCGAGCGTATTCGTCAGATTGCCGATGATCTGGGCTATGTCTTTGACAGCACCGCCGCCAATCTGCGCACCCAAAAAACCAGCTTTGTGGCGGTGACGATTCCGTCGATCAACAATGCCAACTTTGCCGATACGGTGGGGGCGCTGTCAGATCGGCTGGCCGAGGTGGGGATGCAGGTGCTGCTGGGCTATAGCGGCTATAGTGTGGCCAAAGAAGAAGAGCTGATCGAGCAACTGCTGCGCAGGCGGCCCGAGGCGATTGTGGTCACAGGTGGGCGTCACAGCCCGCGCAGCCGCAAGATGCTGGCCAATGCAGGCATTCCCGTGATTGAAACCTGGGACCTGCCCGAAGCTCCGTTGGGTCATGTGGTGGGCTTTTCCAACGCCGATACCATGGCTGCAATGGTCGATCACCTTGCCGCGCGCGGCCTGCAGCGGATCGGCTTTATCGGCGGCGATACCGATGGCGACACCCGCGGCGCGGATCGTCGGCGCGGCTTTATCGCGGCGATGCAGCGCCATGGCTTGGCCACTGACCGGCTGATTGGCGCAGGCCGCCCGCCGATCTCGATGCGCGAAGGGGCGGCGGCCATGGCGCAACTGCTGGACAGCCTGCCCGATACCCAAGCGGTGGTTTGCGTTTCGGATCTATCGGCCTTTGGCGCGCTGACCGAATGCCAGCGCCGCGGCATCAATGTGCCCGAGCAGATCGCGATTGCGGGCTTTGGGGCCTATGAAATCGCAGGGATTTCGCATCCGACCATCACCACCATCGACCCGCGCCCGCGCCTTATTGGGCTAGAGGCCGCTAATCTGATCCTGACCCTGCTGGACCCAAACCGCGCCGCGCTTGCGCCCAAGACCGTCAAGATCGACTGGCAGCTTTGCGCCGCCCAAACCACCTAAAGCCCTAAAACCACTGTCCGGGTTCCATCAGACCCAGATCCATCAGCTGTTGGCTGTGCCATTCAAACGGGATGGAATTGTGCCAGCGGAAATTATGAATATCAAAGCGCGAGCCGGGATTGGTGCGCAGGGCTTTTGCGGTGCGGAACGACACGATTGCCGTGGTGATATTGTGATGCCATGGGCAGGCATAAGTGTTATATTCTTCGTCGGAAAAGGTGAAATCTTCGCGCAGTTTCAGCCCCGGCTTGGCGCGAAACAGCGCAATCCGGTCAATCTTGCGCTTGGCCACCGGGATATGCTCTTCAAAGCGCCAGCGCAGCCCGCCAAAGAAATCCAGCTGACGCTCTTTGGGGTGATTGTGATTGGCCGCATCAGGACGCGCCAGCGCATAGTAGCCCGATTTATCCAGACAAGCACGTTCCAGTGACACCGCATTTGGCGCGACAGTCAGATCATCGGCATAAAGATCAACCACATAAGACAGCAAAGCGTCACGGCGCTCTTCGATGTGAAAGCTCAGCATCTCGCGGACCGTGCGGGTCTCGCAAAAGGGAAAGAAAAGATATTCGGCGTTAAAGCAGTAATATATCCAAAGGCCCGGCGCCGCCTCGATCACCCGATTGACCGCCGTGACAAGCCCATCGGTCAAATGCACGTCAAAGCGGACGCGGTGGATCTTTGTCTCCAGATCAGCAGGCAGCTGAAACACATCAGGCGCAAGCAGCAGCACATGCACAAAGCCTGCGCTCAAATGGTGGCGCAGGGTTGTGTCCAATTCGACCTCGTCTTCAGCATAAACAATTGCCAGCGGACCCTTGGCAAGGGCCACTTTCGACTTGGTCAAAAAATCCTCAAGCGAGGTATATTTCATCGTCTGCCCTATCGGCCTGAACTCGTATCGCGCCAAAGTCCGCGAAGACTGCCCGTATTGCAAGCCCCTAGGCCGTGCTGGCGTTGCGAAAGCCCCGGTTATGGCGTAAGCGGACGGCGACAAAGAGGTGTGTTATGGCCGATCCGAAAAAGCTGTTCATCAAGACCTATGGTTGCCAGATGAACGTATATGACAGCGAGCGCATGGCCGAGGCGATGGGCGCGGATGGCTATGTCAGCGTCGACAGCGCCGAGGGCGCTGATATGGTGCTGATCAACACCTGCCATATTCGCGAGAAGGCTTCGGAAAAGCTTTATTCCGACCTTGGGCGTCTGCGCAAACTCAAGGCCGAAAATCCCGCGATGAAAATCGGCGTGGCGGGCTGCGTGGCCCAAGCCGAAGGGCCCGAGATTTTGCGCCGCATGCCCTTGGTGGATCTGGTGGTCGGGCCGCAGGCCTATCACCGTCTGCCCGAAATGGCGCGGACGCCAGGGCAAAGAATCGACACCGACTTCCCGCTTGAAGACAAATTCGACGCCCTGCCCGAACGCAAGGCCCTGCGCGGACCTGCGGCTTTTCTGACAGTGCAAGAAGGCTGCGACAAGTTTTGCGCCTTTTGCGTGGTGCCCTATACCCGCGGCGCCGAAGTGTCCCGCCCTGTCGAGCGGATCTTGACCGAAGCGCGGGGATTGGTGGCGCGCGGGGTGCGCGACATCACCTTGCTGGGGCAGAATGTGAATGCCTATCATGGCATGATGCAGGACCAAGACTGGACGCTGTCGCGGTTGCTGCGCGAAATGGCGCAGATCGACGGGCTGGACCGGCTGCGCTACACCACCTCGCACCCCAACGACATGGACGACGATCTGATTGCCGCCCATGGCGATTTGCCCAAGCTGATGCCCTATCTTCACCTGCCGGTGCAATCTGGATCGGACCGCATCCTGAAGGCGATGAACCGCAAGCACAGCGCCGAGGAGTATCTGCGGCTGATCGAGCGAATTCGCGCCGCAAGGCCCGATATTTTGCTGTCGTCTGATTTCATCGTGGGCTTTCCCGGCGAGACCGAGGCCGAGTTCGAGCAGACCCTGGATCTGATCCGCGCCGTCGGCTTTGGTATGGCCTATTCGTTCAAATACTCGGCCCGCCCCGGCACCCCTGCCGCCGAAAAGCCCGAACTGCCTGCCGAAGTCGCGGATGCGCGGTTGCAACGCCTGCAGGCCTTATTGGGCGAGCAACAACGCGCCGCACAAACCGCAATGGTTGGGCGCGAGGTCGGTGTGCTTTATGAAAAGCCCGGGCGCCAAGCCGGACAGATGATTGGCAAGTCCGATCATCTGCACGCCGTGCATGTCAATGATTCGTCCGGACAGATTGGCGATCTGGTTCGGGTGCGGATTACTGCGGCGTCGGCAAATTCTTTGGCGGGCGAAAGGCTAGCAAATTAGGCAAACTTTGGGGCTTTGTTTCCAAACCGCAGTATAATCATGCAGGTCTTGTCTAGATTAATCAAATCCTTACTACAATTGGCTATCAGTTAACCCTGAACGTATATATTTTGCTTTACTTCAAGGTAGAGCAACGGCATTTGTGGATGTCAGTGTATACGTTTACTTGTGAGTAAAGGGGACTGCCGCCATGGATCGTATTTCCAGAGCAGTGAAGTTAGGCATCAGCATCACGGCTTTGACTCTGGGCCTGTTGTCAGCGAGCATCGCATCTGCGCAGACTGGAACCAATCAAAATACCATTCCTGGGCCAGCGGTCTCGGGAAAGATCATCTGGGGGGCTTGGATCGACCCGGATGGGTGTATGCATTGGTGGGCAGACGGCGGTCTTGAAGGCTATATGCTGGACCGGGTGAATCCGGCGACCGGCAAGCCGGTTTGCCTTAAGCGCAACACCTGCCTTGTCGAAAACACCGATCAGATGTTTGCCACCGACAGTGCGCAGTTGACCGGCGAAGGCCGTCGGCGGTTGCAGAATTTCTTCACCAATTCAGGGGCCTTTGGTTATGCTGTCTATGGGCATACCGACAGCCGCGCTTCGGATGAATACAATATGAAGCTGTCGCAGCGTCGCGCCGAAGCTGTGGCGAGCGTCGCACGTTCGGTTGGTGCGGTGGTGGACCGCGAGGTCGGATATGGCGAGCGCGAACCGCGTGCCTCGAATGCGACGGCCGCAGGCATGCGTCAGAATCGCCGCGTCGAAATCGTTTGCTACAGGTGGTAACAGATATGGTAAAAATTGTTAGTTTTGGGATAACGCTGGCCGTTGCCACCGCGTTGTCGGGCTGTACCTCTGGCCTGCACCCCTATAGGGCTGGTCCAAATACCTTGATTGCGACCAATCATGACTCTGGGACAGACACATCTGGTCCAACCGATAATGATGCCGCAATCGCCTATGATCCAGACGGGTGTCAGGGCTGGATTATCGATGATGGCGTTGAAGGCTACTCGGGGCGGCGCTTCGATCCAGCCTCGGGTCTGCCGGTGTGCAACAGCCTTTATCCGCCGGGCACTGTTGTGAAAGATTATCAGGCCATCGGCGCAGGCCTGCGCGATTGGGTTCCCAAAAGACCCTAACCTTGCAAGGTTTAGCAGTCATTTCAAAAGCCACGGCAAAGGCCGTGGCTTTTTTT
>JALRIN010000139.1 GCA_023255415.1 Cypionkella sp. | reverse complement strand
CCCGACAAGATGGAGAAATTGATGAACCGCCAGGCGGAATTGCAAGACCGCATCGACGCCAGCAACGCCTGGGAGTTGGAGACGGTTTTGGCTCGCGCCATGGACGCGCTGCAATGCCCCGAAGGCGATACGCCCATTAGCGTGCTGTCAGGGGGTGAGCGCCGCCGTGTAGCCTTGTGCCGCTTGCTTTTGAAGAATCCCGACGTTTTGCTCTTGGACGAACCGACCAACCACTTGGACGCAGAGTCCATTCTGTGGTTGGAGCACCACCTGCAGCAGTACAAAGGCACGGTCATCGCTGTAACGCACGACCGTTACTTCTTGGACAACGTGGCGGGCTGGATTTTGGAATTGGATCGTGGGGAAGGTATTCCTTGGAAGGGCAATTACTCGTCGTGGTTGGATCAGAAGACCAAGCGTTTGGAGCAGGAAGAAAAGCAGGCTACCAAGCGTAGAAAGACGCTGGAGCGCGAGCTGGAATGGGTGCGTATGAACCCCAAAGGCCGTCAAGCCAAATCCAAAGCGCGTTTGAGCAGCTACGACAAGCTGATGAACGAGGAGCAAAAGGACAAGGAACAGCGCCTGGAGATTTTCATTCCCAATGGTCCCCGTTTGGG
>JALRIN010000138.1 GCA_023255415.1 Cypionkella sp. | reverse complement strand
CCCGAGAGCGGCTAGCCCGTCCGCACTTCGCCGTTTGGCTGTACGACAACTTCGATCGTGACGCCATTTACCTCGCCAACTACGACCAAATCGCCTCCACGATGCGCAGGTCGATCAACAGTGCCCGTTCCCGCGACTTGCCTTATGGCTTCCAGAATATCGTCATCGGACCAACTGGCGGGAAATTCCGTCTTGCCGGTGTCAACGGCAGAGTAAAAGTGAGCCAAATGGCAGCGCAAAATGTTGCCACTTTGGGGTTGGCGAGATTGCCGCGTGAGTGAGCGCTAGCATCCGGGCGACCGCGCTTGTCACAGAGCTGGCGGTTGCCCGGATGCTTTGGCCCGTGAGGGCCATCTGAATAGGATTTGGGTGGGCAGTTATGCCTTGTCTTGGCGGGCCTTGCTCTGGCCCAGGCGATAGCTTTCGCCGTTCATCTCAAGGATGTTGACGTGGTGGGTCAGGCGATCAAGCAGGGCGCCGGTAAGGCGTTCTGAGCCAAAGGTCTCGGTCCATTCGTCGAATGGTAGATTGCTGGTAATCAGCGTGGAGCCGCGCTCGTAGCGTTGGGAGATCAACTCAAACAGAAGCTCGGCCCCTGTTTTGCTGAGCGGCACGAAGCCCAATTC
>JALRIN010000137.1 GCA_023255415.1 Cypionkella sp. | reverse complement strand
TCCAGGATAACCAGAGCTTCTTTCATAACGATAGCTCCTGCTCCTTGTAACAGAGTGTTGAGGCTAGAGTGCTTAGACCTTACAGTCAGTTGCCTTCCGTCTAGCCCTTCTAATAGTTTAGTCTCAGCCTTTGCCTCTATCCTCTGGCGTAGCTTACGCAAGGCTGGAGTGTTCTCTAGGAACTCCTCAATCAGCTCAGTGCCTAGCTGATGTGAGCCTCCTACTATCTGTCCTATCTTTGTTGGCCCTGCTCCGTAGAGGAAGGCATAGATAAACGTCTTAGCTTGATTCCTCGTTTGCAGCCCAGCAGCGGTTTGATTCGCTGTGTGAATATCGCCTGATACAACTTCATTCGTATACGCATAATCGTTCATGTAGTGAGCCAGCATCCGAAGCTCCAATCCTGAAGCATCAATACCAACTAACTTATTGCCTTTCTCAACCGTCCATAAAGCCCGACATTCGGGACCATAAATTGCACCACTGTTAGGTACTTGTGCCATGTTAGGATTTCTATGTGTCATCCTACCTGTTATAGCACCGTTAGGTATTACAAAGCCATGAACTCTGCCATCTTCTTGAACAGC
This sequence comes from Cypionkella sp., assembly GCA_023255415.1. GTDB lineage: Bacteria > Pseudomonadota > Alphaproteobacteria > Rhodobacterales > Rhodobacteraceae > Cypionkella. The sequence goes on along the minus strand of JALRIN010000137.1, from coordinate 44 downwards.
TTCAACCCAAGAATCAACTTGAGCTATACGTTTTTGAAGCAGTA
>JALRIN010000136.1 GCA_023255415.1 Cypionkella sp. | reverse complement strand
AGATGTTGAAGAATAAGATTGGTACAATGAACGTCCGAAACGTGGATCAACTCATACAACGAAATATAAACGCGCTAAAGAAATCCAGAAAGGCATCGTTAGATAAAAAGTTGCTTAAAAATAATGGGGTCAATAAGAACACTAATGGAACGCCTACGACCTCCAAGAGATCTAGTCATTCAAAGACTAAACCTAGGTCAAAGTAAGTATGGTCACGGTGTCCGTGTTGATCTAGATACGGTTACGTGGGGTACTCGAAAAAATTCATGGATGGAAATGGCTATCGAAGAATTTTTAGATGGAATTGTGTATGTCATAGCTGACTACATACGTGAGGGACGAGAATCAAAAAGACTTGTGACAAATTTAGAATATAATTACATGTGCACAAAAACACCAGAATCGTCACCGGATCCATTAGAGTGGTTTAAAGAACATAGTGAGAATGATGATAACGGTCTCATTATATTTGTCTTGGATCACCACAAAGAAATTGAAAGTACTCGACACAAACTCGTGGTTGAAAGTTTAATCAACACGATAAATTTTTGTTTATAAATTTATTAGGTTCGGCAACTTGTTTAAGATGAATCGTGTGATATGAAAAATCATAACCAATAAAGAGGTCCTTTA
>JALRIN010000135.1 GCA_023255415.1 Cypionkella sp. | reverse complement strand
TCCATCTTGTCCATCTTCTTGTCCATCTCTTGAACACGCTGCCATAACACCCCATACTTTACAGGGTCGATTTCGGTCGGCTCCATCTATCACCCCCAGTTTTGACTAGAGATGACCTCGATTAAAGCTTCAACCGTAGTGCAAGCGTTGATGACTGCTTCCAACCTATCAGCTTCAGCAATGATGGCGGCTCGTTTGGCTACCACATCAGCAGGGATTGCTACATCACGCTCTGCCTTGCGAATCACCATCCAATCGGTAGTTGCCAACATAGAGCCAGCGGTAGTTTTGACCTGCGCTACCCATGTAGACTTCAAGCCTTTTGTTACCAACCGCTCGTCGCTATCCACCATTACAGGGTTAGCAGGGTCTGAGTTGTCCAGAACCTTGACGTACAGAGGGTTACCTTGCTCGTCAACCTCCTCTTTATCCTCCAAAGCCTTAGCGACCCCGACTGACCAGTAGAACCGATAGTCAGGCGTTGCCGCCTCAGCCTCCCATGTGATGCCCAGAGCCGCCTTGTCTGCCTCGCTTGCCATGCGGAGCCAGTTGCTTGGGTATTGAACACCATCAACCGTGAAAGGGCGGTCAAGGGTCAGGGGTTTTCCGTTTAGTTTGTACATTGTGTTTCCTTATCGTGCG
>JALRIN010000134.1 GCA_023255415.1 Cypionkella sp. | reverse complement strand
AACCTTCCGGTTGCTTCATGTACGCGCCGTAGAGCGAGCCGACCAAAAGGTCGCCGAAGGCGTACGCGTAGACGTACTGCGACGCGAAATACGACACGCGAGTCAGTCGAGGTCGGGGACGCGGATGCAAAACAACAAAACAATCGGGCAAACGACGCATCGACGCAGCGAGATACGATACTCACAAATGGCACGTTGTGGAAATGCGACACATAAAGAGACAACGCCGAAGTGTCTTCATACGAGTCGAAGACTTCACCCTCCGCGCCGTAATACTCCTCCATGCTTTCGCGCCACGCCTTGGACATTTCTTCCGGCGTCACCGTTCCCTTGGCGCGCATGGTGTGGAATTTTTCTTCATACTTGTCAAACGAGCATTGGCGCACGACAGAGTTGATGATGTCATCAACCTTGGACATGATCATCGCCAAACGGTCTTCGTCGCTTGGGGTCTTCTCCAACAAGTCGCGGAAGACGATCATTTCACCAAAGATGGAGGCGGTTTCCGCGAGCGTGAGCGGCGGGTGAAATTGCAAAATGCCTTGCGGATAGCTCAAAACAAAGTGCACGGCGTGACCAGACTCGTGAGCGAGCGTGGCGACGTCGCGCGCAGAGTGCGTGAAGTTCAAGAGCTGGAACGGACCA
>JALRIN010000133.1 GCA_023255415.1 Cypionkella sp. | reverse complement strand
AAACAGTTTTTCATGTTCATCTTCACCTGATCCCTAGACGAGACGGAGATGTCGCAGAACCTAAAGGTGGCGTTAGGGGCGTAATCCCAAGCAAACAGCGATATTGATTTGTGTCGTAACTCCTTCCCAAAAGGGCGTTTTTCCTGTCACACATCTTGTCATACATTTGTTGTTTTGATACTTAAATGATAGAAAACATAGTAAGTGTAGCTCAGCACTGTAAAGTGCAAAGAGGACTTCAAGTTGTTGATATTATTATCAATAACTTGAATGGACGGAATGGTAGAGCAGCAGCTTCCCAAGCTGAATACGAGGGTTCGATTCCCTTCACCCGCTCCAATCTCAAAAGCTTCCTATGGGGTTTAAGCGCCGTTTTGAGACTTTGATTGTCTCATGCCGTGCCCCGCCTGCCCACCCCCACAGAATGTGCGGGCCTTGCAGCTCTGGTCAGCTTGGGGCCGTTACGGTTCATGGCTGGCAGGTCCGCACGGAATCCGGTTTCAGGCGAGGATAGCTGCAATCAATCATTCCAGTGCAACATCCTAATAATTTTACTATTTTTGCATGAGGGTTTAAGATCAAAGACCGGTTTGGCTCGATGCCTGCATCAACTTTAATGAGGGCTTGTCCATGGCCACCAAAACTATGC
>JALRIN010000132.1 GCA_023255415.1 Cypionkella sp. | reverse complement strand
GCAGCTTTCAAAGAGGCAGCGCCACGAGTGGGCTTAGGGATGTGCAATGTGTCGCCCTTTTTGCCCTTGAAGGACATCTTAGAGACGAGGTTTGCCATAACGAGGTTTTGTTTGTAGGCTGCGATGATTTCGTCAGACCACAACTCTGGGATAAACGTTGCACCAGTTGTATTGGTGACATGATTAGTTCCGAGTGCCATTATAAATTACCTTTCAGAATGATTATTTAACACGACCCTCCGCATACGCTTGCATAATTTCTGGAGCTAGCGCTTCATAGCGGTCTGGGTTTGTACGCATGAGTTCGATGATGTCGGCTCTGCGGTACGTTTTCTTACTTGCTGTTTCGCCAGATCCTTTGGTAGAACCAGTGGATGCTGAACGAATAGCTTGCTTACGCTCTAGTTTTTCTACAGCTGCTGATTGATTAACTACTTGTTTTCGTTCTTTCCAAGTAGATAAAAGCTCATGGGCCGCTTCAAAATCAAAGTAACGATCAGCTCGACTAAACAGCTCTTGACGAACCTTACTCTTGCTTACCCATTCTACAAAGCCGCTGTCTCCAACAACTTCGGTAAAATCAGGATGAGCTGCCTTAAGGTTTGCTAGTGCCTCTGCCTTTTTTAACTGTGCGTTAAGCTCTTCAGCTTGCCGTACT
>JALRIN010000131.1 GCA_023255415.1 Cypionkella sp. | reverse complement strand
AAATTCATTATTCGTTTTTTCCAATTTTTCCCAAATGGGTGTCTTTAAATCCACTTTCGTACTTAAGCCCATACCCCATCAATCTATCTAATGAGGAATGTGAAAATAAAATCACTCCTGCCAATTGCAATATTTCTTGACCAAAGTAAATTCCAACTAAATACATTAAAATTGCAATTGCTTTATGATGGAACAAATTATAACAAATTGCACCTGTTTTATTTCCAAAAAGATAACCAATCATTGAAAAATCAGGAGTCAAAATCAAAACTAAAAACCACCACCATTGATAATCCAAAAGATTAAAAAGATAAATCCCTATAACCAATAATCCTAATTCTTCAAATTTAAGTACTAATTTCATACTACAACTTTTTCCATTAATTTTTCAGGATGAGCCAACGAATTAAATCCAAATTTACGATACAAAAAATGCGCATCGGTAGTCGCTAATCGCCATATTTTTACTTTACTAAGTACGGGTTCTTTCATCATTGCCTCAATCAAAATGGACGAATATCCATTTCCCCGGTGGTTTTCATCAATAAAAACATCCATAACATAGGCAAAAACCACATAATCGGTTATGACACGAGCAAAACCTATTTGCTTTTCGTTTAAGTAAATCCCAAAACAAAAGGAACTATCAATACAAGTCT
>JALRIN010000130.1 GCA_023255415.1 Cypionkella sp. | reverse complement strand
GCAGCTTGCAACGTAACTTGGTTAGAAGCAGCTTTCAAAGAGGCAGCGCCACGAGTGGGCTTAGGGATATGGAGGGTGTCGCCCTTTTTGCCCTTGAAGGACATTTTAGAGACGAGGTTCGCCATAACGAGGTTTTGTTTGTAGGCTGCGATGATTTCGTCAGACCACAATTCAGGGATAAACGTTGCACCAGTTGCGTTGGTAACGTGGTTAGTTCCGAGTGCCATAATAATTAACTTTCAAAATGGTTATTTTACACGTCCTTCCGCATAGGCTTGCATAATTTCTGGAGCAAGCTGTTCGTAGCGGTCGGGGTTTGTACGCATGAGTTCGATGATGTCGGCTCTGCGATAGGTTTTCTTACTTGCAGTCTCACCGGAGCCTTTAGTAGCACCTGTAGACGCTGATTTAACTGCTTGCTTACGCTGTACTTTCTCGACTTCTTTCGTCTGGTTGACCACTTGACTTCTTTCTTTCCAAGTAGTAAGCAACTCATTCGCGGCATCAAAATCGTAACTGCGGTCAGCTCGACTAAATAGCTCTTGCCGTACCTTACTCTTGTTAACCCATTCAGCGAAGCTACCGTCATTGACGACTTCAGTAAAATCAGGGTGAGCAGATTTAAGGTTGGCTAACGCCTCAGCCTTCTTCATTTGCGCTGACAGTTG
>JALRIN010000012.1 GCA_023255415.1 Cypionkella sp. | reverse complement strand
GGGCGCAAAACAAAACGGCCCGCAGCAATTTGACCTTCAGACGCAACTGCAATCATATCTAGTACCATTTTTCGCTCCTTGAAGCGCAGATGGGCAACTTGCCCAAGACACCCGCCTCCGCGACCGGAAACGAGCAGGGGGACCGGCCTTGCGGCCGATCCCCCTTTTACAATCTAATTGTAAAAGTTCGGCTTACTCGGCAGCTTCCGCGACGGGAAGAACCGAAATAAACGTGCGGCCTTTAAAGCCCTTTTTGAAGGTCACGCGACCTTCGACTTTGGCGAACAGGGTGTGGTCAACGCCCATGCCAACGCCTTCACCTGGGAACCAGGTGGTGCCGCGCTGACGAACGATGATGTTGCCCGGAATGCAGGCTTGGCCGCCAAACAGCTTAACGCCAAGACGACGCCCAGCAGAGTCGCGACCGTTGCGGGATGAGCCACCGGCTTTTTTGTGTGCCATGGGGGATTACTCCTTCGCAGCAGCGGCTTTAGCAGCACGCTTCGGTTTCGCAGGAGCTTCGGCAACAACAGGTGCCGCAGCGGTGTTATGAGCAGCGCGGCGTGCATCGGCAGTGCCGGTTGCAGCAGCAACGCCCGAGGCTTCAGCGCCCGAAGCCAAAACTTCGGTCACACGAACCAGCGTCAGGTGCTGACGGTGGCCTTTGGTGCGCTGCGACGAGTGCTTACGACGACGCTTAACAAAGTGGATGACCTTTTCGCCTTTGATCTGGTCGATCACTTCGGCTTGCACCGCAGCACCGGCAACCATTGGCGCACCAATGGTAACGGTCTCGCCGCCAACCATCAGAATCTCGTTGAACTGGATCTTTTGACCAGCAACGGCGTCAAGCTTTTCAACGCGCAGAACGTCACCCGCCTGCACTTTGTACTGCTTGCCGCCCGTCTTAAGGACCGCGTACATGGGTCTTTCCTTCTCTTGTTCCGCGTTCTTTGGCCCCCATGTCTGGGTGTTCGTGGGTTTCCCCGCCTTCGAACAGCGCGCCCCCAAGGAGCGTCATGAAAAATAGGCCCGGCAAGATTCGCACCTTGTCGGGATGCGCGCTTATGTGACCGCGCGGCGAAACTGTCAAGCCTGACAGGCGCTGTCGCCGGCAAATCGCCTAGATATCTTCACCCGACATCATCCGCGCAGCCGAGGCCCCTAATTCGGCCGAAAGCTGCACGAACATGGAATCAAAGGCCGCAAAAATCGCCGCATTGATCTTTTTGCCGGATTTGGTTCTGGAAAAGGCGATATATTGGTCAAGTTCGGCGTTGCTTAGCGGTTTATAGGCCAGCATCAGGAACGGATACAGCCAATCAGCGGTATCGGCGCGAATGGCTGCTTCCTGCGACCAGACCTGCGCCAGCATATCGTCTTCGGGCATGGGCTGCTCAAAGGCGCCGCCCGCCGACAGGCCCCGAAAGAACGCCAGATTGGAATTTAACGCCCCCGTTACATTCGACTCGATCAGATCATTGATCTGCGCAAAGGCCTCGATCTGCTGCGAGCGATGCGATTTCTGCGCAAAATCCTTATCCCACAGCGCTTTGGTGGCCGCCTCGGCAGTGTCATCCAGCAGGGTGCGACGCGCAGTCACCTCAAGCTGCACAATGCGCTTGCCCAGATCAGAGCCAAAGAAGCGCGCCATATCGGCCTGCACCTCGGGCGCGCCCGCCAATTCATGCGCCAAACCCGCCTCAAAGCTTGCGCGCAGCTTGACCGGATCATAGACCTTATCAACCGTCACCAACCAAGCCGCACCGCCCTGCCCGCCCAGCAGATCGCTATCAACCCCCACGGCATTTTCACGCCCCTCGATGCGCATCACATCGATCAAGCCGGTGATGTCCAACAGATCGGCCAAATGTGCGGCCTCGGGCTGGCTTTGCTGCATCTGCGCAAAGCTTGGCGCCACCAGCAGAAACCCTGTCGAAATACCAAGCACAACAACAAGACTGCGCAGCATGACGGGGGCCTTTCAAGCGGGGGGATCGAGCGCAGAGCTATGCTCTTGTCACGCCATTGCCAAGAGACGATTTAGGCAAAATTGGTCACGTTTTTGCGTGCTTAGACCGGCCGTTTGCCGGCTTTCACATGAGGGATAGCAAAACTCTTTCCCGATAGACTGGAATCGGGCTTGCAACCCCGCCAAGACCTCGCTAAATCCGCCCCTTACAAGGCCCATGACACGGAGAGGTGGCAGAGTGGTCGAATGCGGCGGTCTCGAAAACCGTTGTCGGTTTGCGCCGACCCAGGGTTCGAATCCCTGTCTCTCCGCCACATGCCAGATGTGAGTCAGCTGCATCTAATTTTTCCTTATTTTATTGACCAATTGCAAGAAAGTCCCCATTCTCGGACCCAAAATGGACCCCAGATTGGACCCCAGAGATGGATTCTTCCTATCAATTCGATCCACATCAACTGCATTTACGCAAGGGGAAGTATTATGCTTCCGTAGCCATTCCAAGAGAGATCAGACACCTTTTCTCCGAGCCACGCTTACGTAAATCGACTGGATTGAGCGATAGAAAAGAAGCAAATCGCCGAGCTGTCCAAGTTCAGATTCCTGCAATTCACCGAGAACTTAACGCAGCATTTAGCAGGCTTGATCCATTCATCGAAGGTCTAAGATATTTCCTTGAAAAAGAGGGAATCGACGTCGGCACTTGGTATACTTCAGGCGAGATCAAGGTGACTGTTTTTGGTGACAGAACGCAGACTACAAAACTTGGATTGCGAGCATTTTCCAGTGATGGACGCCCAATCATGCCGATCGAGAATTGGGTCGCACGTGACTACGTTTCGCTTGCAGGCATGGTCTCGGGGTTAGGCTATTCGATCTCTGAAAAGCTCCTCAGCATTTTGCCTGATAAACAGAGGGAAGCTATTTACGCGGCAAGCGAACCCAAGCCACTAAGCAGTCGCGCCGCGATAAAACTAGCGAACGACTACCCCCAGCTTTTTGAGAACGACGACAGTTTAGGTTCAACCTTAGTTGAACACCTTGAGACGCCAGCTCGAAAAATAAGCATTGAAAGCAAAACCATCACCACCCCGCTGTTTTCACAGCTAGTAGGTCCATACTTAGAAGAAAAACTTAGGGCTAGCGCTGACAAAAAGACACATGGGAAGCGCAGATTGGCGTGCCAACGCATCATTCAGCAGATCGGTGATCTTCCGATAACAGCCTATGACAGGGTACACGCGATCGAGTTGGCCCGCCTCATGGATGCTGAAGGCTGCTCAAATGCACTTATCAAAGACACCATTTCATATGGTCGCGGCCTCTTTAAGTATGCTGGAACAAAAAGAAATGAAGAAAAATCGATCATCCTGCCTAACCAACCTTGGACGGACATCGCGTTAAAAGGTTATGGGACGCAGACACGTTCTTATCTGCCATTGTCACACGACGAACTAACGCTCCTGTTCAAGCAACAAATGGGTCAGGCAGAGCGCCTTTTGCTTTCAATCCTTATCACGACAGGAATGCGGCTTGATGAAGTCGCGCTTATGACATGGGAACGCATCACGACCTTCGAGGATGTATTATGCTTTTCTCTGCTTAGCGATATTGAGCAAGTGAAGGTAAAAAACCAAAGCAGTGCGCGCTACATACCCGTCCCGAAAGTCATTCAACCACTACTGAGCAACAGGGGGGAGGGTCGCTTATTCTCATATCGGCTAGATACAAATGGAAAAGCCGAGAATGCGGCGTCTAAAGCTGCTATGCCGATCATTAGAGCCGTCACGAAAGATGATCGCAAAGCAATCCACAGCTTACGTGGGAACTTCAAAGATTTTGTTCGTGATATTGGCGTATCAAAGGAAATCAATGACTTTCTAACAGGCCACGGACAAGGCGATGTTGCTGGCCGTAGATACGGCAAAGGACCTTCAATGCGGGTTCGTTCAGAAGTCATCAACAAGATAAAGCATCCTTGGCTTCAGGACTTACCTTAACACACTAGCCCCATAAGACTCGTCAGGCATTTTCTTGCGCTTGAAAGAAATTCTTTCCTTTGGATATGTGGAGGCAAACCACCTAAGGCAGTTTCACCGACCCATGAATTTGAGGGTGCCACAGGCAGCATTGACTGGATGCGAACGGGGCTGTTCAATCAGTACAGACTTGGAGACTTTGATGGCAAGGCTTCTCAATCGAAGTTCTGAATGCGTGGTTGTCAAAGGTAAGGCCCTTACAACTTCACAGATCAGCTTCGCCTCACTGATTTAAGTTCTGGCTTGCTGGCTTTATGATAACAATTGGTCCTGTCTTGCTTGATGGCTGCACACAGGCAGTAAGCGACAACAGTACTAGCAGTCCGATGGTCTTTTTCATTTTAGTCTCCGTTATTTTATTTTGTGGTTGCGCCAAGGTCGATGAACTCTTCCATAAACAAGGACGTAAAAGCGACCCGAGAGTTTACACCTGACTTTTTAAAAACATTATGGGCCTGAACCTTCACTGTCCCAGAACGGGTTTCCCGAAGCTCTGCGATTTCCGTCATGCTCAAGCCTCTTAACATCAAAAGAGCAACATCGCGCTCGGCAGACGAAAAGTCCCACTGTTCAAAGCGTTGCTGAAGCAACCCGTCAAAGTCACTCCGCAGCGCCGTCAAAGATTCAGTTGCGTCTTGCTCCGAGTTTCTGAGCCTTTCAAGGTAATCAAACAACAAGAACATGCACCCCCCTAAGGTGATAACACTGATGCCCTCGAAAATCAGATGTGTCAGCTCGAAGCCCGAATAGCCCATACCAATTTTAAGATGTTCAAAAAGATCAATTGTCACGTCAAGGCTGAAGAAGGTGAAGCAAACAATTGTGCTGCCAAAAAGCCAGCCCACAATTTTCGTATTTCTTCGTAGGTCGCGCCTCATGGTGCCCTCGCCATCAAGTGGGTTCTCTGGTGAAAACAAAAGGCATTTTGCCTATGAAATGTATATAAACCTTGGTTATACGCGCCTTGTTTCGACACCTGTAAGCCTCCGTTTATATCAGGGCTACAAAAAAATGATTAGCTTCGACAGGTAGTCACGAATCGATCATCACACATGACATCGATCCTAAATTGGAAAAGAGACGCCATATGAAAAATCAACTTCTCGCACTCACGGTACTTTCTTCGCTTAGCGCTACTTTGGCGATGGCTGATGTCGTCGATACCAAAGTTCAAGACCTTTATGCGCAAGGGTACACCCACTTTGAGGTTGCACGCGGGACGGTAAAATCTCAAATCGAGGCTTATGCGCCAAATGGAACAAAGATGGTAGTTGTATTGGACAACCAATCTGGTGCCAGCGTAGCAGAACAAGTTTTTCAAGGATCTGCATCAGATTTCAATTCAGCTGCAAGCAACATTGCCGCAATCTATTATGAGCAGTCCGATAGCTATTCGACCAATGGTGGGACATCTGACGCATCCACTGGCCTCTCGAATGATGGTTTGGGGCACGTTGAAACTTCAAATCATATCGATCTAGCTGGCAATAATTCCTACGACAGCGATAGCAATGAAAGCTACAGCAGCGGCGGCATTGAAAGCTACAGCAACGGGAGCACTGAAAGCTACAGCAGCGGCGGAACGGAAAGCTACAGCAACGGGAGCACTGAAAGCTACAGCAGCGGCGGAACGGAAAGCCACAGCAACGATAGCAATGAAAGCCACAGCAGCGGCGGAACGGAAAGCCACAGCAACGATAGCAATGAAAGCCACAGCAGCGACAGCCACGGCAGTGATGACCACGGCGATGACGACTGAATGAAATAAAATAGCCCCGATCCATCACATATGCATACGGTCGGGGCTAGTGTTAACGGCTTAGTTCTGACGAATATAACTCGTAAAAAATATATTCATCAGAGGCTTAACTGCGCTAATGTTTTTGGCAGAATTTGGCTCACTTTTACTCTGCCGTTGACACGGGGCTTACATCACCAGCTAACCTTTTTCTTATCTTGGATTTGTAGGGGGTAACCACCTGAGGCAAATTCCTCCGCTCATGAATCTGGGGGCCCCAAAGGCGCTGGGCCAGCAGGAAGATAGGCGTCCAGATCATCACACCCAGTTGCCTCGCGTCACTAGCCATTCAGCGTCCTGTGGACAGTCATACGGCTGATGCCCATTTCTTCAGCAATCTTGTAGGTCGAAAGTCCTGCGTCGCGGAGGGCAAAGATGCGGTCCTTATCGACTGTGGGCTTGCGGCCCTTGTATACGCCTTTCGCTTTAGCCTTCTCGATCCCCTCGCGTTGCCTTTGCTTGATGATTGATCGTTCAAACTCAGCGACAGCCCCAAGGATTGAAAGATACAGCTTGGATGCCCCATCAGTGCCTTCAGGTGGGAATGTCAGGTTGTCTTTGATGAAGCGTATACTTACGCCTTTGCCATTTAACTGGCTAACAATGGACAAGAGGTCTTGAAGGTTCCGAGCAAGGCGGTCGATGCTGAAGACGATAACGCTGTCGCCTTCCCTGACCCATTCAATCATCTCTTGCAGAGCTGGACGATCAGAGGCTGATGCACCTGACAGCTTTTCCTCGAATACTTTCTCAACCGCGCCCAAGTCCTGACGATCTAGAGATTGATCGACTGTTGAGACACGACGATACCCTACAACTGCCATCTAAGCCTCCATTGGTAACTTATACCTTTAGAGATAGCATCAAGGCGGTAACATATCAATGATTCGACCTTATTGTTACCAACTTTCCATAGCTTTATTAGTAACATCGCATTGGTCACTCGGGGTATGATTGGGTCAGCTTAAACCATTATGCCGTGCGCTCTGCTGAAAGCTTTCTGGTCAAACGGGATCGCGGGCGGGTGAACCATGTCGACCGGGATCAAGGGCTGAACTATTGGTTCAGGATGAACCATAATTCGCAACAAGACACCTCGATCCAGCGCATGATCCCGGCGCTGCAGGCAGAATATGACAGGCTGTTGGCCGATCCCGAAATCCGCGCCGCGCATGTGCATTCGGTGCAATGCCACCGAGACAAAATTACCGAATTGCTGCAAACAGAAAACTACCGAAATTTCTACGGCGAACTGACCGGCGCGCGCATGGAACGGCTGTGCAAATTGCAACACCACTTCGGCTCGGCGGTGTTTGCCGCAGGCCCGGCGGTGATCCCCGAAGACCTGCACGAACGCGAACTTGCCCCCGACTTTTTCTTTACAACCGACCATGCCGGAGAGGCCGAGCATTAACAGGCGGCCGTGGCGGCGATAGTGCGCTATCCGGTCTAAGCCCGCAGAAAACGAAAAAGCCAACCGCCAAATCAGCGGTTGGCTTTGCTGTCATGTCTTGTCGACGCCTAGCCGATGATGCCGACAAAGGTTTGCGAAGGCCGCATCACCGCGGCGGTCTTGGCGGGGTCGGCGTGATAATAGCCGCCCAGATCGACAGGCTTGCCTTCGTTTGCCGTCAACTCGGCCAGAATCTTCGCCTCGTTCTGCGCCAAGGCCGCAGCAATAGGGGCGAAATGCGCGGCAAGGCCGGCATCTTCGGTCTGCGCCGCCATCGCCGCAGCCCAAGCCCAGGCAAAGTAGAAATGGCTGGTGCGATTGTCTGTCTGGCCGACCTTGGCTTTGGGCGAATGATCATGGTCCAAGATCGCTTGGGTGGCCGCATCCACCGCTTTGCCCAAGATCAGCGCCTTGGCATTGCCCGAAAGCTCTGCCTGAAACTTCAGGCTTTCGCCCAGCGCGCAGAACTCGCCCAGACTGTCCCAGCGCAGGTGGTTTTCCTGCAGCAATTGCTGCACATGCTTGGGCGCAGAGCCGCCTGCCCCGGTTTCAAACATGCCGCCACCCTGCATCAATTTGACAATCGACAGCATCTTGGCCGAGGTGCCCAGTTCTAGGATCGGGAACAGATCGGTCAGATAATCGCGCAGCACGTTGCCGGTGACCGCAATCGAGGTTTCCCCCCGGCGAATGGTTTCCAGCGACAGCCGGGTCGCCTCACGCGGGGCAAGGATCTGGAACTTATCGGCCACACCCGCCGCCGCCAGCAGCGGTTTGACATAGGCGATCAGTTCCGCGTCATGCGCGCGCGCCGCATCCAGCCAGAAAATCGCCTGACAGTTTTCCGCTTTTTGCCGGGCAATCGCCAGATGCACCCAATCTTCGATCGGCGCTTTGCGCGCCGAGGCCGAGCGCCAGATGTCGCCTGCCTCGACCTTATGGCTGTGCAGCACCTCGCCATTGGCCAAAACCATCCGCACGGTGCCGGCATGCGGCACTTCAAAGGTGGTGGGGTGGCTGCCGTATTCTTCGGCCTTTTGCGCCATCAACCCGACGTTTTGCACCGTTCCAGCCGTGGCCGGATCCAGCGCGCCGGTTTCTTTGAAATAGCGGATCGTCTCGTCATAAACCACGGCGTAAGAGCTGTCAGGAATGACGCAATTGGTATCGGCTGCGCGGCCATCCGGGCCCCAGCCCTTGCCGCCTGCACGGATCAGTGCGGGCATCGAGGCATCAATGATCACATCGGACGGCACATGCAGGTTGGTGATGCCCTTATCGGAATTCACCATATAAAGCGGCGGGCGGCTGGCAAGCGTGGCGTCAATCGCCGCCAAAATCTCGCTGGCTTGCGGCAGTTCGGCAATCCGCTCCAGCATCGCGCCAAGCCCTGCATTTGCGCTGATGCCAGCCGCGTCAAACACCGCGCCATAGCTGTCAAACACCGGTGCCAGATAAGCGCGCACCGCATGGCCAAACAAGATCGGGTCCGAGACCTTCATCATCGTGGCCTTCAGGTGCAACGAGAACAGCACGCCCTGGGCTTGGGTGGCGGCAATCTGCTGATCCAAAAACGCCCGCAGCGCGCGCGCCGACATAAAGGTTGCATCCACGACCGCACCTTCAGGGAATTTCACCCCATCTTTCAGCACAGTGACCGCGCCATCTTCACCCAAAAGTTCAATGCGCACCGGCCCTGCCTGCGCAGCCGTCAGCGTGGCCGAGGTTTCATTGGCAAAGAAATCATCCGCCGCCATCGTCGACACATGGGTCTTGCTGTCTGCCGCCCAGCTGCCCATCGAATGCGGATGCGCCATCGCATAGTTTTTCACCGCAATCGCGGCGCGGCGGTCAGAGTTGCCTTCGCGAAGCACCGGATTAACCGCCGAGCCTTTCAGCGCATCATAGCGGCGGCGCGCCTCTTTTTCGGCCTCGGTTTGCGGATCTTCGGGGTAGTCGGGCAGCGCATAGCCCTGCGCTTGCAATTCCTTGACCGCCGCCACCAGCTGCGGCACTGAGGCCGAAATATTTGGCAGCTTGATTACATTGGCACTGGGCTTTGTCACCAAAGCGCCCAGATCGGCCAGATCATCGGGCTGGCGTTGTTCGGGGGAAAGCCCCTCGGGGAAGGCCGCAATGATCCGACCGGCAAGCGAGATATCGCGGGTGCCGACACTGACGCCCGCCGCCGCCGCAAAGGACTGGATAATCGGCAACAAAGAGGCCGCCGCAAGCTGCGGCGCTTCGTCGACCGTGGTGTAAATGATGTCGGGCGTTGGGCGGTTGGTCATATCGGAACCTGTTCTTGTTTGGTTAGAAAAATCGGCCCCAAGCCGGGCCATCGGTCAGCTGCCAGCAGCGGCGGCAACTCTTTGCTGCAAAGTTTACCCAAGAAGCGGCACAGACGAAAGGTCTGGCGCGCAAAATGGCCTAAACCACTGTCACCACCAGCCTGCCAAGGCCTGCAATGCTGGCCTCCATCACATCGCCAATGGCCACGGCCGCCACCCCCGCAGGGGTGCCCGCCATAATCACATCACCCGCCTGCAATTCGAAATAGCGCGACAGATAGGCGATGATTTCCGGCACCTTCCAGATCATCTGGTTCAAATCGCCGTCTTGGCGCAACGCGCCATTGACCCGCAATGCGATCTGACCTGCAGTCAGATGCCCGACCTCGGCCACAGGCCACAGCGGGCCAACCGGGCCAGAGCCTTCAAAGGCCTTGCCAATTTCCCAGGGCCTGCCCAGCTTTTTCGCCTCGCCCTGCAAATCGCGCCGCGTCATGTCCAAGGCGATGCCATAGCCCCAAACGTGATCCAGCGCCTTTGCCGGGTCGATGTTGCGCCCGCCAGATTTCAGCGCGATCAGCAGCTCGACCTCGTGATGCACATCGCGGCTTTGCGCGGGATAGGGAAACTGGCCCGAGGCATCCAGATTATCGGGGTTCTTTTGGAAAAAGAACGGCGGCTCGCGGTCGGGGTCATGGCCCATTTCCACCGCATGGGCGGCAAAGTTGCGGCCAATGCAATAGACCCTGCGCAGCGGAAACGCCCTGCCGTCACGGGTGGGGATGTGCGGCGCGCGTGGGGCGGAGATCACAAGATCGGGCATAGCATACCTTTGTTATCGCAGGGGTCTTCAGTTCAAATCTTTCAACAGCCGCCCGTGCTGGCGCACTTGGGTCAGCACCTCGTCAAAACGGGTCAGGCCGCGGCCTTGCAGCATCGGCAATAGTTTTAAAAACGCATCCGCCGTGGCGATTGCATCGCCCAGCGCGGTGTGGCGGGCCTCTTCGGGAATGGTGATACCCAGCCGATGGGTCAGCGCATCCAGCGTGTGGGTCTCGTGCTGGCCCCAGATCACCGCCGACAACAGCACGGTATCCAGGATCGGATTGTCAAAGCGCAGGCCAATCTGGGCCTCGATCCGGCGCAGAAACTGCATGTCAAAGGGCGCATTATGCGCGATCAGCACCGCGCCTGCGGCAAAGTCATGCAAGCGGCGCGCCACCTCGGCCATCGGCGGGGCATCGGCGACCATCGCGTCGGTGATGCCATGCACCTTGGTCGATGCAGCGGGAATTTTGCGCTGCGGATTGACCAGCATGTCAAACACTTCGGTCTTCAGCCTGCGGCCGTTGACGATGCGCACGGCGGCAATCTGCACCACCTCGTCGCCCTGATCGGGCAAAAGTCCGGTGGTTTCGCTGTCAAACACCACATAGGTCAGCGCATCCAGCCGCGCCTCGGCAACCGAGGCATTGCGCGCGCTGGACAGCAGATCAAAGTCATAAACCACATCGCGCAGCACCGGATCAGGCCGCGTTGTTTCACGCCGCGCCACCCGCAAAGGCAAACAAAGCGCCGCAGCCTCGGCCGAGGTTTCGGGCCAGATATCGGTGGCATGAGCGGCCAAGACCGCGCGGCCGCTGATTTCGGGCATGGCAGGGTCGATCGGCTGGGCCAGCCAAGCCTCCAGATCCGCCAGCGCCACCACCTCGCCCTGCCAAGACAGCCGCAGCAGCGCGTCAGAGCCGTCTTCCTCCAGGCTGATATGAAACCGGCGCACCGGCAGATTGCGCGCCAAAAGCGTCAGCAGGCCAATCACCTCAAAGCCGTTGCAATGCAACAGCAAGGGCGCGGCTTTCTGGGTCAGCAAAACGCCACTGCCGGCCAGCTGCGCCGCAACCCCGTCCAAAAGATCCGAAGCCCGCGTCAGCATCAGCGGCCAATCCTCACCGCGGCTTTGGTCATGACGCTGCGAAAGCTCGGTCACCGCTTGGCCCAGCCGTGCCACCTCGGCCTGCAGTGCATCGTGCAAATCAGGCGGCAAGGCGGGCTTGGGCAGCGCTTCGATCAGGGTGGCAAGATTGGCGGCAGGGCGGCCAAAGCGGTCAAACATCTCGACCACCAAAGCCTCGCGGCGGGCAGCGGCGTTCAGATCGGCGGTGACATCTTGCAGCGTCAAGACATAGCCCGCAGCCGCCCCCGCCACGGGCTGCAACAGCCGCATTCGTGCCGCCAGCACCCGCGCGCCCGCCCGCGTGCTGCACAAAAGATCCGAGGCCGCATCGGCGTCGCCCGTAGCACTCAGGCGGCCATAAGCAAGCTGCAACGGCCCCGCGTGCAGATAGTCAAACAGGCTGCGCCCAAGCCCGGCCGCACCCGTTGCCTGCAACAGCCCAACCCCCAAGCCGTTGTAAAACACGATGTGATGATCGGCCGAACACAGCAAAACCCCCGCCGGCACATCGGCCAACAGCGCCCCAAGCCGCGCGTTTTCCCCCGAAAGCCGCGCGGTTTCACGCGCCACCGCCTCGGCCAAGGCCGATCTGGTCTGCGCAAGACTGTCGCTTGCCGCCCGCGCCGCAGGGCCAAGATCACCCAGATGCAGGGCTTGGCGCGCCGGCAAGGCGGCGGTTACATCGCCATGCACGCGGGCGCGCAGATCGCCCGCCACTTGGTCAATCGGCTTGGCAATGCGCATATCCAGCAGCAGCCAAACCCCCGCCATCAGCCCCAGCAGCGCAAAGCCGGAAACCACCCCCGCCTGCACAAAACCCGCCATCACACCGCTGCGCACCACAGCGGCCAGCGTTGCCCCCGCCCACGCCAGATGATGATAGCCCAGCCACAACCCCGCCAAAAGCGCTGCCAGCGCCGCCAGCGCCAGCCCGACAAAGATCAGGAAAAGCTGGAGCCTGACCCGCATCTAGCTGCCTTGGCCCAGCAGACGGCGCACCTCGTCGCGCAGCTCTTTCAGCTCGAAGGGTTTGGCGATAAAGCCATCCGCCCCCAAGGCAATGCCCTTGCGCCGTTCAATCGCCGAGCCCCGCGCCGTCATCATCAGGATTTTCACATCCGACAGGCTGGGGTCCATCCGCATGCTTTGGCAGATTTCATAGCCCGAAATCTCGGGCAACATCACATCCAGCAAAACCAGATCGGGGTGGGTTTCGCGGATGCGCGCCATCGCCTCGCCGCCATTGGCGATCCGGTCGGGCGCATAGCCTTCGCGCGTCATCAAAAAATCCAGCGCAAGGGCGATATTGTCTTCGTCCTCGATCACCAGAACCTTTGGCTTTTGCGCCGGGCTTGCCATGCTACTTGGCCTGACAGGCGGCAAGCTGCAGCGCGTCATCTGCGGCGGCCGGATACCACTCGGCCCCGGTCAGGGTGCCATCGGCGGCAATCACAGCACCTTCGATCAGATCGGCGCGCAGGCTCTTGGCGCAATCCACCGCAATCGGCACGCGGCGGGTGGGCTGCCAGCGCTGCACCAGCACCACCTCGCCCTGACGGATCGCCGGATTTTCCAGCGAGGTCTTGGCGCTGACGCCATCATAGGCGGCAAAGCGTTGGTGGATCGGGAACAGATAGGTCCAAGGCCGCCAGGCCTGCTTGGTCTCGGGGGCCGATAGAATGATCACGCCCTGCGGCAGGGCACCGCTGGCGCGCGGATACCAGGTGTATTCATTCCAAACGGTAAAGCTTAGCATCCCCAGCCCAATCGCCGCCGGAATGGTCCAGCTGGGCAAGATGCCACGGCTGACTTTTCGCACCATAAGCACAAGGCCTGCAAGCCCTGCACCCGCGGCGATCATCCCGATAAAATCCCAAAACATAAACCGTTTCCTTTAGGTTCTTGCACCGCGGGCCTGGCCCACAGCAGATTGCATGGTCCGCACGACCACAAAAGCATCGCGCAGATGCGCG
Organism: Cypionkella sp.; assembly: GCA_023255415.1. GTDB lineage: Bacteria > Pseudomonadota > Alphaproteobacteria > Rhodobacterales > Rhodobacteraceae > Cypionkella. Next base: position 54,422 of record JALRIN010000012.1, on the reverse strand, counting down.
CGTTCGAAATCCGAAAGATCAGAAGGCGCCATAAAGTTATCCGCCGTCTTGCCGGCGCGGATCAGCCGCGCCTGATGGTCAAGCCGGGTCTGCGCGATCAGATCATAAGCGTCCAGCAGATCGGCTCCGCCCGAGGATGAAATCACCCCCGCATCGCCCGCCGCCAGCAGCCGAGCGCGGGTATTGGCGGCGGGCGATTGTCCGATCAAGGCATAGACACGGCCCAAATCGGTCAGCGGCACCACGCCGTTATGCTTTAGATCGATCTGGTTTTTATGCTCGCCCGAGCGAAAGGTCGCAAAGCCGCGCAGCAGGCCCAAGGGCGGGGTATGGGTCAGCGAATTGGCGATCATATGTGCCACAAAGATCGAATTCTCGGCCGCCTCGGCCAAGGTTTCCGCCTGCAAATCGCTGAACAAAGACACCGCCCCGCCGATCGGGCGCAGATCAAACATCACCGAGGCCAGCATCTGCGCCATCGGGTCAGGCGTGGCGATCCAGCGGCGGAAATACCCCCGCCACGTGCTGACGCGCGCGCACCATTTCGGATTGGTCGCCATCATCTCGCCGGGGCAATAGACATAGCCGCAGGCATGCAGACCGTCGCAGACATAAATCGCCAGCGCCGCGAAATAGGCCATGTCATCTTCGGTTGCCGCATCGTCGATGAACAGGCAATTGTCCTGATCTGACACGCCGGTTTGCTCTTGGCGGCCCTGACTGCCACAGGCAAGCCACAGATAAGGCACCGGCGCGGGGCCAAGCTTTGCCTCGGCCAAGGCCAAAAGCCGCCGCGTCACCGTATCGGCAATATCGGTGATCAGCCGCGTGGTGACCTGATGTGCGGTATTGCCGCCGACCAATTGCACCAAAAGCTGCGGGATCCGCGCGGTGACCGCCGCCATCTGCGCCACCGTCTGCGCGCCTGCCAAATCCCGCACCAATTGCGCCGAAGAGGTCGCCTGAAACCGCGTGATATCGGTTTGGGTGATCATGCCAATCAACCGCCCCGCCTCGACCACCGGCAGATGGCCGATGCGACGCTCCAGCATCAGGTTCAACACATCCGCGCCCAAAGCCTCGGGTGGCAGGCTGATCGGAGTGCCGCTCATCACCGCGCGCACCGGCGTGCTGGCTGGCAGACCAGCGGCCAAAACCTTGCCGGTCAGATCGCGGGTGGTAACCAGCCCGATAAAGGCCCCCGCCTCGACCACCCCCAGACAGGAAATGCCGCCATCGCGCATCCGGGCGGCGGCCGATTGCACCGTATCCTCGGGCCCGCAGCTTTGCGGATCGCCGGTCATCAGATCGCCCACGGTCTGCATCGCAAGATCGGTATTGCGCCGATCCCCAGCGCGGCCACGGGTGAAAAACCGCTGAAACGGCGGCGCGCTTTGCATCAGGGCGTGAAATTCGGCCGCCGGCAGATGCAGCAGCACGCAGGCCTCGAGCGCCAGCGCCGTGGTCGCGGCCAGACCGTCGCGCATCAGCCCGCGCTCGCCAAAGGAGTTGCGCGGCCCCAGCAAAGACACCAGGCCACCCGAGGCATCCTGCACCTCGACCGAGCCGGTTTTGATCAGATAAATCCCGTCCAGCGGCGCGCCAAAATGATAAATCTCGGCGCCTGCCTGCACTTCACTGCGGCGGAAGGAATGGGCGACACGCACCAATTCGTCCTGCGGCAGGCTGTCATAAGGATGCACGCTTTGCAGAAAACCGATGATCGCTGAACTGGTTTCCAAAGCGGCCTCCCCAACAGGAAAGCGCGCCCCCGAAGGGACGCGCCGTTGATCTTAGTGCGACTGAGCTTTGCCAGCACCGCGCGGAACGCGGATGCCTTCGACCAAATCCTGGATCGCTTGTGGCGGTGCTGCGGTTGCCCGCGACACGGCGAAAGCCACAGCAAAGTTCACCAGCGCGCCGACAGCCCCGAAGGAGGTCGACTTGATCGACAGCAGCAAAGGTGCAGCGTCGGTATAGCTGTTGGTATCTGGGATAAAGAACCAGCCCTTGTGCAAGAAGATATACACAATGGTGACCAACAGACCTGCAATCATGCCCGCAACCGCGCCCACGTTGTTGATGCGCTTCGAGAAGATGCCCATCATAAGTGCGGGGAAGATCGAAGCCGCTGCCAGACCGAAGGCCAAAGCCACCGTCTGCGCCGCAAACCCAGGAGGGTTCAGACCCAGATAGGTTGCAACAGCAATCGCCACAGCCATCGACACACGTGCCGCCATCAGCTCGCCTTTTTCCGAGATGCTCGGGTTCAGCGAGCCCTTGATCAAGTCATGCGAGATTGCCGAAGAAATTGCCAACAACAGGCCAGCAGCGGTCGACAAAGCAGCCGCAAGGCCACCAGCCGCAACCAAAGCCACAACCCAACCTGGAAGCTGTGCGATCTCAGGGTTCGCAAGAACCATGATGTCGTTGTTCACGGTCAGCTCGTTGCCAGCCCAGCCTTTTGCAGCCGCAGCAGCGTTGAAGTCTTCGTTCTTCGACTTGTCGTTATAGAACTCGATCAGGCCATCGCCATTCTTGTCTTCGAACTTCAGCAGACCAGTGGTCTCCCAGTTCTTCATCCAATCTGGGCGGGCTTCATAAGCAATCGGTTCCGACTGCGTGCCGTTTGGATAGATGTTGCTGATCAGGTTCAGACGCGCCATTGCGCCCACAGCCGGAGCCACGGTGTAAAGCAATGCGATGAACACCAGTGCCCAGCCAGCAGATGCACGCGCATCAGCCACTTTTGGCACGGTGAAGAAGCGCACGATCACATGTGGCAGGCCAGCAGTACCGATCATCAGCGACATGGTGAACAAGAACATGTTCAAAGTGGTGTCGCTGTGGCCGGTGTATTTGGCAAAGCCCAGCTCTTGCACAACTTGGTCCAGCTTTGCCAACAAAGGCATGCCGGATTCAATGTGGGTCGAGAACAGGCCCAAAGGTGGCAGCGCATTGCCCGTCAGCTGCAGCGAAATAAACACAGCAGGAATGGTATATGCGAAGATCAGAACGACGTATTGCGCCACCTGCGTGTAGGTGATGCCCTTCATGCCGCCAAGAACCGCATAGAAGAACACAACCGCCGCGCCGATATAAAGGCCGGTCGATGCTTTAACTTCCAAGAAGCGCGAGAAAGCAACGCCAACGCCGGTCATCTGGCCGATAACATAGGTCACCGAGGCCACGATCAGACAGATCACAGCAACAAGCCGTGCTGACTGGCTGTAGAAACGGTCGCCGATGAATTCTGGCACGGTGAACTTGCCGAATTTGCGCAGATAAGGCGCAAGCAACATCGCAAGCAGAACGTAGCCGCCGGTCCAACCCATCAGGTAGGCCGAGGTGTCATAGCCGCCCGCCGCGATGATACCAGCCATCGAGATGAACGACGCCGCCGACATCCAGTCAGCGCCGGTTGCCATACCGTTCAGAACGGGGTGAACCCCGCCGCCAGCGGTATAGAATTCAGATGTGCTGCCCGCGCGGGCCCAGATCGCAATGCCGAAGTACAGCGCGAAGGTCGCACCGACAACAAGCAGATTGAGGGTAAACTGATCCATTATTTCTGCGCTCCCTTATTCTTCAACGCCGAATTCTTTGTCTACTTTGCCCATTTTCCACGCGTAGAAGAAAATCAGACCAAGAAAGACCAGAATCGAGCCTTGTTGCGCAAACCAGAAGCCAAGGTCAGTGCCCCCGACAGCGATACCCGACAGCATCGGGCGCAGCAGAATGCCAAAGCCGAAAGAACAGACGAACCAGATAACCAGACAAATGCCGATGATCTGCTTGTTCGCTGCCCAATAGGCGTTGGACGATGTATTGTCCGCCATAGCATGTTACTCCCTGTGTTATATCCCTTCCCGCCATCCGATTGCGTGGATGACAGGCCTCCCTTACGCCGAAACCCCTGCCACGATTGCGCCAAGGCCGCCGCGGATATCTGCGATCTCTCCCATCGCATCGATCCGCTCTAGAACCCCTTTGCCTTCGTAATAGGCGATCAACGGTGCCGTCTGCGCATGATAGGCTTTCAGCCTTTCGCCCACAGTTTCGGCGTTATCGTCGGCCCGACGTTTAAAGTCGCTGCCGCCGCATTTGTCGCAAACGCCCAGCACGGCAGGGCGCTTGAATTCGTCATGATAACCTTCGCCACAGGCGCAGGTATAGCGGCCAGACACGCGCGCGACCATAGCGGCGTCATCGACCTCTAGGCTGATCGCAGCCGTCACCCTCAGGCCCGCATCTGCCAGCAGCGCATCAAGCGCTGCAGCCTGCGCGCTGGTGCGGGGAAAGCCGTCCAGAATGATGCCATTGGCCACATCGGGCTGCGCCATCCGTTCGGCCAAGATCGCCAGAACGATCTCGTCTGAAACCAGACCGCCCGCAGCCATCACCGCGCGCGCCTGCGTCCCCGCAGCCGAGCCAGAGGCCACCGCCGCGCGCAGCATATCCCCGGTCGACAGCTGGATCAGACCAAAGTCTTCTTCCAGCATCCGCGCCTGGGTGCCTTTGCCAGCCCCTGGTGGGCCCAAAAGGATCAGAACAGCAGCCATGTCTCAGGCCTTGTTCATGCGGTTGGCGATCAGATCATCGACCACCGAAGGATCGGCCAGCGTCGAGGTATCACCCAGCGCGCCAAAATCATTCTCGGCAATCTTGCGCAAAATCCGCCGCATGATCTTGCCCGAGCGGGTTTTCGGCAGGCCGGGTGCCCATTGGATAAGATCTGGCTTGGCAATCGGGCCGATTTCGGTGCGCACCCAAGCTTCCAGCTCTTTGCGCAGCGCCTCCGAAGGCTCTTCGCCGCCCATCAGCGTGACATAGGCGTAAATCCCCTGCCCCTTGATGTCATGCGGATAGCCAACCACGGCAGATTCCGCGACCTTGGGGTGGGCGACCAGCGCGCTTTCGACCTCGGCCGTGCCCATGCGGTGACCCGAGACGTTGATAACATCGTCAACGCGGCCGGTGATCCAGTAATAGCCATCCTTATCGCGACGGCAGCCGTCGCCGGTAAAGTAATAGCCGGGATACTGCGCGAAATAGGCTTCTTCAAACCGGGCATGATCACCCCAAAGCGTGCGCATCTGCCCCGGCCAGCTGTCGGCGATGCACAGCACACCTTCGGCCACGGTTTCCGATTGCACCACGGCATTTGCCGGATCAAGGATCACCGGCTGCACGCCAAAGAACGGCAGCGTCGCCGACCCCGGCTTTTGCGGCACAGCACCGGGCAGCGGCGTGATCAGATGACCACCGGTTTCGGTCTGCCAGAAGGTATCGACAATCGGGCATTTGCCCTTGCCGACATGGGTGTTGTACCAATTCCAAGCCTCGGGGTTGATCGGCTCGCCCACCGACCCCAGCAGCTTGAGGCTGGACAGATCGTGCTTGGCGGGCCATTCAGCGCCCATGCCCATCAGGCTGCGGATGGCCGTGGGGGCGGTGTAGAACTGCGACACCTTATGCTTGGCGCAAACCTCCCAAAAGCGGCCCGCGTCTGGATAGGTTGGCACACCTTCAAACATCACCGTTGTCGCCCCATTGGCCAGCGGACCATAGATGATATAGCTGTGCCCGGTCACCCAACCCACATCGGCGGTGCACCAGAACACGTCACCGTCATGGTAATCAAAGGTCATCTGCTGCGTCATCGCCGCATAAACCAGATAACCGCCCGAGGTATGCACAACGCCCTTCGGCTTGCCGGTCGACCCCGAGGTGTAAAGGATAAACAGCGGATCCTCGGCCCCCATCTCGACATAGGGGCAATAGGGCTTTGCCGCAGCCATTGCAGCCTTTACGTCAATATCGCGGCCCTCGACCCAAGAGGTTTGATCGCCGGTGTGCTTGACCACCAGACATTTGACATGATCGTCACAATGCAAAAGCGCCGCATCCGTGTTGCTTTTCAGCGCGGTTTTCTTGCCACCACGTGGCGCAAAGTCTGCTGTGATCACCACTTTGGCTTCGGAATCATTGATCCGGTTGGCCAAAGCATCCGGCGAAAAGCCTGCAAAAACGATCGAATGAATAGCCCCGATGCGCGCACAAGCCAGCATCGCATAGGCAGCCTCTGGGATCATCGGCAGATAGATCACCACCCGATCGCCTCGGCCCACGCCTTGCGCTTTCAGCACATTGGCCATCCGCGAGGTGTTTTCCAACAGCTGCGCATAGGTGATATGCTGGGCGGGGGTCGATGGGCTGTCGGGCTCCCAGATGATCGCAGTCTGGTTGGCGCGGGTCACCATATGGCGGTCGATGCAATTGGCCGAAACGTTCAGCTTGCCGTCTTCATACCATTTGATCGAGACTTCGCCGCGCTTAAAGCTGGTGTTCTTGACCTTGGTGTAATCCTGAATCCAGTCAATCCGCTGGCCCTGCTCGGCCCAAAATGCCGTCGGGTCGTCGACAGAAGCCTGATACATCGCCGCATATTGCGCTGCAGTTACATGCGCCTTTGCGATGAAATCATCCGATGCTGTGTATTGCATCTCTGCCTGAGCGTGATCCGACATGAAATTTCCCTTTTCCCAGTCGCGCGTCTGCGCTTACCAAACGGCCTGCCAAGGTGGCAGGGCTCTCCCGTTCCCTAGCGGCATGATAGCGCGATTGTCAAAAATTTGGTAACTCTTTTTGAATCCGTGATTATTTTGTAAATAAATTAACAAAATGCTTGGTGAACTTTGTAAATTATCTGAAAAGTGGCAATGAATTTATACCTCCCAGCGCAGCAAAGCTGTCGCAGCGCAAAGGCGACACGGTGCAACTGGTGCAGACCCGCCGCTTTGGCCCACCCGCGCCGCTGCAACAGCGGCAAGTCAAGCGCGGTTTAGGCGGTGGTGATTCGCGACCCCGAATCAGCGGCCTGCAGCTCTGCCAACGAGCCCACAAAGCAAGCTTCGGGGGCGGCAACACCGGCCTGTTTCAGCGCCTGCGCCACCTCGGGGCGGGCGCCGATCAGATACAAGATTTCGTGTTTACGCGCCATTTTCTGCGCCAAAAGCGCAAAGGAATGCGCGCCGGTGCTGTCGATAAAGGGCACATCGGTGAAATCCACCGCCAGCCCGCGCGGGGCCTCGGCCAGTTGATCCAAAGCCGCGCCAAGCCGTGCTGCCGCGCCAAAGAAATAGGGGCCGTGCAGGCGGTGCACCGCCAAGTCAGGAAATTGCGCCAAAGGCTCGGTCACCACCGGTGCCTCGACCGAAGCCGCCTCTGACATGCGGTGAATGAACACCAATCCGCCCAACGCAAAGCCTGCGACAATGCCTTCGGATAGATCGCGGAACACCACCAGACCAAAGGTCACCAAAAGCACCACCGCATCGGCGCGACTGGCGCGCAAACAATGCCAGAACTCGGCCTTCTCGGCCATGTTCCAAGCCACCACCGCCAAAAGCCCCGCCAAGGCCGCCAAGGGGATATAGCCGGCCAAAGGCGCTGCAATCAGCATGAACAGCAGCACAAACACCGCGTGCACCATGCCCGAGACCGGGCCTTTCGACCCCGCCCGCACATTGGTTGCGGTGCGCGCAATCGTGCCCGTCACACAAATGCCGCCAAACAGCGCCGAGGCGATATTGGCCACGCCCTGCGCCAGCAACTCGGCGTTCGGCCGGTGCCTGCGCCCCGACATGCCATCGGCCACCACCGCCGACAGCAGCGATTCAATCGCACCTAGCAGAGTAAAGCTGACCGCCCAAGGCAGCGCGACCCGCACCAAATCCATCGAAAGCGGTGGCAGACTGGGCGCAGGCGGGCTGCGCGGCAGATCGCCAAAGCGCGAATACATCGTCTCGACCGGCAGCTGCAGCGCGAAACTTGCCAGCCCCGCCACCGCCACCGCAATCAGCATATTGGGCAGGTTGGGCGAAATCCGCTTGATGCCAACAATCAGCGCAATCGTGGCAATTGCCACTGCCGCCGCACTGGTGTTCAAACTGGCACGCGCCTCCCACAGCACTGCAAGTTTCGGCAAAATCGCCGCAGGCTCGCCCAGCAGCGACAGGCCGAACAGATCCTTGATCTGGCTGGCAAAGATGATCACCGCAATGCCCGCGGTAAAGCCAAGCGTCACCGGATAGGGAATAAACCGCACATAGCTGCCCAACCGCAGCAGCGCCAAGACCGACAGCATCGCGCCCGACAACAGCACCGCAAGCGTCAGCCCCGCCGCGCCCGTCTGCGTCACACAGGCCGACACCAGAACGATAAACGCCCCCGCAGGTCCGCCGATCTGAAACCGCGATCCGCCCAGCATAGATACAATAAAGCCGCCCACAATCGCGGTGAACAGGCCGCGCTCGGGCCCGACCCCGCTGGCAATCGCAATCGCCATCGACAAAGGCAGCGCCACAATTGCAACTGTCAGCCCCGCCACCACATCGGCGCGCAGCTGCCCCAGCCCGTAGCCCTCTCGAATGGTGGTGATCAGCTTGGGGGTGAATTCGCTGGCGGGCTGTCTGGGACTTGGGGTCATCATGCGTTCCTGTTAATATGGCCTACACAAACGCCTCTCAGGGGCATTCGTCAAGCAAGGCCATCACGCAAGGCAATCATGTCCGCAAATTCCGCCCCCCCGCGCCCCGACCCGGTTTCCGCCGCAGATGACGCCGCACGCGCCCAAGCCCGGGCGCTGCTGGCGGGGGCAAACCACGCCGCTTTGGCTTGGACCGACCCAGAGACGCTAACCCCGGGGATCAGCCGCATCGGCTTTGGTCTGGCCCCCGAAGGCGGGCCGCTGACACTGATCTCGGCACTGGCGCCGCATGTGGCGGCGCTGCGCGCGCATCCCGATTGCGCGGTGATGCTGGGCGAGGTCGGCGCGCGCGGCGATGCCCTGACGCATCCGCGCCTGATGCTGCGCGCCCGCGCCGAGTTTATCACAGCCAACGACCCAAGCCGCGCGGGCCTGCGGGCAGAATGGCTAAAGGGCCACCCCAAGGCAGCCCTTTACATCGATTTCGCCGATTTCAGCTTTGTGCGGCTGCACCCGGTCTCTGCACTTTTGAACGCAGGCTTTGCGCGCGCCTTTCACCTTAGCGCAGCCGATCTGCTTTAGGCCGGGTTATCGCAGCGGATCGTCGCCTGCACCCGCCCCTTCACCGCCACGGGCCATTTCAGATTGACGCTTTGCGCGCCGGTGCTTTGTTCCACCTCGCAATAGGGCGTCACCCATTGCACCGCCCCGCTGGCCGTGGTGATCGCCCCCTCTGCCACCACCGAAACCAAATTGCGCGCCCGCCCGGCAAAGGGCAGTTGCCCCGCCGTATCCACCGTCCAAGTGGTCGAGGCCGTGCTTTGCACATGTTCCAGATACAAAGGGCTTAACGACCGCGTCACCACGCCGTTAAAGCTGTTGTCGCGAAAGTTGATGTTCTTGAACGAGGTATAGCTCAGGCTGGCATAGCTGGTATCCACATTGTCCACCCGATCAATATTGCCTTGCCGCGCCGAGAACACATTGCTGGTGACATTCAGCCCGCTGATCGAATGCCCCGGCCCGCGCGGGGTGACCACAATATAGGCAAACCACGGCGCGCAATGCTGGCAAATAAAGATATTGCCGGTGATCGTCACCGCGCCAAAGGTGTATTCGCTGGAAAAGTCGGGAAAGGCATCGTGTTCATTGCTTAGTTCAATAAAGGAATTGTCGATGTAATTTCCGGTAAAATAGGTCTTCGAATTGGGATAGGTCAGCACCACCCCGGCTTTGCGCACGCCAACATCGGCGCCATCGCCGCCAAAGAAATGGTTGCCGACAAAAACCGTACTCTGCCCTGCCACCACCGCGAAATGGGCAAAGCGCGAGGCCCGGTTGTTGCGGATCTTGACGTCATTGGCATTGGTGTTGATCGCGACACTGCTGCGATCTTGCACCAAAAGCCCTTCCTCGCTGGAATAGAACAGGCAGCGGTCAACGTGCAAATCCTGACAGCCCGTGCCTTTCGAGCTGATCGCGCGGTCTTTCGGCTGGTTAAAGGCGCAATCATTCATCACCATAACCGCGCCGGTATCGCCCAAGAAAACCGCGCTGGCCAAGGATCCGCAGCTGAATTCGATATTGTGCATCTCAAAGCGCGAGATGTTGCTAAAGCCCGAGAAATCCAACATATATTTGAACCGCGTAAAGCTATAGCTGCGGGTGCCCGCCCCGCCCCACAGCGGCTGGCTTAGGGTCAGCGTGTTGGTCGCGGTGTTTTTTGAACGCACGTAAACCTCGCGCCCAACCCCCGTTCCCGTCACCAAAGCCCCCACCGGAATCGTGCCGATATTACTGACGCCGGTCAGATCATAGACGTTGCTGGGCGCATAGGTGGCCGTCGCGGTGGCCGTGGTCAGCCCCCAGGCCGCACTAGCCAGCGCCACAAGCGTGCCGTTTGACATCACGCGACGCTGGGTAAAGCTGCTAAGGCCCGACAAAGCCGCAATATCCAAAGGCTCGGTCAGCTCGATCCGCCGCCCGCCCAGATCCAGCATATTGTGATCGGTGAAATAAAACAGCGCTTGCAGGGCCTTTTTAAACCCGGTCAGCTCGGACCCAAAGGCGGCGGCATAGGTGTCCAGATCATAGTTGCGCGTGCAGGCCAGCCGCATCGCATCAGGCATGGTGATCACGCCTTCAAACTTGACCGGATTGTCAAAGGTCAGATGCGACCCGATGTAATAATTGCCCGGCGAGACGATCACGGTTTTGCCATTGGCAGCGGTATCTGCGGCCTCGAAGGCGGCGCGGTCGTCGCTCACCCCATCCCCAATCGCACCATAATCGCGCACATCGACCCAATTGAACATCTCGTCATGAAACACCGAGGTGACATCCTCGATGGTGAAATCCTCGATCCGCACCACGCCGCCAGTGGCGCCGGTCAGATCAAGCCCAAAGTGGCCGAAAACCGGCGCCAAGCCCCAGCTCATATTGACCCCCGCGCGGTTGCCCGAACCGATGATCGCCGAAATCGTCACCGCCTTGCCATAGCCGGTCAGTTGCACGCTTGGCCCCTGCTGCGCGGCAGAGGCGACATTCGCCCCCGCCGAATTGCCCGCCCAGCCCGCAATGCGCACCGCAGGCAGCGCACCGCTGATCGCCTTGACGCGGGTGGTAACGCGCAAATACATCCCCGGCAGATAGGGAATTTGCTGAAAACAGCGCAGCTTTTGCACCGAGGTGGTCTTCATCAGCTCCAGACAGCCGCCAAAATCCTGATCGGCAGGCACAAAGGCCGCAGTGGCAACATTGTCATAACTGCCCTGCCCCGGCGCGCCATCTTCGCGCGACCACAGATCCAACCCCGCCACAAAGGGCGGCGGCATCAGAACCAAACCTTGGGTAATTGCCTTATTCATCGCGAGTCCTTGCCCCTTTTGCTGCAGCCTCGCCCGCCACGGCTCGCGGGCGCTTCGGAAAGGCAAGCTACAAATAAGCGGTTAACAGCGGCTAAGATCAGCGCGCGCTGCGGCAAAAGCCGTGACACAAACGCCGCGACCACAAGGATTGTGAAACCATCGGTGGCCAGCGCGGCTTTGATCGGCTAGGGTTCAGGGATAGATTTAAGATATACTAAATTTTCACAAGGCGCTTGATGACATTTCATAAGACAGTCCTTTGCATGGCGCTTGGCGCAATGGTCGCGCACCCCAGCTTGGCCGAGACACCGCTGTCTTTGTCGATGTACGGCGTGACAGGGTTGATTGATATGCCCAGCGCAGATCAGCAAAGCGATGGCACGCTCAGCATCGCCCGCTCGCAGTTTGGCCCAACCGGCCGCACCACGCTCAGCTTTCAGATCACACCGCGGCTTTCGGGCAGCTTTCGTTATTCCAGCATCGAACATTGGGGATCTCGCACCGCGCCCAGCACGCTTTACGACCGCAGCTTTGATCTGCGCTACAAGCTGATCAGCGAAGGCCGCTACCTGCCAAATCTGACCCTCGGCATGCAGGATTTTATTGGCACAGGCGTGTTTTCCGGCGAATATATCGTCGCAACCAAATCCCTGGGGCCAAAGCTGAAGCTCACCGCAGGCCTCGGCTGGGGCCGCTTGGGCAGCTATAACGCAATCGGTGCGCCCTTTGGCGCGCGCTCACGCGTCGCGGTGGGCTTGGGCGGCAATCTGCGCACGGGGGAATGGTTCAAGGGCGATATCGCCCCCTTTGGCGGGCTTGAATATGCCGTCAGCGATAAAATCAGCCTGAAGGCCGAATATTCCTCGGATGCCTATAGCTTGGAATCTGGCCTGCGCAAAAGCTTTGACCGCAGCAGTCCGATCAACTTTGGTGCCGAATATCACACCAAGAGCGGCGCCAAACTGGGGGTCTATTCGCTTTACGGCAGCCAGATCGGCTTTGCGCTCAGCTTTCAACTGGATCCTTTCCGCAGCCCAACCGGCGGCCAGGCCGGCCCCGGCCCGCTGCCGGTGCGCAGCAGTGCCGCCGCCCAAGGCTGGAGCGCAGCCAGCCTCGACGACCCGTCACAGCTGAAACGGCTGCGCGATCAAACCCAAGCGATCCTGGCCGCAGATGGCATCGTGATCGAGGCTTTGGCCGTCACCGCCACCACAGCCGAATTGCGCATCCGCAACACCCAGATCGACAACGCGCCGCAAGCCATCGGCCGCGCCGCACGCGCCTTGGCCACTGTCATGCCCGCATCCATCAGCCGTTTTGAAATCGTGCCGGTGAAACAAGGCGTCGGCCTGTCGAAAGTGGTGATTGCCCGCAGCGATCTGGAAGACCTGCAGTTTGACGCCGACCAATCCGCCCAAAGCCGTGCGCGCGCAGAGATCCTGCCAGCGCTTGGCCCGATCCCAGCCCAGGCGCTGCGCGGCGAGGGGCTTTATCCAAAGCTGACCTACGGCTTTGCGCCCTATGTCGCGACCTCGCTTTTTGACCCCAACGCGCCGCTTCAGGCCGATCTGGGCCTGCGGCTTTCGGGGCGCTATGACATCGCGCCGGGGCTGTTTGTTTCGGGGGCTATGACCAAGAAACTGGCGGGCACAATCGACAGCAAACGCCTGTCCAATTCCATCGCCCGCCACAAAGTCCGCAGCGATGCAGCGCTTTACGCTACCCAAGGCGACCCTGCCTTGGAAAGCCTGACCCTTGCCTGGTATGCCAAGCCAACCTCCAGCCTTTATACCCGCGTCACGGCTGGCTACCTCGAGGCGATGTATGCCGGCCTCTCAACCGAGGTGCTGTGGCAGCAGGTCAACAAACCCTATGCCTTGGGGCTTGAGCTGAACTACGTCAAACAACGCGATTTCAATCAGCGCTTTGGCCTGCAAAGCTATAGCAGCCTGACCGGCCATATCTCGGCCTATTATGATTTGCGCAACGGCTATCAGGCACAACTGGATGTCGGGCGCTATCTGGCGGGAGATTTGGGCGCAACGCTGTCGCTGGACCGTGAATTTGCCAATGGCATGCGGGTCGGGGCTTTTGTCACCAAAACCAGCATGTCGGCCAAGGAATTTGGCGAAGGCTCGTTTGACAAGGGCATCCGCATCGACCTGCCGCTGGCTTGGTTTATCGGCCGTCCGACCCAGAAATCCACAGGCGCGGTTCTGCGCCCGATCACCCGCGACGGGGGGGCCAGGCTGCGGGTCAACGACCGGCTTTATGAAACCATCAGCCGCAACCAGCAAAGCGAACTTGACGCGGCTTGGGGAAGATTTTGGAAATGATGCTAGCCCGCCTCACCCCCGCTTTCGCGGCTCTGATAGTGCTTGCAGGCTGCGGCGCTGTGGTCTCAAACATCAGCGGTGTCGCCCCCGCCTCTTTGCAAGTGGCCGCCAAGCCCGATGCGCCGCATCTGTCGATGACCTTGGAAAATCGCAACATTATCCTGACCATCGCCAAAGTCGAAAGCCAGAACGGCGTCGCGATTTACGCCGCAGCCGATGGCCCGCAAGTGTTTCTGCGCGATGGCGTGATCCTTGGCACCCGCGGTTTTGGGCCTGATCTGATGTCAGCCCAAGCACCCTCGCTCGCGACCCTGCGCAGCGGCGCCGATCACAGCCGCAGCTATACCTTGCTCGACGGCACCGACACGCTGCGCCGCGAAACCTTTGCCTGCAGCCTGCAGCGCAAAGGCCAAAGCCTGGACGAGACCTGCACCAGCCCCAATCGGGTGATTCGAAACCAGTTCAGCTTTGACAGCCACGGCAAGGTGGTAAATTCGCGTCAATGGCTGGGGGATAGCGCGGGTTATGCAAAAATCGCGCCATGAATGCGCCTGTACGGCAGGAAAGTCTTTTTCTGATTTGCCTAAAGCTGTATGCTAAACTTAGAACACATTTATATTTGGAGAATTGATATGAAAAAGACAGCTCTCGTATTGGCGGCCGCAATTGCGCTTTCTTCGACCGCAGCCCTCGCACAAGTTGCCTCGGGTCCAGTGACCAGCGGCGAAGTTGAATCGGGCCCAGTGGCCAGCGCGGGAGGCATTCCTAGCGTGTCAATTCTGGGCGCATTGGTGCTTATCGCTGGAATCGTTGCGATTTCCGACTCCACCACCGGAACCAACTAAGCCAGAAACGGCGCTTGCCGCCCAACAGATGAAAACCGCCCCAGCCTGTGCTGGGGCGGTTTTTAGGGCGGGGGCTGCTCTGATGCGGCAGTCTGCCTCATGCCTTGTTTACGCCCGGCGCCTGCCCATATTGACAGCACAGCCCACCAAAGGAGGCCTTCATGTCGCAATCCTTTCTTCAGACTTTGATTGCAGAGGCCAAGACCTTCGCCACCCAGCAAGGCGCCGGCCAGATCGCCGCCACCAAGGCCGACGGCCAAGTCACCCCTGCCGAGCGCGCCAATATCATCGCCCATCTGCCGCAGCTGGGCCTTGGTCCCGAAGCCCAGGCGATGATCCAGGCCGAATTGGACGCGCCCTTGGATTTCAACCAGATCGCAGCCCTTGCCCGCAGCGAGGCCGAGGCCGCCGAAATCTACGCCGCCTCGCTTTTGGCGGTTGACCCGGAGGGGGCCGCCGAAAAAGGCTATCTGGCGATGCTTGCGGCGCGCCTGCATCTGGACGCGGGCCTTGTCGCCCATCTGCATGCGCTGCGCGCCTAAGGCCGCGCTCCACGTTTGATCAAACGATAGGTCCACCGCCGCACAAGCCTTGAAAGGCTGGGCGCGTCGTGCTTTGCATGGTGCAACACAGGAGCCCGCCATGCGCATCTTTATCAACGGCTTTGGTCGCATTGGCCGCTCGGTTTTGCGCGCAGCGCTGCTGGGTGGCGCGACAGATATTGAAATCGCCGGCATCAATGACATCGCCGCCGCCGAGATGTGCGCCTATCTGTTTGAATTCGATTCCGTCTTTGGCGTCTGGCACGGCGATGTGCGGCTGCAAGATGGCGCGCTGGTGATCGACGGGCGCGCCATTGCTTTGCACCGCAGCGCTGATATCTCGGGGCTAGAACTGAAAGGCGTCGATGTGGTGCTGGAATGCACTGGCCGCGCCGATGCCCGCGAAATGGCCACCCGTGGGCTTCGGGCAGGTGCGCGCGCGGTGCTGATCTCGGGGCCCTCGAAGGCCGCTGATCTGACCGTGGTTCTGGGCGCTAATGAGGCCGAGCTTCGGGGCCAAAAGATCGTCTCGAACGCCTCTTGCACCACCAATGCGCTGGCCCCCTTGGTGCGGCTGATCGATGAAAACTGGGGCGTGGTGACGGGGTCGATGACAACGATCCACTGCTATACCGGATCGCAGCCCACCGTTGACGCCCCTGCCGCCGACTATGCCCGCTCGCGCGCGGCGGCGCTGTCGATGGTGCCCACCACCACCTCGGCCCAACGCTTGCTGGATCTGGTTCTGCCACAGATCGCAGGCAGGATCGAAGCCTCGGCGGTGCGCGTGCCCACGGCCTCGGTCTCGGCCGTCGATCTGGCGGTGATGACCGAAAGGCCCGCAAGTGCTGCAGCCGTCAACGCAGCCCTTGCCACCGCAGGCGGGGTGATCGGCACCACGCAAAAGCCGCTGGTCTCGACCGATCTGCGCGCGCGCCCCGAAAGCGTGATCATGGCCCTGCCCGAAACCCGCGTCACCAAAGGCGGCATGCTGCGGGTGTTTGGCTGGTATGACAACGAATGGGGCTTTTCCAACCGCATGCTCGACGTCGCGCGCCGGATGGCGGCATGTTAGCGCGGTTTTTCACCGCTGGCCCCTATGATGATGGCTCGGCGGTGACCGGCCATTATTACCAAACGGCCAGCAATGACCCTGCCTGCCCGCAAGTCTGGGGCTATAGCGATGCGCTGTCCTATGCGCCGGGTGACACACTGCGGCTGCATGTCTGCGCCTCAAGCGATCACGCGCATCTGGTGATTGCGCGCGATGGGCTGACCCCGCAAGTGGTGGTGGACCGTCAGATCGCCACCCGCTTTGCCGCCACGCCCGAAGATTGCTCAGAGCGCGGCTGCAACTGGCCCGAGGCCTTTGCCCTGCAAATCCCGCCCGACTGGCACAGCGGGGTCTATACCGTTTCGCTCTGCATCGACGGCCATGCCTCGCAGGGGATGTTTGTGCTGCGCGCAAGCAAGCCTGCCGCCCGCATCGTGATGGTGCTTAGCACAGGCACATGGTGCGCCTATAATGATTGGGGCGGCTCTAACCACTACCAAGGCATCACCGGCCCCGCCCGCGCCGATTTCGCACCACATGTCAGCCTGCACCGGCCCTGGGCCGAAGGCTTTGTGCGCTGGCCCAAAGGCGCGCCGCGCATCCCGCATGCCTCGCCCCTGCTCAGCCGGCCACGCTATCCGCATATGGACTATGCCCGTGCGCGCGGCATTTCCAAGAAATACGCCTCCTCGGGCTGGGCCGCGTTCGAGCGCCCCTTTGCGCTTTGGTGCGAAGCCCAAGGCATTGCGCTCGACTATACCACCCAGCACGATCTGCACCGCGACCCCGATGCGCTGGCAGGCTACGACCGCGCGCTGATCGTTGGCCATGACGAATATTGGACATGGGAAATGCGCGACCATCTCGAGGCATGGCTGGATGCGGGCGGCAAACTGGCGCGCTTTGCCGGCAATTTCTTTTGGCAAACCCGGCTTTCGGATGATCTGACCACCCAGACCTGCTTCAAATCCCGCGCCGAGGCCGAAGACCCACAGGCAGACAGCACCCGCCTGACCAGCTATTGGGACCACCCGCGTGTCGGGCGCCCTGCCACCGCCACCCTGGGGCTGACGGGTGCGGCAGGCGTCTATGCCGGATGGAGCCGCTGCGCCGCACATGGCTCGGGCGGCTTTGCAATCTACCGCCCCGAGCATTGGGCGCTGCGCGACACTGGCCTTGGCTATGGCGATGTGCTGGGCGCTGCCGCCAGGATCTTTGCCTATGAGGTCGACGGCATCGATTACACCATGACCCAGGGCCTGCCCTTTGCCGCCGCCGGCAGCGGCTTGCAAGGCGATCTGACCATCATCGGGCTGTCGCCTGCCACCACGCTGTCGCATGCCACCGGCCCGCATGACCGCGACCTGTTCATCGGCGCGGGCGATGCCGAGGATCTGGCGCTGCGGCTTTATGGCGGGCTCAGCGCCGAAACCCTTGGCCGCACCACGCGCGGCAATGGCTGCATCGCCGACTACCGCCGCGGCGCGGGCGCGGTGTTCAACGCAGGCTCTTGTGAGTGGGTGGCAGGTCTGATCGCGCAAGACCGCAGCGTCGAACAGGTGACCCGCAATGTGCTGCTGGGCGATTGGGCCTAACCTGCTGCGCCCAATACCGTCTGCAGCGCCGCGCCGGACAGGATCAGCGGATCAGCGGCCTCGCGCAGATCAAAGCCAAGGTTGCGGTAGAAGCCCAGCGCGGGCAGATTGCTGCGCTTGACCATCAGCGCGATAAACTGCGGCTGCCAATCCTGCGCCTGCGCCCAAGCGGCGGCCAAAAGCCCGCGCCCCGCCCCAAGCCCGCGCGCGCTGGGGCGCAGATACAGGTCTTGCACAAACACCCCCATCGCACCGCGCCAACTGCTGTATTCCGGCAAGAACAGGCAAAACCCCAAGGCCTGCGCAGCGCGGTCTTCGGCCAAAACCACCCGAAACCTTGGCATCTGGCCGAACCCATGCGCCAGCAGGCTTTCGACACTGCCGCCAAAGGCTTCGCCCTCGGCCATTTCCAACAGCATCGCGTGGATCAGCGCCGCATCCGCCGCTTGCGCCAACCGATAGCGGATCAAAACGTCACCCCAGCCGCACCCTTCAGCCCCAGCATCGCCCGCGCCTCGTCAGGGCTTGCCACCACCCGGCCCAGGCCCTCGACGATGCCGCGGATCTGCGCCACCTGCTCGGCATTGCTGCGCGCCAAGACGCCTTTGCGGAGGTAAAGATTATCCTCCAACCCAACCCGCACATGCCCGCCCATCGCCGCCGCCATCGTAGCCATCGGCACTTGCATCCGCCCCGCCGCCAGCACCGAAAACTGATACCCCGTGCCAAACAACCGATCCGCCGTGCGTTTCAGCAGCACCAAAGTGTCCGGCTCTGCCGCCATGCCCCCCAGCACCCCAAAGACAAACTGCAGATAGATCGGCCCCTGCACCAAACCACGATCGACGAAATGTTTCAGCATCGTCAGATGGCCAATATCATAGCATTCAAATTCAAACCGCGCGCCACGCGCCCCCATCTCGGCCAACACAAAGGCAATGTCGCGCGGGGTGTTCTTGAACACCAGATCGTCCGTCCCCTCCAGAAACGGCTTTTCCCAAGCGTGTTTCCACTTCGTGATCCGCGACGCCATCGGGTAAAGCGCAAAGTTCATCGTGCCCATGTTCAGGCTGCACATCTCGGGGGTAAATTGCTTGGCCGCCGCCAGCCGCTGCTCCAGCGTCATCACCGCCGAGCCACCGGTGGTAATATTGACCACCGCATCGCAGCCCGCCTTGATCTGTCCCAAAAACCCCGCCCAATGCGCCGGGTCAGCCGAGGGTTGGCCGGTGTCAGGATTGCGCGCATGCAGGTGCAAAATCGCCGCCCCCGCCTCTGCCGCCCCCAGCGCAGAATTGGCAATCTCGGCGCCCGTCACCGGCAAATAGGGCGACATCGAGGGCGTATGGATCGACCCTGTCACCGCACAAGAGATGATGATTTTCTCCATAGCCCCCCCCCCTAGCCGATGGTCTTGGCCAGCATGTCCAGCCAGTTTTGCCAGCAAATCCGCCGGATCAGCTCTGGCGCATAGCCCGCAGCCTGCATCGCCGTCACCAGTTTTGGCAAGCCGCGCGCGCTGCCGATAAACTCGGGCATCAGCGCGCCGTCAAAATCCGATCCCAGCGCCACACCGCCTTCGCCCAGCCGCGCCAGCAGATGCTCCAGATGGCGCAGCATCTCCTCTGGGGCGGTATCGGCGCGCTTTTGGCCGTCTTGGCGCAGGAATTGGCAACCAAAGTTCAGCCCCACCAGCCCGCCGCTTTCGGCCACGGCATCCAGCTGCTTGTCGGTCAGATTGCGCGTCGCAGGCGTCATCGCATGTGCCCCCGAATGGGTGGCCACCAAAGGCCGACCCGACAGCCGCGCCACATCCCAAAACCCCGCCTCGTTCAGATGGCTCAGGTCAAACAACACCCCAAGGCTTTCGCATTCCGCCAGCAGCCGCTTGCCCGCCTCGGTCAGCCCCGGCCCGGTATCGGGCGAGGCCGGAAAGTTGAACGGCACGCCATGGCCAAAGATATTCGGGCGGCTCCAGACCGGCCCCAAAGACCGCAGACCGGCGGCATGGTAAAGATGCAGCTCGTCCAGCTCCGCGCCGATGCCTTCGCAGCCCTCAATATGCAGCAGCGCCGCCACCGCCCCTGCGGCGCGCGCCGCCTCGATCTGCGCGGCCGAGGTGCAAAGCCGGATCGCCTCTGGCCGCGCCCGCACCATCCGCAGCAAAATCGCCACCTGTGCGGCGGTTTCCAGATGCGCGCGGGCGGGGTCTATTGCGGGAAATTCGCGAAACTGCGCCATAGGGTCGGGTGCTGTGGCCGGATCGGTGCTGCACCAAACCGCGAAAAACCCGCCCGCAAAACCGCCCGCACGGCAGCCTGCCAAATCCAGATGCCCGTCGCGACCGTTGAAAAAGCCCTCCCCCGCAGACTGGCCTTCGCGCCACAGACAAGACAGCACATCATTGTGACCATCAAATATATGCTGTTGTTCCATTTCTGCGATCCTCACGAATTTGTCCTGTTACTGCCTTGAAACCGGCTGCGTTTATGCTGTTCCTGCCATGCGCACCGCATCGCGCATATGTGCGGCCATGAAATCGGCGAACAGTTTGACCTTGGGGTCTTTCAGCCGGCGATGCTGGCTTAAAATCGACAATTGCGTCGGCACCGGCGGAGTGGCTGCGGCCACCTCGATCAGACGACCCGCGCGCAGATGCTCGGCGACTTCAAACATCGGCTTCATCACAATGCCGCGCCCATCCAAGGCCCAGCCGGTCAGCACATCGCCGTCATCAGATTCGAAAGGTCCGGTAATCTCAAATCGCCTTGGCCCTTCGGCGGTTTGCAGCGCCCATTGAAATTCCTTGGCGCCGGGAAAGCGCAGGTTCAAACAGTCGTGTTTGTCACTGACCAAAGCCGCGCCATCCAGCGGCATGCCCCGCCGCGCCACATAGGCAGGCGAGGCGCAAAGCACGCGCGGGCAATCGGCGATCAGCCGCACCTTCAAGGTGGAATCGTCCAAAATCCCCAGATGAAAGGCCACGTCCAGCCCCTCGGTTGTGACGTCAATCAGCCGATCCGACAGCCGTAGCCGCACGTCAATCTGCGGGTAAATATCCTTGAAAACCGGCACATGCGGCGCAATGAACCGCCGCCCCACGCCCAAAGGCGCCGAAACAAAGATCGTGCCGCGCGGGTTTTGCGTGACATCCATCACCGCAGCTTCGGCCTCGTCAATCGCTTCTAGCACCTTTTTGGCGCCGTCAAAAAAGATCCGGCCATTCTCGGTTGGCTGCAGACTGCGCGTGGTGCGGCTGAACAGACGCACCCCCAAATGCTTTTCCAATTCCGAGATCCGCGCCGAGGCCACCGCAGGCGAGGTGCGCTGATCACGCGCCGCCGCAGACATGGATCCCAACTCGTAAACCCGCACAAACATCCGAATGTTGTTCACATAGGCCATTTTCGTCTCAATCTTGAAAGTGATGCCAGCGTTTTCAGGATTAACAGGGAAGTGGCTTGCGGTATAGCCTAAGCCTGAACCGAAGGAGAATGCCAATGTCAGACTGGGTTGTGTTGTGGGAATGGGTGCAAATCGCTGCGCGTTGGGTGCATGTGACCACCGCGATCGCTTGGATCGGGTCGTCGTTTTACTTCATCGCGCTGGATCTTGGCCTGCGCAAAACCCCCAGCCTGCCACCGCTTGCTTCGGGCGAAGAATGGCAGGTCCACGGCGGCGGCTTTTATCACATCCAGAAATATATGGTCGCCCCCGATATGATGCCCGAGCATCTGACCTGGTTCAAATGGGAAAGCTATGCCACCTGGCTTTCGGGCTTCACCATGCTGGTGCTGGTCTATTATATGGGCTCGAACCTTTATCTGATCGACCCAGAGGTCGCCGATCTGGCGCCTTGGCAGGCCATCGCCATCTCGCTTGGCAGTCTGGGCTTTGGCTGGGTGATCTATGATCTGATCTGCAAAAGCCGCTTTGGCGATGACAACACCCGCCTGATGATCGGGCTTTATGTGATCCTTGTGGCAATGGCTTGGGGCTATACTCAGGTGTTCTCGGGCCGCGCCGCCCTGCTGCATCTGGGGGCGTTTACCGCCACCATCATGTCGGCCAATGTCTTTGCCATCATCATGCCGAACCAACGTATCGTCGTCGCTGACCTGAAAGCAGGCCGCAAACCCGATCCGAAATACGGCAAAATCGCCAAGCAGCGCAGCACCCACAACAACTATCTGACCCTGCCGGTGCTGTTTTTGATGCTGTCAAACCACTATCCGCTGGTCTTCGCGACCCAGTATAATTGGCTGATCGCCAGCCTTGTCTTCCTGATGGGGGTCACGGTGCGGCATTGGTTCAACACCAAACACGCCCGCAAAGGCAACCCGCATTGGACATGGTTTGTCACCGTGGTTCTGTTTTTGCTGATCGCCTGGCTCTCGACCGCCCCGATGCGCCAGCGCCCCGAACAGGCCGCCCTGACCGGCCCCGCGCTGACCTATGCCTCGGCACAAGGCTTTGACGATGTGGTCAGCATTGTGCAGGGCCGCTGTTCGATGTGCCATGCCGCCGAGCCGGTTTACGAAGGCATCCATTGGGCCCCGAAAAACGTCGTGCTGGAAACCCCGGCCCAAATCGCAGCCGAGGCCGAGCGCATCTACATGCAGGCGGGCCTGACCCATGCCATGCCCCCCGCCAACCTGTCCTATATTGAACCCACCGAGCGCGAGGCGATTGTCCGTTGGTTCCGCGCCGCAGGTCAGGGCGGCAGCAGCAGCTAGGCTCAGCTGCCGCGCGGCTTGGCGCGCAGCGTAGGCTCTGCCTGCGTCGGGTCTTCCGGCCAAGGGTGGCGCGGGTATTGCCCGCGCATATCCTTGCGCACATCGGCATAAGAGCTGGTCCAGAACCGCGGAATATCCATCGTCACCTGAATGGTCTTATGCCCGGGCGAGGTCAGCGTCACCCGCAGCGGCAACTGCTTTGCCCCCACCACCGGATGCCGGGTCACCCCAAACATCTCTTGCAAGCGCACCTCAATCGCGGGGGCCTCGCCGTCGTAATCAATCGGCACTTTGCGGCCCAGTGGCGTCTCAAAATGCGCAGGCACCAGCTGATCCAACCGCCGCAGCTGATCCCAGCTCAGACAGGCCCGCAGCGGCTCGTGCAGATCCAAGCTGCGCAAATCGGCCTCGCTGCGGCATTTGCCCAGATGCGGCAAAAGCCAGGCCTCGGCCGCAGCCAACAGGGCCTCATCGCTGAAATCCGGCCAATCGCTGTTGGCATCGCCACCGCGCGCAAGCGCCACCCGCGCCCGAAACCGCCGTGCCGCAGGGCTAAAATGCAGCCCATTCAGCCGCACCCCCTCCAGGGCCGCCCGCGCAATCGCCTCGGGCGGCGCATCGCTCCAGGCCTGATCGCCCAAGACCAGCGCGCCAAAACGCTCTTGCCGTCGCGCCAAAACCCGCCCCTCGCGTTTGGACCAAAGACAAACCTCCAGCGTCTCGATCTGCGCAGCATAAAGCCCGCGCAACTCGGCCTCTGACAGCGCCACCGCTTGCCGGATCTGCGCCTCGCGGCTGTCGCCGTCCAGATCGGTTGCCACCAGCAGCCGCGCCGCCGCCAAAGGCGTGCCAAGCGCCATCGCAGCCCCCTTGCCACCCGACAGCACAAAGCGCGGCGCATCGCCCTTGCGCCGCTGGCCAATGCGGTCGGGATAGGCAAGCGCCGCCATCTGCCCAAGGCTCAGGCCCGCATCTGCAACTGCCGCCGTCGCCACCCCAGCGCCCCGCTCCAGGCGCCGCGCCTCTTGGCGAATGCGCTCGACCACAGGCCGCAACACCGGCCAAGCATGCTCGGCCTCAAACCGGCGCGGATCGGCCAGCGCCGCCATCCGCAGCGCCAAATCCGGCGGCGCGCCCTTGATCGGGTCGCGCTCGGCCAAAAGCGCCGCCAAAAGCGCCGCCTCAGGCCCTGCGCGGCGCAGCATATGCGCCAGGCGCGGATGCAAGGGCAGCGCCGCCAAGGCCCGGCCATGCGGCGTGATCCGCCCCGCCTCCAAGGCCCCAAGCGCCGTCAAAAGCGCCCGCGCCTCGGCCATGGCCCCGGGGTTCGGCGGCGTCAGCAAAGCCACCTCGCCGCCCCAAAGTGCCAGCTCCAGCGCCAGCCCGGTCAAATCCGCCGCCTCAATCTCTGCCGGCGGATAGGCGGCCAAACCGCCCTCCTCGCCCTTCGTCCAATAGCGATAGCATACCCCGGCCGCGATCCGCCCCGCCCGCCCGCGCCGCTGCTCGGCCTCCGCCCGCGTCACCCGCTCGGTCACCAGCCGCGACATGCCGGAATTAGGGTCAAACCGTGCCCGCCGCGCCCGGCCGCCATCCACCACCACGCCAATGTCGGGAATGGTCAGCGAAGTCTCGGCAATCGAGGTGGCCAGCACAATCTTGCGCCCCTGCGCAGGCGCCAGCGCCGCGCGCTGTGCCGCAAAATCCATCGCGCCAAACAAGGGCCGCAACGCGCAACCTTCCAGCCCGCCCAGCATCGCCTCAACCCGACGGATCTCGCCCTCACCGGGCAAAAACACCAAGACCCCGCCCTCGGTCTCGGCCACCGCCTGCCGCACCAGCCCCGCCACCCCGGCCTCAAACCGCAGGCTCGCGTCCGGGCTGCGCCCCAACCACCGGGTCTCGACCGCAAAGGCCCGCCCCTGCGAGGTCACCAGCGGCGCCCCCCCCATCAGCTCGGCCACCGGCGCCGCATCCAAGGTCGCCGACATCACGATCAACAGCAGATCCTCGCGCAGCGCCGCCCGGATCTCCAAAGCAAGCGCCAAGCCCAAATCGGCATTCAAAGACCGCTCGTGAAACTCATCGAAAATCAAAGCCCCAATGCCGCGCAATTCAGGGTCACTCTGAATCATCCGCGTCAAAATGCCCTCGGTGACCACCTCAATGCGGGTGGCCTTGCCGACCTTGGTCTCGCCCCTGATGCGGTAGCCAACCCGCGCGCCCACCGCCTCGCCCAGGGTCTCGGCCATCCGCTCGGCCGCCGCCCGCGCCGCCAGACGCCGCGGCTCCAACATCACAATCCGCCCGCGCACCAACCCCGAGGCCAAAAGATCCAACGGCACCAGCGTGGTCTTGCCCGCCCCGGGCGGGGCTTGCAAAACCGCCATGCCCCGCGCGGCCAATGCCGCCCGCAGCTCGGGCAAAACCTGTTCTATCGGCAAAGCGGTCATCCCGCCCTTATCACCGAAACCGCAGCCCATGAAAAGCCGCCCGCGCTTTCATCTTGGCGCAAATATCCCCGCCGGAGGCTCCACCGCTTCCCCCCGCGCCCAAAGCCTCTGGCCAAGCCCCGCCACTTCGGGCAGAAATAGCCCAACAAAGGACCCGCCATGGATATCGCCGCCCTCGCCGCTGGCCTCGCCGCCCAAGATCGCCGCAGCCTCGCCCGCGCCATCACTCTGGTGGAAAGCGCGCGCGCCGATCACCGCGCCTTGGCACTCGACCTGCTTGGCCGGCTTGACCCCGCCAAACAAGCCCTGCGCATCGGCCTCTCGGGCACCCCCGGCGTCGGCAAATCCACCTTCATCGAAAGCTTCGGGCTGATGCTGACAGCGCTTGGCCTGCGGGTGGCGGTGCTGGCGGTGGATCCGTCTTCGGCGCGCTCGGGCGGCTCTATTCTGGGCGACAAAACCCGGATGGAGCAGCTT
Organism: Cypionkella sp.; assembly: GCA_023255415.1. Lineage (GTDB taxonomy): Bacteria > Pseudomonadota > Alphaproteobacteria > Rhodobacterales > Rhodobacteraceae > Cypionkella. Next base: position 29,026 of record JALRIN010000012.1, on the reverse strand, counting down.
TCGCGCGACCCGCGCGCCTTCATCCGCCCCTCGCCGTCGCAAGCCCATATGGGCGGGGTCGCCCGCCGCTCGCGCGAGGCGGTGGCGCTTTGCGAGGCTGCAGGCTTTGACATCGTGCTGATCGAAACCGTCGGCGTCGGGCAATCCGAAACCGTGGTCTCCGAACTTTGCGACATCTTCCTTCTGCTGCTGGCCCCGGCAGGCGGCGACGAGCTGCAAGGCGTCAAGCGCGGCATCATGGAGATGGCCGACATCATTTTGGTCAACAAAGCCGATGGCGATCTGAAACAGGCCGCGATGCGCACCTGCGCCGATTATGCCGGCGCGCTGCGGCTGTTGCGCCGCCGCCCGCAAGACCCCAGCGGCTTTCCCATGGCGATGACCGTCTCGGCGCTGGCCAATGAAGGGCTTGCCAGCGCCTGGCAGCAGATCGAAACCCTGATCAGCTGGCGACGCCAGCATGGCCATTGGGCGGGCCGGCGCAGCGCGCAGGCCCAGCATTGGTTTGGCGAAGAGGTCCGACGCGGCTTGCTCTCGGTGCTCGACCACGATCCGGCCATGGGCGTGATGGCGCAATTGGGGGCCGAGGTCGCCGCAGGGGCGCTGACCCCCGAGACCGCCGCCGCCCGCCTGCTGAGCCTGCTGGGACGTGGCGAGAATCATCTGCCCGCGCCCTAGCCTGCCGCCAAAGCTATTTTCCCCAAGCTTGGCCACAGACAGACTAAGCCCCTCGCATCATGCCAGAAAATCGCCTAGCCTGCCCGAGCCACCGCGAAGAATCCTGTGCAATTGCCGCCCCTGATGCCTTGACGCAGCCCGATAATCCCCTTAAACGCCGGAAATCGAATTCTGGTGCCGCCTGTTTCTGGGGGGCAGCCTTCTGACCTAAACTGACAAGGAACACGACCATGTCGCGCGTCTGCGAACTCTCGGGCAAAGGCCCTATGTCTGGCAACACTGTCAGCCACGCCAACAACAAATCCCGTCGTCGGTTCCTTCCGAACCTGAACGAGGTCACCTTGATCTCGGACACGTTGGGTCGTTCTTTCCAACTGCGTATTTCGGCGGCCGCTTTGCGCACCGTCGATCACCGCGGTGGTCTGGATGCCTTTCTGGCAAAAGCCAAGGACTCGGAACTCTCGGTTGATGCTCTGCGCATCAAGCGCGACATCGCCAAGGCACAAGCCGCAGCCTAATCGCTGGTGCAGAATTGCAAAGGCCCTGCTTGGCATCCAAGCGGGGCCTTTTGCTGTTGCTGTGACCCCTGAGGCAGCGGCAAACTGCCATCTTCCCTTTGCCAATGGCTTGCGGTAAATCGCAGCCATGCGCGTGATGCTTGGCCTTTTCCTTTCCCTCATACTGGCGGCCACTTCGGTCAGCTCGGCGGTGATGCATTCCGAAATGCAGGGCGCGACCGAGATCACCATTTGCGCCGATATGGCAGGCGACGGCGTCACCACGCTGCAGCTGGATGCCACAGGCAAGCCGCTGACCGCGCATCACCGCTGCCCCGAATGCCTTGCGGCGCTGTCGTCAGTGCTGATGCCCGCACAGATCACGGTGCTCGCACCACAAACCAGCCAGCGCAGCCGCTATCCGGCCACGACGGTTGCAGGCACAGGCCGCCCAGCCCCCGCAGCCATCGCCCGGGGCCCGCCGATTTTCCTTTGATCCGACCTTTCAACAGATCTCTCACTAGGAAAAATCATGACACGACTTCAAACACTTCTCGCCGCTGCGGCGACCCTGATCGCATGGCCCGCTCTTGCACATGACGGGGTTCATATCTCGGACCAATATGCCCGCGTCAACGGCGGCATCGGCGCTTCTGGCGCAGTCTTTCTCGAAATTGAAAATCACGCCGATGTAAACGAGCGCCTGATCGACGCCAGCTCTGACATTGCCGATAAGGTCGAACTGCACACCCATATCGCCAGCGCTGATGGCGTCATGCAAATGGTCCACGTCCCCGAAGGCTTTGAAATTCCTGCGCTGCAAGGCCTGTCACTTAAGCGTGGCGGCCATCACGTCATGCTGATGGGGCTGAAAAAAGATCTGAAAGACGGCGATATCATCCACATCACTCTGGTCTTTGAACATGCAGGCAAGGTTGAAATCGACGTTCCCGTCGACAACGCCCGCAAACCCGGCGCGATGGGCATGATGGATCACAGCAAAATGGGCGAACACGCAGCGCATTCAAGCCATAACATGACCGCCGCCGACACGACCGGCCTGTCAGACTCTGATGCCATCGTGGCAACCATGAAGGCTCAGTTTGATACGCCTGAAAATCCGTTGTCGGTTGACCCTGTCACCGTCGCAGGCAACCATGCGCTTGCCTCTTGGTCGCAGGGCGACAAGGGCGGCCGCGCTTTGCTGGAACGCCGCGATGGCCAATGGACCATCGTTCTTTGTGGTGGCCAAGACCTGCGGATGCCTGCCTTTTTAGAGAAACAAGGGGTTTCAGACGCCCAGATGCTGTCGCAAATGTTCAACGCCGCCGAAGACAAGCTTGGCGCCGAAAAGGTTGGGCTCTATTCCTCCTTCGAAGGCGTCATGGTGATGGCGCCGGCCGCAAATTGAAAATAAAAGGCGGGGCTGCAAAGCCCCGCTTCCCCCGCTCCAGCCCCAGCAGATCAGCCCTGACAGCGCGCCTCGGCCTGCGCACCAAACGCCTTATAGCGTTCCCAAAAGGCGTCATCCGATTTTGACGTCGACATCCAAACCTTATGCGCCTTTTCCGGGTCTTTAAAGAAACTGGCGGCCCGGCTTTGATCGCCGCGCGGTAAAGTTTCATTGGCAACTTGCTGAATGCAGCTGCACAGGCCCCGACTTGCGCCCGCCCGCTCGGATCGGTTGCAGGCGTTTTCAATCGACCCCGCCGCAGCCAAGCCCGCAAAGACAGGCATCGCAACCGCAGCACAAAGCGCCAAGATCAAGGGTCTTTTCACAGTCGCCTCCTTCGTTTGTGCTGGGATGGATCCTCGCCATGGATCCTTTTGCAAGCGCTATATGACTGGTCATCCTTGTTTTTTCAAGGCCAGCCGCCGCCCGCGACACCGCAGTTTGCCCCATGTCGCACAAGCCTCTTCCCGACCCCCGCGGAACCAGCTATATCGCGCGCATGACCCAGCTTGATCTCATCCGCAACTTCTCCATCGTGGCCCACATTGACCACGGCAAATCCACCCTCGCTGACCGGCTGATCCAGCTCACCGGCACAGTGGCTGCGCGCGATATGAAAGCGCAGATGCTTGACAGCATGGATATTGAACGTGAGCGCGGCATCACGATCAAGGCCAACACGGTGCGGATCGAATATCCCGCCAAAGATGGCAAAACCTATATCCTCAACCTGATCGACACCCCCGGCCACGTCGACTTTGCCTACGAGGTCTCCCGCTCGATGCGCGCGGTTGAAGGCTCGCTTTTGGTGGTCGATGCCTCCCAGGGCGTCGAGGCGCAAACCCTTGCCAACGTCTACCAAGCGCTGGATGCCGGCCACGAGATCGTGCCAGTGCTGAACAAGGTCGATCTTCCCGCCGCCGAACCCGACCGCGTGCGCGAACAGATCGAAGACGTGATCGGCCTTGATGCCTCTGACGCCATCCTGATCTCGGCGAAATCCGGCCTTGGCATCCCCGACGTGCTGGAAGCCATCGTCACCCGCCTGCCCGCCCCCAAAGGCGACCGCGACGCGCCCCTCAAGGCGATGCTGGTCGACAGCTGGTATGACAGCTATCTTGGCGTGGTCGTGATGATCCGCGTCATCGACGGCGTCATCCGCAAGGGTGACCGCATCCGCATGATGCAAACCAATGCTGTCTACGGCGTCGACAAACTGGCGGTGCTGAAACCGCAAATGGTTGATATTGCCGAACTTGGCCCGGGCGAGATCGGCATCTGGACCGGCTCGATCAAACAGGTGCGCGACACCCGCGTCGGCGACACCATCACCTCTGAACGCAAGGGCTGCGAAACCGCGCTTGCTGGCTTTAAACCGGCACAACCCGTGGTGTTCTGCGGCCTCTTCCCCGTCGACGCCAATGATTTCGAGGCCCTGCGCGACGCGATCGAAAAGCTCTCGCTCAACGACGCCTCTTTCTCGACCGAGATGGAAACCTCTGCCGCCCTCGGCTTTGGCTTCCGCTGCGGCTTCCTTGGCCTGCTCCACCTCGAAGTCATCCGCGACCGGCTTGAACGCGAATATGACATCGACCTGATCACCACCGCCCCCTCGGTGGTCTTCAAACTGCATATGAAAGACGGCACGGTGCAAGACCTGCACAACCCCGCCGATATGCCCGACCTCACCTATATCGACCATATCGAAGAGCCGCGCATCAAAGCCACCATCATGGTGCCCGACACCTATCTCGGCGATGTGCTGAAACTCTGCCAGGACCGCCGCGGCATCCAGATGGACCTCTCCTATGCCGGCGCCCGCGCAATGGTGGTCTATGACCTGCCGCTTGCCGAAGTGGTCTTCGACTTCTACGACCGACTGAAATCGGTCACCCAAGGCTATGCAAGCTTCGACTACCAGATCTCGGAATATCGCGAGGATTACCTCGTCAAGATGTCGATCCTGGTCAACGAAGAACCCGTCGATGCGCTCTCGATGATGGTGCACCGCGACCGCGCCGAAGCCCGCGGCCGCGCCATGGTCGAAAAGCTGAAAGACCTGATCCCCCGCCACATGTTCAAAATCCCGATCCAAGCGGCGATTGGCGCGCGTGTCATCGCCCGCGAGACCCTGTCGGCCATGCGCAAAGACGTCACCGCCAAATGCTACGGCGGCGACGCCAGCCGCAAAAAGAAACTGCTCGAGAAGCAGAAAGCCGGTAAAAAGCGCATGCGCCAGTTCGGCAAGGTCGAGATTCCGCAGGAGGCGTTTATTTCTGCTCTAAAAATGGACAGCTAAGCTGTCCGTTTTTAGAGGCGGTGGGCGAAAGCGAATTGCGAAGCAAATCGCGTGCCCACACAGGTGAAGGCTGGGCACGCAGTTTGCGTTGAAATCACTCTGCGAATATGCTCTGATTGCCCACAAGTGTTTTTTAGGGGTGAGCTATGGCTGATGAAAAGAAACCAACAACCAAGCGCACTCGGGTGACAAGGATCTTTCCAGCTTCCGTTTTTTCTGAAGCACTTGATTTTGTGAAAAGAATATATGACATTGGTGGCGGTCAGGAAATACGCAGATTGACGCTGTTTGACGAGATCGGCAAATCCTCTGAGAGTAGCGCAAGCCGGATGCTCGTAACTAACTCGGCTAAATATGGGCTGACCAAGGGTAGCTACACCGCAGAATTCATTGAGATCACTCCTTTGGGTTTGAAAGCTGTAGGGCAAAGCGTGTCAGTGAGAGAATGCGAACGCGCAAAAATAGAGTCGGCGATTGTATCAATTTCGCCGTTTAATAGCTTGTACGAATTGATAGTGGGTAACAAACTTCCTGCAACTTCTGTTTTAGTGGATAAGATTAAGAGTTTTGAAGTTTCTGCAGAGTGTGCTGAAGAGGCGGTGGATACTTTTATAGTAAATTTGCGAGATGTAGGATTGCTCAAAACGTTATCTGGCCAAGAGCGTGTGATACCAATTGATATGCGGCTTGACGAGTTGCCGAGCAAAACTGAACGATTAGTCTCACCTGATAAAATTGAAAAGGCCGATCAACACTTTGATACACCTTTGTATCATCCCGTAGTGACAGCTGGTCATGCTGAGTTTGAGACAACCGCTTTCTACATTTCACCTATTGGGGAAGACGGATCAGATACACGCAAACACGCTGATTTATTCTCAGCGTCAATTGTCGAACCCGCATTGGAGCAATCTAAACTTCGCTTAGTTCGTGCTGATAAAATTGACACCCCTGGTATAATAACTCGGCAAATTCTTGACTATATTATTAATTCGAGATTGGTTATAGTAGATTTGTCTTTCGGCAATCCAAACGTATTTTATGAGCTTGCAATCAGGCACATGATGAGGAAGCCAATTGTTCAAATTATGCGCGGCAGGGACCGCATACCTTTTGATATAAATCAAAGCAGAACGATTAAAATCGATGATGATGATATCTATACGTTTGTTCCAAAAATGCCAGTTTACGTTGCCACTATTTCAGCTCAAATACGACAGGCGCTAGATAATCCTGATGCGGTTGACAATCCAATTTCCATCTACTTTCCAAAGTTACGGGCAGTGGTTGATTGAATCCAAGCTAAATACCTAGAAATGTAGTTTGACTGCCTCTGGGACGCGCATGCCGCCGGTCTCCCACTCAACGCCATTCGCAACACAGTGACGCGCCCGACCCTGTGTGGGCGCTATCGCGCCCTCCCCGTGGGGGTCGGGCGCGGCACGGTGGCTTTCGGCCACCGCGCTTGGGTCATATCCTGAAAAAATCCCACCCCAAAACCCACCCGCAAAACGCACTACGGATGCACTACGGCAATGCTACGCAAAAAACCCACCGTATCCCGCAATCCATTAACCCCGCATTAACCTTAACGCGGCAGGCTCAAGGGCATGAGAAAAACCCTCCTCCTCCCCCTGATCCTCGCCGCTTGTGGGGCCTCGCCAGCCCCCGAATTTTTCAATGCCAAAAGGGCAGACGTCACCCGTGACGGCCGCCAATACACTGTTTTCTATACCGAAAAACGCGTCGAGGTGATCCGCCTCGGCTATGCCAAGCCTGGCGAGCACCAAGCCATCCGCGCCCAGATGATCGCCCTGATCCCTCAGGTAACGGGCTGCACGCTCAAACAATCCACCCTGCAAGGCGATTCGGGCGAAATGCGCGGCTCTATTCGCTGCTAGGCCCAACAATGATCAGCGTATAAAGCGCGTAAACCCCTGCAATCAAAAACAAAATTGCCCAACCTGTGCTGCCGGTATAAACCTCAACCCCGCCCCAAAGCAGCGGAAACACCGCAGTCGCCCAGCGCCGCCAGACCGGTTTGAAAAAAGGATCATTCGCATCCAGAATCTTCTTCACCGCCGCCCCCTCTTCCCGCCCCGCATCCCCGCGCGCCCCGCCGTCGAGCGGCCCGCGCTTTTCACGGCCTCTTCCACCGCCTCTTCGATAACTGACTGCCGCGCCAGCGGGTCATCTGCCACCGCCAGCTCGACCGCTTCTAGCCGTTTTACTTCGTCACGCAAGCGCGCGGCCTCTTCAAACTCTAGATTTTCGGCCGCCTTGCGCATCGCAAGTCGGATCGCATCCAAATGCGCCGCAAGGTTAGATCCCACCATCGGCCGATCGACCTTGGCGGTGATCCGCGCCTGATCGGTATCGCCTTGATAGATGCCCAGCAGAATGTCTTCGACGTTTTTCTTGATCGTCGTCGGGGTGATGCCATGTAGCGTATTATAGGCGATTTGCTTGTCACGGCGGCGGTTGGTTTCGCCAATCGCTCTCTCCATGCTGCCGGTGATGCGATCGGCATACATGATTACCCGGCCTTCCGAGTTGCGCGCCGCCCGCCCGATAGTCTGGATCAGGGAGGTTTCAGACCGCAAAAAGCCCTCTTTATCGGCATCCAAAATCGCCACAAGCCCGCATTCAGGAATGTCCAAACCTTCGCGCAGCAGGTTGATACCGACCAGCACATCAAATGTGCCAAGCCGCAAATCGCGCAGGATTTCAATGCGTTCAATGGTGTCGATATCCGAATGCATATAGCGAATGCGGATGCCCTGTTCGTGGAAATACTCGGTCAAATCTTCGGCCATCCGCTTGGTGAGGGTGGTGACCAAGACCCGCAGCCCCTTGGCGGCAACCTTGCGGATTTCGTCCAAAAGATCATCGACCTGCATCTCGACCGGGCGGATTTCGATCTGCGGATCGACCAATCCTGTCGGGCGGATCACCTGTTCCACAAAGACGCCGCCGGTTTGTTCCAGCTCCCATGCCGCAGGGGTGGCCGAGACGAAAATCGACTGCGGCCGCATCGCATCCCATTCCTCGAACTTCAGCGGTCGGTTGTCCATGCAAGAGGGCAGCCGGAAGCCATGTTCGGCAAGCGTCATCTTGCGCCGAAAGTCACCCTTATACATGCCGCCGATTTGCGGCACCGAGACATGGGATTCGTCAGCAAAAACAATGGCATTGTCGGGGATGAATTCAAACAGCGTTGGCGGCGGCTCGCCGGGTGCGCGCCCGGTCAAATAGCGCGAATAGTTCTCGATGCCGCTGCAAACGCCGGTTGCCTCTAACATCTCGATGTCAAAGGCGCAGCGCTGTTCCAACCGCTGCGCCTCAAGCAGCTTGCCCTGCGACACCATCAGATCCAGCGTCTGGCGCAGTTCTTTCTTAATCCCGATCACCGCCTGTTGCATGGTAGGGCGTGGGGTGACATAGTGCGAATTGGCATAGATGCGGATCTGCTTGAAACTGTCGGTTTTCGCCCCCGTCAACGGGTCAAATTCGATGATCGCCTCCAGCTCTTCGCCAAAGAAGGAAAACCGCCAGGCGCGGTCTTCAAGGTGGGCGGGCCAGACCTCGACACTGTCGCCACGCACGCGGAAGGTGCCACGCTGAAAGGCCTGATCGTTGCGTTTGAAGGCCTGAGCGACCAATTCGCCCAAAACCTGCCGCTGATCATAGCTTTCCCCGACTATCAGATCCTGGGTCATCGCCGAATAGGTTTCGACCGAGCCGATGCCGTAGATGCAAGACACCGAGGCGACGATAATCACATCATCGCGTTCCAGCAGCGCCCGTGTGGCCGAGTGGCGCATGCGGTCGATCTGCTCGTTGATCTGCGATTCCTTTTCGATAAAGGTATCGGTGCGCGCGACATAGGCTTCGGGCTGATAGTAATCGTAATAAGACACGAAATATTCGACGGCATTGTCGGGAAAGAAATTCTTGAACTCGCCATAAAGCTGCGCTGCAAGAGTTTTGTTCGGCGCCAGAATGATCGCAGGGCGTTGAGTTTCTTCGATGATTTTAGCCATGGTAAAGGTCTTGCCGGTGCCGGTGGCGCCCAGCAAAACCTGATCATGCTCGCCAGCCAGCACGCCTTTGGACAGTTCGGCAATCGCGGTGGGCTGATCGCCAGCCGCGGTAAAGGCGGTTTGCAGCACAAAGCGCTTGCCGCCTTCCAGTTTTGGACGGGTCAGCACATCGGGGCGAGCGGTCAGGGCATTGCTGTTGTTATGGGGCATGGTGATTCTCTCCAGCCTCTAATCTATTCTGTTTTTGTTCACGGGGAAGGGTAGGGAAACCGCTTGTTAACCCTTCTTATGCGAAAGTGAATAAATACAATGCAATTTTAAGGAAACTCTGTTTCAAAGACGCACTTTAAGGTTGTTTTTCAGATCACAGCGCGGCACCCTAACCGGGCAAGCAGCAACAACCGCTGCCGGTTGATCTCACCACACACCCCACCCACACCCTCGGGGTCAACCGGCAGCATCCTGCTTTACCCAGATTGCCATTGCAGGCTTGCACTTTCATTGCTTTTTCGGAATAACCCCTGCAACGCTTTGGGAGTTTCAGCATGCGCGCGCGTATCTATCAGCCTGCCAAAACCGCGATGCAATCAGGCACCGCCAAAACCACGACCTGGGTGCTTGAATTTGCCCCGGCCTCTGCCCGCGCGGTTGACCCGCTGATGGGCTGGACCAGCAGTTCTGACACCCAAGCTCAGGTGAAACTGCGCTTTGATAGCCGCGAGGCCGCCGAAGCCTATGCCACTGAAAACGCAATTGCTTTTGATGTGGTAGAGCCTCATGCGCGCAAGCCTGTGATCCGCGCTGGCGGCTATGGTGAAAACTTTGCCACCAACCGCCGCGGCGTCTGGACCCACTAAAACCGCACTGTCAAACGGCGGCGAATGGGTCAACCGGATAGCCGACGCCGGTCATGTAAAGCCCGTCAGGGGGCGAAACCGGGCCGCAGGCGGCGCGGTCTTGCGCCTCTAGCGCCGATTTCACCTGATCAGGCTGCCATGCGCCCGCACCCACGCGGTCAAGCGTGCCGATGATGCTGCGCACCTGATTGTGCAAAAAGCTGCGCGCGCGCAGGGCAAAGCGGTATTCCACCCCCGACGGATAGGCGTGCTGGGTGATCACGATTTCATCCAGCGTTTTGACCGGGCTTTTGGCTTGGCAATGCACGGCGCGAAAGGTGGTAAAGTCATGCTTGCCGATCAGATGCGCCGCCCCTGCCCGCATAGCCTCAAGATCCAGCGGGCGCAAAACCTGCCAGACCCGGCCCACGTCATAGGTCACAGGCGCACGCCTTGCGACAACGCGGAACAGATAGCGCCGCTCGATCGCAGAAAACCTTGCGTGAAAATCCGCAGGCACCGCAACCACCGCCAGCACCGAGACCGGCCATTTGCGCAGATGCGCGTTCAGCGCACCGGCAAGCTTTAGCGGATCCCAATCTTTGATCAGATCGCAATGCGCCACTTGGCCGGTGGCATGCACGCCACTGTCGGTGCGACCGGCGGCGGCAATGGTATGGGGGCCGGGTTGCAGCTTGCCCAGCGCGTCTTCGATGGCGCGCTGCACCGATGGCTGATCGCCCGGCTGACGCTGCCAGCCGTGAAACGGTCCCCCGTCATATTCAATAAGAAGCGCAAATCTAGGCATATGCTGCGATTACCCAATGCGCGGCGGCCTGTCCAGAGTTGCGAAGCCCCCTACCCATTGCCGCCTGCACTTCCTATGTTGAGGGCAATATAAAGGGGCCTGCGGTGTTTTCGACTGTAACCAACGGAATTTCTCGGCAGATCAACGGCGCAAGTGCTGCGGTTTCGGGGATATTCTTTGATCCTGTGTTGCGGCTTGGGGTGACGGGCCTTAGCCGCGCGGGCAAAACCGTGTTTATCACCGGGCTGGTTGCCAATCTGCTGGACAGAGGCCGGATGCCGCAGCTGCGCGCCGAGGCCGAGCACCGCATCGACACGGTCTATCTGCAGCCGCAGCCCGATGACACCTTGCCGCGCTTTGCCTATGAAGACCATCTGGCCGCCCTGACCGGCGACGATCCGCGCTGGCCCGCATCGACCCGTGCGGTGTCGGAACTGCGGCTGTCGTTTCGGGCGCAGCCTGCGGGCTTTGTTGGCGCGCTGACCGGGCCTCGGGTGCTGCATGTTGATATTGTTGATTATCCCGGCGAATGGCTGCTGGATCTTGCGCTGCTGGACAAATCCTACGCCGAATGGTCCGAAGCCACGCTGGACCGTATCGCCAAACGCACCGAGGCTGTGGAATTTCTGGCCACAGCCCGCGCCGAAGACGGTGCGCTGGCGCTGGACGAGCCGCGGGCTTTGGCGCTGGCCGCCAGCTTTACCGCCTATTTGCACAGCGCGCGGGCGAACGGCTGGTCCGATTGCACGCCGGGGCGGTTTTTGCTGCCCGGCGAATTGGCGGGCAGCCCGGTGCTGACCTTTGCGCCACTGCCCAAGCCTGCCCAGACCCCGCGCGGCAGTCTTTGGCGCGAGATGGAACGGCGCTATGACGCCTATAAATCCAAAGTGGTCAAACCGTTTTTCCGCGACCACTTTGCGCGGATTGATCGCCAGATCGTGCTGGTCGATGTCTTGGGGGCTATTCATCAAGGCCCGCGCGCGCTGGAAGACCTGCGCCGCACCATGGCCGAGGTGCTGTCGGCCTTTCGCCCCGGACGCAATCGCTGGCTGTCAGGGATTTTGGGCGGCAAGCGGGTTGGAAAGATCCTGTTTGCCGCGACCAAGGCCGATCATTTGCACCACAGCCAGCACCCCGCCCTGACCGCGATCATGCAAGCGATGCTGCGCGAGGCGCAAAGCCGTGCCGATTTCGCAGGGGCCGAGACGATGGCGCTGTCGCTGGCCAGCCTGCGCACCACGGTCGAAGAAAGCCTGACCCGCGACGGCAGCCAGCTTGACGCGGTGCGCGGGCGTTTGCTGGCCACTGGCAAGCAAGCCGCGATGTATGCGGGCGAATTACCACGTGACCCGGCGCGGCTGTTGTCGCCTGCGCGCGAAGGCGCCACGGCTTGGCTTGACGCTGATTTTGCCCTGATGGGCTTTGCGCCCGCGCGCAGCACGCTAAAGGCCGGCGAAGGCCCGCCGCATATCCGGCTGGACCGCGCCGCAGAATTTCTGATCGGAGATCGGCTATGACCCTGCATCTGGACGAGCCCCCCCGCCTGCGCGGCCCCGCTTTGGTGCAATATTCCGAGGCCGAAGCAGCTGACCCCGCAAGCGCCGCCCCCGTGCCCGACGCCGCATCAGCGGCCACGCTTGCCACCCTGCGCGCGGTGGCAAAGCCCGCCTCGGGCTTTGGCCGTTTTGCGGTCTGGGTGTTTTCCAGCCTGTTTACCTTTGTGCTTTCGGTGGCCGCGTGGAATTTTGTCACCGGCCTTTTTGCCAGCAATTCGATCTTGGGATGGATCGCCTTTGGCCTGCTGATCGCGGCGCTTTTGGTGGTTGTGGTGCTGGCGCTGCGCGAGGCTTCGGCCTTTGTGCGCATGGCGCGGCTGGACAGCTTGCGCGCGCAAACCGCCAAGGCGCGCGCCCAAGCTGATCTGGGTGCCGCGCGCGCGGCTGTCACAAATATCCAGCGGCTTTATGGCAATCGCCCCGATCTCAGCTGGGGGATGGCGCGGCTGTGCGAGAGGCAGGACGAGGTCTTTGACGCCGACGCCCTTCTATCGCTGGCCGAAACCGAGCTGATGGGGCCGCTGGACCGCGCCGCCTTGGCCGAGGTCGAGGCCGCAGCGCGGCAGGTCGCCACCGTCACCGCCTTTGTGCCATTGGCCTTGGCAGATGTGGCCACGGCGCTTTATTCCAACCTGCGGCTGATCCGGCGTCTGGCGCAGATCTATGGCGGGCGTTCGGGGTCATTGGGCAGTTGGCGACTGATGCGGCGGGTATTTTCGGCGCTGTTGGGGGCGGGTGCGATTGCACTTGCCGATGATCTGATCGGCTCTGTCACCTCGGGCGGGATTTTGTCAAAACTGTCGCGCCGCTTTGGCGAAGGCGTGGTGAATGGCGCGCTGACCGCCCGTGTGGGATTGGCGGCGATGGAACTGTCGCGCCCGATGCCCTATGAGGCGCTGCCCCGCCCCAACACCAGTGCCACCACCACCCGCGCGCTGGCGGGCCTGTTTGGCCGCACCGAAGACAGGCCCTAAAACCCCGCCGCGCAGCGCGCCACCAAGGCCGACAGCATAGCCTCGCAGCGTTCAAGCTGTTCAAGGCTTACATATTCGTCGGGCTTATGGCCCTGCGCCATCGACCCCGGACCACAGATCACCGTCGGAATGCCAAGGCGGGCATCAAACAACCCGCCCTCGGTGCCAAAGGCGACTTTGATCGTGCCATTGGCCCCGGTCAAAGCCTTGACGAAATTCACCACGCCCGCGTCGGACGGCGTGCCAAGGCCGGGATAGTCCCAAAGCCGCTCGATCCGGATCTCGGCCTCGGGGAACGCGGCGCGCAGAGGGGCTGTAATCGCCTCGGCCGCCGCGCGCAGATCGGCGATCAGGGCATCGGTGTCTTCGCCCGCAAGGCTGCGAATTTCGAAATCAATCACCGCCGTATTCGGCACGATATTGACCTGCACGCCGCCGTTCAACTTACCGATATGCAGCGTGCTATAGGGCACGTCGTAATCGCCATCGCTTAGGCCCGTGGCCGCCACCCGCGCCTGCAGGCCGCGCACTGCGGTGACAAAATCCGCCGCCAGATGCAGCGCGTTCAGCGCCAGCGGCGCCAGCGCGGAATGGCCCTCGCGGCCCGTGCAGGTAGCGCGCAGGGCGATCTTGCCCTTATGCCCCGTGGCGACCTGCATCGCCGTCGGCTCGCCGACGATACACATGCGCGGGCGCAGCGGGGCTGCCTCGAGCATATCGACCAAAGACCGCACGCCCATGCAGCCCACCTCTTCGTCATAAGACAGCGCCAGATGCAGCGGCACCTGCAAGGGCTGATCTGCGGCGCGCAACAACGCCGCGATCGCACAGGCAACAAAGCCCTTCATATCGGTCGCACCGCGGCCATAAATGCGGCCGTCCCGCTCTGTCATCGCAAAGGGCGGCACTGTCCAGTTTTGCCCCAGCACCGGCACCACATCGGTATGACCTGAAAGCATCACCCCGCCCTGCCCCTCGGGGCCGACGCTTGCGTAAAGATTTGCCTTACCGCCAGTTGCATCGGGGATCAGCACCGCCGCAATGCCGTGCTGGGCCAACAGATCCTGGACGTAAAGCATCAGATCCATATTCGGGTTCGAACTGGTGGTGTCAAAACTCAGCAGGCGTTGCAGAATATCGCGCATTTTGGGGATCTTTGTCATCTTACACCTTTAATCCAGCGGCGCGCGCGCCATCCAGCAGGCTGGCGGCCAAATGATGCGCCCAGCGCCCTTGCGAAGGCACCATATCAGGCACCTGCACCACACGGCAGCCGGCGCGATGTGCAGCCTCTGCCCCCGCCTCGCTATCTTCAAACACCAAACAGCGCGCGGGCGATACGCCCAATCGAGCTGCGGCCAGCAGATAAGGATCGGGCGCGGGTTTGGCGGCGGTGACGTCTTCCAGCGTGACCACCTCGACAAAGTGATCCGACAGCCCGACCAAGCCCAATTTATGATGCGCCGAGGCCCGCCCAGACGAGGTGACAACCGCCACAGGATGCGTCAGCCGCGCCAAAAGATCCCGCGCGCCTGCCTTCATCTGCAAGCCCTCTGCCATGCCGGCGCGAAACCCTGCAGTCCATCGCTGTTGCAACAGCAAGCGGTCCAAATCGGGATAGGCCGCCGCAATAATCGCAGCGCCCGAGGGTTCATCGCGGCCAACAAGCTGGTGCATAAAGCCCAGTTCTACCGGAAAGCCCACTTCGGCAAAGGCTTGTAGCCCGGCTTTGACAGCAAGGCTTTCGGTATCAATCAAGGTTCCATCCAGATCGAAAAGGATTGCGTCAAACATCTTAGCCCCTTGGTCACCGCAGCGCCTGCCTGCGACTTGGTGATAGACTATCCCAGCCAGAGCCGAAAGCGGCGAAAGCCGGCCTCGGTCATCGCCAAGGGTTCAAGCGCCAGATGCGCAACCTCACCCAAATGGCGCACAGCCGCAGGCGAGGTGTCAAACACCACCGATGTGTCAGCCATCGGCTTGAACCGCCAGCGCGGCATGGAATCTGCTGGCAAAGGCATTGCCCCATTTGCCAAAAAATCGGCCAAGACCTTGCGGTTGCTTACGCTGCCTTCATAAATCAGATTGCTTGGGGTCGCGCCAGAAAACCCAATGCCGCCTGCCGCGCGATAGCTGTTGGTGGCCAGAGCAAAGCTTTGATCGGGCTGCAAGGCTTCACCACGATAGCGCAGATCGCAGATGCGTTGCGCCTGCGGATGCTTGACCACGCCCATAGAATCAAACCGCGCGGGTTGCGACAGATCGATTTCATAGGTCAAACCGTCAATCAAATCGAAGTTAAAGCTGGGAAACCTTGGATCAATCAGCGGGGCATCCTTTGCCCCCTGTGCAACCCGCAGATAAAGGCTGGCAGAGCGTTCCAGCCAAAGCGCAAGATCTCGCCCGCTGACCCGCAGCGCGCAAATGCTGTTGGGGTGGCAATAAAGATCGCCAAGGTGACGCTTGCGCAGCGGTCCGCGGGGAACTGCGGTAAAATTCTCAGGCCCGCCGCGCCCGCCTGCTTTGAAAGGCGCCGCCGCCGACAGCAGCGGCAGATTTGCCTCGCCCCGTCCAGCCAAGGCTTTCGCGACATGATCGGCCTGCGCGCGCGCCACCAGCCGCACGGGCGCAACATCGGTGGCCAGCGCGAAATAGCTGGTCAGCGGGATCGGCGTTTCACCCAGCACCGCCTCGTTGCGTTCAAGCAAAACATCCTGTGCCTGCGTCACAAGCTGGGCAATTTCTGGATCATCCTGCACCAAAGCCTCGACCTGCCCAGTCTGCGGCGAGCGGCGCGAGATCGGGCGGGCCTCGGCATTAAAGCCCACAACCACCCAGCCCATCGCAGTCTGTCGCAGCCGCAAATCGATCACGCCCAGATGCGAGCCGTGAAACCCCGGCATGACCACAGGTTTGCCAGCAATTTCTTTGCGGGTTTCGGTGGGGAAAACCAGATGCGTATGACCCGCGATCACCGCATCGATGCCGCAAACCGCCGCCAAGGCCGAACTGGCATTTTCGGTCTCACCCGAAGCCAGCTCGGTTTCAAGTCCGGAATGCGACAGCGCAAAGATCAGATCCGCGCCCTGCGCGCGCAAATCCGGCACCAAGGCCCGCGCGGAAGACACAATATCGGCCACCGAGGCGCGGCTTTTAAGATAGCGCCCCTCCCAGATCATGGTTTGAGGCGGCAAAAATCCCAAGACCCCAATCCGCAGCAGATGTCTTTTGCCGCTGCGATCTTGCAGGCTGCGTTCCAGCATTAAAGACGGCAGCGCCAAAGGCTTGCCCCGCGTTGGTTTAAAAAACAGATTTGAACAGACCATTGGGAAATTGGTCGCAGCCAAAGATCGGCGCAAAAACCCGAGCCCAAAGCCGAACTCATGATTGCCCAAGGTCGCGGCATCATAGCCCAGCGAATTCATCGCAGCGATCATAGGATGGGCCTGCAATGGCCTGCCAGAGCGCAGCACGGGCGTGGTTTCGGCCAGATAATCCCCTAACTCGGTGCCATGCAGAAAGTCGCCATTGTCAAACAACAAGGATTGCGGCTGCTCTGCCCGCGCCTTGCGGATCAACGTTGCCACCCGCGCCAAACCAACTTGATCCGAGGGGCGGTTGCTGTGGTAATCCTAAGCCAGAATATTGGCATGCAGGTCAGATGTCGCAAGGATGCGAAGATCCAAATCCCTATCACCAGCGCTATCAGGCTCTTGCGAGCGGTATACCTCGTCCTGTAGGGACACAAACTTTCCTGTGATGAGACTTATTCTGAAAATTGTTTATCTATTGCCCTAAGTTAGCAAGCGCAGGCTAAAAGGAAAGAAAAATTTACTAATCAGGCAAATATTTCTACCTAAGGTTGTTTAATTGCAATAGAGCCTGCGTTGCTTCAGCCTGAATTGCCGTCGACAAACATTCGTGGCATCACATCCCAAGCCAAGCGGAGAGTGAAAATGCAGGACGCAGAAACAGTGACTTTCGGGGGGTCGGGATTGGATCGGGCCGCCCATCTGCGCAGCCAGCCCGAGGAGATCGCAAAGCTGATGACCATGGGCAGGGTGCTGCCGATCTGGCGCGGCAAACCGCTGTTCAACCAAAGTAGCGGCTTGGCATGGCTGGAACCAGACCATGCGGCGCTGCAGCTGGTCGGCACGACAGTGTTTTTAGGGTTTGACGACGGCCAGGCCTGCTTTGCGCAAGATATCTCGGCTTGGTCGCCCGAAGACAATCCAGCGCTGGCAGGGTTCCTGGACACCACGCGACAAACCCACCCAGCCCTGCCCGACAGCCAAGGTTTTGAAGACCTGCGCGCCGCGATGACAGCCCTAACCCCGCGCGAGGCAGAGCTTGCAGCAACCGCAAAGGCGATTTTGCACTGGCACAGCAGCCACGGGTTTTGCGCCAAATGCGGTGCGGCGTCAGAGGTGGCGCAGGCCGGCTGGCAACGCAATTGCCCAAGCTGTCAAACCTCGCATTTCCCGCGCACCGACCCGGTGGTGATCATGCTTGTCATCCATGGCAACCAGCTGCTTTTGGGGCGCAATGCGATCTGGCCCGAAGGCATGTATTCCTTGCTGGCAGGCTTTGTCGAACCGGGGGAAACCGTCGAGGCCGCCGTGCGCCGCGAAGTCTTTGAGGAAAGCGGCGTGCGGACCGGATCCGTGCGCTATCTGGCCAGCCAACCCTGGCCGTTTCCAGCCTCGTTGATGATCGGCTGTGTGGTCGAAGCGACCACGACCGAAATCACCATTGACCCCAAAGAGTTAGAGGAAGCTTTCTGGATCAACCGCGAGGATATGCTGCTGGTGATCGCAGGCCAACACCCCAAGATCAAACCGCCCCGCAAAGGCGCAATCGCCTCATTCTTAATCACCAAATGGCTTGCGGATCAGACTGAATAACGGCAGTTTTAGCGAACTTAAAAAGTGACCTTTGCCGAACAGGCAAAGTTTGATCAGTCAAGGATAAAGCGATGCGGTTTTCCAGCAAACAAGATATCGAAGCAGCGGCAGATCCGGTGTTTCAGATCCTAAGCGATTTCGAGACTTGGGAAACCGCCGCCCTGCGCCGCGGTGTCGAAATCGAGCGGAAAGACAAATTGCAGCAGCCCGCAGTAGGGATGCGCTGGGCGGCGAAATTCGCCTATCGCGGTAAGCCACGCGATATGGAAATCGAGCTGACCCAATTTGACCCCGCGCAAATGCTGCGCTTTGCAATCGTGTCGCAGGCGCTTGAAGGCGTGGTGTCGATTGACTTGATCGAGCAAAGCCCAAGACGCACCCGCCTGCATGTGGTCATCGACATCACCCCGCGCAGCCTGACGGCGCGGTTGTTCTTGCAATCTCTGCGGCTTGCACGCGCCAAACTCGACCGCAGATTTGACCAGCGTATCGCCATGTTGGCAGGCGATATCGAATTGCGATACCGCAGTTTGCGCCGCGCTTAACCGCGACGCCGATCAGAGGGATAGACGCCCAGAATATTCACCTGGGTGCTAAAGTAGGCCAGCTCTTCCAAAGCGCGCTTTACGTTTTCGTCTTCGGGGTGGCCTTCGATATCGGCGTAAAATTCGGTCGCGGTAAAGCTGCCGCCGACCATATAGCTTTCAAGCTTGGTCATGTTGATGCCATTGGTGGCAAAGCCGCCCATCGCCTTGTAAAGCGCGGCCGGAATGTTGCGCACCCGAAAGGTAAAGGTGGTCATCATGTCCGCGCTGCGCCGCTGCACATCGGCCTGCGGCGCCATCACCAAAAACCGCGTGGTGTTGTTGGCATGATCTTCGATATGGCGCGCCAGAACATCCAGGCCATAGATTTCAGCGGCCAGTTCGCTGGCCAGGGCCGCACGGGTCACATCGCCTGCCTCGGCCACTTCGCGCGCTGCCCGGGCGTTGTCGGAACTGACTTTGCCAAGAATGCCGTGCTGCTTCAAGAACCCGGCGCATTGTGGCAGAATCACCACATGGCCATGCGCCTCGGTCACATCCGCCACCTGCGCGCCCTTGACCCCCAGCAGGTTCACATGCACCCGCACAAAGGCCTCGTCGACGATATGCAGCCCCGATTTTGGCAACAGCGAATGCACATCGGCCACACGGCCATAGGTCGAGTTTTCCACCGCCAACATGCCCAGATCAACCTCGCCGGTGCGGGTTTTCTCGACCACTTCTTCAAAAGTGGTGCAGGGAACCGGCGTGAAATCGGGGCGCGCCTGCGCACAAGCCTGATGCGAATAGGCACCAAGTTCGCCCTGAAATGCGATACGTTTTGTCATTTTTGACAACTCCGTCGTAAAAACCCCGCATTAGGGGCGATTGGTCGCGCTACTACACCTTGAAAGACCGGTGGGGAAGCGGATAGATAGCCCCAAACCATGGCACGCGTGCGATCGCCGCCACAAACGACCCGCAAGGAAGGCTCCGACATGTTTGACACGATGACCCTGACCAAGGCAACCGGCGCCGTCTGCGGCTCGCTTTTGGTCTATCTGTTTATCTCTTGGGCCGGCGAGGCTCTTTACACCAGCGGCGCGGGCGAAGGCCATGGCGGCGAAGAAGTTGCCCAAGCCTATACCATCGACACCGGCGCAACCGAAGTTGCAGCCACCGCAGATGAAGGCCCATCGTTCGATGTGATCTACGCTTCGGCTGATGTCGGCGCAGGCGAGAAAGTGTTCAACAAGTGCAAGGCTTGCCACAAGGTCGACGGCAGCAATGGCACCGGTCCGCATTTGAACGGTGTTGTTGGTCGGGCGCGCGGCTCGGTTGAAGGCTTTGGCTATTCCAGCGGTATGACGTCGGTAAACGATCCTTGGACGCCACAGCACCTTGAAGAGTTCTTGCTCAACCCAAAGGGCTATGTTGCAGGCACCAAGATGGGTTTTGCAGGTCTGCCAAAGGTCGAAGACCGCGCCAATGTCATCGCCTATCTGGCTTCGATGCCATAATCGCAGCGCTATGCCGCGAAAAAGGCCGTCCTTCGGGGCGGCCTTTTGCATTTTAACCTGGCTTTTCCCCGATCACGCATTCGCGCCTTGTGGCAAGCCTGCGTTCCGATTTAGCATATAGCTCAAGAGTATGACGGTGAAACCGTCCGTTTCCGGAGTTCAGGCATGACCCAGCAAACCCACGCCCGCAGCCGCGCCGTCGCGCGCAAACCGCAGCTTGCGCTGATGGCCAGCATGATGGCACTGTCCATCGGACTGTTTGCCTATGCCGCCCGCGCCGAAGACAGCCCAAGCCTTACCGCCATTGGCATCTCGACCTTTGGCGATCTGCATTACGCCGCCGATTTTGCGCATCTGGACTATGTGAACCCCGATGCCCCCAAAGGCGGCGAGATCAGCGAATGGGCGCCCGGCACCTTTGATTCGATGAACCCCTATTCGGTAAAGGGCGTCGCGGGGGCGCTGTCGTCGATGTCTTATGAATCCATGCTGGTTGGCACCGCAGACGAGATTGGCGCAAGCTATTGTCTGCTGTGCAGCACGATTGAATATCCGCAAGATCGGTCTTGGGTGATCTTTAACCTGCGCCCCGAGGCGAAATTCTCGGATGGCACGCCGCTGACGGCGGAAGATGTGCAGTTTTCTTTCGAACTGTTTCGCACAAAAGGCCTGTCTGATTTTCGCGCCGTGTTCAACGAACAGGTCGAGGGCGCCGAAATCCTTGATCCGCATCGCATCAAATTCAGCTTTAAACCCGGCGTGCCAACCCGAGATCTACCTGCCGATGTCGGCGGTCTGCCAGTGTTTTCCAAGGCGCAGTATCAGGCCCAGAAGCTGGATCTAGAGGAAAGCAATCTGACGCCGTTTTTGGGCTCTGGCCCCTATGTTGCGCAAACCATCAAACCCGGCGAGCGGCTGATCTATACCCGCAATCCCGACTATTGGGGCAAAGACCTGCCGATCATGCGGGGGCAGGCGAATTTCGACAGCATTCGCATCGAATACTTTGGTTATTCCATTCCAGCTTTCGAGGCGTTCAAGGCCGGTGCCTATACTTTCCGCAGCGAGAATTCCTCCAAGACCTGGGCCACGGGCTATGATTTCCCCGCAATGGCAACGGGGGCCGTGCAAAAGGTCGAGCTGCCCTCCGGGGCCAAGGCCAATGGCCAGGCGTTTCTGTTCAACCTGCGGCGCGAAAAATTCCAAGACCCGCGCGTGCGTGAAGCCATTGGTCTGATGTTCAACTTTGAATGGTCGAACCAGACGCTGTTTTACGGGCTTTATGCGCGGATCAATTCGGTCTGGGAGAATTCTTGGCTGGCCGCGACCGACGCGCCAAGCCCTGAAGAGGTGGCGATTTTGCAACCCTTGGTCAGCGATGGCCTGTTGCCGCAAAGCATCCTGACCGATCCGGCCGTGGTGGCGCCTGTCTCCTCTGACAAACAGCTTGACCGCGGCAATATGCGCCGCGCCTCGGCTTTGCTGACCGAAGCGGGCTGGACCGTCGGTGCTGATGGCATCCGCAGCAATGCCAAGGGCGAAAAGCTGCGGGTCGAATTTTTGAACGACAGCCCATCGTTTGATCGGGTGATCGCCCCCTTTGTCGAAAATCTGAAAGCCCTGGGCGTCGATGCCGAACTGGTCAATATCGACCCCGCGCAGATGGAATCGCGCACCCGTCCGCCGGTTTATGACTTTGACATCATTACCGGAAATGCACGGTCTGGCTATTTCTCGGGCTCAGAGCTTAAGCAATACTACGGCTCGGCTACGGCCGATCAGTCGGCCTTTAACGTTATGGGGCTGAAATCTCCCGCCGTGGATCGGCTGATCGAAGTGGCGATGGCCGCCACCTCGAAAGACCAGCTTACGGTCGCCACCAAAGCGCTAGACCGCGTGCTGCGCGCCGAACGCTTTTGGGTGCCACAATGGTATAAAGACACCTTCACCGTCGCCTATTACGACCAATTTGAACATCCGCAAACCCTGCCGCCCTATGCCTTGGGCGAGCTGGATTTCTGGTGGTTCAACCCTGAAAAGGCCGCCAAGCTTAAGGCCTCGGGTGCGTTGAAATAATGCTGGCCTATATCCTGCGGCGCCTGCTTTTGGTGATTCCGACCCTGTTCGGCATTATGGTGGTGAACTTCGCGCTCACCCAATTCGTGCCCGGCGGGCCTTTTGACCAGATCGAAGCGCAGCTCGACAATCAAAACGATGCGATGGGCACGCTGGCCGGTGGCAATGGCGATGATGCTGGCACCAAGGCGGCCAACGGCAAAGACGGCACCTATACCGGCGCGCGCGGTCTGCCGCCCGAATTTCGCGCCAAGCTCGAGGTCGAATTCGGCTTTGCGCGTTTTGTTTGCCCGCAGGGCTATCAGGGCAGTTTGGTGCAGCAGGCCAAGGACTGCGAAAAAGAGATGATCCCCGCCGTTGAGCGCTTTACGATTATGATGGGAAAGTTCATGCGGTTTGATTTTGGCGAAAGCTATTTCAAATCGAAAAGCGTGGTGCAAATGGTGATCGAAAAGATGCCGGTTTCAATCACCTTGGGACTTTGGTCGACGCTGATCGCCTATATGATCTCGATCCCGCTGGGCATTCGCAAAGCCGTGCGCGATGGCTCGCGGTTTGACAGTTGGACCTCGGGCGTGATCATCGCGGCCTATTCGATTCCGACGCTGCTGTTTGCGGTGGTTCTGCTGGTGACATTCGCCGGTGGGTCTTATTACCAGATCTTCCCGTTGCGGGGCCTAACCTCGAACGGCTTTGAAAACCTTAGCTTTTTCGGCAAGATCAGCGATTATCTTTGGCATATCGCCTTGCCGGTTCTGGCCAGCACGATTTCAAGCTTTGCCACACTGACGCTGCTGACCAAGAACAGTTTTCTGGATGAAATCCGCAAGCAATATGTGATGACGGCCCGCGCCAAGGGTCTGTCGGAACGGCGCGTGCTTTATGGACATGTGTTTCGCAATGCCATGCTGATCGTGATCGCGGGCTTTCCGGGGCTGTTTTTATCGGTGTTTTTCGGGTCTTCGATCATTATTGAAAAGGTGTTCACATTGGATGGCCTGGGCCTGATGGGCTTTAACGCCGCGGTGTCGCGCGACTATCCGGTGATCTTCGGCACGCTGTTTGCCTTTGGCCTGATTGGGCTTGTGGTGGGGATTCTGTCTGATCTGATGTATGTCTGGGTCGATCCCCGCATTGATTTCGAGCGGAGGGGCTGATGGCTTTGTCACCGTTAAACCAACGCCGCTGGCGCAACTTTCGCGCCAACCGCAGAGCGTTCTGGTCGCTCTGGATTTTTTCTGTGCTGTTCGGCCTATCGCTGTTTGCCGAGGTTTTGGCCAATGACCGCCCGCTGTTGGTGCAGTATCGCGGCGAGTGGCGCATGCCATTCCTGACGTTTTATTCGGAAACCGATTTCGGTGGCGATTTTCGCACCGAGGCCAATTACAAAGCCCCCGAGGTGGAATGCCTGATCCGTTCGGGCGGGCTGGAGGCCTGCTTTGACGATGCCGAAAAGATCACAGCTGATATTAAGGCAGGCAGCTTTGACACCACGACCCAAGGTTTTGAAAAGGGCTTTATACTTTGGCCGCTGATTCCATATTCTTATAACACCATCAATGATTTGAACGGTCAGGCCGCACCCTCTGCCCCCGAGGCTGCGCATTGGCTGGGCACCGATGACACCTCGCGCGATGTGCTGGCGCGGGTGATCTATGGCTTTCGGTTGTCGGTGGTTTACGGGCTGGTGGTGACGCTGCTGACATCGATCGTCGGCATCGCGGCCGGGGCTTTGCAGGGCTATTTCGGCGGCAAGGTCGATCTGCTGTTTCAGCGCGCCATCGAGATTTGGGGCGGAGTTCCTGAACTTTACTTTATCATCATCGTGTTTTCGGTCTGGCAGCGCAGTTTTCTGGTGCTGATCCTGATCTCGGTGCTGTTTGGCTGGACGCGGTTGGTCGGCGTGGTGCGGGCTGAATTCCTGCGGGCGCGCAATTTCGAATATGTCCGCGCCGCCAAGGCACTGGGCGTTTCAGACACGGTGATCATCTTTCGCCATGTGCTGCCAAACGCCATGGTGGCGACGCTGACCATGCTGCCTTTCGTGGTCTCGGGCACGATTGGCTCGCTGGCGTCACTTGATTATCTGGGCTACGGGCTGCCCGCGTCTTTGCCCAGCCTTGGCCAGCTTTCGGCACAGGCGCAGCAAAACCTGCAGATGCCTTCGCTGGCCTTCACCGCCTTTTTTACCTTTGCCATTATGCTGTCTCTTTTGGTGTTTATCTTTGAAGGTGTGCGCGATGCCTTTGACCCCAGAAAGACCTATTCATGAACATGGTGTTGCAGGTCGAAAACCTGAGTGTGGGCTTTCGCCAAGACGGGCGCGAGATTTCCGCCGTGCGCGGGGTCAGCTTTGCTGTGAATAAGGGCGAGACGGTGGCGCTTGTGGGCGAAAGCGGGTCTGGCAAATCAGTCACCGCCCTGTCGACCGTTGGGCTTTTGCCCGACAGCGCGCAGCTGGCGGGATCGGTGCGCTACCGCGGCCGCGAGATGGTGGGTGCCGCCGAGGCGGATCTGCGCGCGCTGCGGGGCAATGACATCAGCTTTATCTTTCAAGAGCCGATGACCAGCCTTAACCCATTGCATACAATCGAAAAACAGCTTGCCGAAAGCCTGGGTCTGCACCAAGGTCTGCGCGGCGCGGCAGCACGGGCGCGCAGCATTGATCTGCTGAATAAGGTCGGTATCCGCGAGGCCGAAAGCCGCCTTGACGCCTATCCGCATCAATTGTCGGGCGGCCAGCGCCAGCGGGTGATGATCGCGATGGCCTTGGCGAATGGGCCAGACCTTTTGATCGCCGACGAGCCGACAACTGCGCTGGATGTGACCATCCAGGCCCAGATCCTAGAGCTTTTGGCCGAGCTGAAACGCAGCGAAGGCTTGAGCCTTTTGTTTATCACCCATGATCTGGGCATCGTGCGCCGCATCGCCGATCGCGTTTGTGTGATGAAGGACGGCGAGATCGTCGAACAAGGCCCAACGGCCGAGATTTTCGCCAATCCGCAGCACATCTACACCAAAACCCTGATGGCAGCCGAGCCCACCGGCCTGCCGGCAGCGGTTGCACCAAATGCGCCTGTGGTGGCAGAAACCGATCAACTGCAGATCTGGTTTCCGATTCAACGCGGGTTTTTGCGCCGCACGGTGGGCCATATTAAAGCGGTTAACGCTGCAACTTTGCAGGTGCGCGCGGGCGAGACGCTGGGAATTGTCGGCGAAAGCGGGTCGGGCAAAACCACGCTGGCGCTGGCGATTCTGCGCCTGATCAGCTCGCAAGGCCCGATCAGCCTTTTGGGGCAGCGGCTGGATGGGCTGGCCAGTGCGGCGATGCGGGCGCATCGGCGCGACATGCAGATCGTGTTCCAAGACCCCCACGGCAGCCTGTCGCCGCGCATGACGGCAGAGCAGATCATCGCCGAAGGTCTGGGTGTGCACGGACTGCAAGACGGGCGCAACAGCCGCGAGATGGTGGCCGAGATCATGGCCGAAGTTGGCCTCGACCCCGCAACGATGACCCGCTATCCGCATGAATTCTCGGGCGGGCAAAAGCAGCGCATCGCGATTGCCCGCGCAATGATCCTGCGGCCAAAACTGGTGGTGCTGGACGAACCCACCAGCGCGCTTGATATGACGGTGCAGGTGCAGATCGTTGATCTTCTGCGCGATTTGCAGCGCAAATATGGGCTGGCCTATATCTTTATTAGCCATGATCTGCGGGTGGTGCGGGCAATGTCGCATCGGGTGATGGTGATGCAAAACGGTGATGTGGTTGAGGCAGGTGCGGCAGAGGCTGTCTTTGCCAATCCGCAAAACCCCTATACCCGCAGCCTGATGGCGGCAGCCTTGGGAGAGTGCTGATGCGAATTCTGTTTGTGCACCAGAACTTTCCAGCCCAATTTCTGCATCTTGCCCCCGCTTTGGCCTCTCGTGGGCATGAATGCCAAGTGCTGACCGACGCCACCAACAAAAACATAATGCGTTTCAAAACGACGCATTATGATTACAAAGAAGCACAGCTTGATGCTTCTGTCAGCCGCTTGGGACGCAACTATACCTTGAACAGCGATCGCGGCGTTGTTGTTGCACGCGCAGCCGTCGCGATGCGCAAACAGGGTTACCTGCCAGACGTGATTGTCGGCCACTCTGGCTGGGGTGAGACGCTTTTCTTGAAAGAAGTATGGCCCGAAGCCAAACTGATCATCTATAGCGAGTTTTACTATAAGGGCCGTGGCGCAGACCTAGGCTTTGATCCGGAATTCAGCAAATCCAGCTTTGACCAAATCATGATCGCGCAGGGTCGCGCAGCGCATCAAGGCCAAGCGCTGATCCACGCTGATGCAGGCATGACTCCAACGCATTGGCAGGCCTCTACGCATCCTGTCGCGCTGCAAAGAATGCTCACTGTGATGCATGACGGAATTGATACCCAGCGCGTCGCGCCGAATCCCGATGCGCGGCTGGTGCTGCCAGATGGCCAAAGCCTGACTCCGCAAGACGAGGTCCTGACCTTCGTCAACCGCAACCTTGAACCCTATCGCGGCTATCACATCTTCATGCGTGCCCTGCCTGCAGTTTTACAAGCAAGGCCAAAAGCGCAGGTGGTGATCATCGGGGGTGATGGCACCTCTTACGGCACCCCCCCGAAAGGTCAGACCGGCTGGAAGGGCATAATTTTAGACGAGGTGCGCGATCAGCTGGACCTGTCGCGCGTACATTTCTTGGGTAAGGTGCCATATCCGCAGTTTCTGGCGACGCTTCAGGTCAGTCGTGCCCATGCTTATTTGACCTATCCCTTTGTTCTTTCCTGGTCGATGATCGAGGCCATGGCCGCAGGCTGCCATATTGTCGCTTCGGCAACCGCCCCGGTTCTGGAGGCGCTGGAGCAGGGCAAGTCCGGCACTTTGGTCGATTTTTTTGACGTGGCCGGCTGGTCCAAGGCAATGACCGAGGCGCTTGCCGATCCTGACCGCTTTGCGCCGCAGCGCGCGGCAGCACGCGCGGCGGCGATCAAGAATTATGATCTGCGCAGCAATTGCTTGCCGAAACTGATCCGCTTTGTCGAAGGCTTTGGCCCAGCCGCCGCCTCAACTGCCCTGGCCTAAACCGCCGAGGAATGCTTGGCGCTGGTCTGGGCATAGGCGTCAAAGCAGCGCGCCACCATCCGCGTCAGCGGGCGCGAATCGATAGGGATCGACAGCCCTGCTTCGGTCAGCCTTAGCATCTGCGGAAAGGCGCGATCGGCGGCGAAAAACATCGCCTGCAACGCCTCTGGTGTCACCTCGAAATCGCGCAGGATTTCGGCGCGCGAGACATGGAAATCGCACATCAAGGCCTCGATAATCCGGCCACGCAAGCGATCTTCGCCCGCAAAGGCATGACCGCGATGGGTCGAAAACTGCCCAGCGCGAATGGCACGGGTGTGATCTGCCGTGCCGCTGGCGTTTTGTGCATAGCCCTGCGGAAACCGCGAGATCGACGAGGCCCCAAGCCCGATCAACACCGGCGCGCTGTCCTCGGTATAGCCCTGAAAATTCCGTCGCAGCCCGCCTGCGCGCGCGGCTTTCGCCATGCCGTCCGTGGGTTTGGCGAAATGATCGATGCCGACCTCGTCATAACCGGCCGCCAAAAACTGCGCCCGCGCCACCTCGAACAGGTCAAGCCGTTCTTCTGGCGTGGGCATGGTATCCGAGGAGATCATCTGCTGACGCCGGCTCATCCACGGCACATGGGCATAGCCGTAAAGCGCGACGCGATCTGGCGACAATTCAAGCAATTGCGCGACCGAGGCCGCGATTTTCGCCTGCGTCTGATGCGGCAGACCGTAAAGAATATCGGCGTTCAGGCTGGTCACCCCGCGCGCACGGATCATCTGCGCCACGGCAAGCGTGGTCTCAAAGGGTTGCTCGCGGCCGATCGCGGCTTGGATCTGCGGGTCAAAATCCTGCACCCCGATAGAGGCGCGGTTCATCCCAGCGGCGACCAAGGCATCCAGGCGCGCGGCATCAATTTCCATCGGGTCAATCTCGACCGAAAATTCGCCGCCCTCGGCCAAAGGCGCCACCGCAAAGATCGCGGCCGCCAAATCACGCATCGCTTCGGGCGAAAGCATGGTTGGCGTCCCGCCGCCCCAATGCAGCCGCGACAACCGCACGCCTTGTGGCAAATGCTGCTTCAGCAGAGCAATTTCCTGATGCAGCATCGCGGCATAGGCCACCACTGGCGCATCCGAAACCGTGCCTTGGGTGCGACAGGCGCAAAACCAGCACAACCTTCGGCAAAACGGCACATGCACATAAAGCGAAATCTCGGATGCCGCCGGCACCGCCGCGATCCAATTTGCAAAGTCATTGGGCCCGACCCCACCCGCAAACTGCGGCGATGTGGGATAAGACGTATAGCGAGGAACGCGGGCGTCAAAAAGACCCATGCGTGTGAGTTGCGAATGGACTGTCATAGGTCTACCCTAGGATAAGGCCACGCGCGCGCCTTGACTCAGATCAAACCGAAGGTGGACAGATGTCACAGCACGACCTGAAACTGGGTCACCCAAGTTGCGGCGATTGCCCGATCCGCCACCGCGCGGTCTGTGCCCGCTGCGAGGCGGATGAATTGGCGCATTTGGACGAGATCAAATATTACCGCAGCTTTCAGGCTGGGCAGACGGTGATCTGGTCGGGTGACCGGATGGATTTTGTCGCCTCGGTTGTTTCTGGTATCGCGACGCTGACCCAGACGATGGAAGACGGGCGCCGGCAGATGGTTGGCCTGCTGCTGCCGTCGGATTTTGTTGGGCGTCCCGGGCGCGGCCATGCGGCCTATGATGTCACCGCCACCACCGATCTGGTGATGTGCTGTTTT
>JALRIN010000129.1:414-671 GCA_023255415.1 Cypionkella sp. | reverse complement strand
AAGCCCCGTACCGTCAGAGACCGATCACGCGGCCTTAACGCGCAAACGCCAGGCGTGCAACAAGGGTTCGGTGTAACCCGCTGGTTGCGCCAAGCCTTTGAAAACCAAGTCACACGCCGCCTGATAAGCCGCGCTGGTGTCGAAATGACCAACCATGGGCTTGTACAACGGGTCGCCGGCGTTCTGTTGGTCAACCACCCCAGCCATGCGGGCCATGGTCTCTCGCACCTGTGCCTCACTGACAACGCCATGGTGCA
>JALRIN010000129.1:0-404 GCA_023255415.1 Cypionkella sp. | reverse complement strand
AACCAGTTGGCGATGTGCTGGCTGGAGATGCGAAGGGTGGCGCGATCTTCCATCAGGCCCACGTTGTGGATGTCAGGGACCTTTGAGCAACCAACGCCTTGGTCGACCCAGCGCACCACATAGCCCAAGATGCCTTGGGCGTTGTTGTCCAGTTCTTGCTGCTTGTCAGCGGCTGACCAGTCGGGTTTTGCGACCACGGGAATCTGCAACAGACCATTCAGGATGGCGGCGCGCTCGCCATCGGCGTCGATCTTTTCCATTTCCTTTTGAACATCCGACACATTGACTTGTTGGTAGTGCAACGCGTGGAGGGTCGCCGCCGTTGGGCTGGGCACCCAAGCGGTGTTGGCGCCTGCTTTAGGATGGCCCACTTTCTGCGTCAGCATATCGGCCATCAGGTCGGG
>JALRIN010000128.1 GCA_023255415.1 Cypionkella sp. | reverse complement strand
AGGCTCGACCGCAATCGCACGGGCGATGCAGAGGCGCTGCTGCTGGCCACCAGAAATACCGGAACCTGGCTTGTCCAAGCGGTCCTTGACCTCTTCCCAGAGGTTTGCTCCCCGCAGAGACTTTTCGACGAGGTCATCCGCGTCGGACTTTGAGATGCGATTGTTGTTGAGCTTTACCCCGGCGAGCACGTTGTCGCGAATCGACATCGTGGGGAAGGGGTTGGGCCGCTGGAACACCATTCCGACCTCGCGTCGAACCTTCACTGGATCCACACCGGGCCCGTAGAGGTTGCTGCCATCGACCAATACTTCGCCTTCGACACGTGCCCCGGGAATGACTTCGTGCATGCGGTTGAGCGTGCGAATCAGGGTCGACTTGCCACAGCCCGAGGGGCCAATAAACGCGGTGACTGTGCGCGGTTCCATCACCATGGACACGCCCTCGACGGCAAGGAAATTGCCGTAGTAGACGTTCAGGTCATTGATTTCGATTCGCTTTGACATGTCGTATTCCTTAGTTAGCGACCGTACTTTGGAGCAAAGATGTTGGTGATGAGGCGTGCCGCGAGGTTGAGCACCATGACGATGAGAATCAGGGCAAGGGCCCCCGCCCATGCGCGATCCAAATACGCCTCGGGCACGCTTCCCTGCGCAATGTAGGAGTAGTACACAAAGTTC
>JALRIN010000127.1 GCA_023255415.1 Cypionkella sp. | reverse complement strand
GGTCCTGTTGGATCTGGGAAAACCACATTGCTGGAGATGCTCTGCAAAGAGATGCGGACGCGCTGGGATCTGATCGCCATCACCAACGACATCTACACCAAAGAAGATCAGCGTCTGCTCACAGTGAGTGGCGCCTTGCCAGCAGAGCGCATTTTGGGCGTTGAAACGGGCGGCTGCCCGCATACCGCCATTCGCGAGGATGCCTCGATCAACCTCGAAGCAATTGATCGAATGCTCGAAAGGTTCCCCAATGCTGACGTGGTCTTCATTGAGAGCGGCGGAGACAACCTCGCTGCCACTTTTAGCCCGGAATTGAGCGACCTGACTATTTACGTGATTGATGTGGCAGCCGGCGAAAAAATCCCGCGTAAAGGCGGACCGGGGATCACAAAAAGCGACCTATTCGTCATCAACAAAACCGATCTCGCACCGATGGTCGGTGCTAATTTAGATGTGATGCGCGCCGATACGCATCGCATGCGACCCGACCCTGAGCTGCGCCCGTGGGTCATGACCAACTTAAAAACGAAAGAAGGTTTAACCGACGTAGTGGCTTATATCGAGCGAAAGGGTATGCTGAGCGTGGGCTGAATACGGGGTCTACTGCCCCGCTCAAACCCGCCGATCGTTCAACACATACTGCTGACACAGTTTCTGGAAATTAAGTAAGTCAGCGTCT
>JALRIN010000126.1 GCA_023255415.1 Cypionkella sp. | reverse complement strand
ATCTGCCCCTTCAGCGCATAAATACGCCCGAGGTCGACAATCGGCACAACGCCGTTGTGTTTCATATCGAGCGTATTGCGGTGTTCGCCCGATTTGATCGTCGCAAACCCACGGAATAGGGATAGCGGCGGCACATGTTTGAGCGAATTCGACGCCATATGCGCGACAAAGATGGAATCCTTTGCCGCCATCGCCAGCGTATCGCCCTGAAGTTCCGCAAAGAGCGTTTCATCCCCCGCGATGGGCCGCAGGTCGAACATGACCGAGGCCAACATCTGCGCTTCTTCGTTCGGTTTGGCGATCCACATGCGGAAATAGCTCTGCCAGACCGACAGGCGCTGCCGCCAACGATCAGCGGTCGCCATCATATCGCCGGGGCAATAGACATAGCCGCAGGCGTTCAGCCCGTCACAAACAAAGGTCGCGAGCTGCGCGAAATACTTCATATCATCATCGGTCGCGCTGTCGTGGATAATCAAACAGTTATCCTGATCCGACACGCCCGTTTGTTCACGGCGGCCTTGGCTGCCACACGCGGCCCAGCAATAGGGCACGGGCGCGGGTCCGAATTTCACCTCTGCCATTTTGAGCAATCGTCGGGTGACGATGTCGGCCACATCAGTGACCTTGCGAGTAACAACGTCGTGGGCAAGGTGGCTACCGACCAACTGCATCAGGAA
>JALRIN010000125.1 GCA_023255415.1 Cypionkella sp. | reverse complement strand
GCAAGGCGTTTTGTGCCGGGGCTGATTTGGGGTGGATGCGCCAAATGGCCGACTACACCTGGGAGGAAAACCGCAGCGATGCCCAAGCACTAGCGGACATGTTGTGGGCTATTTACAGTTGCCCCGTGCCCGTCATCGCTCGGATACAAGGGGACTGTTACGCGGGCGGCGTGGGCTTGGCCGCTGCATGCGATATCCGAGTTGCGGTTGAAGGCGCGCATTTTTGCCTCAGTGAGGTCAAGCTTGGCCTGATCCCCGCAACGATCTCGCCGTACGTGATCCGTGCGATGACTCCCAACACCGCCATGCGCTACTTCATAACGGCCGAGCCCTTCAACGCCAGTGCGGCTCAGGCGATGGGTCTTGTGCAAACGGTGTGTGCCACCGATGAGTTAGACGCCCACATTGCGCACTTCCTCAGCGCCATTTTGGGTAATGCACCGCAAGCGGTACGCGCGTGTAAAGCACTCGTTCATGAGGTGGGTGGGCAACCCATCACGGCCGACCTGCGGGCTCAAACTGCGCGCCAAATCGCCGATATCCGCTCCAGTGAAGAGGGCAAGATCGGGGTGCAGGCCTTCTTGAGCAAAGCCATGCCACCTTGGCAAACCACTCGCACCTGATACAACGTAAAAAGAGCCCGGTATGTTTAAAAAGATACTTATTGCCAATCGCGGTGAAAT
>JALRIN010000124.1 GCA_023255415.1 Cypionkella sp. | reverse complement strand
CATGCGCTTGCGCACTTGGTAGAACAGCTCGGGCATCTGGGCTTGAGGCGTGGAGTCTTCAAACTCCACCTGCAAGTTGGCTTGACCAGCGCGGATGGTCGATTCGATGCGGTACAGGTTGGGGATGCTTTGCAGGCTTTTCTCCAAGCGGTCCACCACCTGCACTTGCAGCTCTTGGGGCGTAGCGCCGGGCCAAGCTGCGCTGACCATGACGACACGCACGGTGAAAGCTGGGTCCTCGGCACGGCCCAGCGCGTTGAAGGCGTAGACGCCGGAGAAGACCGATAGGATCAAAAAGAACAAGGTGACCGCGCGCTCGCGCACGGCCAGCGCCGACCAATTCATGGCGCTCATGGGGCGATCTCGCGCACGGCCATGCCGTCTTGGAGCAAATGGGTCCCCAAGGCGACCACCCGGGCGTTGGCTGGCAGCGGCCCGCGGATGCGGGCATGTTCATCGCTCAGGGCCAAGACTTCCACCGCTTGGGGCTGGACTGCGCCGTTGAAGAACAACCACACACGTGGACCTTGACCGCGCTCGTCGATGGCGCCGATGGGCACGGTCCAAACGCCGGCCTGCGCCGATGCTGGGCCACCTTGAAACTCGGCGCGAACCAAAGTACCCAAGGTCACGTCGCTGGCCGCCGCAGGCAGCGAGTAACGGGCACGTCGCGTGCGGCCCTGGG
>JALRIN010000123.1 GCA_023255415.1 Cypionkella sp. | reverse complement strand
GATTAGGTAAAACAACCCTATCACATATTATTGCCAGAGAGATGAATGTCGGATTAAAGCAAACATCTGGCCCAGTGCTTGAAAAAGCCGGAGATTTAGCTGCCTTGTTAACCAATCTAGAACCCAATGATGTCTTATTTATTGATGAGATCCATCGACTCTCTCCGGTCATTGAAGAAATCTTATATCCCGCCATGGAGGACTATCGTTTAGATATCATGATTGGTGAAGGACCCTCAGCAAGATCAGTGAAATTGGACTTACCCCCATTTACTTTAGTGGGTGCAACAACAAGAGCAGGTATGCTGACCAATCCGCTCAGAGATCGTTTTGGCATTGTTTCACGATTAGAATTTTATAGCGAATCTGAGTTAGTAAAGATTGTTCAGCGATCAGCAAAACTGCTTGAAATTTCAATAGATGATTCAGGAGCGAGAGAGATTGCCAGACGTTCAAGAGGAACACCAAGAATTGCTAATCGATTACTCAGAAGAGTCCGGGATTATGCTGCAGTAAAATCTGATGGGAATGTCGATATCCAAACCGCCGACGCGGCATTAAAAATGCTTGATGTCGATAAAATTGGCTTGGATGGTATGGACCGTTCCTTTTTATTGGCCATTATTGAAAAGTTTAATGGCGGCCCAGTGGGTTTGGATAATCTGGCGTCAGCAATTGGGGAAGAAA
>JALRIN010000122.1 GCA_023255415.1 Cypionkella sp. | reverse complement strand
ATGTTGTGTTTCGGCCCAGATCGAGCGGCAGCGCTCAGCCAACCAGGCATTGAGCTCCACAAACGAGCCAAAACGCTTGGTGCCAGCCTCTATCCAGATGCGCCTGCGGCTGTCTTGCACGTTCTTCTCCACCACCCCTTTCTCCCAGCCCGAGGCCACGTTGCAAAAGTCTGGCTCAAACAGGTAGTGGCTGCACAGCGCATTGAAGCGGGCATTGACGATGCGACCTTTGCCTTTCTTGACCTTGTCCACCGCCGTCTTCATGTTGTCGTAAATGCCCCGGCGCGCCACACCGCCCAGCGCCGCAAAACTGCGGGTGTGCGCGTCAAACAACATCTCGTGCCCCTGGCTGGGGTAAGCCACCACCCAGAACGCCCGGCTGGCGCACAGCTTGAGATGTGAGACCTGCATGTGGTGGTACACCCCGCCAATGAGCAACCCTTCCTCGCTCCAGTCAAACTGAAACGCCTCGCCCAGCTCAAAACTCAAAGGCACATAGGCCTTGGATGCCGCCTTGCCCTCTTGCTCGCGCCAACCCCGAATGAAATCCGTCAATCGGCTGTAGCCACCCCGATAGCCCTGCGCCTGCAACTGCGCCAACAACGCCCGCGCACTGCGCCGGGCATGTTTGGGTCGATGGGAATCGGCTTTGAGCGCCTGCACCAACGTTGCCTCAAACGCGCTGAGCTT
>JALRIN010000121.1 GCA_023255415.1 Cypionkella sp. | reverse complement strand
CGACCGCCCGAACATGGGCATCGGCGGCATCACACCCGCCATGAAACTGAAAATGGCCGCGTAAGTTCTACGGATGCACCCCGTTAAAAATGGGGAGCTTACCATCAGGCTTCTCCCGTTTCAGCCGCTTTCGGGGCTTGATCCGCAGGTTCAGTTCCAGCTCGCAGTAGATCCGATAGACGCGTTTGTGGTTCCACGCGTGACCTTTGACGTTCCGCAGATGCAGGAAACACAGGCCAAATCCCCATGTCTTGCGCGCGTCTGTCAGCCCCGTCAGCAGATCGGCGATCACCTCGTTCTCGTCCTTCAGCTTTGGGCTGTAACGATAACAGGTCTCGCTGACCCCGAAGGCCCGGCACGCCAGTGCGATGCTGACGCCCCGTCGTTCCACCGCCGTTTCGGCCATCTCGCGCCGTTGAGATGGCCGATCGATACTCGTGCTCCGGATTTCCATCGTCAGCACCGACAGTTGCAGTTGCAGTTGAAGAATTGGCGGTTCGCCGTGATGGTGACCGCTCCGGTGCTGCCGCCACCAGAGAGCGATCCGACATAGCAGTTCGATGTGCAAGCGCCGCCCCCACAGTTCTGATAAAGAAGCCCGCCGAGGCTCTGCCCGGAGGTGGGCGTCGTGTTGGTGACAGATACAGCGCTAATGTCGCCCGTGCCGATCGCGGGCTTGTTGGCGATGCGCGACCAGTCCACGTTTCCGCTGTCA
>JALRIN010000120.1 GCA_023255415.1 Cypionkella sp. | reverse complement strand
GGGCGTCTTGGTACAGGCTGATGCGGACCCAACGGTCACTGCGGGGATCAAATTTGGTTGCCCCAAAAAATGCCAACTTACAGCGGAGCAAGTCAATGGGCAGCATGTCCTCGCCCACAAGGTTGTCTTGAATCTCAGCGTATGGATGTGCCGCACAAATTTGAATGCGGCGCACCGCCAGTCGGTGCTCAGGGTGGGCCAATAAAAAGTCAGCCACGCGCTCGTGTGTTGTGGCGATTAAATCGGCCTGCAATGCTTTGATGTGCTTTGCGGTACAGAGCGGCAGCTCAAGGCTTGCGCCATCTTCCTCAAAGCGGTCGCCCAAGCGAGGCTCTAATTTTTCTTCGGACACATACCAAAACCGTGCCTCAGATGCTTCGGTGTTGTAGCTGATTTGGTCGACCCATTGGTAATTGTCGTGAAGCAAAGCCACGAGGTGGGCGAGAGGCATTTCACCGTTGATGTTGAAGCTCCCCGTCTCATCAATACCCATTTTGTCAGCCAAGGCATCGACCAGATCACCGAAGGGCTCCAGCAAAAGTCCAACCAATTGTTCTTGTCCCTCTGCGCTCATATGGGTTTCACCCCATGTAAAAAGCGCGTTCCAAGGATTTGGCTGTTTAAAGTCAAATGCGTCAACAGCGATCTCTAGCTGGGCCATGTCGGCGCGTAGCATGCCGAGGCGTTGCACTTGCAAAGGATGCTCACTCTGCCAC
>JALRIN010000011.1 GCA_023255415.1 Cypionkella sp. | reverse complement strand
ATTGGCGCGGGCAAGGCCGCAGATCGTGGAATTCTTGGCGCGCTTGGCAATTTCTGAGACAGCCGCGAAATCGCCCTCCGAGGCAATCGGAAAGCCCGCTTCGATCACATCGACGCCCATTTCATCCAGCAGGCCCGCGATTTCAAGCTTTTCATCATGGGTCATCGTTGCGCCGGGCGATTGTTCGCCGTCACGCAGGGTGGTGTCAAAAATCATCACGCGGGGTTGCGAGGCAGTGGTCATCTGGAAAATCCTTGGAAAGTTTTGCTTGGGGTTTGGGCGCTGTTCCCTTCCGAGCGGTCGCGCCCCAAGGCACGCTCAGAAGCGCGTAAGAAGCAGCAGCAGCCCAAGCGCCAAAGGCATGAAAACGCCAAGCGCCAAAGTGGCGTTCGGGGCAGTCAGGCTGATGGCTTCGCTGGTCATAGTGGCGACTATAAGCAGGATTTCTGCCAAGGGAAGGGGGTTTTGCAAAAAACCTAACGACCAAGGGCCGGACTGGGGGGCATCGAGCCCCCGCGTCAGGCTGCTACCGCGCGCCAGACTTGCGCGCGGGCGCGGACGGGCTAGGTAGGGTGCAAAGACAGAGGAGGCCTAGGCCATGCGAGCTTTGGTGATTGGGGCGTCTGGCGGCATTGGCGCGGCGCTGGTGCAGGCGCTATCGCTGCAGGGCGAGGTGGTGACGTTGTCGCGCAGCGGTGACGGTTTGGACATTACCGACGAGGCAAGTATTGCGCGGCTGATGGCCAAGCTGGAGCCGAGTTTTGAGCGCATTGTAATCGCCACCGGCGCATTGGCGGGGCCAGGCCAGGCGCCCGAGAAATCGCTGCGCGCGCTGGAGGCGGGGCAGATCATGGCGCAATTTGCGCTGAATGCAATGGGGCCTGCCTTGGTGGTGAAACACGCGCTGCGGTTGCTGCCGCGCGACCGTGCCGCGCAGGTTGGGGTGCTGTCGGCGCGGGTGGGGTCGATTGGCGACAATGCTTTGGGGGGCTGGTATTCCTATCGTGCGTCAAAGGCGGCGCTGAACCAGATGATCCACACTGCTGCGATTGAAATCGCGCGCAGCCATCCGCTGGCCGTGGTTGCGTGTCTGCATCCGGGCACGGTGGCCACCGCCTTTACCGCGGATTATGCGGCCGAGAAGGTCACAGCTGCTGTTGCCGCAGATCGGCTGCTGGCGGTGCTTGACGGCCTGACCCCGCGCCAAAGCGGCGGGTTTTACGATTGGGCGGGGCGCGAGGTTCCGTGGTAGGCTAGGGCGTGCCCGCAGTGGCGGGCGCAGCAGGGGCGATAGGCCCAATCAGCGCCGGATCTGCCACGACGGCGGGTGTGGGAAGTGGGCCTATCAGCACCCCAGCCTGCCAAATCCCTTCCGAGATATCGCCCTTGGCCTTATAGGTCAGCTTGCCCGCGCCCTCGCGCTTGCCGGCCAGAAAACCGCCTTCATAGACATCGCCGTTGCCATAGACAGCGCGGCCTTGCCCCGAGATCTCGCCGCCAAGCCAATCGCCCTCATAGCGAAAGCCATCAGACTGCTCTAGAACGCCCTTGCCTTCACGCTTACCGTTGACAAAGCCACCGCTGTAGCGGGTGCCATCGGCCCAAACAGCGACGCCTTGGCCCGCGCGCAGACCGGCTTTCCATGCGCCTTCATAGCTAAAGCCGTCAGGATAGGTCATCTTGCCAAGGCCTTCGGGCTTGGCCGAGACGAAATTGCCCTCATAGGCGGTGCCATTGGGGTAAACCGCCTTGCCCGCGCCGGTGATCGCGCCACGCTGCCATGCGCCCTCGTAGAAACTGCCGTCGGCATAGGTTATCTTGCCCGTGCCATCGGGCTGATCGGCGCGAAAGCCGCCCGCATAGACCGAGCCGTCAGGATAGCGCATCACACCTTCGCCTTGCATCTGCCCCGCGACCCAAGCGCCCTCGTAAGTGGTGCCATCGTTGGCGGTGAATTTGCCTTGGCCTGCACGTTTGTCGGCCTTGAATTCGCCCTTGTAAAGATCGCCGCTGGCGTAGCTTAGGGTGCCCTTGCCTTCGCGCAGGCCTTCGACGAAATCGCCCTCATAGACATCGCCATTGGGCTGGGTCAGCTTGCCAAGGCCGGTGATTTGCCCCGCCTTCCACGCCCCCACATAGGCCAGACCGTTGGGCATGGTCAAAGTGCCCTTGCCCTCGCGCGCGCCGTTCACAAGCGTGCCGTCGTAGGTGGTGCCGTCTGGATAGGTGATCTTGCCCAAGCCCTGCTTGGCCCCCATCACCCAATCGCCCTCGAACCGATAGCCCGAGGCATCGCGCATCACACCTTGGCCGTCATGCACCCCGTCTTTGAAACCCCCGCTGTAAACCGACCCATTGGCATAACGGGCGACGCCTTCGCCTGTCATCTTGCCACCCTGCCATGTGCCTTCATAGCTGCCGCCATCGCCAAAGATGATCTTGCCGCGCCCCTCGGGCTTGCCTTCAGAAAAGCTGCCCTCATAGATCGAGCCATTGGGATAGCGCGCGCGACCCAAGCCTTTGATCTCGCCCTTGACCCATTCGCCGCTGTATTCATAGCCGCTGGGCAAGGTATAGGTGCCGGTGCCTTCTTGCACGCCACCGACAAAGGTGCCGACATAAACCGACCCGTCGTCATATTGCTTGGTCTGCACGGGCCCGTAATCGCGCGCAGGATCTAAGGCCGAACGCGGCGCCGTCGCATCCAAAGGCGCCGCGCTGTCTTGCGCCAGCAGCGCCGAGCCGCAGCCAAGCGAAAGGGCCACCATAAATCCAAGGGTCTTGCGCATGCTTTATTCCTTCGTGTCGCCGCTATAGTAAGCGCGGGCACGTCCAACTGACAAGCAGGCAGGCCGGCTGCGCCCGCATCCCAGCCCAGTGTTGGGCGCGCCACCCTTTCCCTTGCGCGCGAACCTGCTAGAACCCTTGCGAACCCTTTGACGGAGCCGCCCATGTCCGCCACCTTTCGCCTGACCTTGGCGCAGCTGAACCCCTCTGTCGGCGCGATCGAGGCCAATGCAGCGCTTGCCTATGACGCTTGGACCAAGGGTCAGGCGGCAGGGGCGCAGATGGTTGCGCTGACCGAGATGTTTATCACCGGCTATCAAACCCAAGATATGGTGATGAAGCCTGCTTTCTATACTGCAGCGATGGCGGCGATCAGCGCGCTGGCGCTGCGGATCAAGGACGGCCCCGCGCTGGGCATCGGGGGGCCTTGCCTGCAAAACGGCCAGCTTTACAACGCCTATTACATTCTGGCCGAAGGCAAAATTGCCGCCACCGTGCTGAAACACGATCTGCCCAACGAGGGGGTTTTTGACGAAAAGCGCATCTTTGCAGCCGCGCCACCGCAAGGCCCCTACCGCATCGGCCCGCTGCGGATTGGCTCGCCGATCTGTGAAGACGCATGGCATCCCGAAGTGGCCGAGACCTTGGCCGAATCTGGGGCGCAGATCCTGCTGGTGCCGAATGGCTCGCCCTATCACCGCGACAAGGCCGATGTGCGCTCGGGTCTGATGGTGGCGCGGGTGGTCGAGACCGGGCTGCCGCTGGTCTATCTGAACATGATTGGCGGCCAAGACGATCAGGTCTTTGATGGTGCATCTTTTGTGCTGAACCCCGGCGGCGCGTTGATGGCGCAGCTGCCGCAGTTTTTGCCCGCCATTGCCCATATCGACTTTGTTGAAACCGAGGAGGGCTGGCGCGCGCTGCCCGCCGAAAAAGCCTTGCTGCCAGAGGCTTACGAGGCTGATTACCATGCAATGGTGCTGTCTTTGCGCGATTATCTGGGCAAAACCGGCTTTAAAAAGGTGTTGCTGGGCCTGTCTGGCGGCATCGACAGCGCGCTTGTCGCGGCGATTGCCGCCGATGCGATTGGCCCGCAGAATCTGCGCTGCGTGATGCTGCCGTCGCGCTATACCTCGCAGGCCAGCCTTGAAGATGCCGCCGCTTGCGCCCGTGCGCTGGGCTGTCAGCTTGACACTGTGCAGATCTCGGCGCCGCAAGACGCGGCCACGGCGGCGCTGGCGCATCTGTTCCAAGACCGCCCCGCCGATGTTACCGAAGAAAATCTGCAATCGCGGCTGCGTGGCCTGTTGCTGATGGCAATGTCGAATAAATTTGGCGAAATGCTGCTGACTACGGGCAATAAATCCGAAATGGCGGTGGGCTATTGCACCATCTATGGCGATATGAACGGTGGCTATAACCCGCTGAAAGACCTTTATAAAACCCGCGTCTTCGAGACCTGCCGCTGGCGCAATGCCACGCACCGGCCTTGGATGCTTGCCCCTGCGGGCGAGGTGATCGCGCCGCGCATCATCGACAAACCCCCCAGCGCCGAGTTGCGCCCCGATCAAAAAGACGAAGACTCGCTGCCACCCTATCCGGTGCTGGATGCCATCCTTGACGGGCTGGTTGACCGCGAAGCCTCGGTCGCGGATCTGGTCGCCGAGGGCTTTGATCACGCGACTGTGATGCAGGTGCAGCATCTGCTCTACATCAGCGAATACAAACGCTTTCAATCTGCGCCCGGCACCCGCCTAACCCGCCGCGCCTTTTGGATGGATCGCCGCTATCCCATCGCCAACCGCTGGCGCGATCAGGGCTAGGGGCGCAAAGGTGTGGCGCACAATCCAGCCCTTAGTATAGCGCGATGATGCGAAAAACCCAAGGTTGGCGCGGTTATTCGGTAAATTCGACTTCGGTCTCGAACCGGCCGGTTTTGGCCGAATTTTTGTCGCGCAGCGTGGTTTCCAACACATAGGTGCCGGGCGTAATCCCACTCAGCGTATAGGTCAGATTGGCCTGAAACTCGCGATTTTTATAGCGCGAGGTCAGCGTTAGATTGGCGACATCGGCAACTTCGGCAATCACCTCGCCCATCGGGGTGGTGACGCGTAAATCCACTGCGAAATCAATGGTATAAATACCATCTCCGCCCGATCCGTAGCCAAAGCCATAAGGCTCGGCATAGATATAGATCGGCGCGCCCGGCTTGAATTTATTGTCCGCGCGCGGGTTGTATAGCCCAAAGCCCGGCGCAGGTTCTGCCACCAGCAAAGCATCATGCAACCCGATCTCGGGGCTGGCATCCCAGATTTGGCCCTGCAGATCTGCTGCCACCGCCAGGGCGCCTGCGGTATCGCCCAAGGCCAGCCGCTGTTCGGCCCGCGCGGCCAAATCGCTTAAGGGTCCGGCCAGACCCACCCCGCTCAGCCCCGCTGTCAGCAAAAGCCCTGATAAAACGCGCATTGCGCCGACCGTGATTGCCACTTTATGCCACTTTACCCGTTTCCACCGCGCCAAAAGCGCCTATTCTGCTCCCATACTAGGCGCAAATTTCGCCGCTGTCCAAGTTTGAAACCGCATCGCGCCAACTGGACAAATCCCTGCCCATGTGACATCGATCCCTCGTTGCAGGAGAGCCATTTCATGACCGCCAGACCCACCATCACCCGTTTCGCCCCCTCGCCGACCGGATATATCCACGTCGGCAACCTGCGGACGGCGTTGATGAACTACCTGATCGCCCGTAAAAACAACGGCACCTTCATCCTGCGCTTGGATGATACCGATCAGGAACGCTCCAAGCAGGAATATTCCGATGGCATTATGCAAGATCTGGAATGGCTGGGCCTG
This sequence comes from Cypionkella sp., assembly GCA_023255415.1. GTDB lineage: Bacteria > Pseudomonadota > Alphaproteobacteria > Rhodobacterales > Rhodobacteraceae > Cypionkella. Next base: position 70,707 of record JALRIN010000011.1, on the reverse strand, counting down.
ACATGGGACCGGGTCGAACGCCAATCGCTGCGCTTTGACCGCTATTACGAGGCCGCAGATCAGCTGCGCGCGGCGGGCCGGTTTTATGAATGCTTCGAGACCCCGGTCGAGCTGGACCTCAAGCGCAAAAAGCAGCTCAACATGCACAAACCGCCGGTCTATGACCGCGCCTCGCTGCGCCTGACCGATGACGAAAAGGCCCAAGCCCGCGCCGAAGGCCGTGCCGGCTATTGGCGTTTTCAGCTTGATCTGCAGCGGATCGAATGGGCCGATGGCATCGTCGGCCCGATTTCGATCGACGCGGCCTCGGTCTCCGATCCGGTGCTGATCCGCGCCGATGGTCAGATCCTTTACACCTTCGCCTCTTCGGTCGATGACATTGATATGGGCGTCAGCTTTATCGTGCGTGGTGCCGACCATGTAACCAATACCGCAACGCAAATCCAGATCATGCAGGCGATGGGCGGCACCCCACCGAATTTCGCGCATCACTCGCTGCTCACGGGTGCCAAGGGCGAAGAACTGTCCAAACGTCTGGGCACCCTCAGCCTGCGCGACCTGCGCGCCCAAGGTGTGGAACCTATGGCGCTGTTGTCGCTGATGGCGCGGCTCGGCTCCTCGAAACCGGTCGAACTGGCAAGCTCGATGCAAGACCTGATCGACGGCTTTGACATCGGCGCTTTCGGGTCTGCCCCCACCAAATTCGACGCCGAAGACCTGTTCCCGCTGACCCGCGCCCATGTGCAAAGCCTGCCGCTGCCGGCAGTGGCCGACCGTATTGCGGCGCTGGGTGTGCCCGCCGATCTCGCCGAGTCCTTCTGGGGTGTCGCCAAAGCCAACATCACCGTGCTCGCCGATCTTGAAGGCTGGTGGGCGCTGTTCCGTGACGGTGCAACCCCAGTGGTGGCCGAAGAAGACTGCGACTTCATCAAAGAAGCTTTCGCCTTGTTGCCCCAAGGTCCCTTCACCCAAACCACTTGGTCTGAATGGACTCAAGCGGTAAAAGAGGCTACCGGCCGTAAGGGCAAAACCCTGTTCCGCCCGCTCCGCCTTGCTGTCACGGGCCTTGATGCCGGCCCCGAGATGGCGGACGTGCTGCCGCTTTTGCAAAAACGCCCAAGTCTCTAACGCCCGCTTTCATCTTGGCCGAAATATCCTGGGGGTCCGGGGGCAAAGCCCCCGGCCGCCGCGGCTAAATTAAGGCTGACAGCACAACCCAGCCCGCAATCTCACTCACTTGCTGCAGCGCACCCAAAACATCGCCGCTCTGCCCGCCAATCTGGCGCAGCGCCAGCAGTCCTAGCGCCAACCCGGCCATAGCCATCGCCAAAACCGCGAACGGCGCGCCAATCGCAAGCAATGCGCCAATCCCAACCGCCAAGGCAAAGCCCGCGCGCAGCCCGTCAACCTCTGCCGCTGCCTTGCCCAAACCATCGTTGCGTGCCGCTGGCATCACCGCCAGCGCCAGCACTACCGCCGCACGGCTGGCCGCACCAAGTGCCAGCAGCGCCATTGCGGCAGCCTCGCCGCTCTGTGCTGCCAAAATCGTCAGGCCCTGCCAGCGCAGCCCAAGGCTCAATACCAAGGCCAGCGCGCCATAGCTGCCGATGCGACTGTCGCGCATGATCTCTAACTTACGCGCCCGGTCGCGCCCGCCGCCAAAGCCATCGGCGACATCGGCCAGCCCGTCTTCATGCAGGCCCCCCGTCGCCAAAACCCCCGCCAGCAGCGCAAGCCCTGCAGCCATCGTCGGGGCCACGCCCAGCGCCAATCCTGCCAGCAAAACCGCCGCCGACAGCGCCCCCACCAGGCAGCCCACCAGCGGAAAGGCCCAAGCCGCAGCGCCCATCGCGGGCACGACCACGATTTGCCCCGCAGGCAACCGCGTCAGCATCATCAGCGCCAGTTGCAGCTCGCCCAGACGCGCGCGGGCAAGCCTCATGCCTCAGACACTCCGGCCTCGCCAAAGGTTGCCATGCCGTTGTGCACCGCCAGCGCGCTGCGCAAAATCCCCAAGGCCAGGGCCGCCCCTGATCCTTCGCCCAAGCGCATGTCAAATTCCAAGACCGCGCGTTTGTTCAATTTTGCCAAAAGCTTGCGATGCCCGGGTTCAGCCGAGCAATGGCCCACCAGACAATGATCAAGCAGCCGCGCATCAGCGCCATAAAGCGCCGACGCCGCCGCGGTGCAGATAAACCCGTCCAAAATCACCGGAATTCGCTCAGCCCTTGCGGCCAGAACCGCACCGCAGATGGCCGCCTGTTCGCGCCCGCCCAAGGCCGCAAGCACGCCCATCGCCGAAAGCCCCTGATGCCGCGCAAGACCCGCTTCAATCGCCGCGATCTTGCGCTTGATGCCCTCTGCATCAGACCCGGTGCCCGCGCCGACCCAATCTGCAACCGCGCCGCCAAACAGCGCGGCCGCCATCGCGGCTGCAACCGTCGAATTGCCGATCCCCATCTCGCCCAGGATCAGCACATCGGCGCGCCTGTCCACCGCATCCCAGCCGATTTGCAGTGCAGCCAGACAGTCTGCTTCGGTCATCGCCGGGGCGGTGGTGAAATCGGCGGTGGGGCGGTCAAGCTCAAGGGCGATGACCGACAGCTCGGCACCATTGGCACGACACAGCTGGTTGATCGCGGCCCCGCCTGCCATGAAATTGCCAACCATCTGGGCGGTGACTTCCTGTGGAAACGGGTTGACGCCCTGCGCGCAAATGCCGTGATTTCCGGCAAAGATCACCGCTTGGGCCAGTTCAATTGTGGGCCGCGCCGTGCCGCGCCAGCCTGCCATAAACCCGGCCAATTCTTCCAGCCGCCCCAAGGATCCCGGCGGTTTGGTCAGGCTGTTTTGCCGCGCGCTTGCGGCGGCGACTGCCTCAGCGTTGATCACGGGCAGGGTTTCGGCAAGTCCGGCGATTTCGGCCAAAGAGGTAAACTTCATCTTACTTCACTTTCAACGGCAGGCCCGAGACAGCAAGGATGACCTCATCCGCCGCCGCTGCGACCCATTGGTTCAGGGTTCCGGCGGCGTCCCGAAAGGCGCGCGCCAAGGCATTATCGGGCACGATGCCCAGTCCGACTTCATTTGTCACAAACACAACCGGGCTTTTGTGTTGCGGCAGCTCTGCCAGCATCGCTTTTGCTGCACTGCGCCAATCGGCTTCGGCCAGCATCATATTGGTCAGCCACAGCGTCAGGCAATCCACAAGCCGCGGCCCCTTGCCATCCGAGGCCCGCAGCGCGCCCAAAAGATCCATCGGCTCGGTATAGGTCACCCATTCCGGCCCGCGCCGCGCTTGGTGCTCGGCAATGCGCGCGCGCATTTCGTCATCCCAAGCCTGCGCCGTGGCGATATAGCCCGCAGGCCGCCCCATGTCCAAACACCGTGTCTCGGCGATCAGGCTTTTGCCCGAGCGCGCACCGCCAGTGACAAGAAGAAATTTCTGCATATCGGCCCTTGCTCCTTGTCGCATGTCAAAGCAGAAACAACGGATGCGCGAAAGGAGAAATGCGACTGTGCCCGTCTTTGCCCCGACAGAGCTGATCCTGATCCGCCATGCCCCCGCTGTGACAGAGGGGCGGATGGCTGGCAAACGCGATGTCGCCGCCGATTGCAGCAATAGCGCCGCCTTTGCAGCCCTGCAGGCGCGGCTTGACCCTGATGCCGCGCGGCTGATCAGCCCTGCGCTGCGCTGTCGGCAAACCGCAAACAGCCTTTGGCCCGATCTGCCCGCGCCCGAAAGCGACGCCCGGCTTTGGGAGCAGAACTTTGGCGCTTGGGAGGGGATGCCTTTTGACCAGCTGCCCGATCTGGGTGCGCTTGGATTGCCCGATCTGGCCGCGCACCGCCCGCCGCAGGGCGAAAGCTTTGCCGATCTTTATGACCGTGCCCAGCCAGCCTTGGCCGAGGTGGTGGCGCGAGGCGCGCGCAAGACCGTCATTATCGCCCATGCAGGCCTGATCCGCGCAGCGCTTGGCATGGCTTTGGGGCAGCCGCATCTGGGCCTTGCCTTTCAAATAGCCCCGCTTTCGCAGACGCGTCTAATCGCTGTGGCGGGGGCGTGGTCGATCGCCTGTGTCAACGAGCCGGCTCTATGATCCGCGTGGCGGGGCATTTTGGCGAGCTGTTGCAGGGCCGCTTGGGGGCCGCTGGCCCCGTGGTGCTGGTGACGCTGCCTTGCCCGGCGCTGGCGGTCACAGCGCGGCAAACCCCCAGCGCGCAGTTCAGCCTGCACAATCTGGGCCAGCGCCTGCTGACCCCCGCCCGCGCGCGCGCGTTTTTGGCCAGCCTTGGCTTGCCCCTGCGCAACCGCCATGTCTTGCGCGCGCAGATGCCTGCGGGCGGCGGGGCAGGGGCCTCGACGGCGGCTTTGGTGGCGCTGGCGCTGCAAGCAGGCTGGCAGGGCGCGCCCGAGACGCTTGCGCGCGCCTGCCTTGAGGCCGAGGGGGCGAGCGATCCTTTGATGTTTGCCGATCCCAGCCAAAGGCTTTGGGCCTCGCGTGCGGCGCAAAGCCTTGCGCGCCTGCCGCCGCTGCCAGGGTTTGAGGTGATCGGCGGCTTTTTCGGCCCCTGCCAGCGCACCGATGCCCGCGACAGCCGCTTTGCCGATATCGCAGATCTGATCTCCGATTGGACCGCTGCCGCAGCCCAAGGCGATCTGCCGCGCTTGGCCGCCTTGGCAAGCCTTTCGGCCAATCGCAATGGGGCGCTGCGGGGCGGGGCGCAAATTGCAGCGCTTGCGTCGCTTGCGACCGATCTGGGCGCGCTGGGCCATGTCATTGCCCACACGGGGGCGGCGCGCGGGTTGATCTTTGCGCGCGGCCAAATCCCCGCCCGCGCCCGTGCCGCCCTGATCGCCGCAGGCGCGCGGCAGGTCGTGCAGTTCCCCGCAGGAGGAGGCCTATGAGTTACGCGCTGATGATGCTGACGGCGATGGCGATTGATCTAAGCTTTGGCTGGCCTGATTGGCTGTATCGCCGCATCGGTCATCCTGTCACATGGCTGGGGGCGCTGATCCGCGCGCTGGATCTGGCGTTGAACCACGACCATGCCAGCGATGCCCGCCGCAGGCTGGCAGGGGTTGCGACGTTGATCGTAACCGTCGCCGCCGCCGCGCTGCCGATGTGGGCGCTGCAAAGTCTTTTGCCGCAGGGTTGGCTGGGCATTCTGCTCGGTGGCGTGCTGGCTTGGCCCTTGGTGGCGCTGCGCTCGATGCATGCGCATGTGGCGGCTGTGGCCAAGCCGCTGACGGCGGGCGATCTGCCTGCCGCGCGCTTTGCGGTCTCGATGATCGTGGGGCGCGACACCACCCGTCTTGATCCTGCGGGCGTCGCCCGTGCTGCGCTGGAATCCTTGGCCGAAAACACCTCGGATGGCATCGTCGCACCGCTGTTTTGGGGGGCCGTGCTGGGGCTGCCGGGGATTGCCGCCTATAAGGCCGTCAACACGCTTGATTCGATGATCGGCCACCGCAGCCCCCGCTTTGAATGCTTTGGCTGGGCCTCGGCGCGGTTTGACGATCTGGTCAACCTGATCCCTGCACGCGCTACGGGGCTGCTGTTTGCCTTGGTTTCCAGCCGCCCCGTGTTGGGGCTGCGGGTTATGTGGCGCGATGCCTCGCTGCACCGATCGCCCAACGCGGGTTGGCCCGAAGCTGCGATGGCCGCAGGTCTGGGCGTGCGTCTGTCTGGCCCGCGTGTCTATGCCGACCACACCGCGCAGGAGCCATGGGTCAATGCCGAAGCCCCCGATCCCAGCGCCGCCGATCTGCGCTTAGGCCTTGCGCTTTACGCCCGCGCCATGGCAACTCTGGCGGCAGGCCTGACCGGCCTTGCCCTGATCTGGAGCCTGACATGACCCGCGATCACGGCGGCAATATCGACAGCGCCATCGCCCGCTTTGGCGGCAGCAATTGGATTGATCTGTCCACCGGCATCAATCGCGCGCCCTATCCGCTGCCCGATCTTCCGCCCGAGGTCTGGACCATGCTGCCCACCCAAAGCGCAAAACAAGCGCTGCTGCGGGCGGCGCAGACCGCTTATGGAACGCAAGCGCCAATGCTTGCGCTTGCAGGTGCGCAGGCCGCGATCCAGATGATCCCGCGGCTTTTTGCGCCCAAAACGGCCCGCGTGCTTGGCCCCACCTATAACGAACACGCAGCCTGTCTGCGCGCGGCGGGCTGGCAGGTGCAAGAGGTCAGCCGATTGGCGCATCTGGCAGGTGCGGATCTGGCGGTGGTGGTTAACCCCAACAACCCTGATGGCGCAAGCTATAGCCCCGGCGATCTGCTGGCGCTTGGTGCGCAGGTGGGCCACTTGGTGGTGGATGAAAGCTTTGCCGATGCGCAAGCGCCGCTGTCGCTGGCAGCCCAAGCGGGGGGCAATCTGCTGGTGCTGCGGTCCTTTGGCAAATTCTACGGGCTTGCCGGGCTGCGGCTTGGCTTTGTGCTGGGCGATGCGGTGGCAATTCAGGCGCTTGACACTATGGCAGGGCCTTGGCCTGTCAGCGGGGCAGCGCTGCATATAGGCGCGCTGGCGCTGGCCGATACCGATTGGGCGCAGGCCACCACCGCGCGGTTACGCACCGAGGCCGTGCAGGCCGACGCCTTGGCCGCCGCCGCCGGTTGGCAGCCGCTGGGCGGCACCGAGCTGTTTCGGCTTTACGATACCCCCGATGCGCAATCGGCCCAAGACCGCCTGGCGCGGCATCAGATCTGGTCGCGGATCTTCCCCTATTCGCAACGCTGGCTGCGCCTTGGCCTGCCCGCTGGGGTGGCGGAATGGGCGCGGCTGACCCAAGCCTTGGCCGCCTGATGGAATTCACCCCCGCCGAATCTGAAACCCTGCTGTCGATCCTGCAATGGCGCCGCGATGTGCGCCATTTTCGTCGCGATCCTGTTGATGAGGCCCTGCTGGACCAGTTGCGCGCCACCATGGACCGCGCGCCTTCGGTCGGCAATGCCCGGCCCTGGCGGGTGCTGCGGGTGCAATCGCCGAGCCTTCGCGCCGAGGTGCGGGCCAATTTTCAACGCTGCAACGATCAGGCGGCCAAGCTTTATACCGGCGATAAACACGCGGAATATCTTGCGCTGAAACTGGCAGGCCTTGACGCGGCGCCGGTGCAGCTTGCCGTCTTCACAGAGATGGACCCCGCCGCTGGCCACGGCCTTGGCCGTCAAACCCTGCCCGAGGCGCTGCGCCAATCGACCGCCATGGCGATCTTTACCCTGTGGCTGGCGGCCCGCGCGCAGAATTTGGGGCTGGGCATGGTCTCGATCCTTGACCCCGCCCAGATCGAGGCACTGTTTGCCGTGCCCGCAGGCTGGGAGTTTTCGGCATATCTCTGCATCGGTCACCCCGAATTTATGGATGACACCCCGCTGCTACACCGCGCGGGCTGGCAAGAAAACGCCGCCACAGATTGGCCGATCCGCTAAGATGGTCTGCCCGTGAAACCACCGCGCTTTGGCAATGCTGTGCTGCTAACGCGCCAAAGCCAGCAAGCCCTCGACATCCAAACACTGTTCCAAATGCGCCGCTAAAGCGTCCAAAACCTCCTCGACCCCGGCACCATAGGCCAGATCAGAGGCCTGCGCGCCGATCTGGCGCAAAAATGCCGCACGAAAGCCGTCATCAGCAAACATGCCGTGCAAATAGCTGCCCATCACCCGACCATTGGCCGAAACCGCGCCCTCTGGCACGCCGTCTATAAAAGCAAAGGCGCGCGCGCGATCAGGGCCATCGGTGCGGCCGATGTGAATCTCATAGCCCTGCATCTCCAAGCCGCTTGCGGCATGAACGGCCCGGGTGCGGGTAAGCCGCTTGTCGGGCGTCATCTCGGTCTGCACCGTCAAATGGCCCAAACCTGCAGTCTCGCCTGCGGGCCCCTCAAGCCCCAAGGGGTCGCGCACAAGGCTGCCAAGCATCTGATAACCGCCACAAATCCCCAAAACCCAACCGCCGCGCCGCAGATGGGCTGCCAAATCCACATCCCAGCCTTGCGCACGCAAAAAGGCCAAATCCCCCCGCGTCGATTTTGACCCCGGGATGATTACCAAATCGGTGTCGGCAGGAATAACCTCGCCCGCCCGCACCATGGTCAGATGCACGCCCGGTTCCTGCGCCAAAGGATCCAGATCGTCGAAATTGGCAATGCGCGACAGGCACAAAGCTGCGATCCTAAAGCCGCCCAGGCCCCGCGCGCTGGGCAAATCCAAAGCATCTTCGGCGGGCAGCTTATGCGCATCGGCAAAAAAGGGCACCACGCCAAAGCCGCGCCAACCGGTGCGTGCCTCGATCAAACGATAACCATCATCAAACAGCCGCGGGTCGCCGCGAAACTTGTTGATGATAAACCCGGCAATCATCGCGTTGTCGCCAGCCTCAAGCACCGCCTGCGTGCCAACAATCTGCGCAATCACCCCGCCGCGATCAATGTCGCCGGTCAGGATCACTGGGCAATTTGCAGCACGCGCAAAGCCCATATTGGCAATATCGCCACTGCGCAAATTCACCTCGGCAGGCGAGCCCGCACCCTCGACGATCACCAGATCATATTGCGCTTTCAGACGCTGAAAACTTTGCAACACCGGTGCCATCAAAGACGGCTTGAGCGCCGCATAATCGCGCGCTTTAACCGTGGCAATCCGCTTGCCCTGCACCACAACTTGCGATCCTGTCTCGCTCTCGGGTTTGAGAAGAACCGGGTTCATATCTGTGTGCGGCTCTATCCCGCAGGCCAGGGCCTGCAAAGCCTGCGCCCTCCCGATCTCGCCGCCATCGGCGCTGACAGCGGCGTTGTTGGACATATTCTGCGGCTTGAACGGCGCCACCGAATAGCCGCGCAATCGCGCCGCACGGCAGAGACCCGCCACCAACATCGATTTGCCGACATTAGAACCCGCCCCTTGGATCATCAGGGATTTCATCAAAATCTCCCGCTGTGTTGGTGGAGCGTTCGGAAGCCTCCGGCGGGGATATTTTTTGCCAAGATGAAAGCCGAGAGGCGGCACCGCATCTCGGGCCGCGCGGGCGGGGGAGATGCGGCGCTTTCACCTTGGGCGGCCATCGGGGTCCCCCCCTGTTCCGCTGTTTCAGTTTGCCCGATCAAGGTTAACATTTCGTTGCTTTCATCTTGGCCTAAATATCCCGGGGTGAGCGCCGCAGGCGCGAGGGGCTGGCCCCTCTCTTAAAACTCGACGCCTGCCTGTGCTTTGATGCCTGCACGGAAGGGGTGTTTGATCAGGGTCATTTCAGTGACCAGATCGGCGGCTTCTATCAATTCGGGTTTGGCATTGCGACCTGTCATCACCACATGGGTAAGCGGGGGTTTTTCAGCGGCAAGAAAGGTTAGAACCTCGTTGATTTCAAGATAATCGTAGCGCAGGGCAATATTAATCTCATCTAGCAATACAAGGCGGTTGTCGGGATCGCGGATCAGCTCTTTGGCTTTTTCCCAGCCTTTGGCGGCCATTGCGATATCGCGGGCGCGGTCTTGGGTTTCCCAAGTGAAGCCTTCGCCCATGGCGTGAAACTCGCACAGATCGGCGAAGTTTTCCTCGATGATCCGCCGCTCGCCCGTATCCCAAGCGCCTTTGATGAATTGCACCACCGCGCAGGGCATCTCATGCGCGATGCAGCGCAGAATCATGCCAAAACCGCTGGAGGATTTGCCTTTTCCGGCACCAGTATGCACGATCAGCAGACCCTTATCGCCCGCTTTGCCGGCCATGATTTTGTCACGCGCAGCTTTCTTCTTGGCCATCTTGCGGGCGTGGCGGGCGTTTTCATCGCCTGATGTGTCGGCTTTTGCGATTGCATCTTGGGGGGGCGTCTGTGTCTGGGCCATGATACCTCTGCTTTGCTTGACAAGGGCGTGTATTCTGCCACAGGTGAGGCAGCGCTGGTTCCTGTCTATGACAGGCGAAGAGGGAATGCAAAAGGGGGCGACCCCCGAAGCTGCCGCCCCCGCGACCGTGACCGGAGAGGTCGCCCATGCCACTGGCCGCAAGGTTCGGGAAGGCGGGTGACCGTTAAGCGGCCTGATCTGGCCGCTTTGGATCCGCAAGCCGGGAGACCTGCCAGCGCCGAGACTGAACGGGCGGACGGGGTGTTCCGCGACCAGCAGGCACTTGCGCCTTTTGGCGAGCGCTCTGGCATTCCCCGTCATCCCCAGATTGGGCGAGGGTTGATGAGCGTTACACTTCATGTTTGCACCACCTGCAAAGCGAACCTGCCTCTGGCTGAGGGCGAACAGCCCTTGGGCGCGCGGCTGCACGCGGCGCTGATGGCGGGCGACACACCGCAGGGGCTGCGCATTGTTGGCGTGGAATGTCTGTCGGCCTGCGCCCAGGGGGCGGCGATCGCCCTGTCGGCGCCGGGGCGTTGGTCTTATGTTTACGGTCGTCTGACCGAAGCCGATGCGCCCGATATCCTTTTGGGCGCTGCGGCCTATGCCGAGGCGGCCGATGGCCTTGTGCCTTGGCGCGCGCGTCCTGTAATCTTTCGCAAGCAAAGCCTTGCGCGCATCCCCCCATTGGAGAGCTGATATGACCGATCTGGCAAAAATCCCTGTAACCGTGATCACCGGCTTTTTAGGGGCAGGCAAGACCACTTTGATCCGGCATTTGATGCAAAACCCGCAGGGCAAGCGCTTGGCGATTTTGGTCAATGAGTTTGGCACCGTTGGCGTCGATGGCGACATTCTGAAATCTTGCGCCGATGACAATTGCCCAGTCGAGAATATCGTCGAGCTGGCCAATGGCTGCATCTGCTGCACGGTTGCCGATGATTTCATCCCGACCATCGAGGCGCTGATGGCGCTGCCGGTGCGCCCGGATCATATCATCATCGAGACCTCGGGGTTGGCGTTGCCAAAGCCGTTGCTCAAGGCCTTTGACTGGCCGGCGATCCGCTCAAAAATCACGGTCGATGGTGTGATCGCTTTGGCCGATGCCGAAGCGGTGGCGGCGGGGCGCTTTGCGCCGGATGTGGCGGCGGTGGATGCGCAGCGCCTGGCCGATGACAGCATTGACCACGAAACCCCCTTGTCCGAGGTGTTTGAAGATCAGATCGCCTGTGCTGATATCGTGCTGATGTCCAAGGCTGATTTGGCCGGCGAAGCCGGTTTGGCCGCAGCCCGCGCCATCATCATCGCCGAGCAGCCACGCCCGACGCCGATTTTGGCGATGTCAGAAGGCATTATTGATCCGGCGCTGATCTTGGGCCTGAACGCCAAGGCCGAAGACGATCTGGCAGCACGCCCCTCGCATCACGATGGTCACGACGACCACGAGCATGATGATTTTGACACCGTGGTGATTGATCTGCCCGAAATCGCCGAGATCGAGGTTTTGGTCGCAGCCATCCAGCGGCTGGCCGCCGAGCAGAACATCTTGCGGGTCAAGGGCTATGTCGCGGTGACCGGCAAGCCGATGCGTCTGCTGGTGCAGGCGGTGGGCGCACGGGTGCGACACCAGTTTGACCGGCCATGGGGCGCTCTGCCGCGCAAGGGGCAGTTGGTGGTGATTGCTGAACATGATCACATTGATCTGGCGGCCATTCGTGCCGTGTTGGGGGCCTAATCCGCCATGCATGTCGTCTTTCGCGAAAGCCATGGGCTGGAAGATACCGAGGCACCGTTTGATCTGGGGCAGACGCCTGCGGATCTGGTGGTGCTGTCGTTTTCTGACAGTGATCTTGGGGCTTTCGCGGCGGGCTGGCAGCGCGGGCGCGAAAAATTACCCAGCCTGCGCCTGGCCAATCTGATTGCGCTAAAGCATCCGATGTCGGTCGATGCCTATGTCGAACGCACTTTGGTGGGCGTCAAAGGCATATTGGTGCGGGTTATTGGCGGTGAAAATTACTGGCCTTACGGGCTGATGCAGCTGCAAGACTATGCGCGCAGGCATGACGTGGCCTTGGCGGTGCTGCCGGCGGATGGGCGCGAAGATGCCGCCCTTGATGGCTATTCGACCCTGCCGGTTTCGACGCTGCGCAGGCTTTCGGCGCTGTGTGATGCGGGTGGTGCTGTGGCAGCGCAGGCGGCTTTGGCGCAATTGGCGCTTGCTGCGGGGCTTTATGCCGGGCCGGTGGTGGGCGATAAAACCGTGCCAAGCTGTGGTTGGTATGACCCCGAGCGGGGCGTGATCGCAGCGCCCTTGGTGCAGGGGCCTGCGGTCTTGGTCAGCTTTTATCGCAGCTATCTGACGGCGGCCGACACCGCGCCGATTGATGCGCTGATTGCCGCGCTGCGCGCCAAGGGTGTGGCGGCTTACGGCGTGTTTGTGCCCTCGCTTAAGGCCAGCGGCGCTGCCGCGTTTCTGGCGGACGCTTTTGCAGCGGTGCCCCCGGTGGCGATCATCAATGCCACCGCGTTTTCAGCCCGTGGCGCCGATGGCACGACCCCGCTTGATGCGCCGCAATGTCCGGTGTTTCAGGTCGCCCTTTCCACCGCGCGCAGGCGCGATTGGGCCGGATCAGAGCGCGGGCTGGCCCCTGCGGATCTGGCAATGCATGTGGTTCTGCCCGAGGTGGATGGCCGGATTTTCGCCGGTCTGATCAGCTTTAAATCCCCCGGCAAGCGCGACCCTGATCTGCAATTCTCGCGGTTTGCGCATCGCGCGGATCTGGGGCGGATCAATCAGGTTGTGGCGCGGGTGATGGGCTGGCTGCGGCTGGCCTTTGTGCCTGTGGCCGAAAAATCTGTGGCGATTGTGCTGTCGACCTATCCTGGGCGGCCCGACCAGATTGCGCATGCGGTGGGCTTGGATGCCCTGGCCTCGACTCAGGCGATTTTGCAGCAGATGGCGGCGCAGGGGCATGATGTTGCGGCCCCCGATGCGCTTGGGCCACGCCTGATTGCCGAGCGGTTGTCGTGGCCGCTGCAGGACTATCTTGCCGCCCTGTCGCAGCTGCCGCAGGCCTTGCGCGACCAGTTGGCGCAGGCTTGGGGCGCGCCAGAGCAGGATGCGGCTTGCACGGCGGGGGCGTTTCACTTTGCGGCCTTGCGGGCGGGCCGCGCCCTGATCGCGCTGCAACCCGAGCGCGGCCATGTCGCCGCCCGCGATGGCGATTACCATGATCTGTCGCGCATTCCACGCCACGGCTATGTGGCGTTTTATCTATGGCTGCGCGCGCAGGGTCTTCATGCGCTGTTGCACATCGGTGCGCATGGCACGCTGGAATGGCTGCCGGGCAAATCGGTGGCGCTGTCGGCCGATTGCTGGCCCGAGGTTTTGTTGGCCGATCTGCCGGTGATCTATCCCTTTATCGTCAATGATCCGGGCGAGGCTGCACAGGCCAAGCGTCGGATTGGCGCTGTGACCTTGGGCCATTTGCCGCCGCCCTTGGCGCAATCGGCGGTGCCCGAAGGTCTGTTGCGGTTGGAACGTCTGCTGGACGAATATTCTACCGCCGATGGGCTGGACCCGTCGCGACGCGATCGGTTGATCGGCAGCATCCGCGCCGAGGCGCAGGCCTCGGGTGTCGAGGCCGATCTGGGCTTGCCTTTGGGGGCATCGGCTGCCGAGGCGATTACGCGGATCGACCGCTTTGTCTGCGATATCAAGGAAAGCCAGTTTGGCGATGGGCTGCATGTCTTTGGGGCTGCGGCTGGCGAGACCGAGGGGCTGATGACCGCGCTTGCGGGCGCGCGGGTGCCTGCGGGGCCTTCTGGCAGCCCGTGGCGGGGGCGGTCGGATGTGCTGCCAACGGGGCGCAATCTTTATACGGTGGATCCGCGCGCAGTGCCATCGCGGGCGGCCTATGCCCAAGGTGTGAAACTTGCCGAAGAGCTGTTGCGGCGGCATTTGCAAGACAAAGGCGATTGGCCGCGCGGCTTGGTAATTGACCTGTGGGGCTCTGCCACTATGCGAACGGCGGGCGAGGAATTGGCGATGGCGCTGCATCTGGCAGGGCTTGCACCGAAATGGGACGAGGGGTCAGAGCGGGTCTCGGGCTTTGAAATCCTGCCGCTGGCCTTGCTGGACCGGCCGCGCATTGATGTCACGCTGCGGGTCTCGGGTCTGTTCCGCGATGTTTTTGGCGGGCTGGCGCAATTGTTCGAAGCCGGGGCCACGGCCTTGTCGCAGCGCGACGAGGCGGCGGATATGAACCCCTATCTTGCGCGGGCTGCACGGGTTTTTGGCCCCAAGCCCGGGCTTTACGGCATGGGGATGGAACCCGCGCTAGAGGATTATTCCGACGCTGGCCGCATGGCTGCCGGCGAGGCTTGGTTAAGCAGTTCGGAATGGGCGATTGATGCCAAGGGCGAGATTTCGCAAGATCGCGCGGGCCTTGCCCAGCGGTTGCAGGCGGCAGATGGCTATGCGCATGTGCAGGATCTGGTGGAAACCGACATCCTGATGGCGCCGGATTACGCCGCCCATGAAGGCGGATTTGCCGCCGCCATGGCTGCGGTTGGCGCGGCGGAACCAGCACTTTATCACATCGACGCCAGTCGGGCTGACGCGCCGCGAGCGCGCTCGGTCTCGGAAGAGGTGGGGCGGGTGGTGCGCGCGCGTGCGGCCAACCCCGATTGGGCCAGCGGCATGATGCGCCACGGCTTTCGCGGCGGTGCCGAGATTGCGGCGACCCTGGACAACCTTGCCGCCTATGCGCATCTGACCCGTGCTGTTCCGGCGCAATTGTTCGATTTATATCACGAAGCCACCCTGGGTCGCGAGGATCTGGTGGCCTTTCTTGAGGCCGAAAACCCCGCAGCCTTGGCCGCGATGCAGGCGCGGTTTCAGGCCTTGTTTGACGCAGGGCTTTGGGTGACGCGGCGCAATTCGATTGCGGCGCAGATCGGGGGCTTGGATGGCTAAGGCGGTCATTCAAGGCCCGATCATTCAAGGCCCGATCATTCAAGGCTGGTGCCCGGGTGCGCTGCGGCCGATGGCCTCGGGTGACGGGCTGGTGGTGCGGGTGCGCCCGCATGGCGGGCGGCTGACCCAAGCCCAAGCGCGTGGCATCGCGGATCTGGCGCGGCGGCATGGCAATGGTTTGATCGATCTGTCGAACCGCGCAAATCTGCAACTGCGCGGCGTCACCGAGGCAAGCTATCCTGCGCTGATCACGGGGCTGCGGCAGCTGGGGCTGATCGACGACAGCGCCGAGGCCGAAGCGCGGCGCAATATCATCGTGACGCCGTTTTGGCACAGTGCCGATCCGACGCAAAGGCTTGCGGCAGAGCTGACAGCGGCCTTGGCCGCGGCTGATGCCCCCGCATTGCCCGCAAAGTTTGGCTTTGTGCTGGATACCGCTGCGCAGCCGGTGTTGCGCGATGTCAGCGCCGATATCTGGATCGAGACCGGCCCCGAGGGCCTGCTGCTGGCCGTGCAGGGCGGCGCGAAAGCGGTCAGCGCCAAAGATGCGGTGGCGCAGGCCTTGGCCTTGGCGCGCTGGTTTTTGGATGCGGGCGGCGTGACGGCTGGGCGGGGGCGGATGGCGCAGCTTTTGGCGCGGAGCGGCCTGCCTGCTGGCTTTGAGGCGCGGCGCTTGCAGCCCCTGCGCGCAACGCTTGGCGCGCAGGCGCAGGGGCGGCTGCTGGGCTTTGACTTTGGCCAGATGCAGGCGCAAACGCTGGCCGCCTTGGCCGATCTGGGGGCGCTGCGGCTGACACCTTGGCGCATGCTGTTGGTCGAAGGCTTGGCGCATGCGCCTGATCTGGAAGGCGTGATCACCCGTGCCGAGGATCCTATGCTGCGGGTGGTTGCCTGTTCGGGCGCGCCTGCCTGCCCGCAGGCACTTGGCGACACCCGCGGCCTTGCCCGCGCGCTTGCGCCCAATGTGACGGGGCTTTTGCACGTCTCGGGCTGCGCCAAGGGCTGTGCGCACCCGGGGCCCGCGCGCACCCTAACCGCGACCCCTGTCGGTTTCGATCTGATCTATGACGGTCCTGCATCTGGCATTCCCGACCGCATCGCGCTATCCGCGTCCGAGCTTATCCGCGACCCCTCACTTATCTCAAAGGCCCCCTGATGCCGCATACCTACATCACCGATGGCGCCGAGATTTACCGCCAGTCCTTTGCCACCATCCGCGCCGAGGCCGATCTGGCGCGCTTTACCCCCGAAGAAGAGATCGTGGTGGTGCGGATGATCCATGCCGCTGGCATGGTGGGGCTGGAACAGCATGTGCAGTTTTCGGCCGGGATGGCGATTGCGGCGCGGGCGGCACTGGAAGCTGGCGCGCCGATCCTGTGTGATGCGCGTATGGTGTCTGAAGGCGTCACCCGTGGCCGCCTGCCTGCGGGCAATCAGGTGATCTGCACGCTGCATGATCCTGCGGTGATCGGCATGGCCAAGGCGATGGGCAACACCCGCTCGGCCGCCGCACTCGAGCTGTGGCGCCCGCATCTGGCGGGGGCGGTGGTGGCGATTGGCAATGCACCGACCGCGCTGTTTCATCTGCTGAATATGCTGGAAGATCCAACCTGCCCGCGCCCTGCGGCGATCATCGGCTGCCCTGTCGGCTTTATCGGCGCTGCGGAATCCAAGGCGGCGCTGATGGCAGATCTGCCGGTGCCTTCGGTGGTGGTGCAAGGGCGCTTGGGTGGATCTGCGATCACGGTGGCTGCGATCAACGCTTTGGCTAGCCGGATTGAATGATGGGCAAGATCATTTGCACAGGCCTTGGCCCCGGCGACCCTGAGCTGATTTCGGTGAAATCAGATCGTCTGATCCGCAGCGCGCGCCATGTCGCCTATTTTCGCAAGGCAGGCCGCGCAGGCCAAGCCCGCCGCATTGTCGAAGGCATGCTGGCCGCCGATGTTACCGAATATGCGATGGAATATCCGGTCACGACCGAGCTGCCCTTTGACAGCCCCGCCTATAATCAAGCGCTTGCGCAGTTCTATGATGACTGGGCCGACCGGCTGGCGCTGTTGTCGCAAAGCGCCGAGGTGATCGTGCTGTGTGAAGGCGATCCGCTGTTTTATGGCTCGTTCATGCATCTGCACACCCGCCTGCAGGGCCGCGCCGAGGTTGAGGTGATTGCGGGCATCACCGGCATGACCGGCTGCTGGAACGCGATTGGCGCGCCCTTTACCTGGGGCGATGATGTGCTTTGTGTGCTGATGGCGACCTTGCCCGAGGCCGATCTGGTGGCGCATATGGGACGCTCTGACGCCATGGTGGTGATGAAAACCGGTCGCAACCTGCCCAAGGTGCGGCGGGCTTTGCAGGCGGTTGGCCGGTTGCAGGATGCTTGGCTGGTGGAGCGCGGCACCATGCCGACCCAGCGCATCGCCAAGCTGGCCGATGTGAACCCCGAAGACTGCCCCTATTTTGCCATCGTGCTGGTGCATGGTCAGGGCCGGCGTCCTGAATTGGGGGGCGTCGAATGACAGGCTGGCTGGCGGTCGTAGGGCTTGGGCCGGGGCAAGAGGATATGGTGACGCCGCAGGTGCGCGCGGTGCTTGCCGAGGCGACCGATGTGATCGGCTATTTTCCCTATGTCGCACGTGTGGCGCCGCGGGAAGGCTTGACGCTGCATGGTTCGGACAATCGGGTCGAGATTGACCGCGCCGATCATGCTTTGCGGCTGGCTTCGCAGGGCGCTCGGGTGGTTATTGTCTCATCTGGCGATCCGGGGGTCTTTGCCATGGCTTCGGCGCTGTTCGAGGCGCTAGAGGCTCAGCCCGAGCATCACGGGCTTGATATTCGCATTCTGCCCGGCATCACCGCGATGCTGGCGGCGGCGGCACGTGCTGGTGCGCCTTTGGGCCATGATTTTTGCGCCATCAACCTCAGCGATAATCTGAAACCTTGGGATCTGGTAGAACATCGGCTGCGGCTGGCGGCACAGGCCGATTTCGCCATGGGGTTTTACAACCCGCGCTCGGCCAGCCGCCCGCATCAATTTGCCCGCGTGCTGGAGATTTTGCGTCAAGAATGCGGGCCGGATCGGTTGATCATCTTTGCCCGCGCGGTCTCGACCCCCGACGAGCGGATCAGCACCGTGACCCTGGATGAAGCCACGCCCGAGATGGCCGATATGCGCACCGTGGTTTTGGTCGGCAATTCTGCCACCCGCCGCGTTGGGCGCTTTGTTTACACGCCAAGGTCTGTGGGATGATCAAGCCAGGCCATCACCTCAGCCACCTCTGCCAGCACGCGCCGCGCGGGCAGCTTGGGTCGGTCGATCAGAATCACCGGCAGGCTAAGGCTGCGCGCGGCGATCAGCTTGGCCTCGGCCCCAGCGCCGCCTGCGTTTTTGGCGACGATATGGCTGATACGGTGGGCTTGCAGCAGGGCAAGGTCTTGGGCCGCGTCAAAGGGTCCACGCGCCAGCACAACCGTGCAATCGGGCAGCGGCGGCGCGCTGGGCGCATCGACCAAGCGCAGCAGATAGTGATGCGGGCGGGCGGCAAAGCCTGCAAGGTTTTGCTTGCCAATCGCCAAGAAAACCCTTGCGGGCTGATCAGGCAGGGCAGCGATGGCGCTTTGAATATCGGCGACATGGGTCCAGAGATCGCCCTCACCGGCACGCCAAGCCGGACGCTGAAGGCCAATCAGCGGCACGCCGACACGGGCGCAGGCCATTATCGCATTGCGGCTCATTTGGGCGGCAAAGGGGTGGGTGGCATCGACCACGGCGTCAATCTTTTCGGCGCGCAGATAGGCAATCAGCCCGTCAACGCCGCCAAAGCCGCCAATGCGGGTGGGCAGCGGCTGGGCGACGGGGGCTTCGGTGCGCCCGGCATAGGAAAACACCGCATCCGCACCAGCGGCTGCCAAGGCGCGGGCCAAGGCGCTGGCCTCGGTGGTGCCGCCAAGGATAAGGCTGCGTGTCATGTCTGATCCTTGGGTTGCAATCATCGGTCTGGGCGAAGATGGACTGGCGGGGCTGACAGATGCAAGCCGCAAGGCGCTTGGCGCTGCCGAAATCATCTTTGGCGGGCCTCGGCATTTGGCGCTTGTGGCGGCGGGGGTGCGGGGGCGTGATTGGCCTATGCCGTTTTCGCTGGCACCTGTGCTGGCCTGTCGTGGGCAAAAGGTGGCGATTTTGGCCTCGGGCGATCCGTTCTGGCATGGCGCGGGCGGCAGTTTGGCGCAGCATCTGTTGCCTGCCGAATGGGTGGCCTATCCGGCCGCCTCGACTTTTTCGCTGGCGGCTGCGCGGCTGGGCTGGCGGATCGAAGAGATCACCTGCCACGGCTTGCACGCGGCCCCCTTCGAGCAGTTGCACGGGGTGCTGAGCAAAGGCGCGCGCGCGATTTGCCTGCTGCGCGACGGCGAGGCCCCTGCGGCCTTGGCGGCATGGCTGACCGAGCAGGGCTTTGCCGCCGATTTGACCGTGCTTGAGGCTTTGGGCGGCCCCTCGGAGCGCCTGCGCAAAACCACTGCGGCGGGATTTGATCTGCAAGACATCGCGCCCTTGGTTGCGATGGCGATCGAGGTGACGGCGGGCAAGGGGCTGTCGCGCGCGGCGGGTTTAGAGGACAGCCTGTTTGCCTCGGACGGGCAGATCACCAAACGCCCGGTGCGGGCGCTGACGCTGTCGGCGCTGGCGCCGCGCAGGGGCGAGCTGCTTTGGGATATTGGCGCGGGTTCGGGATCGGTTTCGGTCGAGTGGTGTTTGTCCGGCGGGCGCGCGATCTGCTTCGAGCTGCGCGAAGACCGCGCGGTCAACATCCGCGACAATGCCGCGCGCTTTGGCATAGCGCAGCGCATGGCGGTGGTGACAGGGCCTGCGGCGGCGGCCTTGGCAGATCACCCCTTGCCCGATGCGGTATTTGTCGGCGGTGGCGGATCGGCTGCGCTGTTTGATCAGCTGTGGGCGATGCTGCCGCAGGGCACCCGGCTGGTGGCCAATGGGGTGACCTTGGAAACCGAGAGCTTGCTTGCCCAGCAGCAGGCCCTGCGCGGCGGCGATTTGCTGCGGATTGATCTGGCACAGGCGGCACCCTTGGGCCGGATGCGCGGCTGGGCGGCCTCGCGTCCTGTGGTGCAATGGAGCGTTCTGCGATGATCGTGGCAGGCATGGGGTTTCGCAAAGGCGCGGATCTGGCGGCCTTGCAGGCGGCCTTTCTGGCGGCTGGCGGCGCGCGGGCTATGGCGCTTGCCACTGCCGAAGATAAGGCGCAGGCAGCGGTATTTGTGCAATTTGCAGCGCTTTGCGGCCTGCCGGTCTATGCGATTGGCACAGCCGATCTGGCCGCCCAGGCGACCCAGACCCAATCGGCGCGGGTGGCAGCGCTTTATGGCACCGGATCGCTGGCAGAGGCTGCGGCCCTTGCAGCCGCAGGATCAGGCGCGCGGCTTTTGGGCGCGCGGGTGCAATCACAAGACGGCATGGCCACAGCGGCCCTTGCCGAAAGGAGCGTGCGATGACGGTTCACTTTATTGGCGCAGGGCCGGGGGCTGCGGATCTGATTACGCTGCGTGGTCAAAGGCTTATCGCGGAAAGTCCGGTTTGCCTTTATGCGGGGTCCTTGGTGCCGCAAGCCCTGCTTGCGCATTGCCCAACCGGCGCGCGTATCGTCAATACTGCGCCTTTGTCGCTGGATGAGATCATGGCCGAAATTGCCGCCGCCGATGCCGCGGGGCAGGATGTGGCGCGGCTGCATTCGGGTGATCTGTCGGTCTGGTCGGCGATGGGCGAGCAGTTGCGCCGCCTGCGCGCGCTGGGGATTGCCTATGATGTCACCCCGGGGGTGCCGTCTTTTGCCGCCGCTGCCGCCGCTTTGGGCGCCGAATTGACGCTGCCCGGTCTGACGCAATCGGTGGTTTTGACCCGCACTTCTGGACGGGCGACAGCGATGCCTGCGCGCGAAAACCTTGCCGCCTTTGCCGCCACGGGGGCGACGCTGGCGCTGCATCTTTCGGTGCATGTGCTGGAAAAGGTCGTGGCCGACCTGTTGCCGCATTACGGGCCCGATTGCCCTGTGGCCGTGGTGTGGCGGGTGACTTGGCCTGACGAGCGCATCGTGCGCGCCACGCTATCCACCCTGCAAACGGCGATTGGCGCCGAAATGGAGCGCACGGCGCTGATCCTTGTCGGGCCTGCTTTGGCTGCCGAAGGCTTTGAGGAAAGCCGGCTATATGCTGGCGATTATGACCGCCGCTTTCGACCTGTTGGCATCGAGCCGCGCTTTCCGGAGGCAGAATGACCCCTCGCGGCTTGTTGATCTCGGCCCCGGCCTCGGGGACTGGCAAGACCACGCTGATGCTGGGCCTGCTTGCGGCGCTGCGCGCGCGCGGCGTGGTGGTGCAGCCGTTTAAATCAGGGCCCGATTACATCGACCCCGCCTTTCACGCGGCGGCCTCGGGGCGGGCTTCGGTCAATCTGGACAGCTGGGCGATGGGGCCTGATCACCTTCGCGGGCTGGTGGCAGCGGCCGAGGGTGCGGATCTGATCCTGGCCGAAGGCTCGATGGGGCTGTTTGATGGCGTGGCGCTGGCGGGCGAGACCGGCACTGGAGCCAGTGCCGATGTCGCGGCAATGATGGGCTGGCCGGTGGTTCTGGTGATTGATGTCTCGGGGCAGGCGCAATCGGCGGCGGCGGTGGCGCTTGGCTTTGCCACCATGCGGCCCGATGTGAAAATCGCCGGAGTGGTGCTGAACCGTGTCGCCTCGCCGCGCCACGAGGCTTTGGTGCGGGTGGGCATGGCGGCGGTGGGCATTCCGGTGCTGGCAGCGCTGCCGCGTAACCCCGCAATTGCGATGCCTGAACGCCATTTGGGCTTGGTGCAGGCCGAAGAGCAGCCCGAACTTGCCGCACTTTTGGCCGAAGCGGGGCGGTTTGTCGCCCAGCATATGGATCTTGACGCACTGCTGGCGGCCGCCGCGGGTGGCGTGCTGCCTGCGGCAGACCCTTTGGTCTTGCGCCCGCCAGCAGACCGTATCGCTTTGGCGCGCGATCAGGCGTTTTCCTTTGTTTATCCGCATCTTATTCAAGGATGGCGCGCGGCGGGGGCGACGATCTTGCCGTTTTCGCCGCTTGCAGACGAGGCCCCCGACCCCAGTGCCGACTGTTGCTGGCTGCCCGGTGGCTACCCCGAGCTGCACGCGGGCAAACTTGCTGCCAACAGCCAGTTTCTGGCGGGCACCCGCGCCTTTGCCGCGACAAAGCCGGTGCATGGCGAATGCGGCGGCTATATGGCGATGGGCGCGGGGCTGGTGGATGCGGGCGGTGTGCGGCATCAGATGCTGGGGCTTTTGGGGCTTGAAACCTCGTTTGCCAAACGGCGGATGCATTTGGGTTACCGCCATGCAGCCCCCTTGGTTGACTATTGTGGCGGCGGCCAAGCTGCGCTGCGCGGCCACGAATTTCACTATGCCACCATCCTGTCACAACCCGACGCAGCGCTTGCGCGTGTCACGGATGCCACGGGGGCCGAGGTGGCCGAGACCGGATCCTATCGCCGCCAGCCGAGCGGCGCGCTGGCCACCGGAACCTTTTTCCATTTGATCGCAGAGGCGCAATGACCGGTTTTGTCTCTTTCGTGTCGTCAGGGCCGGGTGACCCTGATCTGTTGACGGTCAAGGCGGTGCAGCGCCTGGCCACAGCCGAAGTGGTGCTGTTTGACGATCTGTCTGCAGGCCCGATTTTGGCGCTTGCAGCCAAGGGGGCTGATCTGATTGCGGTTGGCAAACGCGCGGGCAGACCTTCGCCCAAACAAGATCACGTCAGTCAATTGCTGGTGGATCATGCGGCGACCGGACTGCGGGTGGTGCGGCTGAAATCGGGCGATTGTGGTATGTTTGGCCGCTTGGAGGAAGAAATCGTGGCGCTGCAAGCGGCGGGGATCGGCTATGAGATCGTGCCGGGCGTGACCTCGGCCTCGGCGGCAGCAGCGGCGGCGGGGATTCCGTTGACGCGCAGGCTTTCCGCACGGCGGGTGCAGTTTATCACCGGCGCCGATGTCACCGGCGGTCTGCCCGAGGCGGTAAACATGCCAGCCCTTGCCGACCCGATGGCGACGACCGTGGTCTATATGGGGCGGCGCACTTTTGCCGATTTGGCGGCGCGGCTGATCGCGCATGGCCTGCCGCCCGAGACGCCTGCGCTTTTGGCCGAAGCGGTCTCGACTCCGCATCAAAAGATCAGCCGCCACAGCGTCGCCAGTCTGGCCGCGCTGTTGCAAACCGCCAGCAGCCCGCATCCGGCGTTGATCTTCTATGGCCCTTTGGCAGAGTTTGGCGGCACCGATGTTTGATCTGACCCTGATCGGCATTGGCACCGGCAATCCCGACCATCTGACGCTGCAAGCAATCAAGGCGATCAATGCGGCCGAAGTGATCCTGATCCCCCGCAAAGGGGCTGGCAAGGCCGATTTGGCAGAGCTGCGCCGCGCGATCCTGGCCGAGGTTCTGACCAATCCCGCCACCAAAGTTGTGGAATTTGACCTGCCGGTGCGCGACGAGGCGATTGCCGATTATCTGGCGCGGGTCGAGGATTGGCACGACCGCATTGCCGCCGTTTGGGCCAAGGCGATTGGTGCGGCGGCCAAGGTGGCGCTGCTGGTCTGGGGTGATCCGTCGCTTTACGACAGCACCTTGCGGATTGCGGCACGGCTGGTGCCACCAGAGCGCGTGCAGGTCATCGCCGGCATCACCTCGGTTCAAGCGCTGACGGCGGCGCATGGCATCGCGCTGAACGAGATCGGCGCGCCCTTTGTGGTGACCACCGGGCGGCGGCTGCGCGATGAGGGCTTTCCCTTGGGCGTCGATACGGCCGTTGTGATGCTGGACGGCGAATGTTCGTTTCAGGCACTTGACCCAACGGGGGTGTCGATCTGGTGGGGCGCCTATGTGGGAATGGCCGAACAACTGGTGATCGCAGGCCCGCTGGCAGAGGTAAGCGCCCAGATCATCGAACGCCGCAGCCAAGCCCGCGCCGAGCACGGCTGGATCATGGACATCTATTTGCTGCGGCGGGGGTAGGAGTTAGGTGCGTAATGAATGCGCACCCTACGGCTTACTGGATGCTGAATTATCCTTCATAATCCAATTTTTAAATGTTGATTGGATTGCATAGTGCGCTTGATATTTTTTCTTCGGACTTTTTTTGTTTTGTCTGCCCCAGCATTTGGGCATTCTGGGCGGCTAAATGCACAGGGCTGCCATAATGACCGCAAACACGGCACATATCATTGCCATACTAAAAATTCGTCGAAACCCAAGGCATCGAAAAAGATACAAAGCCAGAAAAGACCGCCTAAAGTTGCAAATAACCCAAATCAATCCGCCCTGCAAACGAGATTGCCTCAGTTTATTTTGCCGCAGCAAGAGGTCTATTATAAAGACTGTATTGAAGTTCAAAAAGCTGGGGCTTCCCCTCTGAAAAAGGGAGAACCAGGGTATCGCATTGAACTTGATCCGAACCACGACGATGTAGCGTGTGATCTCTAGATTTACTTAAATTGGACTTCCTTAAACATCCAACTCCTCCACAAACCGCGCGTTTTCCTGAATATATTGGAAGCGCAATTCTGGCTTTTTGCCCATCAAACGTTCGACCAGATCGCCGGTCTCGCCGGGGGCGTCTTCGTCGATGGTCACCCGGATCAGTTTGCGGGTTTCGGGGTTCATCGTTGTGTCTTTCAGGTCTTTTGCGTCCATCTCACCCAAGCCTTTAAACCGCTGCACGTCGATTTTTCCACGCCCGCCCAAGCCCTTGGCCAGCCATTCCTCTTTTTCGGCATCATCGGCCACATAAAGCCGCTTGGGCCCTTGGGTCAGCCGGTACAGCGGTGGGCAGGCAAGGTAGAGGTGGCCCTTATCGATCAAGGGGCGCATCTGGGTGAAGAAAAACGTCATCAGCAGGCTGGCAATATGGGCCCCGTCAACGTCGGCGTCGGTCATGATGATGATTTTATCATAGCGCAGATCGTCGATTTTAAACCGCGTGCCCATTTGCACGCCCAAAGCCTCGCAGATATCACGGATTTCCGAGTTATCATTCAGCTTGGCCGAAGCTGCGCCCAGAACGTTCAGGATTTTACCCTTTAGCGGCAAGAGCGCCTGATTTTCCCGATTGCGCGCGCCTTTGGCCGAGCCGCCCGCGGAATCGCCCTCGACGATAAACAATTCGGTATTGTCGCGGGTTTTAGACGAGCAATCGGTCAGCTTGCCCGGCAGGCGCAGCTTTTTGGTCGCGGTTTTGCGCTGGGTTTCTTTTTCCTGTTTGCGCTTCAACCGCTCTTCGGCGCGCAGCACCAGAAAATCCAGAATGGCGCCAGCGGATTTGGAATCCGACACCAGCCAATTGTCAAAGTGATCGCGCACCGCGTTTTCGACATAGCGCGCGGCTTCTTCGGTGGCCAAACGGTCTTTGGTTTGGCCAACAAATTGCGGCTCGCGGATAAATACTGAAATCAGTGCGCAGCCGCCTGTCAGCATATCGTCGCGGGTGATCATTTCAGCTTTGCGGTTCTTGGTCAGTTCGCCGTAAGCCTTGATGCCTTTTAAAATTGCGGACCAAAAGCCGAATTCATGCGTGCCGCCTTCAGGGGTGGGCACGGTGTTGGTGTAAGATTGAATAAAGCCGTCGCGCACCGGGCTCCAGTTGATCGCCCATTCCACCGATCCCGGCACGTTGAATTTCTCTTGGAACGAGACTTTGCCTGCAAAGGGGCGGTCGGCATAGGTCGTTGTTTTTTCAAGCGTATCAGACAGGTAGTCGGCAAGACCGCCGGGGAAGTGGAAGGTCGCCTCCAGCGGCATGTCGCCGTCCGGGATTGCCGATTTCCAGCGGATTTCAACGCCGGAAAACAGATAGGCCTTGGAACGCACCATCCGCAGCAGCCGCGAGGGGCGGAAGGCGTGGCTGCCAAAGATCTGCGCGTCGGGGTGGAAGGTGGTCGAGGTGCCGCGCCGATTGGGGGCGGCCCCGATTTTCTGGATCGGGCCCAAGGGTTTGCCGCGCGAAAATTCCTGCGCGTAAAGCTCTTTGTTCTTGGCAACCTCGACATACATCCGGTCGGACAATGCGTTGACCACCGACGATCCGACACCATGCAGGCCGCCCGAGGTCTCGTAGGCTTTGCCGTTGAATTTGCCACCCGAATGCAGCGTGCAAAGGATCACTTCCAGCGCAGATTTGTCGGGAAATTTCGGATGCGGATCAACCGGAATGCCACGGCCATTGTCGCGCACGGTCAGGCTGCCGTCGGCATGCAGCTCGATCTCGATGCGGTTGGCATGGCCTGCGACGGCCTCGTCCATCGAGTTGTCGATGATTTCGGCGGCAAGGTGGTGATAGGCGCGCTCGTCGATGCCGCCGATATACATGCCGGGGCGCAGGCGGACGGCCTCAAGCGGTTCCAGCACCTCGATCGAGGAGGCGTCATAGGTGTCTTGCGCAGAGGACAGTAGGTCAGAGGCCATGGCACGCTCGATTCTTGTTATACGGCTTTAAGTCGGTATTAGACCCGATGGGGCAGGCCAACGCAAGATCTTGGGGTGTTGTAAGGTCTGGGGGCTGGGGGTAGGTTCGCGCCAAAGCAAGGAGGGTCAGATGCGGATTTTGTTTACGGGCGGTTCGGGCAAGGCTGGGCGGCATGTGGTTGCCTATTTGGCGGCACAGGGGCATAAGGTTCTGAACGTCGATCTGGTGCGGCTGCGCCATCCCGGTGTCGGCGATCTTGTGGCTGATATCACCGAAAGCGGTCAGATGTTTAACGCCATGACCACCCATATTGATATGGAGGAAATGGAGGCGGGGCCTGCACCCAAGTTTGACGCCGTGGTGCATTTTGCTGCCGTGCCGTCGATGTTTTTGCAGCCCGAAAATGAGACGTTCCGCGTCAATACCATCGGCACTTACAACGTGCTGGAGGCCGCAGTAAAACTCGGCATCAAAAAGGTAATTATCGCCAGTTCCGAGACCACTTATGGCGTCTGTTTTGCCAATGGCACGATTGATCCTGCTGTGTTGCCGCTGGAAGAAGATTACGACATTGACCCGATGGACAGCTATGGCATGTCAAAAAAGGTCAATGAAGACACCGCGCGTGCGTTTCAGCGGCGCTCTGGCATTGATATCTACGCGCTGCGGATCGGTAATGTGGTCGAACCGCATGAATATAAGCAAAACTTCCCCGGCTATTTTGTCGATCCTGCGGTGCGGCGGCGCAATATCTTTTGCTATATTGATGCGCGCGATTTGGGGCAGATCGTTGATCTGGCGCTTAAGAAAGACGGTTTGGGCTTTCAGGTGTTTAACGCCACCAATGACACCAATTCGGTCTGTCAAAGCAATCAAGAACTTTTGGCGCGGTTTTTCCCCAATGTGCCACTGTCGCGGCCTTTGGGCAGCCATGAAACCCTGCTGTCAAACCGCAAAATCCGCGAGGTTCTGGGGTTTAAAGAACAGCACAATTGGCGGCAATACGTCGATGATCCAACCGCGCTTTAACCGGTATGCGGCCAAGTCAGATCTTTCTGGCCTGGCCGCAAACTGCTGAACCGCCCGCTATTATGCGGGTTCGGCCATCCGTGCGGCCCACATCGCTTGGAAAGCGGGGCGAGCCTGGCAGCGTTCCAGCCAGGCCTTGACGGCGGGGAATTCGGCCAACAGGGCGGTTTGGCCTTGGGCATAGCGCAGGCATTCGGCCATGTTGATGTCGGCCACGGTAAAGCGGCCCGCCACCAGATAGTCGCGGCCCTGCAGGTTTGACTGCAAACGCGCCAGCGGGCGGCGCAGCTTTTCGGCATTGACCGCGTTATTGGCTTGGCCCTCGACGGTGGTGGCATCGGTGTAAAGGATTTCCAGCGCTGGGGTCTCGATGGCGGTGGCGGCCAGCAAAGAATATTGATCGATCAGCGCCGCTTCGGCATGCGACTGCGGCCCCAACATGCCACCATGGGCGCGGGCGATGTGGTGGGTGATGGCAAGGCTTTCGGTCAACACCAGATCGCCCTCGGCATAGGCGGGGATCTGGCCCTGCGGGTTCACCGCCAAAAACGCTGGCGAGGCAGTGTTGATCGGCGCATCTGCGGCCTTTGGGTCGGTCTTAAGCCGGTAAGATTGGATAACCGGCACATGGGTGAAGGCCAGGTTCAATTCGCCCAAAAGCCAAAGCGGACGCGAAGCCCGCGAGCGGTAGACGCCGTAAACAGTGATCATAGCAAATGCCTTTCAACGGGTTTGCCCCAGCTTAGGGTGCGTCGCGCGATCAGGGAAGAGGCTGCTTTGCGCTGCGTGCTGTCTTGATGTGGTGATACGGCGGGCGTATGTCTAATTTATGAGCAAAATAATCTCCTATTCTCGCCACGCCCGCGCCACCCTGAGTTTGGGCCTGCCCTTGATCGGCAGCCATTTGGCGCAGATGTCGCTGCATGTCACCGATACCGTGCTTTTGGGCTGGTATGGGGTCAGCGAACTTGCTGCCGTGGTGCTGGCGGCTTCGTCGTTTTTTGTGATTTTCATCTTTGGTTCGGGTTTTGCCCAAGCAGTGATGCCGATGGTGGCCAGTGCGGTCGGCCGCGGTGACGAAGTGCAGGTACGCCGCGATACCCGCATGGGGCTTTGGCTGTCGATCGGCTTTGGGCTTTTGACATATCCGTTGTTTTGGAATGCCAAAGCGGTGTTTTCGGCGTTGGGCCAACAGCCCGAGGTGGCGGCTTTTGCGCAAGATTTCTTGCGGATTGCCGGTTTGGGGATGATCCCTGCGCTTTTGGTGATGACGCTGAAAAGCTATCTTGCAGCCCTTGAGCGCACGCAGGTGGTGCTTTGGACGACGCTTTTGGCGGTTGGGATCAATCTGGCACTGGCCTACGTGCTGATCTTTGGCCATTGGGGCGCACCAGAGCTGGGCGTGCGGGGGGCGGCGATTGCCTCGCTGGTGGTGCAGGTGATCACATTGGTGGTGCTGATGGGCTATGCGGCTTGGGTGCCAGAGCTGCGCAAGTTTCATCTGTTTCAACGCTTTTGGCGGCCGGATTGGCAGGCGATGGGGCTGGTGTTTCGGCTGGGCTGGCCGATTGGTGTGACGGGGTTGATGGAAAGCGGGCTGTTTCAGGCGACCGCGCTGATGATGGGCTGGATTGGCACGGTGCAATTGGCCGCGCATGGCATCGCGATGGAGATCGCAGCGCTGGCCTTTATGGTGCATCTGGGCTTGTCGAATGCGGCCACCGTGCGGGCCGGGCGGGCCGAGGGCGGCGGCGACCGTGTCAGCTTGCGCGACGGGGCCAAGGTGGCGATTGCGCTATCGGTGGGCTTTGGCGCTGCGATGGTGACGGTGTTTCTGGTGATGCCAAGGCCCCTGATTGCGGCCTTCCTGGATGAAGCCAACCCCGAAAGCGCCGCGATCCTAGAGTTTGGCGTCAAGCTTTTGGCGATGGCAGCCCTGTTTCAGATTGCCGATGCGATGCAGGTGATGGCGCTGGGGCTGTTGCGCGGGGTCAAGGACACCCGTGTGCCGATGGTGGCTGCAGCCATCAGCTATTGGGTGATCGGCATCCCTTGCGCCTATCTGCTGGCCTTTCCGCTGGGCTTGGGCGGCATTGGGCTGTGGCTGGGCTTGGTGATTGGGTTAAGTTTCGCGGCCGTCACCATGATGTGGCGGTTCTGGTCGCGCGCCTAAGCGGCTATTCTGCTGCGGCTTCGCTGTGACGGCGCAAGCTTTCCGACTGTCTGCGCACCAAAACCGTGCGCAGATCGTGCATCGCCATCAAAAGATGGCTGGCAACCTGTTCAATCTGGGCTTCATCTGCACGGGTTTGCGCCCATTGCGTGGTCAGGTTCAGATGATCCACCGTGCGCAGAATATCGTCGATCTCGCGGCTGGTCAGCAGTTCATTGCGCGCAGCGATCCAATCTTCGATGGCGCACGTTTCCGCAGGCGACAGTGCCCTGTCGCCATGCGGCTTGATCGTGCCATTTTTGATGTTCACGACCGCGATTTCTTCCATGTCCAAACGGCGCTGGCGATTTTCGCCATCCACCTTGAACACCACCGCGCCATTGTCGCGGATGCGGAAATAATAATCTGGAAGATTGGCGGCCATGGACCCTCTTAGCTCAAATCGGCACAAAACTTTTGGATACGGCTGCAGGCCTCGCGCAGCACATCATTGCCAGTAGCGTAGCTTACCCGAAAGTTTGGCGATAGCCCAAAGGCCGCGCCAAACACCACGGCGACGCCAGTTTCTTCCAGCAAGGCGGTGGCAAAAACTTCGTCATCGGTGATTTTTGTGCCTGCCGCCGAAGTTTTGCCGATGCAGCCCGAGATGTCGGGATAGACATAAAACGCGCCTTCGGGTTTCGGGCAGGTGATGCCCTTGGCTGCGTTCAACATCGACACCACCAGATCGCGGCGGCCTTCAAACAGCTTGCGGTTGGGGGCAAGAAAGTCTTGCGGGCCGGTCAAAGCCTCGAGCGCTGCATATTGCGACACCGACGAAGGGTTCGAGGTAGATTGCGACTGGATCGTGCTCATCGCCTTGATCAGATGCACCGGGCCACCGGCATAGCCGATGCGCCAGCCGGTCATCGCATAGCTTTTCGACACGCCATTGCAGGTCAGGGTGCGGTCGTAAAGTGCGGGTTCAATCTGCGCCGGCGTGGTGAATTCGAAATCGTCAAACACCAGATGTTCATACATATCATCCGACATGATCCAGACATGCGGATGGCGCAGCAGCACATCGCACAGCGCGCGCAGCTCGGCCCGGGTATAGCCCGCGCCGGTGGGGTTTGATGGCGAGTTAAAGATGAACCATTTGGTTTTTGGGGTGATCGCGGCCTCAAGCTGCGTGGGTGTCAGTTTGAAATCCGTCTCAATCGTCGCCACCACCGGCACTGGCGTGCCACCGGCCAACAGCACCATATCGGGATAAGACACCCAATAGGGCGCAGGAATAATCACCTCGTCGCCGGGATTACAGGTCGCCATCAGCGCATTATAAAGGATTTGCTTGCCGCCGGTGCCAACGCTGATCTGATTGGGCTGATAGCTTAGGCCATTCTCGTTCAAAAACTTGGCGCAAATCGCCTTTTTCAATTCGGGGATGCCATCAACGGCGGTATAGCGGGTTTTGCCTGCGTCAATCGCGCGTTTGGCGGCCTCGCGGATGTTTTCTGGCGTGTCAAAGTCAGGCTCGCCCGCGCCAAGCCCGATCACATCGCGGCCCGCGGCCTTTAACTCTTGCGCCTTCGTGGTTACGGCAATGGTCGGGGAAGGCTTCACGCGCGACAGGGTATCAGACAGAAAGGCCATGGTAGGCTCCAATGGACGGTTTGCGGTTCGCTGATCTTTGGCATAGGTATAAGCGGCAAGCAATCAAGCGATATCATAATTAGGAGAAGCAAGATGGCTGATGAGACCGAAACGACATGGTTTTCTGATGATGTTGCCACCTTTGGCGATCGACTAGAGGCCGCGCGCCTTGCTGCCAATCTTAGTCAGGATGAATTGGCGCAGCGGTTGGGGGTGAACAATGCCACCATGGCCGCTTGGGAGGCAGATGAATGGGAACCGCGCGGCAACCGTTTGCAGATGCTGGCGGGGATGCTGAACGTGTCCTTGATGTGGCTGATGACTGGGCGCGGTGCGGGGCTGGGCGGGCCGATGGATGAAGATGCGCTGCCGCTGGGCGCGCGTCTGGCCTTGGCCGAAATCGCCGAGTTGCGCGGCCAGTTGCAAGATCTGACCGAAAAGCTGCGGCGTGCAGAAGAGAAATTGGGCAATGAAATGCGGAGTATCAACCCATGACGGAAACGGCTGAAGCGCGGGTCAAGCGGTTGTCGATGCGGTCTTGGCGGCGCGGCACCAAGGAAATGGACCTGATTTTGGGCCCCTATGCCGATGCGCATTTGGCGGCTATGTCGGTCGAAAAGCTGGAACTTTACGACAAATTGTTGGAAGAAAACGATCAAGACCTGCTGCCTTGGGTCTTGGGGCAAATGCCTGCGCCAGATTACATCGTTGAATTTATTAAAGAAATAGGTGATTTTGCCCGCATGCGTCTGGCCCGCGCCTAAAGATCCATCAAAACCCTGCCAAGTTTACCTTATGTTTGTGTTTTTTGACGATTCTCCTCGCCAGTAAATCGGTCTCGGAGAGAACATATGACGCTACATGCCCCCCTGCTGGATGGCTCGCAAAAGTTGATGATGGCAGGATATCTGGACAATATCGCCCTTTTGGAACGGCTGCATAGGCTGCTGTTGGACGTAATTAAGGACGAATTCGAACGCTTGGCGATTTTGGAGATCAACTCGGTGCAGGCCTTGTTGTTGTTCAATATCGGCGAAAATGAAGTGACGGCAGGCGAGCTGAAATCCCGCGGCTATTATCAAGGTTCGAACGTGTCTTATAATCTGAAAAAACTGGTGGAGCTTGGCTTTATGCACCATCAACGTTCGGATATCGACCGCCGTTCGGTGCGGGTGCGGTTGACCGAAAAGGGCCGCTTGGTGCGCGGCCAGCTGAGTGATCTGTTTGCCCGCCATGCCGAAGGGTTGACCAAGCGATCTTTGGTAAATGCCGAAGGGATGGAACATATGAACCAATCGCTGAAGCGGATGGAACGCTATTGGACCGAACAGATTCGCTATATCTACTAACGCCGCCACAGCCGGGCATGGGTGGCAAACTGGCCTTGCAGCTTGGCCAGCAACCGCAGGCCAAACCCGCGCGGCGCAAGGTTGCCGGTCGCAAGCCGCTCTGCCACCACTTCGGGCGGGCAGGGGCGGCGGCTGATCGGGTCGAAATAGCGCGGATAGGCGATCAGGGCCGCATAAACCAAGGTCGGCAGGTAGGCTCTTGGCAAAGCATGGCCATCAGCCGCGCGCAGCCGGCGCTCTGGAACCGGCCCAAGGTCGGTCGTCAGGCCCCAGCCTGCATAAAACGGCGCGCCCAGGCAGGTCACAGGCTTGCCACGCAACAAGGCCTCGAATCCCAAAAGCGAGGTCATGGTCACAATGCCGTCACAGGCGTCAATCAGACTGACGGGGTCAGCTTGGCTGGCAATATGATCGGCAAGTCCTGCCAGAGCATCGGCCGCAATCGCCCCCTTGCGCAGCCCAGCTTCGACATCGGGATGCGGTTTGTAGATCAGCACGGCCGTCGGAAAGGCAGCGCGGGCGGCGCGCAGCAGATCAAGGTTGGTCTTGACAGCACCCGTGCCCTTTTGGATCGAGGCGTCATCCTCGACCTGTCCGGGCACCAAAATCTTGAAACCTTCGGGCAGCTTGGTGGGGCTGCTGGGCAAGTTATACTTTGACAGCCGAGCCGCGATCACGCTGTGCATCAGCTTTTCTGCCCGCAACAGCCCGCCTGCAACGGCTGGGGTCAGCATCAACCGCTCGAACCTACTTTCGCGGCTGGGGTCGTAGTAAATTCCCAGATCATCGGCCACAAGGCTGAGCGGAGGCACCAGATCGGCGCCCAATCCGCGCGAGCGTAAAAACCCATCCTCCAGCCGCAACAGGCGCAGATCTTGTGGCACCGCCTCGGGCGCTTTGCCCGCCCAGACCAGCAGACTGCGGCCTGTGGCACGGGAATGCGCAGCGGCTTTGGTGAAATCTGATTGAAAAATCAACGGCTTTTCACGGCCAAACACTGCCTGCAACCGACCGCGTTTCCACAGCCGCATGGCCGTTGCAACATGGCCGGCCCGGTCTTCGCGATAGGCGCGCAGCTCTGCTTCCAGTTGATCGACCGCCTGTTCAAAGCTGCACAAACGGTCTCGGCAGGGGTCATACCAGATCGGCGCCAAGATCATCGCCGCCGCAAAGAGCTGCACCCGCGTCAGCGCGCGGTTGCGGCGCGGCAGGGGAAATTCTTCCGCCGTTAGCCCCCAGCCCGCATAGAACGGCTGGCCAAAAACCCGCGGCCTATGGCCTGCCAAAATCGCCTCGAACCCCAGTTGCGATGACACGGTATAAACGGCAATCGCCCCTTCAAGCAGCCCCCAGGGTGAGACTGGATCTGACAAAAGGCTGACGCGGCCTTGGGCATCTGTCACGCCAAAATGACCCTTGCGCAGGCCAAGCGCGGTTTCGGGATGGGTCTTTATCACGATGCGCGCGCGAGGATGTTCGGCAAGCGCTGTCGCCAACATCTCGGCAAAGCTGGCAGCCGAGGCTCCTGCGTGCCGGATCGAGGCATCGCCACGGGTCTGGTCAACCACCAAAACATAGCCCGCCGCGGGCAGGGGGGCATCGCTGTGATGCATGTTGTATTTCGACAGATCCAATGCGCGCAGGCGGGCAATGCCGTCGCGCGCGCGGGTCAGCAAAGCCGCATCGTCCAGCGGATGTTTTGCCAGCAGGGTTTCAAGCGCCGAGGGCTGGGCGCTGGCGTAATGCGCACCTTGCGGGTCGATCATCAGCCCAATGGGCGCTTCACCCAACCGCCCCGGACGGATCGAGCGTAAAAACGCATCTTCAACGCGGATCAGCGCCACGCCTGCGCGCGCCGCCACCGCCTCGCCCCTTTTGGCATAGGGCGAATGGCCCCAGACCACCACGCCGTCTGCGGGTTGTGGCAAGCCAAGGCACAGCTTGTGCCCCGCCAAGGCCAGTATGCGACGCAACCGTTTTTGCCGCAAAAAGCCGGCGTTGTAATAGAAAAGCCGTCGAGGGATGCCCCCGACGGCCAAAGCTGATTTCAAATCCTGCGCCAAGGCGGGTTAATTGCCCAGGGTGGTCAGGTTTTTGGCCGCACTCGAGGTGCCTGTGACTGCCGAGAGTGCTTTGGTCCACTGGACATATGGCGCTTCGGTCACATAGACAGTGTCGCCATCGCGCACCAGGAAATCGCGCGCCTCGAACATGCCGGTGGGGGCGGTCAGGTTCAGAACATAGACCATGCGCTGATCGCCTTGCAAATCGCTGCGGCCCAGAACGGCATTGGCGATTGCAGCCGATTCGTTGCGGAAGACAAACACGCCCTTAGGATCGGCCAAGTTTGAACTTAGGCCGCCGACAGTTGCAATGGCTTCGATCGCCGAAAGGGTTTGGGTGGTAAAGGGCACGCGGGTTTGGGCCCCCGTGGCCCCAAGGGCTGTAAAGGCGCGGGTGTCACGATCGACAAAGATCTTATCGCCGCCGCGCAAGGCAATATCGAGCGCCGGATTGGTGTTCAGATCCTGCAGCCAAACTTGCCCTGTTTGCGTGCCGCGGGTGACGCGGATGATCGCGACATCGGGTTCGATGCTGACACCGCCGGCTTTTGCCAACATCGACGCCAGCGTGCGGGTCGGCCGCTGAATCGGGTAAACCCCTTGACCCCCGGCAAAGCCCGAGATCGACACGGTTGCACCATCGCCCTCGACGCGTTGCACCAAGACCTGTGGATCAGGGGTTTGCGTGTCAAGTTTCTTGGTGATGATCTGGCGCAGGCTATCGGGAGATTGACCGGCGGCTTTGATTTTGCCGGCATAGGGCACAAACACAAAGCCGTTGCCGTCAACCTGCAGGTCCGACAGCGCCGACACCCGTTGACCCGTGTTGCCCAACAAAGGATCATCTTTGACGTTTTCAAAAACCGTCAGTGACAGCCTGTCGCCGGGCGAAATCACATCAGGCCCTAAAACGCCAGCTTTTAAAAAAACCGATCCAAAGCCCAAAGCGGGCGTAACCGAGGTCGCGCGGGTCACGCGTGAATTGACCTGTACTATAAAGGCATCGCCCTGTTTGAGCACCGAGCCTTCATAAATTTCAGCCTTGTTTGGTCCCGGGCGCGGCAAGCCACAGGCCGCCAATGCACCAACGCATAACAAAAGAACGAGGGCTTTGGCCCCCAGCGGTCCGGATGTTTTCACTGCCCGGGCTCCTTTAAATGGATTTGCCTCAAGTTTTGTTTGTAAGGCTACATAAAACTGAGATAAAATTCTAGCATTGCTTTCTGATTTCAGTTTACCAGCCGCAACTGTTGCCGAGGTGCCGCTTTTCCCGATGTCAGTGCGTCATATGGGTCTTCGGATTGCAACATCATATCAACCACTTGCCGCAGCAATTCGCGGCGTCCGCGCGCGCTGTAAAATCCACCCGGAACTTGGCTGGTTTCCAGCAAATAGTGCCGATAATCGCGATAGGCGCGGCTGTCGGGGCGGCTGGGTTGAATGAAAAAGTCCTGAAGATTTTGGGTCGAGACGAACTCGGGCTTGGCATAGACCGCGGCCCCAAAGGTTTTCAGTGGCAGGCCGCGCCAAAGCACTTGCTGTGCGGCGGTCGAATTCACCGTGATGGCCGAGCGGGCATAATTCAGCAGCGCCGCCAACTTGCCGCCGCGCACAAAATGCACCCGCCCACTGACGCCGGGCTGCTTGGCCAGCCTGCGAATTTCGCGCGCCAAAGCCACACGGCCGTCTTCCAGCGGATGCGCCTTGAACACAAGGTGATGATGCGGCGCGGCGCTTTTGGCAAACCCATCCACCACCAAGGCCAGAAATTCGGTCATGGTTTTGAACGGTGAATGCATCTGAAAGCTCGAGTCATGTTCCAGCTGCAGCAACACCAGATGATAGGGAAAGCCGCCATGTTTGATCCGTAATGTGACGGCGATGCGTTCCCAGCGGTGCAGCGGCAGCAGGGCCAAGCGTTTGACATAAAGCCAGAATTCTTGGCCTACAGTTAAGGCGCGATGCGGTCGAAAATTGCGATAATCCCAGAATCCGATCAAAATGAACCAATGATACAGCGCGCCCCAAACCATATGCTGACGCATATCGCCCCAGCGCGCAGGCGCATCGGGCAGATCCATATCCAACCCTTCCAGCGCCTTTTGCATTTGTGGCACACTCATCTGCATCAACCGCGAATTGCCGTTTGACCCGCCGCGCTCGTAACTCACCCAATAGGGGCGCAGGTAGCCTTCCTCAAACACATGCACCACAAGGCCTGCAGCCTTTGCGGCGGCCACCGCTTCGGCATGCAGAGGGCGGGTGTCGCCGTAAATCACAATATCAGTGATGCGGCGTTGGCTTAGCACCAGTCGCAGCGTCGCGGGCCAATCGGCAAGATTTCCCTTGAAGGGAATAAAATTGGCGTCTTGCGACCAAAACGCCCGGTCGCCCCGGTTAAAGCCGACGCGCCAGACCTCTGCCCCCGCAGCCTGCAGCATTTTCGCCAAACGATCAAAAAAGGGTCCATGCGGGCCCTGCAAGAAAAGAAAACGACGATGTTCACCTGTAAGCTGCATAAAACTCTATCTGTTTTTGCACTGATGCCCTGCAGGACATCTGTAGGTTAGGGGGAATTAGCACAGACTTTAGGCTATTGTCGAAGCGCGGCAAATTTTAGGCGGTGATGCAGATTTTTGAAGGCGGCCAAGTATCCCGCGAGCCGCTGGTTTTTATGGACCCGCAGCGCTATGCTGGCCTGATGAGAAGGAGCCCTTTGATGTATGCCTCGCAATCGCGGCCGGTTTTGCCGCTGCCCAGCTTTGAGAAACCGTTAAAACTGTTGCTGGTGGTCGCACATGATCCCGATGCGCTGGGGGCGGTAATGGTCGAGGCGGCACAGGCGCTGTTGGCGCAGGTGGGTGCGGGTGTCGAGGTGATCGAGATGCCTTCGGTTCTGGAACTGGCGGCGGCGATTGCCCTAGCTGAACGGATGGCGCGCTTTGACGGCTATGTCGCCTTGGGCTGCGTTTTGCGCGATGATCCGCAGGGCGACAGCCTGCTGCGCGAACCTGCCGCGGCGATCACTTTGCTGGGGCTGCAGGGGGCTGCGGTGGGCAATGGCGTGGTCTGGGCGCAAGATTCTGCACAAGCAGCCGGATTTGTGGCTGCGAAAGCGGCTCAAGCGGCCGCTGCGGCCTTGCACTTGATCGCATTGTCCCGCAAATGGGCCTCCGACACCAAGGGGATCGGTTTTCGTCCATGAGCAAGCCTGACAAGAAACAGATGAAGTCAGCCTCGCGGCTTTACGCCGTGCAGGCGCTCTTTCAGATGGAGGCTTCGGGCCAGACCGTCGAGACCATTGTGCGCGAGTTCGAGACTCATCGCTTTGGCGCGATCTACGAGGGCGACGAGATGGCAGAAGGCGATTCTGTGCATTTCCGCGCTGTTGTCGACAAGGCGGTGAACTTTCAGGCGCTGATCGACCAGATGACCGACCGCGCCTTGGTTGCGAAATGGCCGATTGACCGGATTGATCCGGTTCTGCGCGCGCTGTTTCGTGCCGCTGGTGCCGAGTTGGTCGAAATGACCACGCCGCCAAAAGTCGCGATCACCGAATATGTCGATGTGGCCAAGGCGTTCTTCCCCGAGGGCAAGGAATCAAAGTTCGTCAATGCCGTGCTTGACCATATGGCGCGCGAGGCCAAGCCTGCGGCCTTTCCGGCAGGCTAAGGCCCGCCCGCAGCCTGACTGCGGCAAAAAGCGTGGTTTTCTTTTAATGTTTGCCTGCTAGGCTGATGTCAAAAGGGAGTTCGCTATGCCGAAACTGATCAAGCTTTACATCACCAGTGTCGCCTTTGGCTTTGGCCTTTCAGCGGCGTTTTTGGTTTTGCTGTTGTGGCAGGATATTGCAGGCATTCGGCATCTGATTTTCAGCTCGGATCTGGGCTATGTCGCGGCGGCGATGATGTTTGTGATGAACGGCGTGGTCTTTGCGGGCGTGCAATTTGCCATCGCCGTGATGCGGCTTGCCGAAGACCCCGAAGGCCCAAGCGGCGGCACTCGCGCGCCGGTGACGCTGCGCCCGATTCCGGTCGAAGTGACTGCGAAGGGTAAAGTGGCGGGCCCGCAGCGGCCGTGACGGCGTGAATTTCCCGAGAGCCTGAGTGTTCAGGTTGGTCGCCAGGTAGCAAGACCAAGATCTTGCCAGAGCCAGCTCCCTCGGAGATGCTTATCGGCCACTGGAAAAGGGCCATTCACGAGAAGAGCAGAACCCGCCAAGACCTAATCTAGGCCTTTGCCGCGCCCCGCGCAAGGGCAGAGGGGCTTGCCACATGTTCCCCTTTGGTTCATATTTTGCAGATGAGCCTTGATGCCCCCCTGCCTGTGATGCCCGGACAGCGCCTTGCGCGCGGGGTGGCGCGTGGCCTGCGCCAGTTTGATTTCGTTTCGGTCGAGGAAATGGTGCCCACGCCTGGGCTGCGGGTCGATCTGATGGCCCTGGGGCCAAAGGGCGAGATCTGGGTGATCGAATGCAAATCCAGCCGCGCCGATTTTCGCGCCGATCAGAAATGGCAGGGCTATCTGGAGTGGTGCGACCGGTTTTTCTGGGCGGTGGATGCCGATTTTCCGACCGAGATTTTGCCCGAAGGCAGTGGGCTGATCATGGCCGATGCTTATGGTGCCGAAATCATCCGCATGGCACCGCCCTCGCCACTGGCGGCGGCGCGGCGCAAGGTGATGCTGCAAAAGTTCGCGCGCCATGCAGCGCTGCGGCTGCAGGGCTTTCGCGATCCGGGTGTCAGCGCTTTTTCTTCGGTTTAGCCTCTGCGCCCAAGGCGCGCGCGGCTTCGGCGGCGACGCGCAGCTCTTCTGCGATTTCTTCGGCTTCTTCTGGATCGAAATCCAGCGGCAACTCGATGCCGCCCTGTGCTTCGATATAGATCCGCACCATGCCCTGATCGGTGGGGCCAATCTGGATGTCGGCGGAGATATCGCTTTGCGTGTCAATGCCCATGGCTGTCTCCATTCTGGTGGCGCGGAGGTATCGCTTTGGGGGGCGTGGCGCAAGGATAAAGCGCTTGACAGCAGCGGGGGCTGGGCAAAGCCTGCGGGGCGAAGGGCAAAGGGGGCAGCAGGATGGGGCCAATGGCAGAGTTGCGGGATTTGCAGCCGGGTGATGCCGGCTGGGTGATTGCGCGCCACGCGGTGCATTATGCCGCCGACGAAGGCTATGACAGCAGCTTTGAGGCTTTGGTTGCCGAAATTCTGGCCGGATTTCTGCGCCATCATAACCCCGCCCGTGAACGCGGCTGGATTGCTTGGGGCGGCGATCAACGTTTGGGCAGTATCTTTTGCGTGCAAGACCCCGAGGCGGGGCCCGAGGTCGCGAAACTGCGGCTGTTTTTGGTTGAACCGCAAGCCCGTGGCAGCGGTTTGGCCCAGCATATGCTAAAGACCTGCCTGCACTTTGCCCGCAGCGCAGGCTACCGCCAGATGCGGCTTTGGACGCATCAAAGCCATGTTGCAGCAGGCCGGATCTATCGGCGCAATGGCTTTGATCTGGTTGAAGAAACCGCCGCACAGGCCTTTGGTCAGCAGGTGATAGATCAGATCTGGCAGCGCGATCTGTAACCTTCCTGCCTTCGGCGTGGATTGGGGTCTTGCAATCCTTTTGGGGCAGGGGTAAACGCCCCCTTGAGTGCCGACGTAGCTCAGTTGGTTAGAGCACTAGATTGTGGATCTAGGGGTCCCCCGTTCGAGCCGGGGCGTCGGTACCATTCCTTCAAAACAGCACTCACTTCCACCCCTTGGCCTTGGCGCCCCATGGGTCTATGCTCGGTCTTCCAGATGAAGGAAGACCCGATGACCCCTGATGCCACCCGCCGTATCCCCCTTGTAATTGCTGGCGAAATTGGTGCGGCCCCGGCACAGGTGGCCTCGGCTATCGCGCTGTTGGATGAGGGCGCGACCGTGCCGTTTATCGCGCGCTATCGCAAAGAGGCGACGGGTGGGCTGGATGACACCCAGCTGCGCAATCTGGCCGAACGGCTGGTCTATCTGCGCGAGCTAGAGGCGCGTCGGGCCTCGATTCTGGGCTCGATCACCGAGCAGGGCAAGATGAGCGATGCGCTTTCGGCTTCGATTGCCAAAGCGGTGACCAAATCCGAGTTGGAAGACATCTACCTGCCCTATAAGCCAAAGCGGCGCACGCGTGCGATGATCGCGCGGGAAAACGGACTTGGCCCCTTGGCCGAGGCGATTTTGGCCGATCACAGCCTTGATCCGGCGGTATTGGCGGCGGCTTATGTCACTGAACAGGTCGCCGATGTGAAGGCCGCTTTGGAAGGCGCGCGCGATATTGTGGTCGAGAGCATGGCAGAAGATGCCAGCCTTTTGGGCCGCTTGCGCAGCCATATGAAGCAGGTGGCGCGGCTTGCCTCGAAAGGTGTTGCAGGCAAAGAGGCTGCAGGCGCTAAATTCTCTGATTATTTTGACCACAATGAGGCTTGGGCCAGCGCGCCCAGCCATCGGGTCTTGGCGATGCTGCGCGGCCAGAATGAAGGGTTTTTGCAGGTCGATCTGGCGATTGACGCCGATGCGGCCAAGGGCGAGAGTCCGGCCGAGCGCGCTTGTGCGGCGGCCTTGGCGGCATCTGGGCGGGGGGCTGGTGATGCTTGGTTGCGCGATGCGGCGGCTTGGGGCTGGCGGGTCAAGCTGAAAACCAGCCTGACGCTGGATCTGATGGGCGAGCTGCGCGATCGGGCCGAGGCCGAGGCCATCGCGGTTTTTGCGCGCAATTTGAAAGACCTGCTGCTGGCGGCTCCGGCGGGGGGCAAGGCCACGATGGGGCTGGATCCGGGCATTCGCACCGGGGTCAAGGTGGCGGTGGTCGATGCCACCGGTAAGGTTTTGGCCACTGACACCGTCTATCCGTTTCAACCCAAGAACGATTTGCGCGGCGCGCAAGTGGTCCTTGCGCAGCTGATCGCCAAACATGGGGTCAAGCTGATCTCGATCGGCAATGGCACCGCCAGCCGCGAGACCGAAAAGATGGTGGCAGATCTTTTGGCGGTGCTGCCGGGGACGGAAAAGCCGGTGAAGGTGATTGTCAGCGAAGCCGGCGCTTCGGTCTATTCGGCCAGCGAATTGGCGGCCAAGGAATTCCCCGATCTGGATGTGTCGCTACGCGGCGCGGTCTCGATCGCGCGGCGGCTGCAAGACCCTTTGGCCGAGTTGGTCAAGATCGAACCCAAGGCGATTGGGGTTGGTCAATATCAGCATGATGTCGACCAATACCGGCTGGGCCGTTCATTGGAGGCGGTGGTGGAAGACGCGGTGAATGCCGTGGGCGTGGATCTGAACACCGCCTCTGCGCCTCTGCTTGCGCGGGTGTCGGGGGTGGGGGCGGGGCTGGCCGATGCGATTGTCAGCCACCGCGACCTGAACGGGCCTTTTGCCACCAGGCGCGAGCTGTTGAAGGTGGCGCGGCTGGGGCCCAAAGCTTTTGAACAAGCGGCGGGGTTTTTGCGGATCTCGGGCGGTAAAGAGCCGCTGGATGCCTCGTCTGTACATCCGGAAGCCTATGATCTGGCACGCAAAATTGTAGCCGCTTGTGGGCGCGATATTCGCAGCCTGATGGCGGATCCTTCGGCGCTCAAGGGGCTGGAGGCCAAGGCCTTTGTGGATGAGAAATTTGGTCTGCCCACGGTGCGCGATATTCTGGCCGAGCTGGAAAAACCCGCCCGCGACCCGCGCCCCAGTTTCAAGACCGCCAGCTTTGCGGATGGGGTCGAGGATATCAAAGACCTGAAGCCGGGGATGCTGCTGGAAGGCACGGTCACCAATGTCGCGGCCTTTGGGGCTTTTGTCGATATCGGCGTGCATCAGGACGGGTTGGTGCATGTTTCGCAATTGGCGGATAAATTTGTCAAAGACCCGCATGAGGTGGTCAAGGCCGGCGATGTTGTGAAGGTGCGGGTGGTCGAGGTCGATGTGGCGCGCAAGCGTATTGGCCTGACGATGAAATCTGACAGCAGCGAGGCGCGCGCGCAAAGCCGCGAGCGGGCAGAGGAGCGCGCAGCGGCACCTGCGCGCGGCAAGCCCGTGCCCACGCAGGCGGGTTCTGCCACTGCGGCTAATGCTTTTGCCGATGCGCTGCGCGGCAAGTTTGGCAAGTAAGAGGGGGTTTCACACCCCCAAGGCTGCAAAGACGCAAGCGCCTTTGCAGCCTTCCCCCCGTGGGATATTTTTGGACAGATGAAACAATTTTAGCTAAATTTGTTTCAAATGCTGTGTCTTTAGGTTTGCGAGCCGCCGATGGTGAGGCCGCCAATCAGCAGAGTGGGTTGGCCGACGCCGACCGGCACCCATTGGCCTGATTTGCCGCAATTGCCGATGCCGGGGTCGAGTGCCAGATCGTTGCCGATGGCGCGGATCTGTTTGAGCGCGGTTGCACCGTCGCCGATCAGGGTGGCGCCTTTTACGGCCTCGCCCACCACGCCGTTGCGCACGCGGTAGGCTTCGGTGCAAGAGAACACGAATTTGCCGTTGGTGATATCGACTTGGCCGCCGCCGAAGCCGACCGCGTAAATGCCGTCTTTCAGGCTGGCTACGATGCCTGCGGGGTCATCTGGGCCCGAGAGCATATAGGTATTGGTCATCCGCGGCATCGGGATATGGGCGTAGCTTTCGCGCCGCCCGTTGCCGGTTGGCGCCACCCCCATCAGGCGAGCGTTTTGGCGGTCTTGCATGAAGCCGACCAGGCGGCCGTCTTCGATCAGGGTGTTTTTAGCCGAGGGCGTGCCTTCGTCGTCGATCGAGATTGAGCCGCGGCGGTTGGGGATGGTGCCATCATCGAGCACGGTGACGCCGGGGGCGGCGATCATTTGCCCCATCAGCCCGGCGAAGGCCGAGGTTTTCTTGCGGTTGAAGTCGCCTTCCAGCCCGTGGCCGATGGCTTCGTGCAGCAAGATGCCGGGCCAGCCTGGGCCAAGCACCACATCCATGATCCCTGCAGGTGCGGGCAGGGCATCAAGGTTGACAAGGGCGATGCGCAGGGCCTCGCGCAGCAGGGGTTGCCAATGGCTTGGCTGCATCAATCCCGCCAGCCCAAAGCGGCCGCCGCCGCCCGTGCCGCCAGATTCGCGCCGGCCTTTGTCATCAACAATCACCGAGACATTCATCCGCGCCATTGGACGCACATCGGAATAGCGCAGGCCTTCGGGGCGCAGGATTTCGACCTCTTGCAGCCCCGCCGAGATCACCGCCGACACCTGCACCACGCGGGGATCGAGCGCGCGGGCAAAAGCGTCGATTTCCTTTAGCAGGTCGATTTTTACGGCAAAGGCGGCATCGGCCATCGGGTCGGCATCGCCGTAGAGTTTGACATTGCTGCGCGCGGGCGCTTCGGCCAAAGTGCCACCGCCTGCGCCCACCGCAAGCCGCGCGGTTTCTGCTGCGCGCAGCAGGGATTTTTCGCTGATCTCGGTGGAATGGGCATAGCCTGCCACCTCGCCGCGCACGGCGCGCAAACCAAAGCCTTCGGAGGCGTCATAGCTGGCGGTTTTGATGCGGCCGTCATCCAAAACGATGGCTTCCGAGCGGCGGCGTTCAAAAAACAGCTCGCCATCATCGGCGCCAGCGGTGGCGGCGCGCAGGGTGGCAAGGGCCTGGGCTTCGTCGACATGGGTCTCGAACGGGCGGAAGGGAGCATCGGTCATGCGCGGGCTTTCCTGTTGCGGGTCAGCGCTTTGCCGAGCCTTTGGGGCAAACTTAGGCCCTGGGGGCTGTGATCGCAAGCCAAGCGGCCAAGGCGTGTCGCGAATTTCGCGTGTGACTGCGGCAATCTGCCTCTTCTGGCTTGGATTGACAGGGGGTTTGCGTGGATCGCTGCGCCATGGCTGAAAGAAATTGCTTTGATCTGGATCATATAGGGCCGATTTGTCGCAGCTTTCTCTTGTCGTCTTGCGGCTAATATGGTTTCAGGATCACCAGAAACATCGGATTCTGCTCGACACTCGGGTATGGTCGAAAAGGCGGCGTTGCGTCGCCCTTTGATACGGGAAATGAAAATGCGTCTACTGTCCACTTTGAAAGCCAGTGTTGCTGCAGGTCTTGGCATGGTGTTGCCCGGTGCCGCTCTGGCGCAGGCTTTGGAAATCATCGGTGCCCCAGTTCCGAAGGGGACAGAGCACCAGTTTGCTGCGACCGACATCGCGCGCGATCTGCAGTGGCTTGATCACACGATCCTGGTGATCATCACCGCAATCGTGATCTTCGTGACCGCGTTGTTGCTGTATATCATGGTGCGCTTTAATCAAAAAGCCAATCCGACTCCGGCGAAGTTTACTCATAACACGCCGCTTGAAAT
This sequence comes from Cypionkella sp., assembly GCA_023255415.1. Lineage (GTDB taxonomy): Bacteria > Pseudomonadota > Alphaproteobacteria > Rhodobacterales > Rhodobacteraceae > Cypionkella. Next base: position 25,806 of record JALRIN010000011.1, on the reverse strand, counting down.
TGCATGGACCCTGATCCCGATCCTGATCCTTGTGTTCATCGGCTCGTTCTCATTGCCTGCGCTGTTCAAGCAGCAAGAAATTCCTGTCGCTGATATCACCATCAAAGCCACTGGCAACCAGTGGTATTGGTCTTATGAATATCCCGATCAAGGCGTGGCCTTTGACAGCTTCCGTCTGGAAAAAGACCAGCTTGAAGCAGCTGGTTATCGCAAGGAAGATTATCTTTTGGCGACTGATACCGCAGTTGTGATCCCGGTTGGCAAAAAGATCGTTGTGCAGGTGACCGGCGCGGATGTGATCCACGCTTGGGCGATGCCAGCTTTTGGGGTGATGCAATCGGCGGTTCCCGGTCGTTTGGGCCAGCTGTGGTTCACGGCGGAAAAAGAAGGCATCTACTTTGGCCAGTGCACCACGCTTTGCGGCAAGGATCACGCCTATATGCCGATCACGGTCAAGGTTGTAAGCCAAGAGGCCTATGACAAATGGGTCGAGCAGGCCAAGGGCGGCAACGTCGTTCTGGCGTCGAACTAAGCCGAGCTTGACATCAAGCGCCGGGGCCCCTTGCGGGGCCTTGGTCTTATCAGAAAGCCAGGATGACATGGCCGACACACGGTCCTTTGACGACATGAAAGAAGCAGGCTTTGGCGATTTCGTGCAGCTGTTAAAGCCGCGCGTGATGTCGCTTGTGGTCTTTACCGCGCTTGTCGGGCTGTTGGTGGCACCTGTGCATCTGCATCCGGTCGTGGGCTTTGCCGCGATTTTGTTTATCGCGCTGGGGGCAGGGGCTTCGGGTGCGCTGAATATGTGGTGGGACGCCGATATTGACGCGATCATGCGCCGCACCAAGTCGCGGCCAGTGCCTGCGGGCAAGGTCGAGGCTGGAGAGGCGCTGGGCGTTGGGCTGGCTTTGTCGGGCATCTCCGTTGTGATGCTGGCGCTTGCGACCAATATTCTGGCGGGGGCTTTGCTGGCCTTTACGATCTTCTTTTATGCCGTGGTTTATTCGATGTGGCTGAAACGCTCGACGCCGCAGAACATCGTGATCGGTGGCGCTGCGGGGGCCTTCCCGCCGATGATCGGTTGGGTTGCGGCGACGGGGCATATCTCGGTTGAAGCTTGCCTGATGTTCATGTTGATCTTTATGTGGACGCCGCCACATTTCTGGGCTCTGGCCCTGTTTATGAACGAAGATTATTCCCAAGCTGGCGTGCCGATGTTGACGGTGACGCATGGCAAGAAATCTACTCGCAAGCACATCATTCTTTACACCATCGCTTTGGTGCCCTTTGCGATTGCCACGGCTTTCACCTCGATTGGCGGGCCGATCTATCTGGCGGTTGCGGTCTTGCTGAATGCTGAATTCCTGCGCGGGGCCTACCGAATTTGGCGTCGCGATGAAGACCAAGCGGCGGCTGATAAATACAAGGTCGAGAAATCGGTGTTCCGCTTCTCGCTGTTGTATCTCTTCCTGCATTTCGGGGCATTGCTGGCCGAGGCTGCGCTGCGTCCCTATGGTTTTGGAGGCTGGTAAGATGACGTTCAAACCTGACCACGAGATTTATAAGCGCCGGTTTTCGCGCAATCTTGGCGTTGGGGTGGTCTTGGGCTGCTTTGTGGCGCTGGTTTTTGCGCTGACGGTGGTCAAGGTGACCAATGGCGACATGATGCACGCCAATGATGCGCCGGGTCTGCTGGGGTCCACGCAACCGATTGTGCCAAAGCCATGAACAAGAACCGCATCGCTTATGGATTGCTTGGCATCGCTGCGGTGATGCTGTCGCTGAGTTTTGCGGCCGTGCCGTTTTACAATTGGTTCTGCCGCACCACGGGCTTTGCAGGCACCACATCAGTTGCCGAAAAAGCCCCTGATGTGATCTTGCAGGATGTGGTGAAGATCCGCTTTGACGGCTCGCTAGAGGCGGGCATGCCTTGGGAATTTCACCCACAGGTTCCGTCGATGGAAGTGCGGATCGGCGAGACTGGCCTTGCGTTTTACGAGGCTTATAACCCAACCGACCGCACCATTGCCGGCACAGCCAGCTATAACGTCACCCCCGATCAGGCGGGTGGCTATTTCACCAAGATCGAGTGTTTCTGCTTTACCGAGCAAATCTTGAAACCGCACGAGCGGGTTTTGATGCCGGTGACCTTCTTTGTTGACCCTGATATCATGCAAGACAAAGAAGCCAAGTTGATCAAAGAGATCACTCTGTCCTATACCTTTCACGAAACACCGCTGACCGAGGAACAGAAGCAAGCATCGCTTGAAACTGCCCCCGCGACGCCCGTAAACTAACGATAAGAAACCGAGGGAACCCGACCATGGCCCACGCCAAGAACCACGATTATCATATTCTTCCGCCGTCGATCTGGCCGTTCTTCGGCTCGGCAAGCGCCTTTGTTATGCTTTATGGTGCGGTGCTTTGGATGCACGGCTCGGCGCCTTATGTGGGGCTGATCGGCTTTGCTGGCGTGCTTTACACCATGTTCTCTTGGTGGTCAGAAGTGGTGCATGAAGGCCAGACCGGCGATCATACACCAGTGGTTCGCATTGGCCTGCGCTATGGTTTCATCTTGTTCATCATGTCCGAAGTGATGTTCTTTGCCGCCTGGTTCTGGACTTTCTTCAAGCACGCGCTTTACCCCATGGGGCCTTTGTCGCCGCTGCAGGATGGCATCTGGCCGCCAGAAGGCATCACCACATTTGACCCATGGCACCTGCCGCTGATCAACACGTTGATCCTGCTGTGCTCGGGCTGTGCGGCGACTTGGGCGCACCACGCTTTGGTGCATGAGAACAACAACCGCGCGGCGATCAAGCAGGGCTTGATCCTGTCGATCGCTTTGGGCGCTTTGTTCACCTTCTTTCAGGCCTATGAATACAGCCATGCGGCCTTTGGCTTTGCCGGCAATATCTATGGCGCTTCGTTCTTTATGGCGACCGGCTTTCATGGCTTTCACGTGATCATCGGCACGATCTTTTTGACTGTCTGTCTGATCCGCACCTATAAGGGCCACTTCACCGCTGAACAGCACGTCGGCTTTGAAGCCGCTGCCTGGTATTGGCACTTTGTTGATGTGGTCTGGTTGTTCTTGTTCGCCTCCGTCTACATCTGGGGCCAGTAAGCCCTGCCACATGACCAAAAGCGCGGGCTGGGCTTCTGCCTTGGCCCGCGTCTTTCGTTTAAGGATCACCGATGAAGTTCCGTTTGGTTTCTGCAGTTTTGCTGGGTTTGGCGGGGGTTGTGTTCCTGTGCAGCCTGGGCACTTGGCAGATCGGGCGCATGTATGAAAAGCGCGCGCAACTGGATGAGATGACGGCGGGCATTTCCAGCCCTGCCGAGCCGGTGCCGCAAAGCTTTGACCGCGAGCGCGATCGCTATCACCCCGTCACCGCCGAGGGCCGCTTTACCGGCGAGCGGCTTTATGTGTTGTCGGGTCAGGCGATGATCGGCGCAGGGGTGCAGGTTATTTCGGTGCTGCAAACCACCGATGGGCGGCGGTTGCTGGTGGATCGCGGCTTTTTGGTCGATGATGACAAGCACAAAGCCCTGACCGTGACGGATGTTAAAATCCTTGGCAATCTGATGTGGCCGCGCGATTCCAACGCCTATACGCCGCCGCCTGATGCCAAGACCGGGCTTTGGTTTGCCCGCGATGCCGATGCAATGGCGGCCGTTTTACACACCGAACCCGTGATCATCGTTGCGCGCGCGCCCACGGGCGACGGCATTGCGCCGATGCCGGTGGACACGGCCTCTATTCCCAACGACCATTGGGGCTATGCGATCACCTGGTTTTTGCTGGCTTTGGTTTGGACGCTGATGACAGCGGGGCTTGTCTGGCGTATCACGCGACAAAAGAGTTAAGGGCAACAGATGCGGTATATCTCGACGCGGGGCGCGGCTCCGGTTTTGAACTTTGGCGAAGCGATGATGACGGGGCTGGCGCGCGACGGTGGGCTTTATGTGCCCGAAGTCGTGCTGCAGATGACCCATGCCGAGATCGCAGCCTTGGCAGGCCTGCCCTATGAGGAAATCGCCTATCGGGTGATGCGCCCCTTTATCGGCGATACCTTTGGCGATGTGGAATTCAAGGTGCTTTTGTCGAACGCCTATAAGGGCTTTGGCCACGCCGCCCGCGCGCCGCTGGTGCAGTTGGGGCCGAATCATTTCCTGCTTGAACTGTTTCACGGCCCGACCCTGGCTTTCAAAGACTTTGCCATGCAGCTGATCGGTCAGATGATGCAGGCCGCTCTTGCCAAAACCGGCGCGCGGATCACCATTGTTGGGGCCACCTCGGGCGATACCGGGTCGGCGGCGATGGAGGCCTTTCGCGGTCTTGCCAATGTGGATCTGTTCATCCTTTACCCGCATGGCCGCGTGTCTGATGTGCAGCGCCGTCAGATGACCACGCCTGTCGAGGCGAATGTGCATGCGCTGGCGATGGACGGCGATTTTGACGATTGTCAGGCGCGCGTCAAAGATATGTTCAACGATTTTGACTTTCGGGATGGCGTGCGGCTTGCGGGGGTGAACAGCATAAATTGGGCGCGGGTTCTGGCGCAGGTGGTCTATTACTTTAGCGCGGCGGTCAGCCTGGGTGCACCCGCGCGGCCGGTGTCTTTCACCGTGCCCACCGGCAATTTCGGCGACATCTTTGCCGGCTATATCGCGCGCAAAATGGGCCTGCCGATCGAGAAATTGGTGATCGCCACCAACCAGAACGACATTCTGGATCGTGCGATCAAATCGGGTGACTATAAGACCAACGGCGTAAAGCCGTCGATCAGCCCGTCGATGGATATTCAGGTCTCGTCGAACTTTGAGCGGGCTTTGTTCGATGCTTATGGTCGCGACGGCGCTGCGGTTGCGGCGCTGATGGATGAGATGAAGACCGGCGGTTTCAGTATCTCGCAAGGGGCTTTGCAGATGCTGCGCGAAACCTTTGCCTCGGGCCGCTGCTCTGAGGACGAAACTCGCGCCACTATCACCCATGCCTATGCCACAACCGGCGAGGTGTTGTGCCCGCACAGCGCCGTGGGCGTCAAGGTTGCTGAAGAGCATCTGGGCCAAGTGCCGATGATCACGCTGGCAACCGCGCATCCGGCGAAATTCCCCGATGCGGTCGAGGCTGCGATGGGCACAAGGCCCGCCTTGCCCGCCCGCATGGCTGATTTGTTTGACCGCCCCGAACGCATGACGCGCGTGACCAATGACTTGGGCGCGCTGCAAGCCCTGATCCGCGAAAGGATTGCGCTTTGACGCTTCGCTTGACCACCCTGCCCAACGGGTTTCGTATTGTCACCGAACATATGCCGGGTCTGAAAAGCGCCAGCGCTGGGGTTTGGGTGATGGCAGGGGGGCGGCATGAACGCCCCGAGCAAAACGGCATCGCGCATTTTCTGGAACATATGGCTTTCAAGGGCACCAAGCGGCGCAGCAGCCTGCAAATTGCCGAGGAAATCGAGGATGTTGGCGGCTATATCAACGCCTATACCTCGCGCGAGATGACCGCCTATTATGCGCGTGTGCTCGAGGCTGATGTTGGCCTGGCGCTGGATGTGATCGGTGACATCGTGCTGAACCCCGCCTTTGACAAAAAGGAAATCGAGGTCGAGCGTCATGTGATCTTGCAAGAAATCGGGCAGGCTTTGGACACGCCCGACGACATTGTGTTTGATTGGCTGCAAGAGGTGTCCTACCCCGACCAGTCCTTTGGTCGCACCATTTTGGGGCCGGAAGAGCGGGTCAGCGCCTTTACCCGCAAGGATTTGCAAGGCTTTGTCGCCGAACATTACGGCCCCGGCCAGATGATCTTGGCGGCCGCTGGCGGTGTTGATCATGACGCGATCGTGCGCCAAGCCGAGGCGATGTTTGGGGCGATGACGCCGACACCCGCCAGCACCTTTCAGCCCGCAACCTTTCAAGGCTCCGAACGGCGTGAGATCAAGGATCTGGAGCAAGCGCATTTCGCCATGGCCTTCAACGCACCCGGCTACCGCGACCCCGATGTCTATACCGCGCAGGTCTACGCGATGACGATGGGCGGCGGCATGTCTAGCCGTTTGTTCCAAAAGGTGCGCGAAGAACGAGGGCTGTGCTATTCGATCTTTGCGCAATCGGGGGCCTATGAAGACGCAGGCCAGATCACGCTTTACGCAGGCACCAGCGCCGAAGAGTTGGGCGATCTGACCCAGATCACCATCGACGAGATGAAGCGCGCCGCCGATGATATGTCCGAAGCCGAGGTCAACCGCGCCCGCGTGCAGCTGAAAGCTGGCCTGCTGATGGGGCTGGAAAGCCCCTCCAGCCGTGCCGAGCGTCTGGCGCGCTTGCTTGCGATCTATGACCGCGTGCCCGATATCGAAGAGGCCGTCGAGCGGATTGATGCGGTGTCGGTTCACGATGTGCGCCGCTTTGCGGGCGAGCTGACATCCGCTGACACCGCGCTTGCGCTTTATGGCCCAGTCGCGGCTGCCCCGACGCTAGAGGATATTCGCAAACGGCTTGTCGCCTGATGCTTGGGTTTCGCCGCCGCCTCAGCATTGAAACCGAGCGGATGACCCTGCGCCTGCCGACGCATGCCGATTTTCGCAGCTGGTCCGAGTTGCGCGAAAGCTCGGCGGATCACCTGCGGCCATGGGAGCCGGTCTGGGCGCATGACCATCTGTCGCGCAAGGCCTTTACCAACCGCGTCTATTGGGCGGGACGGGCCGAAGGACAGGGCACGGCGCTGCCGCTGCTGATGTTTCACCGCGACGATCAACGTCTGCTGGGCGCGCTGACCTTGGACAACATTCGCCGTGGCCCGGTGCAGGCGGGCACGCTTGGCTATTGGGTGGGCGCAGCCTTTGCCCGGCGCGGCTATATGAAAGAAGCGGTGCAAGCGCTGGTGCATTACGCCTTTTTCACGATGGATCTGTCACGCATCGAAAGCGCCTGTTTGCCGGAAAACACCCCGTCGCGCGGGGTTTTGGAAAAAACCGGCTTTAAATATGAAGGCGTGGCGCAATCTTATCTGCAAATCAACGGGCGCTGGCGAAACCATGTGCTATACGCAAATTTACGGCACGACCGACGTGGCCGCACGGACGTAGGCTGACCCTACGCCGGAGCGGTCGGCAGTCGCCGAGGAGACCCCGATGTCCAAGATCAAAGTGCTGCTGCTGCGAGGCGTCAACGTCTCGGGCGCCAATCGCCTGCCGATGCCGGAGTTCCGGCAGATGCTGCTGGAATTGGGGCTGGCACAGATCCAGACCCATATCCAAAGCGGCAATGCGGTCTTCGTCGATCCGGCGATTGCCGATCTGCAAGACAAGATCACCGCTGCAATGAAAGACCGCTTTGGCTTTGCGCCCGCGCAGTTCCTGATGGATCTGACCGAGTTTGACGCGATTGTCGCCGCCAACCCCTATGCCAAGCAGGCCGCAGCAGATGGCAGCAACGTGCATATCTATTTCCTGGCAGGCCCGGTGCCTGCAGCCCAAATTTCGGCGCTGACCAACCTTGCCAAAGACGGCGAAGCTCTGGCGCAAACCGATCGCGCGCTCTATCTTCTTGCGCCAAATGGCCTAAATCGCTCGGCGCTTGCGGCCAAGTTGGAAACCGGCATCACTGTCGCGAAAACCGCGCGGAATGTGACATCTGCGCATGCGATTGCGGCTTTGGCGCGCACGATCACCTTGTGAGGTAACATGCTGAACTCTGCCGACCTGCCTTTTCTGGACGCCCTTTCGGCAGAGCTGCCCGGTGATTGCCTGCGCCCGCCCGAGCCTCGGTATCTGACCGAGCCGCGCGGGCGCTGGCAGGGGCAGGCGGCGGCTGTGGCATTGCCGCGCAGTGCGGCCGAGGTCGCAACCATCCTGCGTGCGGCCAATCGCGCCCGCGTCGGCGTGGTGCCATGGGGTGGCGGCACGGGTTTGGTGGGCGGGCAGTTGCAACCCACAGGGCCGCTGCCCTTGGTTTTATCGCTGGAACGTATGGCTGGGCTTCGCGGTGCCTACCCCGCCGAATCCGTGCTGGTGGTCGAGGCGGGCATGGTGCTGGCACAAGTCCAGGCCGAGGCTGAAAAGCTGGGCCGGATCTTCCCGCTTGCGCTGGCCTCTGAAGGCTCTTGCCAGATCGGTGGCAACCTTGCCACCAATGCAGGCGGGCTGAATGTGCTGCGCTACGGCAATACCCGCGATCTGTGCCTTGGCATCGAGGCGGTGCTGCCCGACGGCACGCTGTTCAACGGGCTGAAGCGCTTGCGCAAAGACAACACCGGCTACGATTTGCGGCACCTGCTGATCGGAGCCGAGGGCACTTTGGGTGTGATCACCGCAGCCTCATTGCGGCTTTTCCCAAAACCCGCCGAGGCTGGCACGGCGCTGATCGCCGTAACCGACCCCGCTGCGGCCTTGGCACTGCTCAGCCTGGCCGAAAGCCGCCTTTCCGGCATGATCTCGGGCTTCGAGCTGATCAGCCGCATGGGTCTTGATTTTCTGGCCGAAACCATGCCCGAGGTGACCAGCCCCCTTGGCGGCACCCCCGCGTGGATGGTGCTGATCGACATCGGCCTGCCGGCAGGATTTGGCGTGGCCGCCGATCATCTTGCGGCGCTGTTTCAAGCAGGCCTTGCCGCAAACCTCTGCCAAGACGGCGTCATCGCCAGTTCAGAGGCACAACGCGCAGCGCTTTGGCGCATCCGCGAATCCATCCCCGAAGGCAACCGCCGTATTGGCGCGGTCTCCAGCCATGATATCTCGCTTCCCCTCAGCCTGATCCCGCAGTTCATCGACCAGGCCGGCCCCGCTCTGGCGAAAATCGGCGATTGGCGGATCAATTGCTTTGGCCATCTGGGCGACGGCAATCTGCATTACAACGTCTTTCCCACCCACGGCAAATCCCGCAAAGACCACGAAAACCAACGCGAGGCGGTCAAGCAATGCGTCCACGATCTGGTGGCTGCCTTGGGCGGTTCGGTCTCGGCAGAACATGGGCTGGGCCGGCTTAAGGTCGATGACCTGCTGCGCTACGGCGACGGCGGTAAAATCGCCGCCATGCGTGCGATCAAAGCAGCACTTGATCCCAATGGCATCATGAACCCCGGCACAATCTTGCAAAGCTGACAGCCCTTTCATCTGTCCTTAAATATCCCACGGGGGAGGTTGCAAAGCCGCAAGGATTTGCAGCCCGGGGGTGTGAAACCCCCGCCTTTGGCGCATATAGAAACGCCCTGCCGGAAAACCGACAGGGCGCTGGGGTTGGGTGGGTCACGTGTTGCAAGCAGCGCTTCCCTCTGGGCATCTGCCCGAGTGCGTTAATTCTTAAAGTGATTCGCTGAATAAATGGTTAATGCCCGTCAAAACTGCAGAGCGCATGCACGCGCATGCCCATCGCCTCCAGCTTGCGCCGCCCTCCCAGCTCGGGCAGATCAATCACAAAGGCACAGCCAATCACCTCGGCCCCCAAACGCTCGATCAATTTGATCCCGGCCTCGGCCGTGCCGCCGGTTGCCAGAAGATCATCGACCAGCAGCACTTTTTCGCCCGCCAGCATCGCGTCTTGATGCACTTCGACCACGGCCTCGCCATATTCCAGCGTATAGGCCTGCGAGATCACCGCGCCGGGCAATTTGCCTTGCTTGCGGATCGGCACAAATCCGGTCGAAAGCTGATGCGCCACGGCTCCGCCCAGAATAAAGCCGCGCGCCTCTAGGCCTGCGACCTTGTCAATCGGCAGGCCAGCATAGGGGGCCAGCAGTTGATCGACACAGATGCGAAACCCGCGCGGATCGGCAAACAGCGTGGTGACATCGCGAAACATGATGCCCTTATGCGGAAAGTCGGGGATCGTGCGGATATAGTCTTTGACGGTTTTCATGGCTGGGCCTCTGTGTCGGGAATTGCGGCAGGCTTACAGCACCCGCCCGGCCACCGCATCCAGTTTCGCAATCAGATCGGCGTCGCGTTTGGCGGGGGCGGTCATGATCGCATGGGTCAGCGCGTGGTCGCAGCCCTCGGGGCATGGCGCGCGGGTGGGCAACAGCTTGGGCAGCTCTGCCACGGTGTTGCGCGCGGCATCGGCATTGGCCAGCAAGGTCTTGATCACCGCCGCCACATCCACTGCGCCGTGATCAGGGTGCCAGCAGTCGAAATCGGTCACCATGGCGATTGAGGCATAGCAAAGCTCGGCCTCGCGCGCGAGCTTTGCCTCGGGCATTCCGGTCATGCCGATCACATCTGCCCCCCATTGACGGTAAAGCTTCGACTCGGCTTGGGTCGAGAACTGCGGCCCCTCCATTGCCAGATAGGTGGCACGCTGATGGATCCGCACCCCCGCCGCAGTGGCTGCGGCCATACAGGCCGCCCCCAGCCGCGCGCAGGTCGGATGGGCAAGGCTGACATGGGCGACACAGCCGGGCCCAAAGAATGATCCTTCGCGCGCAACGGTGCGGTCAATATATTGATCCACCAGCACAAAATCGCCCGGCGCATAGTCTTCGCGCAGGCTGCCCACCGCCGAAACCGCCACCACATCGGTGCAGCCCAGCCGTTTCAGCGCGTCAATATTGGCGCGGTAATTGATGCTGGACGGGGTTTGCACATGGCCGCGACCATGGCGCGGCAGAAAGGCCATGGGTGTGCCGTCCAAACGGCCCAGCAGAACTTCGTCCGATGGGCTGCCCCAAGGGGTTTTCACCTTGACCCAAGAGGCCCCTTCTAGCCCAGCAATATCATAGACGCCCGAGCCACCAATCACGCCGATCATCGGTTTCATCTGCGGCTCCTTTCGCGGGTCAGTCTTCAGTTTAGGGCGGCTTTGATCGCTTGGGAAGAGCCCCGCTAGTCACGCGGGGTTGTTGTGCCATGGCGACTGCCGTAGCCTGCCCCCCAACACCAGTCGTGGGGGATTTATGGCAGAGTGGCAGGCGCGCGATGGACATTTGGCGGCAGCTTTGCCGCAGGGCGCGTTCCGCTTTATCGCGCTGGATGTCGAAACCGCCTGCGGCGATGCCGCCAGCATTTGCCAAATCGGTCTGGCTTGCGTGCGCGAGGGCGGCGCGATTGAGACCTATGCCACCTATGTTGACCCACAGATGCGGTTTTCAGGCTTTAACACCCAGCTGCACGGCATTGCCGCCGAACATGTCGCGGGCGCGCCGCTGTTTGGCGAAGCCTTGGCGCGCTTGGCGCCTTTGTTGTCGCGCCATCATCTGATCCAGCACAGCAGCTTTGATGCGCGCGCGCTGCGGGCGGCCTGCAGCCGCTTTGGTCTGGCCGAGATTGCTTGGCGCTGGGGCGATTCTGTGAAAATCGCGCGGCGGGCTTGGCCCGAGTTTATCGGCAATGGCGGCCACGGTCTTGCGCATCTGAAACGGCAGTTGGGCCTGACTTTCGAGCATCACGACGCGGGCGAAGACGCCCGGGCAGCGGCTATCGTGGTGTTGCAGGCCGAAGCGCGTCTGGGCATGAGCTTTGACCAGATCTTGAACCAGCCCGGACGCCGCGCGCCCGAGCCGATCTATCCGGTCTCTGACCTTATAGAGTGATGGCCTGCATCACCTGCGGCTCGATCACCTGCACTTTTGGCAGGGCTGCGACCAAGACATCGGCATTTTGCGCCAAAAGCGGGAAGGTGCGATAATGGCAAGGGATGATGGTCTTGAAGTCAAAGTATTTCCGCGCCGCATAGGCCGCACGCTGCATATCCATGGTAAAATGGCCGCCGCAGCACAGGATGCCGATATCGGGTTTGTGATAGTCGCCCATCCATTCCATATCGGCCATGATATCGGTGTCGCCTGACAGATAGATCGTATGGCCTTCGCCTGCGATCATAAAGCCCGCCTCGGATCCTGCGGCGACAGGGCCTGCATCGGTGGCAAGGCTAGAGGAATGGCAGGCGTTGACCAGCGTGACCTTGGCGCCGTTCAGATCCATCGTGCCGCCTTTGTTAAAGCCCATCCCTGCAACGCCATCGCGCTTTTGCAGATAGGCCACCAGATCATAGATCCCAACCAGCGGCACCGACAGTTCGTTTGCAACCGCGATGACATCGCCAATATGGTCAGCATGGGCATGGGTCATCAGAATGTGAGTGACCCCCGCAATCGCCTCTGCCCGCACCTCGGCTGGGAACATTGGGTTGCCGGTAAACCAAGGGTCAATCAGCAGCACCGCGGATTCGATCTCGATGCGAAAGCTGGAATGGCCAAGCCATGTGATCTGCATTTTATACTCCTGAAATTATTTTGTTCCATAGTAGGGCAGGCGAATGCGAAGTCAAAGCGCCAGCCAAAGCTGCGCCGCCCTTGCAGCGCTGGGGCGGGAGGGCTAAACGAAGGAAACATCGAATTGGCGGAGACCCCCATGTCCATTGACATCGACACCGCGCGGAAGGTGGCCAAATTGGCCCGCATCGCCGTGCCCACGACCGAACTGCCCGCACTGGCTGAAAAGCTGTCGGGCATCCTTGGGTTTATGGAGCAGTTGAACGAAGTCAATGTCGAGGGCATCGAGCCTATGACCTCTGTGACGCCGATGCGGCTGAAACGGCGGGCAGATGTGGTGACGGATGGCAACATCCAAACGGCGATCTTGAAAAATGCGCCTGATGCGCGCGAAGGCTTTTTTGCCGTGCCGAAGGTGGTGGAATAATGACTGCGAACACATGGACCATTGCTGCGGCGCGTGATGCGCTGCGTCGGGGCGAAATCTCGGCTGTTGATCTGACGATGTCTTGCCTGACGGCGATTGATGCAGGCGATGGGTTGAATGCCTTTGTGCATAAAACCCCCGAGATCGCGCTGGAACAGGCCCGCGCTGCTGATAGGCGGATCAAGGCTGGCGATGCGCCTGATATGTGCGGTATTCCGCTGGGCATTAAGGATCTGTTCTGCACCAAAGGTGTGGCCACCCAAGCGGCGTCGAACATCCTTAAGGGGTTCAAGCCTGAATACGAATCGACCGTGACGGGCAAGTTGTTTGACGCCGGTGCGGTGATGCTGGGCAAGCTGAACATGGATGAATTCGCCATGGGATCGAGCAATGAAAGCTCGTGCTATGGCCCTGCCGTCAACCCGTGGAAGGTCGATGACGCCAAGCGCACGCCGGGGGGGTCTTCGGGCGGCTCGGCGGCGGCAGTGGCGGCTGATCTTTGCTTGGGTGCGACGGGCACCGATACGGGGGGGTCAATCCGCCAGCCCGCGGCCTTTTGTGGCATCACTGGCATCAAGCCCACCTATGGCCGTGTCAGCCGCTACGGTATTGTTGCCTATGCTTCTAGCCTGGATCAGGCGGGGCCGATGACCAAAACCGTGCGCGATGCGGCGATTTTCTTGCAAGCGATGGCGGGCCATGACGCGCGCGACAGCACCAGTGCAGACATCGCCGTGCCGGACTTTGAGGCTGCACTCACCGGCGACATTCGCGGCAAAAAGATCGGCATTCCGCGCGAATACCGCATCGAAGGCATTCCGGCCGAGATTGACGCGCTTTGGGCGCAGGGCCGCGACATGCTGCGCGATGCCGGGGCAGAGATTGTTGATATCTCGCTGCCACATGCGAAATATGCTCTGCCGGCCTATTATGTGATCGCGCCCGCCGAAGCCTCGAGCAACCTCGCGCGCTATGACGGGGTGCGCTATGGTTACCGCGCGGCGTTGCAGTCGGGCGATGGCATCACCGAGATGTATGAAAACACCCGCGCCGAGGGCTTTGGCCCCGAGACCCAGCGCCGGATCATGGTGGGCACCTATGTGCTGTCAGCCGGTTTTTATGACGCCTATTACAACCGCGCGCGCAAAGTGCGTGCCTTGATCAAACGCGATTTCGAACAGGCCTTTGCAGCGGGCATTGACGCGATTTTGGCGCCAGCAACGCCATCCAGCGCCTTTGCCTTGGGCGAGATGGACAAGGCGACGCCGGTCGAGGTTTACCTGAATGACGTCTTCACTGTCACCGCCAACCTTGCCGGCTTGCCCGGCGTTGCGGTGCCGATGGGGCTTGACAGCAAGGGTCTGCCGATGGGCTTGCAGCTGTTGGGTCGGCCATGGGACGAGGGTGGCTTGCTTAATCATGCCTATGTTCTGGAACGCGCTGCGGGCTTTGTGGCAAAGCCTGAAAAATGGTGGTAATGGCCAAAGCATAACAATCTTTGGGGCAAAACATGCGTCGTTCCGTTTTTATCTTGGCTGTTTTGGGTCTGGCTGCCTGCTCTCCGGTGGTGCCAGATTCCGCGGCTGGGGTGGGGTTCTCTGACTATAACAGCTATCGGGCTGCACCAAGCAGCCAAGCGCAGTCGCAGCCCGCGGCACCATCGGGCTTTTCCGCTGCTGCGGCCGCCGCCGCCATCGACAAGGCCGAAGGGAAAACCGCATCTGCTACGCCGATGACGACACTGCAACCCGCGCCCTACGCCCAGCCTTTGGTAACGGGCGCAATCATTGGGTCTGACAACCGCCCGCGTGGCAACGCGCCCGCCGGAATTGTCGAGACCACCTCGGAAATGCAGACAGTGGCGACGATTTCAGACGAGCAGGACTTTGCCGCCGTGTCACAACGCGAAACGATTGAAAGCGACAAGCAGCGCATCGACCGCAACCGTGCGCAATATCAGATCGACCAGCCAACCGCGCTGCCGCAGCGGGTCGGCGATGCAGGGCCCAATATCGTGCAATATGCGCTATCGTCGCGCAACCCACGCGGCACCCAGGTGTATCGGCGCGGCGGGCTGCGGCTGACCAGCTATAACGCGGCCTGCGCGCGCTATGCCTCGCCCGATCTGGCGCAAGCGGCGTTTTTGGCAGCGGGCGGCCCTGTGCGCGACCGCAAAGGCCTTGACCCAGACGGCGACGGCTATGCCTGCTCATGGGATCCAGCCCCTTTCCGCGCGGCTGTGCAGAATTGATCGCCTTCCCCTCGCCGAATTTTTCAGATCGGCGGGGTGGGGTGCTGCCTTCGCTGATCGTGATCCATTACACCGCCATGGCCAGTTGTGCCGAGGCGCGCGCACGGCTTTGTGCGCCCGAACACGAGGTCTCGGCGCATTGGTTGGTGTCCGAGACGGGGCAGGCCGAGGCGCTGGTGCCCGAGGCGCTGCGGGCCTGGCACGCGGGGGCGGGGGCATGGGCGGGGATCACCGATGTGAACAGCCATTCCATCGGCATCGAGCTTGCCAATACCGGCAGTCAGCCCTTTCCCGAACCGCAGATGGCAGCGCTCGAGGATCTGTTGCGCGGCATCATGGCGCGCTGGCAGATCGCACCGCAAGGCGTGATCGGGCATTCCGACATGGCACCTTTGCGCAAATCCGACCCCGGAGCGCGGTTTGACTGGCGGCGTTTGGCGCGGCAGGGCCTGTCGATCTGGCCAGAGCGTCGCGGAGATGCCAGCCGTGATTTGGCAAACAGTCTGGACGTAATCGGCTACCCCGCGGCGCCTGAAGCGGCGCGGCTCGCAGCATTCCGTCTGCGCTTCCGGCCTTGGGCGCAGGGAGCAGAATCTGCCGAAGATCGCGCCTGCGCGGATGCGGTGGCTCAGCAGGTTTTGGCCTGCGCCTAGCCTTGACGCACTGGACTGATGGTGTGATTTACGGGATGGAAGCCGCCCGTGGTGGCAGGTAAACTGAGGTCCGGTTTGGCTAGCGTTCAAGAAACGGGGGTTTGGGGAACACCCGAATGACAAATCTCAGCTTTTTGCAGTGAAGATGGCGGTCCTCGTAATGAGAAATCCAAGGCCGGCTAAGAGGATTGCCCCTCAGTCATCCGGCTTGCATCGAACTCTAACACACCAATCTTTCTCAATACTGACCAGAGCGCCGCAGCCATCGCATGTTAACTCCACGCGGTCTTTGAGCGCCTTTGCCAAAAAATCGTTCCTTTTCTTGCAGTTTGGACAAGTATAATTGTGATACAAATCAAAGAATTTCCACTGATCTTCCGTTTTCTTAGCGCCAAGTATTATATTACAGTTCGCGCAAGCGACCTGTAACTCCTTTTCTAAAATGCTTTCACGGCGCTTGATCTCAAAGCCACAATGGCAAGTAACCGTGATTGTAGACTTGATGTTGGTAGCAAAGATTCGTGAGGCCAATACCCTATCAATTTCAGGAAGAATTTCCCGTATCTTTTTCAATATTTTCGACGCATCAAAATGTTTTCCTTCGCGACTTTGCTGAATAGTAGGAATGTGAAGAAACCCACTCAACGTATTCCACTGCTTGCTGATCCATGCTGCAGAGAGTCGTGCGTCTGTGCCTAAGTCCTTCATTTCCTCCGCAGCCTGTCCCGGTGTTTTCTCAATTCCAATTCTGATCGACACGTCTTGATCAACCGACGCGTCAATGTGCTTGAGCTCTTTTATCAGCTTGTTGGGCTGCCAAGTCTCCATCACATTTTGGGAAACTTCGTCACCAAAAGATTGCAGCAGCTCATACGCTAGACACTCAATAGCCATTCTGAGGCGAAGGGCGGAAGCATATAGAAGGTCATCGTCACCAAGCTCCAAATATGCTCGCGCAACATCTCGGTGGCGCTTCGCCTGCTGCCTGAAATGAATTTTATCTGACAATATCTGCGTCTCCACATAACAGCAACTTGTCACTACTAGAATGGACAGACCTCAACCATCGCACAACCGGTTTTTGCGACGCCCCATGTGAAAGTACGGTAAAGGGCGGGCAACACATGCCCCATCACAATGCCCTCAAAACTTTTGTAAAGCTCACTTTCTATGGCTAGCCGACATTCGACAGGCGTTTGAAAACCCTCCTTTTGGGCTTGGCATGCAACAGCCTAGATTTTTATCGCCAATAAACCCGTTCAAAACTTAAGTAATTGTTGGAGGTTTTTGGTAGCTGGCTGTGAGACAAGACACTCGTACATCGCGCGATTTGGACTCTATCCTGTCCTCAGCAACGACAAACGCCAAGGGCGGCAGTGAGCGGCGCGTCGTCTGCCTGTCGCCTTTTCACCAATCGGCGCGGAGGATGCGTGCGCCGCTCCGGGGCGTCAGATGTCGTGACGGGCGAATTGGCTTGAAGAAGCCACGCGGCTCGCATATCTGACGTCTCGCGCGGATGGCTGGATGACCGCGGGCGGTAACGCTCGAGGAAAGTCCGGACTCCATGAAGGAAGGGTGCCGGATAACGTCCGGCGGGGGTAACCCCAGGGAAAGCGCCACAGAGAAAAGACTGCCTTGGTGTCAGGCTTCGGTCTGACGGATCCAGGGTGATGGTGAAACGGTGGGGTAAGAGCCCACCACGGACTTGGTAACAAGGACGGTATGGCAAGCCCCACCCGGAGCAATGCCGAATAGGGGCCCTGTGTCGTAAGGTCCGCGCTAGCGGAGACCACGGCAGGGACACTTCAGCCCAGGGGCCCGGGTTGGCAGCTTGACTGCTCGTGGTAACACGGGTGGCAGAGGAATGGTCATCCAGAGGGGGCAACCCCTTGGACAAAATCCGGCTTATAGGCCATCCGCGCAATTTTCATCGGCTTTCGCAGGGCCTCGCGGCCTTGCGGTGTGAATGTTTTGGCCCGTCTGCAATTCCCCTGCTGAATCTGCGGAATCGCTGTTGACTCTGCCCCTCGCGCAAGTAAAAGGCAGGCTCAAGGATTTGCGGGGCAACGGTGTTTCCCCGATGCAGGAGAGACGACTATGGCCAAACCGGCGACGATCAAGATCCGTCTGAACTCGACGGCTGGCACCGGACACTTCTATGTGACCAAGAAGAATGCCCGGACCATGACCGAGAAGATGACAGTCAACAAGTATGACCCTGTAAAGCGTCAGCATGTTGAATACAAAGAAGGCAAGATCAAGTAAGATCTTCCCTCGTGTTTTTAGAATTGCCGCGCCTTTTGGCGCGGTTTTTCTTTTTGTGCGGCGGGCCTTGCCCTTTGCACATCGCGCTCCGAGTGGATCTAAACGCAAAAGGGCCGCAGTTTCCTGCGGCCCTTTGTGTTTGATGATGGATTTGGGTTATTCGCGGTTGCCCAAGAAGCGCAGCAAGAACATGAAAAGGTTGACGAAATCAAGGTAGAGCGTCAGCGCGCCCATGATCGCCGATTTGCCCAGCCAGTCCTCGTCGCCATATTGCGCGTGTTCAATATAGTCGGCCTTGATTTTCTGGGTGTCCCAAGCGGTCAGACCTGCAAAGATAAGCACGCCAATCACCGAGATCGCAAAGTTCAGCGCCGAAGAGGCGAGGAAGATATTGACCAGCGAGGCCACCAAGAGCCCGATCAGACCCATGACAAGGAACGAGCCCACGCCCGACAGATCTTTCTTGGTGGTATAGCCATAAAGCGACAGGCCCGCGAAAGAGATTGCGGTGACAAGGAAGGTCTGCGCGATCGACACGCCGGAATAAACCGCGAAGATAAACGACAGCGAAAGACCAAAGGTGGCCGCATAGACATAGAAGAACAGCTGTGCGGCTGCGACCGAAAGCTTATTGATCATCGCCCCAAAGGCGAAAACCATCACCAGCGGCGCAAACATCACCACCCATTTCAGCGGCGAGCCAAAGATGACTTGCAGCATCGCGGGGCTGGTGCCAACGGCCCAAGCCACGGCACCGGTAATAATCATCGCCACGGACATCAGCCCGTAGACCTTATTCATATGGGCGCGAAGCCCTGCGTCGATCTGCTGCGCGCGCGCGCCTGCGCCCACTGTGCGGATCGTATCGTAGTCAGCCATGACAGCCTCCGGTAAAAGATGGGAGTGATGCGGGTTGCACACCACCGAATGCCTTCAATATTGGGACTATGGCTGCGGATTTCAAGGATCTATCGGCAGAAAATCCTGCAATCCAGTCAAAGGCTTAGCGACGCAAATTTGTTGGCACATCCCAAAGTGGGCGCTTTGCCTCGCGGCGGGCTTGCGCAGGCGTCAGGCCAAGGTCGGCCAATTGGGCAGCATCAAGGCGGGCAAGCTGGCGGCGCTGGCTGCGCGCAACAAAGGCCAGCCGTGCAAGGGTGATCAGATTGGCAACAGCAAAGCCGCGCGTCTGCACATGGGACACTGCCATTGTGGAGAGGGTGAGCGAGGCGAACATGGTCTTTCCTTTCAGGAACATCGGTAACGGGATGCGCGGCGCCTTGGCTTTGTGACCGGCAGGCCTTCACATCGCTTGCTTGATATAGGGCAAAGGCGCATATTATGAAAATGAATGCTTTTGAAGTCTCACATCAGGAATTGTGATGTCATGCGAAATCTGGATCTAACTTCTTTGCGGTCTTTTGTGGCGATTGCCGATGCGGGCGGGGTGACGCGGGCGGCTGGGTTTTTGAACCTGACGCAATCGGCGGTTTCTATGCAAATCAAGCGGTTAGAGGAAATGCTGAGCACGCAGATCTTGGATCGCTCGGCGCGGCAAGTCGGGCTTACGCCTTCGGGCGAACAGCTTTTGGGCTATGCCCGCCGCATGTTGGCGCTGAATGACGAGATTTTTGGCAAGCTGACGCGGTCCGACCCCGAGGGCGAAATTGTGCTGGGGGTGCCGCATGACATCGTCTATCCGGCGATTCCCCAGGTGCTGCGCCGCTTTGCCAAGGACTATCCGAAAATGCGGGTCAGTTTGATTTCGTCGTTCACGCGGGTGCTGAAGGCGCAATTTGCCCGCGGCGAATGCGATGTGATCATGACCACGGAAAAGGATGTTGGTGCTGGCGGGGAAACAATTGCCGAGCTGGATCTGATCTGGGTCGGTGCCCCCGGCGGCACGCGCTGGAAACAAAGGCCGTTGCGGCTGGCCTATGAGCACAATTGCTTTTTCCGTCAGGGCGTGCAGGCAGAGTTGGACCGCGCGGGCATTGCCTGGGAAATGGCGGTCGAGGCCGACAGCACGCGGGTGGTCGAGGCCACGGTTTCTGCCGATCTGGCGGTGCACACCGTTCTGCAAGGGTCAGAGCCGCCCTATGTTGAACGCATCAACCATGGCGGCCAATTGCCCGATCTGTCGCGGATGAAGGTCAATCTTTACATTGCCGATCCCGCGCATTCCGAAGCGGTCTTGGCGCTGGGCGCGATGATCCGTCAGGCCTATGTCGCGCGCGCCGGCAGGCCTGTGGTGTCCGAGCGCGGCGATGGCCTACAGCAGGATCACCACCTTGCCGGTGGCCTGTCGGCTGCGCAATAGTGCGAGCCCCTGCGGGTATTGCGTGAAGGGCAATTGATGCGAGATATGCGGGCTTAGGCCGCCCGCCTCGAACCATGTGAATAGGGTCTTCAGGCTTTGGGTCAAGATCTGCGGCGCAAACTCCAGATAACCGCCCCAGTAAAGCCCCATCACGGTTAGGTTTTTCACCAGTAGCAGGTTGGCTGCAATCTGCGGCACCTCGCCCGAGGCGAAGCCGATACATAAAATCCGCGCTTCGGGGCGGCAGGCTGACAGGGCTGCGCGAAAGCCTGTGCCGCCGACGGCGTCATAGACCACATCGACACCGCCTAAAGCCTTGAGCGCCGCCTTCAGATCAGGCGTGTCGCTGTCGATCAGCACATCCGCCCCGGCTTGTGCCGCGATCTGCAGTTTGGCTGCACCCCGCGCACAGGCCACCACCCGCGCGCCCATACGCTTGCCAATCTCGACTGCCGTCAGCCCGACGCCGCCGGCAGCCCCCATCACCAGCAGCGTCTCGCCTGCCTGCAGGCGCGCGCGATGATCCAGCGCCAGATGCGAGGTGCCATAGGCAATCTGAAAGGCTGCGGCTTGGGCAAAGCTCATGCTTTCGGGCAAAACTACCAAACGCGCCGCTGGCACCACGGCATAGTCGGCCAAACCGCCAGACCCCGCAAAGGCCGCAACGCGGGTGCCAAGAGCTGGGCCGGTTGTGTCCGGCCCAAGCGCCTCGAGCACTCCTGAAAACTCCATTCCGGCTGTGAAGGGCGGTGGCGGCGTCTGTTGATAACTTCCCTCTTGCATCAATAGATCGGCAAAGTTCAACCCGCAGGCCTTTACGCGGATCAAGGCTTCGCCAGCCCCCGCGACAGGGCGCGCGCAGGTTTCAAGGCAAGCAGGTTGTCTAAATTGATTTACGCGCCAGGCTTGCATTTTTGGTCTCCTTAGTTGCGCTTGTGGTGCCATTTGCTTGACCTAAGGGAAAGATATATTTCCTTGGGTGGTCTCAGGATTGGAATATTCGTCTAAAATCAGGATTAAATTTTGCTTTTTGCAAATATTTCTCGAATTTAATTGCAAAAAGAGGTTCAAAATGCTATGCACGTAGAGGGTGAATGTTTGGATTGTCAAAATCCTTTCGCGGGTTTTGATCCGTCTGGTGGCCGTGGCTTCGGCTCCTGTATAAATAGACATATCCAAAAAGATAGGTTTTGGTACTTGCAGCGAATAGTTTCGCAATCTGCAGTCCAAAGCCAGTTTTGGCATGAAAATTGCTTGTAGAGAGGTGAGTGAAGGCGCTGAAATGCGCGCCGTTTCTTTAATTATTGGAGACTGTTATGAAGCACCCCGTTGACGCCCATGTTGGCAAGCGCATTCGCCATCGCCGTTGGATGATCGGCATGACGCAACAACAGTTGGCCGATAAGGTTGGCATCAAATTTCAACAGATCCAAAAGTATGAAACCGGGATGAACCGGGTCAGCGCCTCGCGGCTTTGGGATATTTCAGATGCTTTGGGTGTGACGATTGCTTTCTTTTTTGAAGGCTTGTCCGATGTGAAAGACGCCGCCCTGCCGGCAGTTGATATGATGGCGGATAAAGAGGCGCTTGAACTGGTGCGCTCGTATTATGCGATCCCTGAAGCACAGCGCCGCCGCCTGTTCGATCTGGCCCGCGTTCTAAGCGAAGCTGCCTAAACCGCAGCCGCACTTGACCTGCTCCTGCCAAGGCGCTAGCCCCAAACTTGGGGCAAGTTGCCCGCTCTGGGGGATAAAGCCGTGGGTGATGCGCAGGATCTGATCGAAACCGCCGCAGAATTGGCTGATGCCGCGCGGGCAGCAACGCTGCTGCATTTTCGCTCGGCTGGGTTGACCGCCGATACCAAAGAGGCCGAACGCTTTGACCCCGTCACCGTGGCGGATCGGCTGTCTGAACAGCGCATGCGCGAGATTTTGGCGCGCAGGCGGCCACAAGATGCGATCTTGGGCGAAGAATATGGTGCAACCAGTGGCACGTCGGGCCTGACGTGGGTGCTGGACCCGATTGACGGCACGCGTGGCTATCTGTCAGGCACGCCGACTTGGGGTGTGCTGATCTCGGTGCGCGATGCCTCTGGGGTAATCTACGGGCTGATCGACCAACCCTATATCCGAGAGCGGTTCGAGGGCGGCTTGGGCCGTGCCGAGGTGAATGGCCCCTCTGGCCGCGCCGATCTGCGCACCCGTGCCCCGCGCCGCTTGGATCAAGCGATTTTGCTGTCGACCTTTCCCGAAGTGGGCACACCCGCCGAAGCTGCCGCCTTTCGCCGGGTCGCCTCGCAGGCCAAATTGGTGCGCTATGGCATGGATTGCTATGGCTATGCCCTTTTGGCGGCGGGCCAAGTCGATCTGGTGATCGAGGCAGGTCTGCAAGCCTATGACGTGCAAGCCCCGATTGCAGTGATTGAGGCTGCAGGCGGGCTTGTCACCGATTGGCAGGGCAAGCCTTGTCTGAATGGTGGTCAGGTCTTGGCCGCCGCCAACCCGCAGATCCATGCCGAAGCGATGGCGCTGCTGAACGCCTAGCAGTTTTCGCTTTGGCTCTGCGGCAAGCTTTGCTAATCAGGGCCTGACGCGTCCTTTGTCCCCCTTCTGGCGTCATGGTCCCGATCCACCGAAGGGGGTGGTGCAAAGGGGCAGTCATGACCGAAGTTCTTATCCGCAACGCCGATGTTGTTGTTACGATGAACGCGCAGCGCGCAGAAATCGCGCAGGGCGATGTGCTGATCCAAGGCGGCGTGATTGCCGCTGTGGGCCAAGGCCTGACAACCACTGGTCAGGTGATCGAGGCAAAGGGCTGCGTGGTGACCCCCGGTTTGGTCAACACCCACCACCATCTTTACCAAACCCTGACCCGCGCTGTGCCGGGGGGCCAAGATGCGCTGCTGTTTGGTTGGCTGAAAACGCTTTATCCAATCTGGGCGAAATTTGGCCCTGAAGAGATGTTCGTCTCGGCGCAAATCGGGCTGGCAGAGCTGGCGCTTTCGGGCTGCACGCTGACCTCGGATCACCTTTATCTGTTTCCCAACGGCGCGCGGCTGGATGATACCATTGCCGCCGCGCAAGAGGTCGGTCTGCGTTTTCACCCCACCCGCGGCGCGATGAGCATCGGCGAAAGCGATGGCGGCCTGCCGCCCGACAGTCTGGTCGAGGCCGAGGCCGCCATTCTGGAAGACTGCATTCGCGTCGTGGACGCTCACCACGACCCCCGCGAAGGCGCTATGGTGCGGGTGGGCATTGCGCCCTGCTCGCCCTTCTCGGTCTCGCGCGATCTGATGCGGGATGCCGCAGTCTTGGCGCGCGACAAGGGCGTGATGCTGCACACCCATCTGGCTGAAAACGAAGAAGATATCGCCTATTCGCTGGCCAAATTCGGCTGCCGCCCCGGCCAATACGCTGAAGATCTGGGCTGGACGGGCGAGGATGTCTGGCACGCCCATTGCGTGAAACTTGACGCAGGCGAGATCGACCTTTTTGCGCGCTCGGGCACCGGTGTGGCACATTGCCCTTGCTCGAACTGCCGACTTGGCTCGGGCATAGCGCCGCTGCGGGCGATGCGCGATGCGGGGGTTAAGGTCGGGCTGGGGGTGGACGGTTCTGCCAGCAATGACGCGGGCAATCTGCTGCTCGAGGCACGCCAAGCCCTGCTGTTGCAGCGCGTCGCCTTGGGGGCCACGGCCCTCAGCGCACGCGCGGCGCTCGAGGTCGCAACCCTGGGCGGTGCCCGCGTGCTGGGGCGGCCCGATTGTGGCAGCCTTCAGACCGGCAAACGTGCCGATGTCGCGATCTGGGATGTCTCGGGCATCGAGGCTGCAGGCTCATGGGATCCGGTCGCAAGCCTGATCCTCTGCGGCCCCACCCGGGTGCGCGATCTGTTTGTCGAAGGCCGCGCGGTGGTGCGCGGCGGCATGGTCACCACGATTGATCTGCCCCAGGTGATCACCCGGCAAAACCAGTTGGCGCGCCGCCTGATCTGACAACTTTACAGAGCCTGCACTTTGCGCTAACCACAGCCGCATGATCAACCGGACCGCCCTTATCGCCCGTCCCCGACGCCAGCACCGCTGACGTTTGATCGCGCTTGCCTTGCGCCTCAAGGCATTTCCGTTGACTTCCCCCCTTCGCCTTGGCTAACCCTTGGCTTTCCCGTGAAAGGTCACGATCATGATCTCTGCCGTTTTGCCCACCTATAACCGTGCGCCGCTTGCCTTTGTCAAAGGCGAGGGCTCTTGGCTGATCACGCAAGATGGCAGCCGATATCTGGATCTTGGCGCGGGCATTGCGGTCAATGCGCTGGGCCACGCCCATCCTGCCTTGGTGGCGGCGCTGACCGAACAGGCCGGGCAGCTTTGGCATGTCTCGAACCTTTATCAAATCCCACAGCAACAACAGCTGGCCGAGGTCTTGGTGGACAAGACCTTCGCCGATACGGTGTTCTTCACCAATTCCGGCACCGAGGCGGCCGAGCTTGCGATCAAAATGGCGCGCAAATACCACTATGAACGCGGCCAGGCCGACCGGGTGCAGATCCTCAGCTTTGAGGGCGCCTTTCACGGCAGATCCACCGGCGCCATCGCCGCCGCTGGCTCCGAGAAAATGACCAAAGGCTTTGGCCCCTTGATGCCGGGCTTCACCCAACTGCCTTGGGGCGATCATGCCGCCTTGCAGGCCGCAATCACCGATCAAACCTGCGCTGTGATCATCGAGCCGATCCAAGGCGAGGGTGGCATCCGCGTGGTGCCCGACCAATGCCTCAAAGGCCTGCGCGATCTGTGCGACAGCACCGGCACGTTGCTGATCTTTGACGAGGTGCAATGTGGTGTCGGGCGCAGTGGCAAGCTGTTCGCCCATGAATGGGCCGGCGTGACCCCCGATATCATGATGGTCGCCAAAGGCATCGGTGGCGGCTTTCCCTTGGGTGCCGTGCTCGCCACCGAGGCTGCGGCCTCTGGTATGGTCGCAGGCAGCCATGGCTCGACCTATGGCGGCAACCCACTTGGCTGCGCCGTTGGGCTTGCGGTCTTGCAGATCGTGGCCGAGGACAGCTTTCTCGATGCCGTCAGCCAAAAATCCGCGCAGTTCCGCCAAGGCCTTGAAGGTCTGGTCGCAGCCCATCCGCAAGTCTTCGAGGCTGTGCGCGGCCAGGGCCTGATCTTGGGGCTGAAATGTAAGGCCAGCAACCTTGATATCGTCAAAGCCGCTTACGGCGAACATCTGCTGACGGTGCCTGCGGCGGATAATGTCATCCGCCTGCTGCCGGCACTGAACATCTCAGCGCCCGAGATCACCGAGGCCCTCGCCCGCCTTGATCGCGCCGCAACCACGCTGGAAGCCACGCTCTAACCCTTTCGCCTGTCTAAAAATATCCCACGGGGGTCCGGGGGTGGGAAACCCCCGGCGGCCTGTCAGAAAGAACCAAAACATGAAGCATTTTCTCGATATTCACAAAACCGAAGCCCCCGCGTTGCGGGCGATGATCGACAGCGCCCATACGATGAAGCGCGCACGCCAAAACCGCCCCAAGGGCACGCCGGATGACGACCAGCCGCTTGCGGGCCGCATGGTGGCGCTGATCTTCGAGAAACCCTCGACCCGCACCCGGGTGTCTTTTGACGTCGGCGTGCGCCAATTGGGCGGGCAGACCATGGTGCTTTCG
>JALRIN010000119.1 GCA_023255415.1 Cypionkella sp. | reverse complement strand
ATATTCTCCCTACTAGGGTAAATCTAGTTCCTCGTTCGTCAGTCAATTCTTCTTGATATAATACTATTGCATGATCTGGCAGTTGTTTTTTAAAATCTTCTATAGTATCAACACAATTAATATGGCCGTTAATTCCGTACATATTATTAGATTGAAATGCAAAGTATGCATCGTCGCTTACTTTTGACCAACTCGGCCATTCGCTCATCGGAGGCATATGCTCGCATGAAGTATTTATAAATAATTTAGCAGTACTGTAGGGTTTTCGAAAACTAGTAAATACGTCACCTTTGATTAATCTAACTCTATCATTGTTTTTCCAAAAGTTATTCTTTGCAAGGTGTATTACTTGTTCATCTAAATCAATTCCAAGAATGCTTTTTACTCTATTAGATAATTTAGGTATAAGGACACTTCCGTACCAGCAACCAAATATAACTACTTCAGATTCAGCATCTAAGCAGTCTGTTTTATCTATCATATCTATTAATAACGATTTAGCAGCAAATTGATTTCTGCCAAATGAATCTTTGATATCATAAGCTAAATCTGGATTGTCTCGCATAGCAGTTAAAATACTTCGCAAAAAACTCAAATCTACAAAATCATTATTTCCTAAATTTAAAACATTTTCTAAAAACTGTAAGTCTTCGGTTTCGATCATTTTGTTACAATATAGTCCTCTATTACTAGTATGTCTAAACCACACTTTTTAAAT
>JALRIN010000118.1 GCA_023255415.1 Cypionkella sp. | reverse complement strand
AAGCGCCGCGATCGCCGCGATCGCGCCATTCGATCGAGTTACGCGGCTTACGAATCGTCCCCGGGCGCGGCGCCGATCGCGCGCGCACGAACGCGAACGCGAGACGTGCGTCGGGCGTTCGCGCGTTGAGTACGGCGGTACACGCGAGGGGCGATGAAACGCGCGCGCGAACATGGTGGTGGTGACGCCGCGGTGGCGAAGAGGTACGACGACGCGACGCGACGCGACGCGACGACGACGATGGAGAGGACGAGGATTTTTGACCCGCGGTGGTGCAGCCGAGACCCGCGCGCGCGCGCGCTGGGGACGAATGAACGCGACTGACGAGCGATGGATGTGGGGATTCGCGCATACGCAGACCGACGGCACACGTGAAAGCAGAGATGAGCGAAGCGGCGCGGAAACAAGAAGCGTTGAGCTATTTACGCGAGCTTAAGGAGCGTTTGAAGGATAAAAAACACACGTACGACGAGTTTTTGGAGATCATGAAGGAATTCAAGTCGACGAAGATTGATACGGAGGGTGTGATTAAGCGCGTGAAGACTATATTTGCGGGGCATACGGATTTAATCTTGGGGTTCAATCAGTTCTTACCGAAGGGGCATGAGATTAAGATTGAGGATATCGAGCGAGAGGCGAGAGACGCGCAAGCCAAGGCGTCTGGGGCGAAACCTCAGGTGGAGTTCGTGCACGCGATTTCGTACGTGAACAAAATCAAGTCGAGATTTGCG
>JALRIN010000117.1 GCA_023255415.1 Cypionkella sp. | reverse complement strand
ATTAAATTTTCTTGTCCTGACCCTGTTAGGTCTTTACTGAATGCACCTGCTACTGAACTAGTAGCAGTCGACACTGTTGACATTGTAGCATTGCCAACTTTGACAGGAGTATAATAAGGGACATTGGGCAAGTCTGGTCGGATAATCGGATTACTACCAGGCCCACCACCTCCGCTACCTCCGCATCCTGTTATGAGGACAGATACAGCTAATGCTAAAGTATTAAGTTTCACGAAAACTCCCGTAGTACAATTTCAACAATTATAGCACGAGAGCAAATTACTGTCTGTTGTATTAATACAACATGAAATTTAATATTTCCATTTTTCTACAATTGTGCCTAAAGCGACGAATATAAACCCAGCAATAAGTGGTGCTGGATTATTTGTGAATAAACTAATTGCGGCAAATACAATTGCTATAACGTAAGAAAGTATAATCATCTTGGTGCAAAGTCCTGTTGTAGTTTAATATTGTCCATAAACTCTTTCTTAGTACCAGGATCTGTTTTAAAGCAGCCTTTTAGTACAGTTGTCTGAGTCAGCGAACTGTGGGCACGAATACCACGATTCTCACAGCATCCATGTGTTGCTTGAATGTAAACACCTACGTCTTTGCTGTCTGTAGCCTTCATAATCTCGCGAGCAATATCCATACACAATTCTTCTTGTAGCGTACCACGTTGGGCACACCATTGTGCAATACGTGTATACTTGCTCAAGCCGATAAGTTTG
>JALRIN010000116.1 GCA_023255415.1 Cypionkella sp. | reverse complement strand
CTATGGTGAACACGCTCAAGAACAACGGCGCTCGCCTTGTTGTCAGCCGAACAGCTATCTTCAACTTCAGTGCTGGCGATTATATTGAAGTTATGTGGGCTGTGAGTGATACTAATGGCTTCTTGGATGCCACGGCTGCCACGGCCTTTGCGCCTGCTGCACCTGCATCCACTCTGGCTATTACAAGGCTTCATGGATGATGGATATTAACGAAGAAATCTTACGCTGCCGTAAATGGATTGAGGATGCCTTGGAGTATTCAGGCGGCACTCACGACTTTGACGACATCGTGCGCGGGATATACGAGCAACGAATGCAACTTTGGCCTTCCGAGAAAGGGTGCATAGTTACTGAACTTGTGGTATATCCAAGAAAGAAGCTCATAAACATCTTCCTTGGTGGTGGCGAATTGAACCAGCTTTTAGATATGCACTCTGATGTGATAAGCTGGGCGAAACAACAGGGATGCTCTGGAATGACAATGACGGGCAGACTTGGTTGGAAAAAACCATTGGCTGAATTTGGCTGGAAAGTGCTGCATCAGTCTTACGCAAAGGAGTTTGAATAATGTCTGGTGGAAAAGGTGGGTCTTCAACGACTACTGTGGCAGTTCCGGAATATATTGAGAAGGCCGCTCAACGTAACTTGACCCGAGCTGACGCAATCTCTCAGATTGGTTACGTTCCATATTACGGTCCAGATGTTGCTGCATTTTCTCACATGCAAAATGCCGCGTTTAAAAACACTGCTG
>JALRIN010000115.1 GCA_023255415.1 Cypionkella sp. | reverse complement strand
GTTGCTGCCATGTACGAGTCATTGGATTACGCCCGCGCGCTGCGGGAAATCATGACGCAAACGGACCGCGTCAATGAATACGTCGCACACCACAAACCATGGGAGTTGGCCAAGCAACCGGATGCCAATGAACGCCTGCAAGCCGTTTGTACAACCAGCATTGAGGCCTTCAGGCTCTTGAGCATCGCACTCAAACCCGTGATGCCCGCGCTCACAACCGGAATTGAAGCCTTCCTGCAGGTGCGCCCATTTGTATTCTCGGACCTGTCAACCACACTGGGTGCGGGACACACCATTGGCGGTTACCAGCACCTCATGCAGCGAGTCGATGCCGCGCAGCTTGATGCACTGTTCGAGGCAGCGGAGCCAACCGTACCGGAGACCGCTGTCATTGCGACGCCAGGCGGTGAGGCGCTGGCTCCCACCATTACCATCGACGACTTCGCAAAAATTGACCTGCGTATCGCCTGCATCGTCAACTGTGAGCCCGTCGAAGGCTCCACCAAACTGCTGCGCTTGACGCTTGATGTCGGTGAGGCCCAGACCCGTAACGTCTTCTCTGGCATCGCCAGCGCCTACCAACCCTCAGACCTGATTGGTAAATACACGCTCATGGTCGCTAACCTTGCGCCGCGAAAGATGAAGTTTGGTGTGAGCGAGGGGATGGTACTGGCGGGCAGCCATGCAGATGAAAAGGCTAACCCTGGCATTTATATCCTGCAGCCTTGGCCCGGTGCACAGCCTGGCATGCG
>JALRIN010000114.1 GCA_023255415.1 Cypionkella sp. | reverse complement strand
AAAAACCTGAACTGAAGCGAACCTGCACATGAGACACCAACGCCCGACCTTCACCCTGAGCATGATTGTGCGAACCATCATTGCATGGTCTGTCACCTTGCTGCTTTTCTTCCCACTCGGATGGATGGCGCTTACCGCATTCAAGACGGAACTACAGGCTATTGCTGTACCGCCACTGGTGCTCTTTGAACCCACGCTTGAGAACTTCACCATCGTTCAAGAGCGCAGTGATTACATGCATTACGCGCTGAACTCACTCATCACCAGCGTCGGCTCAACACTGCTCGGACTGGCCATCGCGGCACCCGCCGCGTATGCCATGGCGTTTTACCCCAGCAAAGCAACCAAAGACGTTTTGATGTGGATGCTGTCGACCAAGATGATGCCCGCTGTCGGCGCCCTGATGCCTATTTATGTCTTGGCGCAAAGCAGCAACATGCTCGACAGCCTGACCGCGTTGGTCATCATTTTCACGTTGGCCAATTTACCCATCATGGTGTGGATGCTCTACGCGGGCTTCAAGGATATTCCAAAGGAAATTTTGGATGCCGCCCGCATGGACGGCACCACGCTGTGGCAAGAGGCACGCATGGTACTGCTGCCACTGGCCATTGGCACGATCGCGTCAACGGGTCTGTTGTGCCTGGTTTTGAGCTGGAACGAGGCCTTCTGGAGTTTGACCCTGACCGCTGCAAAGGCAGGCACCTTGGCGGCGCTGATTGCGCAGTACTCCAGCCCCGAGGGCCTTTTCTG
>JALRIN010000113.1 GCA_023255415.1 Cypionkella sp. | reverse complement strand
CTTAATAGTGGCAAGCATTGGTAATATTTCGGGTTCTATATTTAATTGGTATCTTGGCCAAAAAATATTGATATTTAAAAACAAACGATGGTTTCCTATTTCAGAAGATAAACTAAATAAAAGTCAGTTATATTTTCACAAATATGGTGTTTGGTCTCTCCTTTTAGCTTGGGTTCCAATTATCGGCGATCCATTAACGATGATCGCAGGAGTTCTGAAAGTTAGATTTAGTACTTTTTTTATCCTTGTTAGTATTTCAAAAATTTCTAGATATATTTTTATTATTTTCTTATCGAGTTTAATCTAGGCTTGAGACTTAAAAGAAATAGCTGTAAACAGTAGCTATTGCCGCCGTAGCTCAGTGGTAGAGCACACCCTTGGTAAGGGTGGGGTCGGAAGTTCAATTCTTCTCGGCGGCACCAGTAAAATATTAACTATCTTTTATTAATAAAATCTAAATCTTCTAAAGTGTACACTGGCATGAATCGATTTATAGATTCTTTAACTAAATTGAGAAGTATGTATTTCGCAAATCTATATTGCTGAATTAAGACAACTGGTACTAGTTAAGAAGAATATTTGAAAATTGCCAAGGATCTTCAAGATCAAATGAATTATCGTTTTTATTAAATGTATTCATCAAAGGGTTCCAATCTGTATAAAATCCTTTGACGGGCTGAATATAAGGACCTTGAACCTCCAAACATCTTTGAAATTCCATTTCATCAGTATCAACTAAACCTTTATGAGGATTTTCA
>JALRIN010000112.1 GCA_023255415.1 Cypionkella sp. | reverse complement strand
CGTCACCCAGTCTGCCAATTTTTAAATTATAAGCCAATTCTGTTCTACGTGCATCTTCTTCAGACTTTAGTTGGCTTACTCTTTTACCTGTGATATCACTTAGCTCTTTAGTTGTCCTGAGATATTCTCTTAATCCTTTGGAATTAGCTGCCTGATTGTTTAAATCTGTTTTTCCAACCTGTGCTTGCAATGACAAGTAGTCTGCTGTACCTGCGGCTAGTTCTTCTGTACTGCCATATAAATTTAACATAGCCCTGTCGGTTCTGGCTAGAGTAGATGCATAGTGAGCAACTGTCATCCCGCCTAGGCTCATACTTAAACCTAACTCGCCAATTCGATCTGCAGAACTTTTAATAATATTACCCAATATTTCCATACCAGTGCCTGCACTTTGTGCAGCCTTTTGCATGTTAGACAACGAACCGCCAAATATAGCACCTGACTGGTTAACTTGCTTGTACATGTTGAGTTGCTTTTCCATTAAACCCAACTGTAGTTTTAGTGCGCCGAAAAATACTGGTATAGCATGTTCACCAAGGGTGCTGGTGACTTTACCCAAAAATGCCAGTTTCGGATTAAGCGATGTAATCAGGGTCGCGCTAAGTGCTTTAAAAGCAAGAGTGACCATTTCCTGGGCATCAGATAACGTTCTTGTAAACGATGAGAATCCGGCAGAACTTCCATAAAGTGCCTCGGCAGCATTGAGACTGCTTAGTGTTAATTTGTTAAGTGTTACAATTAATTGTTTACCAATATTGTGCCACTGTTGATT
>JALRIN010000111.1:435-777 GCA_023255415.1 Cypionkella sp. | reverse complement strand
GCTTTTCAGGCTGTCGTCCATAGGCAGAAGGTGCAGCAGATGGAGAATGAGCTACGAGAGCTTATCACCTATCGCTATGGGGTGGAGGTGTATCGGGAGATGATTCAGATGCGCCGTACCATCAAAGAGGAACGTGAGCGAACAGTTTACAAGCAACAACAGAGGCGTAAGAACCTCCTGTGGAATGGAGTAGCCCTAGCCATCATCTCGGCTGGCGTAGGTGCTATCTGGTGGATGATTGTGTTAACGATTGAACTAAAGGGATAATTGATATGCCGTTAAAAAAAGGTAAGAGCGACAAGACCGTTAGCTCTAACATCAGTACATTGGTAAAAGAGGGTC
>JALRIN010000111.1:0-425 GCA_023255415.1 Cypionkella sp. | reverse complement strand
GCTATCGCTATGTCTAAGGCTGGTCGTAAGTTACCTGAGCGTAACCAACGGGCTAAGACTAACAAGGGGAAGAAGTAATGGCTTTTATGGATGTAATGGCTCAGTTAGAAGCAGCACGTGCAGGCGAAGGTATGATGCCACGTTCTGATTATTATTCTAATAGGTTTGCTAGACAAGAACAAATTAATTTAGATAACGCTTTACTTCAAAACGATATTGTAAAAGAAGCACAACGTATTATTGATGATCCTGTTTTGTTAGAAAGATTCTTACGAGAATCAGGTGGGTCATCAGATGGATTACCAGATACAACAGATAGAAGTAAAGTAAACCCTTTCTCAATCGGTATTGGCGCTCGTACTGATGAGATACAGAAGGATGCTTTGTTGTCAGCTTTGCAAGGGTTATTTACAGGAGGTATTGGT
>JALRIN010000110.1 GCA_023255415.1 Cypionkella sp. | reverse complement strand
ACGTCTAAGTTCTTCCTGTGTGGTGACTACCGACAGGTTGACCTGACTAAGAAGAACGATAAGAGTGGTTTGTTAGAGTTCTTGACCATCCTACGGGCAATGAAAGAGTTCACTGAGATTGAGTTCTCGGTTGCCGACATTGTTCGTAGTAGTCTGGTTAAGAATTACATCATTGCAAGAATTAAACACGAGGATAGTAAATATGAGCTTACACATTAACATGCGCCTAGGTATTGGTTTCGACATCGAACACAACGACAACATTTGTCATGTGGTAGGTGATGAGGAAGGACGGTTTATTGCCGCCTATGAGGGGTTGTTAATCAAAATCCCATTCTTCTCCATCTACATTGGTGAGTTCTCTGAACTAGATGATGAAGTCTTAGAAATTCAAGACTAAAAAAAAGCCCCGAAGCATTTCTGCCTAGGGGCTTTTTTGTTTATGAACCTAGATTTTGTAGAATAAATTCTCTCTTCTTAGGGTCACCTGTCATAACAGCATTGTAAACATATTCAGGGTTGCTGTACCCTTCTCGGCGAATACGAGCCATCAACGGGTCTTCTTGTGGTGGCTGAGGAGCCATAGGAGCCTGCTTAGGAGCCATAGGAGCCTCTACTTGCCTTTGGGGTAGGTTCTGTATGAAGTCGCCTAAAGGATCGCTTGTAGGCTGTTCTGGCTCGTTTTGAAACTCAGGCGGTAGCTCATCAGGAACGACGATTTCATCGACTGCTGCTTCTGGCGTATCAAACTCAGGTGGTAGCTCATCAGGGACAACAATCTCATCGGTA
>JALRIN010000010.1 GCA_023255415.1 Cypionkella sp. | reverse complement strand
TTGCCGGCAGCACTTGGGCGCGGGTCAGGTAATCGGCATCTTCGCGGGTGTAGATGTCATTGGTGATCACCGCCATCGAGCAGCGCTGCGCCAAGGCACGGCAAAGCTGTTCGGTCAGCGAGGTTTTGCCCGCGCCAACGGGGCCGCCGATGCCAATGCGCAGAGGGCCATTTGGGTGTGTCATGTGCGAAATATCCTGACGGGCATGGTTTCATGGAGCATGGCGGCCAGATCGGCGCGCGGGGTGGTGGAGGAAAGCGCCGAAAGCGGCAGGCTAGCGTAATGCGCGGCCAGATCGGTGATCAGCGGCGCGAGGGTTGCCAGGGTTTTTTGGGCCTCGGTTTGGCCCAGCGGCATGAAGCGGGTGGCCGCCGAGGTGAGCTGGGCGCAAAGCCCTTGCAGCCAGAGGCAGAGCACCTCGCTTGTGGGCAGGTCTAGCTGGGCGGTGGCCGCCCCCACCGCCACGACATAGGGGTAAGGCGCTTGAGTTTGGCCGGTTATGGCACTGATGGTGGCGGCAAAGGCGCGGCCTTGTTCCATCATCTCGGTCACCCGTTCGGCGCTGGGGGCATGGGCCAGCGCCAGATCGGCAAGCGCTGTCAGATCGGCATCGCGCGCGCGGGCATGGGCCAGCAGGATCGCATCGGCGCGGCCCGAGCCAAAGCGCAGCACCGCGCTGATCCAGTCCCCCAGATCGGCGGCGCTGCGGATGTCGCCTGCGCTGATCGCCTGTTCAAGCCCTTGCGAATAGGCAAAGGCCCCGATCGGGAAGGCGGGAGAGAGCCACTGCGTCAGTCGCAGCCGGTCGGTTGCCTCAGCCATGGGTCAGCGCGAAATGCCCGGCGGGGCCGTGATCGTGGCCCATGGTGCGGCCGTGGCCATAAGCGCCGCCTTCGGGGGTAAAGGCCGCGATTTGCAGCGTCAGGCTGGCGCCGAGGCCTTTGAGCATAGCCTCGATCACCGGATCGCGGCGGATCACCAGATGATCGCGGCCGATCTGACAGGGCGTGTGGCGGTTGCCGATGTGCCAAGCAAGCCGGGCGAGGTTGCCGGTCAGGCGCACCACGGGTTCGGCTGCGGCCAGAATGGCTATGGCGCGACCGTCATCCAGCTGAAAGGCATCGCCTTGGTTGACGCTGGTTGTCTCGGTCAGATCGACCATAAAGCTGGCGCCTGCATCGGTGGTCAGGCGTTTGCGGCGCAAAAAGCGTTCATCATAAGACAGGGTGACACTGTCGATGGTTTGGCCTTTGTGGCCGCGAAGCAGGGTGCGGGCGGGCAGCAGCATGAGGACCTCTAAAACAGAAAAACGCGCGCCGCAGCGGACTGCGGGCGCGCGTTTGCATGGGATCGGCAGGCCAAAGCGGCCTGCGGCATTAGATGTAGAAATGCGCACCGAAAATGCGACGCACTTCGCCGTCGCGGGTTTTGCCCTGTGCGGCAAGTTGGGCGTCGGTCAGCGCGTTCAGGCGGTTGATTTCCTGCATGCGTGGCCCTGCTTCTGCCAAAGCGATCAGCCCATTGCCAACGGCTTTGAACGGTGCTGCAATCATATGGCCCAGCGAGCGGGCTGGTGCGGTGAAGAATGCTGTCTGTGTCATTGGAAACCTCTTGTTTGATCCAAGTGTTTCCCCCCTGCGGGTAAGATGACAGCAAAGCCTTGGCCGAACAACGGCTTATCCGGCATTGCTGCGTTGCAGCATGTGCATGGCTTGGCATCGGCATCAGAACAGGAAATAGCGTTGCGCCAGCGGCAGTTCCGTGGCGGGCTGGCAGGTCAAAAGCTCGCCATCGGCGCGGACTTCATAGGTTTCGGGGTTCACCTCGATCTGCGGGCGGGCGTTGTTCAAGATCATATCGGCCTTGCCAATGCTGCGGGTGCCGCTGACGGGCAGGGTGGTTTTTTGCAGGCCCAGCTTGGCGCCGACATCATCAGCTTGGGCGGCTTGGCTGACAAAGGTGACGGACGTTTGCGCCAAAGCGCGGCCATAGGCGCCAAACATCGGGCGCGAATACATCGGCTGCACCGGGATCGAGCCGTTGGGGTCGCCCATTTGCGCCACCACAATCATGCCGCCCATCAGCACCATTTCGGGCTTGGCGCCAAAGAAGGCGGGGTTCCACAGCACCAGATCGGCGCGCTTTCCAGCCGCGATCGAGCCTATATGCGCCGCCACGCCATGGGTGATTGCGGGGTTGATGGTGTATTTCGCGACATAGCGGCGCGCGCGCAGGTTGTCATTCTCGCCGGTCTCATCGCTAAGCCGGCCGCGCTGCTGGCGCATCTTATGCGCGGTTTGCCAGGTGCGGGTGATCACCTCGCCAATCCGCCCCATGGCCTGGCTGTCTGATGACAGGATCGACAGCGCGCCGATGTCATGCAAAATATCTTCGGCGGCGATGGTCTCGCGGCGGATGCGGCTTTCGGCAAAGGCCACGTCTTCGGGGATCGAGCGGTCAAGGTGGTGGCAGACCATCAGCATGTCGAGATGTTCTTCGACGGTATTGGCGGTATAGGGCATCGTCGGATTGGTCGATGACGGAATGATATTGGGCGAGGAGACCACGCGCAAAATATCGGGCGCATGGCCGCCGCCCGCGCCTTCGGTGTGAAAGGCGTGAATGGTGCGGCCCTTGATGGCCGCAAGGGTATTTTCCACAAAGCCGCTTTCGTTCAGCGTGTCAGTATGGATCATCACCTGCACATCCATGTCATCCGCGACCGCCAGGCAGCAATCAATCGCGGCAGGGGTGGTGCCCCAATCTTCGTGCAGTTTCAGCGCCGAGGCCCCAGCCTTGACCATTTCCACCAAAGCTTCGGGTCGGCTGGCATTGCCCTTGCCTGACAGGCCAAAGTTCATCGGAATGCCGTCCAGCGCTTGCAGCATGCGGCTGATGTGCCAAGGGCCGGGGGTGCAGGTGGTGGCAAGCGTGCCATGCGCGGGGCCGGTGCCGCCGCCAAGCAGCGTGGTCACGCCGGAATGCAGCGCGTCTTCGGCCTGTTGCGGGCAGATAAAGTGGATATGCGCGTCCATGCCGCCCGCAGTCAGGATGCGGCCTTCGCCTGCGATAATCTCGGTGCTGGGGCCGATGATGATATCGACGCCCGATTGCGTGTCGGGGTTGCCCGCCTTGCCGATTTTGTGGATCAGCCCGTCGCGCAGGCCGACATCGGCCTTGTAGATGCCGGAATGATCCAGGATCAGCGCATTGGTGATCACGGTGTCCACCGCCCCGCCCGCCCGCGGGATCTGGCTTTGGCCCATGCCATCGCGGATCACCTTGCCGCCGCCGAATTTGACCTCTTCGCCATAGGTGGTCAGATCGCGCTCCACCTCGATGATCAGATCGGTGTCGCCAAGGCGAATGCGGTCGCCTGTGGTGGGGCCATACATGGCCGCATAATCGGCGCGGGCGATGCGGGTGGACATCAAAGATCTCCCATCACTTGGGCATTAAAACCAAAAACGCGGCGCAAGCCGCCATAGGGGGTCAGCCGCACCTCGCGCGATTGGCCGGGTTCAAAGCGCACGGCGGTGCCTGCGGCAATATCCAGCCGCATGCCGCGAGCGGCCGCGCGGTCAAAGGCAAGGCCGGGGTTGGTCTCTGCAAAGTGATAGTGCGAGCCAACCTGAATGGGACGATCGCCAGTATTGGCGACCATCAGCGTGATGCCGGGCTGGCCTGCGTTGATCTCGATCTCGCCAGCGGCGGGAAAAACCTGGCCCGGAATGCGTGTGGGGGATGTCATTGTCATGTCCTATGCAAAGGCCAAGGCCAGTCCTGCCACCGCAGTGGCACTGCCCAGAAACCGGATCGCGCGGCTGTTCAGCGCCAGCCCAAGCCCAAGGCCAAGCCCGTGCAGACAGGCCGATGCCACCACAAAGCCAAGCGCATAAAGCGCGATGCCCTGTGCGGGCCCTTCGGTGCCATGGGCAAAGCCATGCGCCAGACCAAAAGCCGCAACGCCCAGCAAAGACAGCGGCAGCGCCGGGCGCAGCGCAAGCGCTGTGGCCGTGCCCAAAAGCAGGATCGAGGCCAGGATCATCGGCTCGACCAAAGGCAGCGCCAAACCGCTTGCCCCCAGCACCCCGCCCGTCAGCAGCGCCAGCACAAAGCTTAGGGGCATCGCCCAAACCGCCCGCCCGCCGCTGACCGTGGCCCAAAGCCCGACCGCAAACATCGCCAAAAGGTGATCGGCACCGCTGAAAGGATGCAAAATCCCATCTAGAAATGGCTGGTCAAAATGCCCGCCCGGATGTGCAAAGGCGGCGGTTGGAAACAAGCTAAGTGCTAGGATGCGTTTCATATCAGCCTCTTATCGAATAGGGTGGTGAACTGTGACAAGTTTGGTGCCGTCGGGAAAGGTCGCCTCGACCTGCACCGCGTGGATCATTGAAGGGATGCCCTCCATACATTGTTCGGCGGTGATCACATGCGCGCCGGCCTGCATCAGATCGGCGACGCTGCGGCCATCGCGAGCGCCCTCGACGACGAAATCGGTGATCAGCGCAATCGCCTCGGGGTGGTTCAGCTTGACGCCGCGCGCAAGCCGTCCTCGTGCCACCATGGCAGCCACAGAAATCAGCAGTTTTTCACGCTCGCGCGGGGTCAGGTTCATGGCAGGCTCCTAAAGTTGCCAGACGCGCGGCAGCGGGCCCTGACGCAGGGCGGCAAGCGCGGTGGCGATTTGTTGTTTCAGCGGCCAGCTGTCGCGGGCCAAAATCCGGGCGATACATTTGCCGTCCCAAGCCGAGGCTGCGGCGTGGCAATCGGGGTGCGTCAGGGCCGCGCGCAAAGGCACCAGCGCATCTTCGGCCTGCGGGGTGATCCAGGCGATCACCGCAAAAGCACGCGCATCGCCCAGCAGCGCGGCGTTCGCGCTGGACAGAAAATCCGGTGTGATCTGCAAGGTTTCGGCCCAGATCGGGCGACCATCGCGCGTCACCAAGCGCCGGTCGGTCAGCCGTGCACGCTGCAGGCTTTCGCCCATCGCATGGCGGCCCAGCACCACGCTTTCGACCAGCAAACAAGCGGCATCGCCTGCCAGATGGATCGTAGTTGCGCGCTGCAGGTGGCTGTCTTCAAACAAGATCGTTTCCTGCGGCAGCCAATCCAGCCGCGCGCCATGGGCTACCTGCGCGCTGACCTCGGCATGGGCTGCTGCCCCGCGCGAGGCATAGGCACGCTCGGCGGTTTGTGTGGTGGCTACGATTTGGCAATCTGTTGCGATCTCAAGATGATAGCCCAGCCTATCGCCATCTGTCAGCCCGCCGGATGTGTTCAAAAACACCACCTCTGGCCCGCCCGAAACCCGCGGCAACATCGCCTTGGCCGACCCACGCTGCGCCAGATCGGCCAGCCGATTGCCCGCCGCAAAGGCGACAAAAGCGCGACCATGCGCGCGTTGCATCGAAAAATCAGCGGGGGCTGCAAGCATGGGGGCTCCTCTGTGGCCAGATAACCACCGCCGCGCCAAGGGCGGAACAGAGCGCAGCGCTTGGCTGAGCTGAACTTAGGTCTGAAAGGTGTGATTGTTTAAAATTCAGTCTATGTGATTATTTTTTGTGCGATTTGTTAAGCTGACGAAAAGACGAGTTGCGGCAAACTGCGCCTACAGGGCGTAAGCTGCCGCTCTCAGAACTTTGTCCACAGAAGTTTTCCGCAGAAAACACTTTACAGGGTTTCGCTTTGGCCACACCATATCTAGTAAGGGTTACGCCTTGCTTCACTGCAATTTGCTGGGCGACCTGCCTTTAGTGGTTATTGCCATGACAAGGCCACAATAGTGAGGTCGAGCATGTCGCTTTCCGATGATTACTTGCTGGGGGATGACACCCATCCGATCGATATTGTCGAGAATTTGGCCGCGCACAATGCTTGGGAATTTGACCGTGTCACCGATGATCAGATCGCAATGGCGGTGGAAGGCCAGTGGCGCACCTATTCGCTGACGCTGGCCTGGTCGGAACAAGACGAGACGTTGCGGCTGATTTGCACCTTTGAAATGGAGCCGCCGCTTGAAAAAATGGGCGCGCTTTATGATGTGCTGAACCGCTGCAATGACATGGTTTGGACCGGCGCTTTTACCTATTGGAGCGAGCAAAAGCTGATGGTTTGGCGCTATGGCTTATGTCTTGCGGGCGGGCAAATCGCAGGCTCCGAGCAGATTGATCGCATGATCGCCGCCGCGGTCACAGCTGCCGAGCGGTTTTATCCGGCGTTTCAGCTGGTGGCTTGGGCCGACAAGACCCCGGCCGAGGCAATGCGCGTGGCTATTGCAGAGGCCTACGGGCGCGCCTAACCTGCCCAGAAAAGGGAGTTTGCGATGACACTTGATCTGGTGGCCCGCGATGGGCTGGTTTTGCTTGGCTGCGGCAAGATGGGGACGGCGCTGCTGACGGGATGGCTGGCGGCTGGGGTGCCTGCGCAAAGCGTTTGGGTGATCGAGCCGCATCCCTCGGACTGGTTGCAAGCAAGCGGCGTGCATCTGAACAAGGGCCTGCCCGCTGCACCTGCGGTGGCGCTTTTGGCGGTCAAGCCGCAGATGATGGGGGCGGCGCTGCCGGCTTTGCAGGCGCTTGGCAACGGTAAGACGCTGTTTGTCTCGATTGCGGCGGGCACTTCGATTGCGACTTTTGCCGAAGCCTTGGGCGCGCAAACGCCGATTGTGCGCACGATGCCGAACACGCCTGCGATGGTGGGGCGCGGCATCACCGGCATTTGCGCCAATGAATTTGCCGGGGCCGAGGGTTTGGCGCTGGCGCGCAGCTTGATGCAGGCGGTGGGCCAGGTGGTCGAGCTGGAGGGCGAGCATCAGATTGATGCGGTGACCGGCGTGTCTGGTTCGGGGCCGGCCTATGTGTTTCATCTGATCGAAGCGATGGCGGCGGCGGGGCAGGCGCAGGGGCTTTCGGCCGAGGTCGCGATGCAATTGGCGCGGGCCACGGTCTGTGGCGCGGGGGAATTGGCCTATCAGTCGGCCGAACCTGCCAGCCAGTTGCGGATCAATGTCACCTCGCCCGGCGGCACTACGGCTGCGGCGCTGGCGGTGTTGATGGATGCAGAGACCGGCTTTGGCCCGCTGCTGACCCGCGCGGTTGCCGCCGCCACCGAACGCGGCCGGGAGCTGGGCAAATGATCAGCTACGCCGATTTTGAAAAGGTCGATATTCGTGTGGGCCGGATCACGCGGGCCGAGACTTTTCCGCAAGCCCGCAAGCCCGCCTTTCGGCTTTGGATCGATTTTGGGCCCGAGATTGGCGAGAAAAGATCCTCGGCCCAGATCACCAAACATTATACGATCGAGGCGCTGATCGGGCGGCAGGTTCTGGCGGTGGTGAACTTTCCGCCGCGCCAGATTGGGCCGGTGATGTCAGAAGTGCTGGTGCTTGGGGTGCCAGATGAAGATGGAGAGGTGGTGCTGATCGCCCCCTCGCAACAAGTGCCCTTGGGCGGAAGGATGTTTTGATGCGTTTGTTGATCACACGGCCGCTGCCGGAGCAAGTCATGCAGGCCGCCGCCGCTCGCTTTGAGGTGACCGCGCGCACCAGCACGCAGCCTTTGTCGGATGCCGAGCTGCGCAGTGCGTTGACCGATTACGACGTGGTGCTGCCAACCTTGGGCGATCTGTTCTCGGCGCAGGTCTTTGCCGATGTCACGCCGCGCGCCAAGCTTTTGGCGAATTTTGGTGTGGGCTATAACCATATCGATGTCGCAGCTGCGCGCGCGGCCGGCATTGCAGTGACCAATACGCCCGGTGCTGTCACCGAAGCCACCGCAGATGTGGCGCTGACGCTGATGCTGATGACCGCGCGGCGGGCAGGCGAGGGCGAGCGTTTGGTGCGGGCGGGCCAATGGCAGGGCTGGCATCCGACGCAGTTTCTAGGCGCGATGGTCAGCGGCAAGACCGTGGGCATCATCGGCATGGGGCGGATTGGCAAGGCAATTGCGCGGCGCTGCCACTATGGTTTTGGCATGGAGGTGATCTATCACAACCGCTCGCAGACCGAAGCTGGGCTGCCTGCGCGGCAACTGCCGCTGGATCAGGTTTTGCAGGCCGATTTCGTGGTGATTGCGGTGCCGGGTGGGCCTGCAACGCGACATTTGATCAATGCAGAAACGCTGGCACTGATGCAGCCGCATGCGATCTTGATCAATATTGCGCGCGGCGATGTGATTGAAGAGTCGGCGCTGGTGGCGCATCTGGCCGCGGGCAAGATCGCAGGCGCGGGGCTGGATGTTTACGAGCGCGAGCCGCAAATCTCGCCCGCGCTGCTGCAGATGCAAAACGTCACGCTGCTGCCGCATCTGGGCACGGCAGTCGAGAAGGTGCGGGTCGATATGGGGATGATGGCGCTACAAAACCTGATCGCGCATCTGGAGGGCGCCGCGCTGCCCAATGCCGTCTAGGCGCGACGTGCGGCGATGATCATCTCGCGCGGGCGACGTTTCATCTTTGTGCATATCCCGAAAACCGGCGGCACTGCGCTGAGCTTGGCACTGGAAAAGCGGGCGATGAAAGAGGATATTCTGATCGGTGACACCCCCAAGGCGCAGGCTCGCAAGGCGCGGCTGCGGGGGGTGTCCTCGGCTGGGCGGCTATGGAAACACGCGCGCTTGGCCGATATCGAGGGGCTGGTGACGGCGGCCGAGATCGAAGCTTTCTATACCGTGACTTTGGTGCGCAACCCTTGGGACCGCATGGTCAGCTATTATCATTGGCTGCAGGCGCAAAGCTTTGCCCATCCGGCGGTGGCTTTGGCCAAGGCCTTGGATTTCAGTGGGTTTTTGCGTCATGAGACAACGCAGACCGCGCTGCGTCTTTGGCCCTACGGTGCCTATATGCGCGATGGCGCGGGGGTGGAGCACGCCAGTCTTTACGCGCGGCTTGAGCATCTGGAGGCGGATCTTGCGCCCTTTGAGGCGCATCTGGGCTTTCGGTTGACGCCTTTGGCGCGGGAAAACGCCTCGGATCGGGCCCGTGATTGGCGCGGATTTTACAGTGACGCCGATGCTGATCTGATTGCCAAGCTTTGTGCGGCAGATATCGCGCGCTTTGGTTACTTGTTCGAGGTCTAGGCGCGCCCGCCACGGTTGGAGTGGTTTTGCGGCGGGGCGCTTGAGATTTGCGGCGGTTTTTGGATATTTATGCCAAGATGAAAGGCTCAGGCGGCTTTGTCTTTGGCAAAGCGGCTGTAGAAGCTTTCGCCTGAGGCGGCCATGTCGCGCAGCAGTTTTGGCGGGGTGAAGCGGGGGCCAAAGCGGGAGGTGAGACCATCGCCGATCTCGACCGCGCGGGCGGCGCCGAGGATGTCGAGCCAGCTGAACGGGCCGCCGGACCAAGGTGCAAAGCCCCAGCCGAGGATTGCGCCGACATCGCCTTCGCGGATGTCGGTCAGAACGCCGTCTTCGAGGGCGCGCACGGCTTCGAGCACCTGAGCCATCAGCAGGCGGTGCTGCACAGTGGCAAGATCTGCATCGGGCTGATGCGGGAACTGCTCCGCCAGACCCTGCCA
The DNA here is from genome assembly GCA_023255415.1 of Cypionkella sp. GTDB lineage: Bacteria > Pseudomonadota > Alphaproteobacteria > Rhodobacterales > Rhodobacteraceae > Cypionkella. The sequence goes on along the minus strand of JALRIN010000010.1, from coordinate 72,514 downwards.
GAGGCCTTCGCGTTTGCCGGCCGCGTCATAGGCGTAAAAGCCTGCGTTAGATTTTTTACCCAGACGGCCTTGATCTGCCATCCAGAACAAAACCGCGTCGACGGCGCTGTCTGGATAGGCCTCGCCCATCGCGGCGCGGGTGGCTTTGGCGATTTTGACGCCAAGATCAATCGAGGTTTCATCGACCAATTGCAGCGGGCCAAGCGGCATACCGACCAATTTGGCGGCGTTTTCGATCAGCGCGGGTTCAACGCCTTCGGCCAGCATCCGCATGCCTTCGTTCAGATAGGGGATGATGCAGCGGTTGGCGTAGAAAAAGCGCGCGTCATTGACCACGATGGGGGTTTTGCGGATGGCGCGGACGAAGTCCAGCGCCTTGGCCACGGCGCGGTCGCCGGTTTGGGCGCCCTTGATGATCTCGACCAAGTTCATTTTGTCGACGGGGCTGAAGAAATGGATGCCGATGAACTGATCCGGGCGCTGGCTGGCCTTTGCCAGCATCGAGATCGGCAGGGTGGAGGTGTTGGAGGCATAGATGCAGTCGGGGCCAACGGCGGCTTCGACGCGGGCGGTGACCTCGGCTTTGATCTTGGGGTCTTCAAACACCGCTTCGATGATCAGATCGCAGCCGGCAAGGGCCGCGTAATCGGTGGTGGCGGTGATGCGTGCCAGCACCTCTGCCTTTTTCTCGGGGGTGACTTTGCGTCTTGCGATGCCTTTGTCGAGCAGGGCTTCCGAATGTGCACGGCCACGGTCGGCGGCAGCTTGATCGGCGTCGATCAGTAACACAGAAATGCCCGCATTGGCCGCAACATAGGCGATCCCAGCCCCCATCATGCCTGCGCCGATCACCCCCAGTTTTTGCACCGTTTGATCGGTGACAGCCGGGCGGTTCGCGCCTTTTTCCAGCGCCTCTTTGTTGATGAAGAGGCTGCGGATCATCGCCGAAGACGAGGGGTTCATCAGCACAGAGGTGAACTGGCGGGCCTCGATCTTAAGTGCGGTGTCAAAGGGCACCAGCGCGCCTTCGTAGACGGCGGCAAGCAGGGCGCGAGCGGCGGGGTAGACGCCCATGGTTTTGCCCAGCACCATTGCCGAGGCGCCAACAAAGGTCATAAAGCCTGCGGGGTGATAGGGCGCGCCGCCGGGCATTTTATAGCCCTTGGCGTCCCATGGTTTCACCAGATCGGCGTCGGTGGCGGCCAGAACCCAGGCCTTGGCGCGGGCAAGCAGGTCTTCGGGTGCGACGACTTCGTCGATCAGGCCGGCAGCGCGGGCGGCCTTTGGATCAGAGAGCTTGCCTTCCAGCAGATAGGGGGCGGCCATCATCGCGCCCAATTTGCGCGCAAGCCGGGTGGTGCCGCCTGCGCCCGGAAAGATGCCAACCATGATTTCGGGCAGGCCGATTTTGGCGCGGGGGTTATCGGCGGCGATGATGCGGTGGCAGGCCAGTGGCAGCTCGAGCCCGATGCCAAGCGCTGTGCCCGGCAGGGCTGCGACAATCGGCTTGCCGCCTTTGAGGGTCTTTGGGTCCATCCCCGCGCGTTCAATTTTGCGCAGCACCCCGTGCATCCCCATCACGCCGTCGAAAATCGCCGCAGCCCCGCCTGCGCGCATCTCGGCGATGACGTTCAGATCCATGCCGCCGGCGAAATCCTTTTTGCCCGAGGTGATGATGATGCCGCGGGCTTGTGGGTCGGCCAAGGCGCGGTCAACCAACTGTGACAGCTGCAAAAAGCTGGCGGTCGACATCACATTCATTGACTTGGAGACAACATCCCAGGTCAGGGTGACAACGCCGTCGGCGTCCATAGCATAGGTGAAATCGGTCATCGCGCGGTTCCTTTAACGAAGGGCTTCAAGCAGGTTGGTGCGGGGTTTGCGTTGCCCATGGCCTGCCATCGGCATGAAGATAGTGACGCAAAGCGCCGTCTTTTTGGGTGATAAGATCATGATCGGGATAGTGGATGACATCGCGCTCAAGCCGCGTTCCAAGCGTCAGATAAAGCGCCTCGGTCTGCCCGCGATTTTCCAGCCGGTGGCCAATTGGGCTGCCTGCGGGCCAGCACAGCACAGCACCCGGAGCCAGCACAGTCTCTTGGTTTTCGATCAGGGTGGGGGTGCCCGCAAGCAGCAGCAGCATTTCATCCTCGGCCTCGTGCCAATGCCGAAAGCTTGAACCAGAGCCTGCGGGCAGGCGTTCAAGATGCGCGCCAAATTGCGACAGGCCGCCCGCGTCACCCAAGACACAATGCAGATAGGGGCCAAGGCCGCCACCAAGGATCGGGTGGCGATAGGCGTCTTCCAATACCCAAGCGCGGCCTTTGGCGCGATGGATCTGCGGCAGGCGGCTGCCATCATAGGCAAAGCCCCAAGCCGGCGGCAGATTGCACAGCTCGGGCGGGTTATCGCCGGCGCGCAGCAGCGTGCCGCTGCCGTCAAACAGCTGCCAGCGGCTGGGGCCGGTTTGCAGCCGATTGCCGCTGTCAGGATAGTGGCAGGTGTCAAAGCCTGCGCGCGCGCCCACGATCAGATAGCGCAGCGGCGCGTCAAAGCGGTTGGTGATATGGTGGGCGTTGGGCTCGCCTTGCCGCCAGGTGATGGCATCACCCGGGGTCAGATCGGTCAGGCCGTTGTCGTCATGCAAAGTGGCGGTGCCATCCAAGACGAACAGAAATTCGTCCTCGGCCTCGTGCCAATGGCGGTTGGACGACCAGGCGCCCTTGGCCAAGGTTTCGACATAGGCGCCAAATTGGCGCAGGCCCCCCGCCACCGAAAGATGCTGGGTTTCAACGCCATCAGCGCGGCTGATCGGAGCGCGGTCTGCAAAGACGATCATCGCGCCTCCGAATTGCTGCTGCCGTCTTTATGGCTGAAAACGGCGCGGCCCTCGGCCATCGTCACCACCAGATCGACGTCGGCATAGCTGACAACTTCGTGCGGGGCTTTGCTGCCGATGACCAGAAAGTTGGCAGGGGCGGCGCTACGGTTGATAAAGTGATGCCCGTTGGGGATATTTGCGGGAAAGGCGGCGCAATCGCCGGCGCGCATCAGCGTCTCGCCACCGTCTTCTACCAGCAGGCATTCGCCGGCGGTGATCATCACAAACTCGTCTTCGACCAGATGCCAGTGGCGCAGCGACGACAAAGCCCTCGGTTGCAGCGTCACCAGATTGACGCCAAATTGCGTCAGCCCACCCGCCTCGGCCAAGCGCAGGCTTGATCGGCCCCGCATCAGATCCGCATAGGGGGTGGGGTAGATCGAGCCGGTTTTCAGCGGCACTTTTGTCAGATCAAGCACGGGCATCGTTCACCTTTTAACTTGCAGGGGCGCGCCATCACGCGCCCGCCTTCGGTTCGCCTGCCAACGGGGCTTGGCCAAGCGTCCATCTGATATGATCCTCGGAACTTTCGATAAAGCTGATCCGCCAGCCGTCGCCGCTGTGGTGCAGGTGGAAATGGGTTTCAAACGGCGCAACCAGGCGCTGGGCATCAGCCATGATATGGGTCAGGCAATGCAACTGCATCTGATCGGCCTTGCTGACGTCAAAGCTTACAATCTGGCGATAGATATCGGTGACGCCATAGGCGCGGATCACCGCGACATAGGCGTCGAAATCTTGTCGCAGGGCGTCTTCGGTCTGCAGGCGATGGCTTTGCCCCGCGCGCGAGCTGATCTTTAACGGCAGCTGCATCAGGCTGCGATAGGCGGCAAAATCGCCAGCGATCAGGGCGGTGGTCAGCGCGTCTGCAATCTGATCGAAGGCCCTGATCGGCATGGCTAAAGCCGCTCGATGATGGTTGCAGCCCCCATGCCGCTGGCGATGCACAGCGTCGCAAGGCCAAGGGTCTTGTCGCTGCGTTCCAATTCGTCCAGCAGCGTGCCGATGATGATCGCCCCTGTTGCCCCCAAAGGGTGGCCCATGGCGATTGCGCCGCCGTTGACGTTCACAAGCGCAGGGTCGACGTCAAAGGCCTGCTGAAACCGCAGCACCACGGCGGCAAAAGCCTCGTTCACCTCGAAAAGGTCGATGTCTTTGATGCCAAGCCCGCTGTCGCGCAAAATCTTTTCTGTCACCGGAACCGGACCTGTCAGCATGATGGTCGGATCGGTGCCGATTTTTGCCGTGGCGCGAATGCGGGCGCGGGGTTTCAGGCCGTGTGCGCGGCCAAATTCAGCATTGCCGATCAGCAAAGCCGCAGCACCGTCGACGATGCCCGAGGAATTGCCCGCGTGGTGGATGTGGTTGATACGCTCGAGATGCGGATATTTCATCAGCGCGACCTTATCAAAGCCGGGCATGCTCTCGCCCATGTCTTTGAAGGCGGGCTTGAGCGCGCCAAGCGTCTGCATATCGGTATTGGGGCGCATATATTCGTCTTGTCCCAAGATCGGCAGGCCGTTTTGATCGGTGATCTGGATGACGGATTTGGCAAAGCGGTTGTCGGCCCAGGCCGCCGCAGCGCGGGCTTGCGATTGCACCGCCAAGGCGTCAGCTTGGTCGCGGGTAAAGCCGTATTGCGTGGCGATGATATCGGCCGAGATGCCTTGCGGCACGAAATAGGTCTTCATCGCCAGCGTCGGGTCGACCGCAATCGCCGCCCCGTCCGAGCCCATGGCGACACGGCCCATCATCTCGACCCCGCCGGCGATATAGGCGCGGCCGGCATCGCCTTTGATCTGATTGGCGGCCAGATTGACCGCCTCCATCCCAGAGGCACAAAAGCGGTTGATGGCAAGGCCGGGGATGGATTGATCAAGGTCTGACAGCAAGACCGCCGAACGGGCAAGACAGCCGCCCTGTTCGCCCACCTGGGTGACATTGCCCCAGATCACATCTTCGACGGCATGGCCTTCCAGCCCGTTGCGGTCTTTCAGCGCATTCAGGATCTTGGCCGAAAGCGCCACCGAGGTGAGCTCGTGCAAAGCCCCGTCAGCGCGGCCTTTGCCACGTGGCGAGCGGACGGCGTCGTAGATAAAGGCATCGGTCATGTCGGGTTCCTTATGCGCGATCCGAAGGGTTGCCGGGCATCAGATCATAGGGATGCTTCCATCCGGGGGTGGCGGCGATGCGGTCAAGCCAAGCGTCGATGCCAGGCCAATCGGCGCGGTTAAAGCCAAAGGGCTCGGGGTAATAAAGATAGCCCGCGCAGGACAGATCGGCGATGGTCATAGCCTCGCCCGCGACCCAAGTGCGCTGGGTCAGGTGATCGTTCAGCACCGCATAGGCGGCTTTCAAGCGGCCTTGCTGAAAGGTGATCACCGCTTCAGGGCGTTTGTCGGTGGGCAGGAAGTTCATCAAAAACCGGGTATTGCCGATCATGGTCGAGAATTTGTGGTTGTCCCAAAACAGCCAGCGCAGCACCTCGCGGCGTTCGGCTGCGGATTTGCCACCAAGCTTGCCGGTTTTCGAGGAGATGTAATCGAGGATCACGCCAGATTGCGTCAGCGTGGTCTCGCCGTCCAGCAGCACCGGCACCTCGCCCATTTCGTTGATCGCGCGGAATTCCGGCGTGCGTGCGCCGCCATTGAAGAAATCGACATAGATCGGTTCCCATTCCATATCGGCGAAGGTCAGGGCAAGGGCACATTTGTAAGCATTGCCGGATTCGCCAAAGCAGTAGAGTTTTGCGGTCATGAACGGTGGTCCTTTGAGACTGCGGTCGGAGCGAGGGTTTCACACCCTCGCGCTCCCGTGGGATATTTTTAGACAGATGAAAGCCTTACTTTCGGCTTTCGAGTTCGGAATTAAACAGGCGCAGGCGGTGGGCGAGATTGTCGTGATGGATGACACTGCTATAGTTTTCAAACAGAAAGGACAGCGCCTCGCCCTCGTCCAGCCCCGCGTCGCGCGCGAAGGTTTTCAGGCGGCGGTAGCCGTCTTCGGTCATGGCGACCGGAAAGCGGCGGGTGAGGCGAAAGCGTTTTGGCATGGCGGTCCTTTGCGGTTTTGACCAAGCTTAGAACGCCGCTTCGGGCAAAGCCATCACTGGATCGGCGCCGCTTTCAATGCGGGCGAGATGCAGCGCAGTCGCGGGAAGCTGACGCGTCATATAATAGCGCGCGGTGATCAGCTTGGCTGCATGAAAATCGGGGTCTGTGGTGGCTGCAAGCGCGGCTTTGGCGATTTTGGCCCAGATCAGGCCCAAGCAGGTATGGCCCATCATCAGCATGAAGTCATAGGACCCTGCCAGCGCAGCATTGGGATTTTTTGCCGCTTGGGATATGAAGAACATCGTGGCTGCTTGCACGTCTTTGGAGGCTTTTTTCAGCGGTTCAAGATAGGGCGCCATCTGCGGGTCATCGGCGTTTTGCTTGAGGAAGGTTTTGATCAGATCAAAGAAGGCCATCACATGTTTGCCGCCATCTTGTGCCAATTTGCGGCCAACCAGATCCAGCGCCTGCACGCCGTTTGCGCCTTCGTAGATTTGGGCAATGCGGGCGTCGCGGACAAATTGCGACATCGGGTTATCCTCGATATAGCCATGGCCGCCCCAGATTTGCTGGGCCTGCACCGCCGTCTCGAAGCCGCGGTCGGTGAGAAAGCCTTTCAGCACTGGGATCAGCAGTGACACCATGCCTTCGGCATCGGCGTCCTTGTTGCGCACCGAGGCGTCAATCATCTGGGCGGACCAGAAGGTGAAAGCGCGTGCGCCTTCGACAAAGGATTTCTGATCCATCAGGCTGCGGCGAATATCGGGGTGAACGATCAGCGCATCGGCTGGGCCTGTGGGGTTTTGCGCCCCTGTCACCGCGCGCCCCTGCAGGCGGTCGCGCGCATAGGCTGCGGCATTTTGATAGGCGGCTTCGGCCACGGCATAGCCTTGCAGGCCGACGCCAAGGCGGGCCTCGTTCATCATGGTGAACATCGCGCGCATGCCTTTGTGCAGATCGCCCAACAGGTAGCCGGTGGCGCCGTCATAGTTCATCACGCAGGTGGCATTGCCATGGATGCCCATTTTGTCTTCGATCTTACCAACCGAGACGGCGTTGCGCGCGCCCAAGGCGCCATCGGCACCGACCAGCCGCTTTGGCACGATAAACAGCGAAATCCCTTTGGTGCCTTCGCCGCCGCCCGGGGCTTTGGCCAGCACAAGGTGGATGATGTTTTCGGCCAGATCGTGATCGCCGGCCGAGATAAAGATCTTGGTGCCGGTTATCTTATAGCTGCCGTCGTCTTGCGGTTCGGCGCGGGTGCGCATCAGGCCAAGATCGGTGCCGCAATGCGGTTCGGTCAGGTTCATCGTGCCTGTCCAATCGCAAGAGATCAGCTTGGGCAGATAGGTTTGTTTTTGTGCCTCTGTGCCATGGGTGTGGATCGCCGAATAGGCGCCATGGGTCAGGCCCTGGTACATGTTAAAGGCCATATTGGCCGAGACAAAAATCTCGCCCACCGCGGTGCCCATCAGATAGGGCAGACCCTGGCCGCCATAGGCCGGGTCGCAGTCCAGCGCTGTCCAGCCGCCGTCTTTCATTGCGGCAAAGGCGGCTTTAAAGCCTTTGGGTGTGCGCACGACACCGTTTTCCAGCGTGCAGCCCTCGCGGTCGCCGCTGGCGTTCAGCGGGGCGAGCAGATCGCTGGCAACCTTGCCCGCCTCTTCCAGAACGGCGGCGGTGAAGGCTTCGTCCAGATCCGCGTAGCCTGCGATATCGCTGGCGCTGACGTTCAGCACCTGATGCAGCAGGAATTGCATATCTTTGATGGGGGCGGTGTAGCTGGGCATGGGCTGTCCTATTCTGCGGCTTTGCGGAAGGCGGCAAGGGTAGCCGCGACACCGCGCATTTCGGTTTCAAGGTCTTGGATGGCAAGGCTGAGTTCTGCGGCCTGCGCCTTCATCTGGGCGATGCGGTCTTGCGCCAGTTGATAGGTGCGTTCCAGTTGTACCTGATTGCTGCCGTTGTGATCATACATATCCAGCAATTGCCGAATGTCTTCGAGACTGAAGCCAAAGCGTTTGCCGCGCAAAATCAGCTGCAGGCGGGCGCGGTCTTTGCGGGTGTAAAGCCGCTTGGAGCCCTGCCGGATCGGGGTCAGCAGTTCCTTGGCCTCGTAAAACCGCAGGGTGCGCGGCGTGACCTGATGCGCGTCGCACATTTGCCTGATGGTCAAAGTTTCGGTCATGGCAACATCCTTCAAAGCGCCCGTAAACGGGAGAGGTTGTAAGACTATATGTGCCATGTTGACGTTAACGTAAATGTAACGTCACGTCATTGTTATGGATGACGTAAGGTTCGGCAGAAAGCCGCGCTAGGTCGGCGGCGGCAGCTTGGCCAGATCTGCGGCAGCCTTGTCGCGCAAAGCGCGCAGATCGGCGATTGCGGCTTCGAGCGATTGGTGCTGCGCGCCCAATTCTTGCAACTGGCGATCTGCCATCGCGACCCATTCTTGCAGCTGCGGTTGGGTGCCCTTTTGCTGATAGATCAGCAGCCATTGCCGGATCTCTTCCAGACTAAAGCCAAAGCGGCGGCCGCGCAGGATCAGCGTCATGCGGGCAACCTCGCGCGGGGTGTAAAAGCGCGCGCGGCCATCTTTTTCGGGGGCAAGCAGCTCGATATATTCGTAATAGCGCAGGGTGCGCGGGGTGACGTCGAAACGCGCGCACATCTCTTTAAAGCTTAGGCGGCTGTCGGTCATGTTGGGTTCCTTTGGGCGCAGACTAGGCTGGCGCTTGGGCAGGTGCAAGATTTCCCTGTCGGGGTCTTGCGCTTTGGCGGTTGCAAGGGATTATGGCGGCATGGAAAACAGGTTGAAATTCGCGCGTCAGTTTACAGCGGCCTTGCCCCATGCGGCGGCTTTGGCGATGGAGCTTACGGAATTGGGGGCGGGCACGGCGACGATGGTGATGCCATGGGACGCGCGGCTGGTGGGCGATCCGACCACGGGGGTGCTGCATGGTGGCGCTGTCTCGGCGCTGATGGACACCGCAAGCGGCACCGCGGTGATGAGCCATCCGGCGGCACCGATTTCGACCGCGACTTTGGATTTGCGGATTGATTACATGCGGCCCGCGACGCCGGGGCAAAGCATTGTGGCCAAGGCCGAATGTCATCATGTCACCCAGACCGTGGCTTTCGTGCGGGTGACGGCCTATGACGATGATCAAAGCCGACCGGTGGCGATGGCTGCCGGGGCCTTTGCGATTGAGCGCAGCAGCGGGGCAGGGCTATGAGCGCGCAGGCAGAGCAGATCTTGGCGGCTTTGGTGCGCGATGTGCCCTATATTCAGTTTCTGGGCATCGAATTTTGCTGGCAAGAGGCGGGGGTTTTGGCCAGCTTGCCGTTTCAGCCGATGCTGATTGGCAACCCTGCGGTGCCCGCGTTACATGGCGGGGTGACGGCGGCGTTTTTAGAGGTGACAGCGCTGATCAGCCTGACCTATGCCAGCCTGTTGCCCGAGATTGCGGCAGGGCGGTTTGATCTGCAGGATGCAGCCCCCGTCTTGCCGAAAACCATCAACTTTGGCGTCGATTATCTGCGCAGCGGTCAGGCCAAGCCCGCCTTTGCGCGCGCAAGTGTGAACCGGATCGGGCGGCGCTATGCCAGTGTGCAGGTCGAGGCCTGGCAAGAGGATGCAACGCGGCCCTTTGCGCTGGGCTCGGGACGGTTCTTGATGGCGGGGGCTGCAGCATGATGGCGATCACCCATGCGCGGGTGTTGCGGATTGCGCTGCCGATTGTGGTTTCAAACGCGACGATACCGCTGCTGGGGGCGGTGGATACGGCGGTGATTGGTCAGATCGGGCAGGCCGCCCCCTTGGCCGCCGTCGGCCTTGGCGCGATGATCTTGGCGACGTTTTACTGGATCTTTGGCTTTTTGCGGATGTCGACCTCGGGGCTTGCCGCCCAAGCGATGGGGGCGGGCGACGCGGTCGAGCGCGACGCGGTCTTGTTGCGTGCACTGATGATCGGGGCGGCGGCAGGGCTGGTCCTGGTGGCGCTGCAGGGCGCGCTGTTTGGGGCAGCGCTTTGGGTCGCCCCTGCCAGTGCCGAGGTCGAGGCGGCCGCGCGGCTTTATCTGGGCATTCGGATCTGGGGCGCGCCTGCAACAGTGATGCTTTACGCGGTAACCGGCTGGCTGATTGCGGCCGAGCGCACCCGGGCGGTGCTGCTGTTGCAGCTGGTGCAAAACGGGCTGAACGTTGGGCTTGATATGCTGTTTGTGCTCAAGCTGGGCTGGGGTATCGCGGGGGTGGCGCAGGCGACTTTGATCGCGGAATATGCCGGGCTTTTGCTGGGGCTGTGGCTGTTGCGCGCGGTGTTTGGGCGCCAGCTTGGCGCGGCGCTGTGCCGGCTGCGCGACCCTGTGGCGCTGCGCAAGATGTTTGGTGCCAGCCGCGACATCATGCTGCGTTCGGTTCTTTTGCAACTGTCCTTCACCAGTTTCATCTTTCTGGCGGCGGGCTTTGGCGATGTGACCTTGGCGGCCAATCATGTGCTGATGCAGTTTCTAGAGATCACCGCCTATGGCTTGGATGGCTTTGCCTTTGCCGCCGAAACGCTGGTGGGCCAAGCGGTGGGTGCGCGGGCGTTGGGGCCATTGCGCCGTGCGACGGCGGTTTCGATGCAGTTGGGGCTGGCGGGGGCGGCGGTCTTGGCGCTGATCTTTGCCCTGGCCGGAGTGCCAATCATCGCGCTGATGACCACGGCCCCAGATGTGCGGGCCGAGGCTGCGATCTATCTGCCCTGGCTTGCGATTGCGCCCTTGGTCGGCGTGGGGTCTTGGATTTATGACGGCGTCTATATTGGCGCGCTGCGCACGCAAGCCATGCTGCGGGCGATGGCGGTTTCGGTGGCCTGCTATGTCGCGGCCTTGCTGGTTTTGGTGCCCTTGGCGGGCAATCACGGGCTTTGGGGGGCGCTGATGGTGCTGAACCTGATGCGGCTGGTGACACTGCGACGCGGCTTTCCGGCCTTGGCGCAAGCTTTGGGATAACCTGAACGTGGTGGCCTGCGCGCGGGGCATCGAGCCCCCCGCGCAGGCTTTGGCGCGCGCGCCTAGCGGCGCATATAGCGGAAACCGGCGGAGGCGGCCCAGCCGGCGACGGCAGCAAGCAGCAGCGAGATCACGCCATAAAGCAGCGGTTGTTCATGCGCGAGATTGAACAGATCGCGTTCAATCCCCGCTTTTCGCACGCCGATATAGCGGTCTTGATGGTCGATCACCTCGCCACCGCGCAGGATGAACAGCCGCACCTTGTAATTGCCATCGCTGAGGTTGGCAGGCAGTTCGACATCGGCGCGAAACAGGGTTTCTTGCAGCAATTGCACCCGCCCAATCGCGATGTGATAGCGATCCTCGTTCATGCGGATGCGTTTCAGGGCTTCGACGAATTCGGGGGAATCTGCGGCCTCGGCGCTGATGCCGATGGCGCGGATCACTTGTGGCAGGCTGATGCGATAGCGCAGATCGTCGGTATGCGACAGGATATCAGCAAAGGGGCCGGTGGTGGCGACCGCGTAAAAGCTGGGGGCCGAGCTGATAGTGACCGCAGATTGGTTGATCCAGATACCTGCCACCTTTTCCTTGCGCCGCAGCACCAAGGGTTGTGCTGGGCCCTCGACGGTGACGATCACTTCGAGCCGGCCACCCTCTGGTGGTGGCGCGGTGCGTTTCACCGCGCCATAGATCAGAATGTTCGATCCGTCGTAATTGGCAGTAATCTCGACCCGATTTTGGCTCAGGCCGGTGACGATCTGTTCTTCGGCGCAGGTCAGCTGTGGCAGGCTGGCCAGCGCCAGCGCCAGCGCCCAAAGCCGCCTCATGGCAGCACCAAGGGGGTGATTGAAAACAGCTCGGCTGGTTGCAGCAGCAGATCCAATGCGATCTTGAAGCAGACCGAGATCACCAAAAGCGCGAGCAGAATGCGCAGCTGTTCGGCTTGCAGCCGGGTCGAGACCAAGGCACCGATCTGCGCGCCGATTACGCCGCCGATGATCAACAGCAGGGCCAGTACCATATCAACCGTCTGGCTGTTGACCGCATGCATGATTGTGGTGAAGCTGGTGGTGAAGATGATCTGAAACAGCGAGGTGCCAACCACAACGCGGGTGGGCACGCCCAGCGTGTAGATCATCGCAGGCACCAGAAGAAAGCCGCCGCCGACCCCCATACAGGCGGACAACAGGCCCACAAGTACGCCGATCATCAAAGGCGGGATCACCGAGACATAAAGCCCCGAGACCCGAAACTTCATCTTGAACGGCAGCCGATGCGCCCAAGTGTGCACATGCGCGCGCCGCACCGGCATCGCCGTGCCCTGCTTGCGGTTGCGCAGAATGCTGCGCAGGCTTTCGACAAACATCAGCCCGCCGATCAGCCCCAGAAACAGCACGTAAGATAGCTGCACAAACAGATCAATCTGGCCAAGGGCCGTCATCCAGGCAAAGATCTTGACCCCGACAAAAGAACCGATCAGGCCGCCGATCAGCAGCACCATGCCCATGCGGAAATCGACGCCGCGGCGCTTCATCTGAACCAGCATTCCTGAAACCGAAGAGGCAACAACTTGGTTTGCGCCGGTCGCCACGGCAACCCCTGCAGGCACGCCGATGAACAGCAAAAGCGGGGTGATCAAAAAGCCTCCGCCGACGCCGAACATGCCGGATAAAAAACCGACGATTCCACCTAAGCCCAACAGAAGAAAGGCATTGATCGAAACCTCAGCGATGGGGAGGTAAATCTGCATGGCCGCGAGCCTAGTGAAAGGTGGCTTTTCCTAGGGATGCGGGGTTTTTCGCGGCTTGTCAAACCCTTGCATGATCTAAATTGCCTGACGCAGAAAATGCCGGAGCAGTTTTTCCAGTTTTGCCGCCCCGAGGGGGGCCATGGCCTTGGTATGCTCGTGGCTGATCTGTTCGTCTGACATGCCCGCAGCCATATTGGTGATCGTCGAGATCGCCGCCACCCGCAGACCCAAGAACCGCGCCAAGATCACCTCGGGCACCGTGGACATGCCAACAGCATCGCCGCCCAGAATTTTGATGGCGCGAATTTCGGCAGGGGTTTCAAAGGAGGGGCCTGAATACCAAGCATAGACGCCTTCGGGCAGCGCCACCCCCACCGCCGTGGCACTGGCGCGCAGGGCTGCGCGCAGATCTGCATCATGCGCCGTTGTCATCGGCACAAAGCGAGCGTCGGTTTTCTCGCCGATCAGCGGATTGAGGCCGGAGAAATTGATATGATCGCTGAGCAGCATCAGATCGCCCGGACGCAGATCAGGGCAGAGCGAGCCTGCGGCATTGGTGGCGATAAGCTGGCTGGCCCCCAGTGCCTTGAGCAGGGTAAGCGGCAGGCGCATCGCGGCTGGGTTGCCGGTTTCGTAGTAATGCTCGCGCGCGCCAAAAACCGCGACGCGGCGGCCTTCCAGCTTGCCGATCACCAGGTTTGGATTATGGCCCGATACCCCGATATGGGGAAAGCCCGGCAGATCGGCATAGGGGATCGCCACGCCCTCGACGGCACGCGCCAGATGGCCAAGGCCGGAGCCAAGGATAAGGCCAAGCTCGATCGGAGCGGATCCTGCGCGGGCGTGTACGATCTGGGTGAGGTTGGCGATTTGGTCTGACATCGGGGGTCCTTTGGGTGGTGGGGACGGGGGTTTCACACCCCCGCGGCCCTTTGGGCCTGCCCCCGTGGGATATTTGCGCCAAGATGAAAGCCGCGGGGCTTAGCGTTCTTTGACATAGGGTTCGCCGCCTGCACGCGGCGGGATCGATTTGCCGATAAAGCCTGCCACGGCGATGACAGTGAGGATATAGGGCAGGGCATCGAGAAAGGAGCCGGAGATTTTCACATGGGTGACGGTTTCGACCACATCGGGGCGCAGCGCGAGGGCTTGGAAAAAGCCAAACAGCATGGTGGCCCCCAAGGCGGGCAGGGCGCGCCATTTGGCAAAGATCAGCGCGGCAAGCGCGATATAGCCGCGGCCTGCGGTCATCTCGCGGCCAAAGCCTGCTTGCAGGGCGGTGGCCATATAGGCCCCGGCAAGGCCGCAAAGCACGCCGGTGATAAAGAGCGCGGCATAGCGCATGCGCACCACCGAGACGCCTGCGGTATCAAGGGCGGCGGGGTTTTCGCCCGCCGCGCGTAGGCGCAGGCCAAAGCGGGTGCGGTTGAGCAGCCACCAAGACAGGGGCACGGCGGCGAAGGCGGCATAAACAAGGATGGAATGGCCAGAGATCACTTGGGCGTAAAGCGGGCCAAGCAAGGGCAGGTCTTTCACGGCCTCGGCAAAGGGCAGATCAATCGGGTTGAAGCGGGCATCGCCGGCAAGGGCTGGGGTGCGTCCTCCTTGTTTGAACAGGGCTTGGGCGATCAGCACTGTCAGACCCGAGGCCAGAAAGTTCAGCGCCACGCCGGAAATCAGCTGGTTGCCTTTGAAGCTGATCGAGGCAAGCCCGTGCAGGGCAGAAAACAGGAGCGAGGCCACGATGCCCGCGCCAAGCCCGATCCAAGCAGACCCTGTCATGAAGGCGACGGTGGCTGCGGCCATGGCTGCGGCCAGCATCTTGCCTTCCAGTCCGATGTCAAACACGCCAGAGCGTTCGGAAAACAGCCCCGCAAGGCAGGCCAGCAGCAAAGGCGTGCCAAGCCGGACCGTGGAGCCGAGGATCTGCATCACTGTGTCATAATCCATCAGGCTATCCTTTTCTTGCCAAGGCTGAAGGCCCATGCCAGCAACATCCGCACCATTTGATCTAAGGCTCCGGTAAACAGGATCACCAGCCCCTGCACCACCAGCCGCATTTCAAGCGGGATCGTGGTGTGTAGGCCAAGCGCCGCGCCGCCTTGGTAGAGAAAGCCGAACAGGATCGCCGCCAGAAACACCCCAATCGGGTGATTGCGCCCCATCAGCGCCACGGCGATGCCGATAAAGCCCGCCCCCTCGGCCGAGTTTTGCAGCAATCTGCCCGAGGCCCCCATCACATTGTTGATCGCCATCAGCCCCGCGAGCCCGCCCGAGATCAGCATGGCGATCATGGTGATCTTGACCGGATTGATGCCAGCATAGCGCGAGGCGGCTTCGGATTTGCCAAAGGCGCGGATCTGATAGCCAAGCCTTGTGCGCCACAGCAGCGCCCAGACCGCAAAGCAGGCGGCAATAGCGATAAAAAGCGTCACATTGGCGGGCACGTTGGAATACATCTGGATGCCGGCTTTGGTCAGCTTGGGCGTGCCATCGGCGTTCCAGCGCGCGAAGAGCTCGCGCAGCATTGGGATGTCAGAGAGGGCGGGCAAATGCGTGCCTGTTGGAAATTTCGCCGTAGCTGGGTCTTGTTGGCCTGGCGGGCGCAGCACATCGACCAGCATATAGATGATAAAGGCCGCGCCGATATAGTTGAACATGATTGTGGTGATCACGATATGGCTGCCACGTTTGGCTTGTAGATAGGCCGGAATCGCCGCCCAAGCCGCGCCAAAGGCCGCCCCGCCAAGGCTGGCTGCCAAGAGGGCCAGGGTCCAATGCGGCCAGGGCAGCGCAAGGCAAATCAGCGCCACGCCCAAGCCGCCCAGCTGCGCCTGCCCCTCGCCGCCGATGTTGAACAGGCCCGCATGAAAGGCCACTGTCACCGCAAGGCCGGTGAACATAAAGCTGGTGGCATAGTAAAGCGTATAGCCCCAGCCATTGGCCGAGCCAAAAGCCCCATCGACCATGATCGAGATCGCCTCGACCGGGCTTTGCCCGATCGACAGCAGCACCAGCGCCGAGACAATCGCCGCCAGCACAAGGCTGATCAGCGGCACCAGAACGATATCGGCCCATTGTGGCAGCTTGGTCATGGCTTAGGCCTTCCCCGCGACACCGGCCATCATCAGGCCAAGCGCGCGCTCGTTGGTGGTTTCGGGGTCGGCAAAGCCCATGATCTGGCCGTCAAACATCACCGCAATGCGGTCCGAGAGGCTGAGGATTTCGTCCAGCTCGACCGAGACCAGCAGCACCGCTTTGCCCGCATCGCGCAGGGCCACGATCTGTTTGTGAATGAACTCAATCGCGCCGATATCGACGCCGCGGGTGGGTTGGCCAATCAGCAACAGGTCGGGGTCTTGTTCGATTTCGCGCGCGACGACCAACTTTTGCTGATTGCCGCCCGAAAAATGTTTGGCCGCAAGCGCAGGGATTGGTGGGCGCACATCAAAGGTGGCCATTTTCGCCGCCGTATCGGCGCGCAGGGCCTCGTTATCCATGAAAAGCCGGTTCTTTTGGTATTTCGCATCGTTGTGATAGCCAAAGGCGGTGTTTTCCCAGGCCGCGAAATCCATGATCAGGCCCAGATGCTGGCGGTCTTCGGGCACATGGGCGATGCCGGCCTCGCGCCGACTTTGGCCATTGGCCTGTGGGCCTGACAACGGCAGCACTTGCCCCTTGAGCGTGATCACGCCCGTGGCCGCGCCAAAGCCGCCCAAGGCTTCCAGCAGTTCGGATTGACCATTGCCCGACACGCCTGCGATGCCAAGGATTTCGCCGGCACGAATGTCAAAGCTGATGCCTTTCAGCCGTTCCACGCCATGTTCGTCGCGCATCTGCAGATCTTGCACTGAAAGCACCACCGCGCCGGGGGTTGCGGGCTTTTTCTCGACCTCGAGCAGGACTTTACGGCCTACCATCAGCTCGGCCAGCGACTCGGGCGTGCTTTCAGCGGTTTTCACTGTGTCCACCATCGTGCCGCGCCGCATCACCGAGACGTTGTCGGTGGTCTCCATGATCTCGCGCAGTTTGTGGGTGATCAGGATGATGGTTTTGCCCTGTGCTTTCAGCCCGCGCAGGATGCGGAACAGATGGTCGGCCTCATCCGGGGTCAGCACGCCGGTGGGTTCGTCCAAGATCAGGATATCGGCCTGACGATAAAGCGCCTTCAGGATTTCTACCCGCTGTTGATGGCCGACCGACAGATCTTGGATCAGCGCATCGGGATGCACATCCAGCTCGTATTCGCGCGACAGCTCCATCAGCACTTTGCGCGCCTTGCTCAGGCTTGCGTTCAACAAGGGGCCGTCTTCGGCGCCCAGAATGACGTTTTCCAGCACAGTAAAGTTCTGCACCAGCTTGAAATGCTGAAACACCATGCCGATGCCGGCGCGGATGGCGGCTTGGCTGTCAGGAATAAGGGTGGGCTGGCCGTTGATGAAAATCTGGCCCGCGTCGGCTTTGTAAAAGCCGTAAAGGATCGACATCAGGGTGGATTTGCCCGCGCCGTTTTCGCCGATAATGCCGTGGATCGTGCCTTTGGCGACCGAGATATTGATATCGCGGTTGGCCTGCACAGTCCCAAAGGCCTTGGAGATGCCTTTCAGCTGAATAGCGGCTTGGGTCATCGGCTTTCTCCTGCGGCAGGGCCGCTAAAAAAACCGGCCGCGCAGATTGCTCTGCGCGGCCAGCTTTGGTTTGGTCAGATCAAAACTCTGCCGCAGGGCACATGTTGTCGGTGCGGTAGTCATGCACCACCAGCTCGCCCGATTTGATCTTGTCGGCGGCGGCGTCGACCGCTGCTTTCATCTCTGGGGTGACCAGTGCCGCGTTGTTGTCATCCATCGCATAGCCAACGCCATCTGCTTTCAGATCAAGCGTTTGCGTGGTGGTATCCAGCGCATCGCCTGCCTTCATCGAGTTATAAACGGCCACGTCAACGCGCTTGAGCATCGAGGTCAGCACTTTGCCGGGGAACAGGTAGTTCTGGTTGCTGTCAACGCCCACCGACAAGATGCCTTCGTCAGCTGCCGCTTGCAGAACGCCAACACCGGTGCCGCCAGCCGCCGCGAAAATCACGTCAGAACCTTGTGCCTTTTGCGCCTTGGCCAGTTCCGCGCCCTTGACAGGATCGTTCCAAGCCGCAGGGGTGGTGCCGGTCATCGACGAGATGAAGTTGACATCGGGCTTCACAGCCTTCGCACCCTGCGCATAGCCACAAGCAAAGTTGCGGATCAGCGGAATGTCCATGCCGCCGATAAAGCTGACGGTGCCGGTTTTCGACGCCATCGCCGCCATCATACCGACCAGATACGAGCCTTCATGTTCGGAAAAGCCGATGGTCAGCACGTTTGGATGTGCAGCAGGGTCGACCCAGCCGTCGATGGTGACGAATTTGGTGTCAGGGAAATCAGCCGCCACAGCCGCGATTGGGTCAGACATGCCAAAGCCGGTGGTGACGATCGGGTTTGCACCCTCTTCTGCCAGAGACCGCAGCGCCTGCTCGCGCTGGGCTTCGTTCTGCATTTCCAGCTCTTTATAGGTGCCGCCGGTTTCCTTCGCCCATTTCTCGGCACCGTTGAAAGCCGCCTCGTTAAAGGATTTGTCGAATTTTCCGCCAAGGTCATAAATGATTGCGGGCTCTGCACTTGCAAGGCCTGCGGTCAGTGCCAGCGTTGCCGCAGCACCCATCAGGTTTTTCATCAGGGTCATGGTCGTCTCCCGTTAGGTTTATCGGTGCTACCCCGTGCAGGGCCGCCTATTGGCAGCCTGTGTCGGGCAGATCGTAGACGATTTAGGACAGTGGTTTGTCAGAGGGTCAATAGGAATCTGGCGGCGGCGACGTGTGCCTGCCTGTGGTGCTGAAAATTAGATCAGTTGGTTAGTAATTGGTATTAAATTGGTATTTAAAGTCGGCGGACCATAACCAGAGCATCCAGCCGATCCCCCTCGGGTGTTTGGTAGTAGGCGCGGCGTTTGCCTTGCGCTTCAAAGCCTTTGGCGGCGTAAAGCCGCTGCGCGGGCAGATTCGCGGCCGAGACCTCAAGAAAGGCTGATTCGGCCCCGCGCGCCATGGCTTCGGACAGAAAAGCCTCGACCAGACGGCCACCGATGCCGTAGTTGCGGGCCGCTGGGGCGACGGCAAGCGTCAGCAGTTCGGCCTCGCCCGCGACGGCGCGGCCAATCAAGAACCCCTGTGGCTCGCTCAGCACAAAGGCAAAAGCGCTGTCCAGCGTGGCGGTGATATCGGCTGCAGACCAGGGGCGCGGGGTGACAAAGCAGGCGGCATGAAGCGCGGCCATTTCTGCGGCGGTCATAGCACTGCGTCAAGAATGCGCGGTGGCGGGTCCGAGGGCGGGGCTGCATCCGCGCCGCGCAAGTAAAATGGCGCAGGGCGTGGCTGCGGGCTGGCGCTGCGGCTGGCGGCAATGCGGGCAATCGCCTCGACCAAGGGCATGACCTCGGGCAGACCGTCGCAGCCTGTTCCGGTTTGCGGGCCGGTGATTGGGTCGCTGGCAGGAGCAAGATAGGCAGGCAGCGGTCCCGCAGCCGTAAAGCCTTGCACATAGACATCGCCGCGCCGGGCGTCTTCGACCACAGTGATCGGCAGCGGATGGCCAAAGGCGGTGGCCTCAAGTCGTGTGACGCCAATCGCAGGGATGCCCAGACCCAGCGCAAGCCCGCGCGCGGTGGCAACCGAGATGCGAACGCCGGTAAAATTGCCCGGCCCCGTGCCCACAGCAATCGCTGTCAAATCAGACCATTGCAGCCCCTGTGAGGCCAGCAATTCGGTCAGCAAAGGCACCAAGCGTTCGGCTTGGCCCTTGTCCATAGGTTCGATCTGCAGCGTTATCTTGCCATCGCATAGCAAAGCGGCGGCGCATTGCGCCGCCGATGTGTCAAAGGCCAAAATCGTCTCAGGCCGCAACGGGACGCACCTCTAGCACCTCTGGGATATAGTGGCGCAGCAGGTTCTCGATGCCCATTTTCAGCGTCAGCGTAGACGAAGGGCAACCCGCACAAGCGCCCTTCATGTGCAGATAGACCACGCCGCGATCAAAGCCGTGAAAGGTGATGTCGCCACCATCTTGCGCGACGGCGGGGCGCACGCGGGTATCAAGCAACTCTTTGATTTGACGCACGATGTCTTCGTCAGGGCCATCATGGGCGGCATGGGCTGCTTGCGATTCGCCTTCCATCACGGCGGCGCCAGACTGGAAATGCTCCATAATCGCGCCCAGGATTGCGGGCTTTATATGCTG
This sequence comes from Cypionkella sp., assembly GCA_023255415.1. GTDB lineage: Bacteria > Pseudomonadota > Alphaproteobacteria > Rhodobacterales > Rhodobacteraceae > Cypionkella. The sequence continues at coordinate 52,567 of JALRIN010000010.1, read as the reverse complement.
CCATTCGGCGGTTTCGACCTTGGTCACGGTGATGAAATCGGCGCCAAAAAACACCCCTGTCACTTGCCCGGTCGCAAAAATGCGCTTGGCCAGCGGCGATTTTTCTGCAGCCTCAAGGCTGGGGAAATCGGCGGTGCCAAGGTCAAGCACGCTTTGCCCCGGCAGGAATTTCAGCGTGGCTGGGTTTGGTGTGGATTCGGTCTGGATGAACATGGTCTTTTTCTCCGACTATTCCAGTCGGGTATGCGCTTGATGCGCCGGTAAGTCAAGTTTGGAGCTATTCTAAAACGCGGATCACGCCGCGTCGTAATAGCCATACATCAGATCCAGCGCCGAAGCAGCGGGCTGGACCACCGCGGGTTTTGTCGCGGGCGCAAGGGTGAAATAGGCCAAGACAGGTTCGGCAGAGGCGGGGACGGCGGGCATAGCTGTGGCAGGTTTCATCGTGCAACTCCGGTTCGTCCTCCCCGAAATCACCCTAACACGTGACAGCCCCCCTGCGACAGCAAAATGCAGCCCTTGCCCAAGGCGCGCGGCGCATAGCCGCCTTGCAAAGTGCGGGTTTGGCGGTGCTCAGGTGATGGCTTCCAACCGCTCTTTTGACATATCCCCCGGCACGATTGTCAGTGGCACCGGCAGGTTGCCAGAGCTGCGGGTCATCTGCGTCACCAGCGGGCCGGGGCCGGATTTATCCGTGCCAGCCCCCAGCACCAGCACGCCCACTGAGGGGTCGTCGTTGACTTGCGCCAAAATCTCGGTCACCGCATCGCCTTCGCGAATGATCAGCTCGGGGTTTATGCCCTGCTTGTCACGCATCCATTTGGCAAAAACCTCGAAATGCGCCTCGATCCGCTCGCGGGCTTCGGCGCGCATCAGATCGGCAATGCCGATCCAATGCTGAAATTCCTCGGGCGAGATAATCGACAAGATCTGCACCCCAGCACCGGTATTCGCGGCGCGCAGAGCAGCATAGCGCATCGCATTCAGGCATTCGCGGCTATCATCAAGAACCACCAAAAACTTACGCATTTAACTCTCCCCTATCGGCGCGATCATGGCGCTAAGGCGTTGCGAAGGCAAGGGAGTGTTGGGCGGATGCAGGCGGGGTGCGGGGGCTAAATATGTATCTAAATCGGTATCTGAGAGAAAAGTAAAAGATAGTTGTTTGTTTGGAGTTTTCGTTTAGACTGATCAGAACTTTATCACTGATTAACTTTAACTAACACAATTATTCTTCGCTATTGGCGGTAATTCAATGACGAACCAAGAAGTCTTTATTCGACTAATTCGCCGCAGATCTTTCGAACACAAGCAAGCAATGACTTTGCTAACAGGTGCAGGCCTTTTTGGGCAAACTATCGCCATTCTGAGGCAAGAGTTAGATTCCTTGGTTCATGTGATTTATCTACTTTCGCAAAGCCTCGAACGCCGAGAGTTTCTTATAGGGGCTTTGATACGTGGCGAAAAATGGAGCCAAGATGGAAAGCATCGGAAGATCTCTGATAGTGAAATGGTTGACTTCGCTCAAGAGCTTCATGGGTGGACAAAGTCCGTCTATAAATTCGGATGCGCATTTATCCATCTATCAATTCTTCATGACTATAACGATGGAGACCCGCTCGCTATGCTGAAAATAGATGAACGCGATGCTATTTTAAATCACTGCCGCTACTATCACGGAGGGCCCAGAACTGACGCTGAGCACTTTTCGGATCTGATCCCTTATCTCCCAAAGGTTCTTCAGAAAATCTCCACAAATCTCGACTGCTATTTGGATTCATTAGAGGAAGGTGATGTTAAAGCTTCTGCTGAAGTTTAACGAAATGGCCTGAAAATCTTGACTTTTTGTTTGGAGGATACACAAACCTCACTGCCTTGCACAGCCATAAACCCCATCCAAAACTCAAGCCTTTATTGAAGGTCTGTGCTCCCTTTCCATCGCAGCAACCCCAGCAACGACTTCTGAGTTATCATCTGACAATCGCGCCCAAGGGCGTTTGCCTTGACCCCAAACCGCTGCCCCCCTCCTAAGCCTGCGTTGCCGCCCATTGCATATAAAGCGCGCGGGCGCGGTCGGTTACGGGGCGGTGGGGGTAGTGGGTGCCGTCGAATTCCTTTACAGCGGTGACTTTGGCGAAATTGCCGGACAGGAAGATTTCATCCGCCGCATGGGCGTCTTCAAAGCTCAGCACAGTCTCGCGCACCTCAAAGCCATCGGCGCGCAGGTTGGCGATGTGGCGCGCCCTTGTGATGCCTGCCAGAAAGGTGCCATTCGGGATCGGCGTCAGCACCACGCCGTCTTTGACCAGAAACACATTGGCGGTGGCCGATTCCGCCAGATTGCCCATCGCATCGGCGACCAGCGCATTGCCGTAGCCCTTGGCCTCGGCCTCGGCCAACATGCGGGCATTGTTGGGATAAAGGCAGCCGGCTTTGGCATTGCAGACCGCATCTTCGATCACGGGGCGGCGAAAGCGGGTGCGGGTCACAGTGGTGGCAAAATCGGGCGCAGGCATGGCGACCTCTTCCAGGCTGATCGCAAAGCCTGTGGCCCCCGCCAGTGGCGTGATGCCCAGTTTAGAGCCGTGGATCGCCCAATACATTGGCCGCACATAGACCGATTGGCTGGGGCTATAGGCCTGCAAGCCTTCGCGGATGATCGCCTCCATCTCAGCGGCGGCGACAGTGGGGGTGATCATCAGCGCCTCGGCCGAGCGGTTCAGGCGTTCGCAATGCTTGTCAAGATCGGGGCAGACCCCGTCAAACAGCCGCGCGCCGTCAAAGACCGAGCTGCCCTGCCAGATGCCATGATCGGCGGCGCGCATCACGGGCAGATCGCCCTCGTGCCATTTGCCTTCAAAATAGGTGCGGATTGCGGTGCCGAAGGCCATGTGTTTTCTCCTGCTATTGCCGCGAAGGTGGCATGAGTGGCGCGCGGGGGAAAGCAGAAAAACGCCCCTCTGTCGGGGTGGGACAGAAGGGCGGGGCCGACGGCGGGGCCAAGCTTGGGGACAGATGAGGCTGCGCCTCGCGGTCAGCCTCGGTCAGGCGTGCAACGGTTTCATGACAGATCTGGCAGGGCAGGGCCTTGGGGTCTAAGGCCTTGGTTGGGCGCGGTTAAATTGACGCCAAAGGCCCCGCACCAAAGCTGTGCTGGCCTTGGCGCGGGCTGGCGCGCGCGAATCGGATCAGGCGCTGTGGCGCGTTAGCCCAGTTTATAGCTGCTGGCGGTGACGCCACCCATCAGGCCCTTGTCGTGATAGACCTGCTGGGCGGGGTCGGCCTCGGCGGCACCAAGGGCCACGAACAGTGGCGCAAGGTGGTCTTCCTGCTCATGGCAGATGCGGGCATAGGGGGCTTGCTCCCAATCCAGCAAGGCAGCGGTGCGCGGCTCAGGCGGCAGGGCCATCACCTCGCAAAGCCAATCGTCAAACGCCTCGGATGGGATTTTGGCGGCAGGGCCGAACATGCGCAGATTGTGATAGGACAGACCCGAGCCCACGATCAGCACGCCCGCATCGCGCAGCGGGGCAAGCGCGCGGCCAAGCGCAAAATGCGCCGCCGGATTATAACCATGCTGCAGCGAGACCTGCAAAATCGGCATATCGGCCTGCGGATACATCACATAGGCCGGAACAAAGGTGCCGTGGTCGTAGCCTTGTTTCGCGTCCAGATGCGTCGGCAGGCTTGCAGCGGCGATCAGACCTGCGATCTGTTGCGCCAGGGCGGGCGCGCCGGGGGCGGGATATGTGATCTGATAGGTCTCGGGCGGAAAGCCGCCTTAATCATAGACCATCGGCGGATGCGGCGACGACATCACCGCGAAATCAGGGGTTTCCCAATGGCCCGAGATCATCAGCACCGCTTTGGGCCGCGCGCCAATCTCGGACGGCATCCGCGCCAGCGAGGCCTCTAGCGCGCGAAAGGTCTGCCGCATCGCGGGCACCCAAGGCCAAGGCCCGCCGCCATGGCTGATGAAATAGGTGGGAAGTCGGGACATGATGGCCTCCTTTGACTGCCACAAAACATGGACCCGAGGCGGTGCTGGCGCAATGACAAGATCTGGGCCAAGGCGCGTGCAGGCTGTGCAGGGATGCACAAAGATGCGCAAAAGCGCGCGCTGTGCCTATTCCACCCAAACAGGCCGTGCAGGCCCTTGCTCTTGCGCCGCAATGGCGCACATAGTTGTGTATCCAATTCGTGACGGGGAGTTCACACCATGAAGATTGCTGTCGCCCTTGCGGGCCTTGCTTTGACTGTCTCTGGCGCTTTTGCGGCCGATCTGCCCGATCTGGGTGGGAAAGAAATCGTTGTTGTTACCGAAAACGCCTATCCGCCGCTGCAATTCACCGACAAGGATGGCAAGGCGATTGGCTGGGAATATGATGCCATGGCTGATCTGGCCAAAAAGCTGAACTTCACGGTGAAATATGAAAACACCTCTTGGGATGCGATGATCCCTGCGGTGTCGGAAGGCCAGTATGATCTGGGCATGACCGGGATCACCATTAAGGAAGACCGCAAGGAAAAGGTCGATTTCTCGGACGCCTATATGCGCTCGGAAATGGTGATGCTGGTGCGCGGCGACGAGGCGCGCTTTGCGGATCCTGCGGCCTTTGCCGCCGATGACAAGCTGCTGATCGCAGCCCAACCCGGTACCACGCCGTTTTATACCGCCGTTTACGAAGTGCTGGATGGCAACGAGGCCAACACGCGGATCAAACTGTTCGAGACCTTTGGCGCGACAGTCGAAGCTTTGAAGGCGGGCGATGTCGATCTGGTGCTGACCGATGGCACCGCGGGGCAGGGCTATGTCGATGCCTCTAACGGCGGGCTCAAGATTGTTGGGCCAAAGATGGGGGTCGAGGATTTTGGCTTTATCTTCCCCAAAGGTTCGGATCTGGTGGCGCCAATCAATGCAGGCATCGCGGCGATGAAGGCCGATGGCAGCATCGAGGCACTGAACAAAAAGTGGTTCCTTGACTATAAAATGGGCCAATAAGCTGGCTTTATGACGCCCAAACAGCAGCAAGAATTTCCCTATTGGCTGGTGGTGCTGGGCATCACCGGCCTTTGGCTGTTCTATCAGGTTTGGGCCAGCGAGATTTACAGCCAAGTGATGCGCACCCTGACCAAGGGCATCGGCATTACGGTTTTTGTCACGCTGGTGGCCTTTGGGCTTGCCTGTGCGCTGGGCCTTGCGCTGGCGCTTGCGGGGGTGTCGCGGTTTCGGCTGCTGCGCGAGGTTTCGCGCGGCTATATCGAAGTGATGCGCGGCGTGCCGATCATGGTGCTGCTGCTTTATGTGGCCTTTGTCGGCGCGCCTGCCTTTGTGGCGGCATGGAATTGGGCCTTTGGCTGGGCCCCGATGACTACCCGCGATTTTCCACTGCTGTGGCGGGCAATTATCGCGTTGATGCTGGCCTATTCGGCCTTTCTGGCCGAGGTGTTTCGCGCAGGGCTGCAATCGGTCGAGCGCGGTCAGATCGAGGCTGCCGCAGCGCTGGGCCTGACCGGCTGGCAACGCTTTCGCCATGTGATCGCACCGCAAGCCTTTCGCACCATTCTGCCACCTTTGGGCAATGACTTTGTTGCCATGGTGAAAGACAGCTCCTTGGTTTCGGTGCTGGGCGTGGCCGATATCACCCAGCTGGGCAAAGTCACGGCGGCGGGCAATTTTCGCTATTTTGAAACCTATAATGTGGTGGCGCTGATCTATCTAAGCATGACCATCGGCCTGTCGCTGGCACTGCGCAGGCTCGAGCAGCGGTTGCGCCGGAAATCAGAGCGGTAAGCCCCCGCATCAAACAGGAGAACGGCTATGACCAATGCTTTGCTGACCGCTTGGGAGGGGGAATTTGCCCTGCCGCCCTTTGCCCAGATCAAGGACGAAGATTTCGCCCCCGCTTTTGACGCGGCCCTCACCGAGGCGCGCGACAATATCGCAAAGATCGTCGCGCAGCCTAAGGTCACCTTCGCCAATACCATCGAGGCGATGGAACTGGCCGAAGCGCTGCTGGACCGTGTCGCAGGGGTGTTTTACAATCTTGTCGGTGCCGACAGCACCCCAGGCCGCGAGGCTTTGCAGCGCGATCTTGCGCCAAAGATGAGCGCGTTTTCCTCGGAAGTCACCAACAACAAGGCGCTGTTCGCGCGGATCGAGGCGCTGTGGGCGCGGCGCGAAGACCTTGATCTGAGCGCAGAACAGGCGCGCGTGCTCGAGCTTTATCGGCAGATGTTTGTTCGATCTGGCGCGCAGCTCAAAGGCGGCGAGGCCGAACGTCTGACGCAAGTTAAAGCCCGGCTTGCGGTCTTGGGCACCCAGTTCAGCCAAAACCTGCTGGCAGACGAACGCAGCTGGTTCATGCCGCTGGCTGCCGAAGATCTGCAAGGCCTGCCCGATTTTGTGGTCGCGGCGGCAGTGGCTGCCGGGGCGGAAAAGGCGATGGGGCCGGTGGTGACGCTGTCGCGTTCGTTAATCGTGCCGTTCTTGCAGTTTTCGCCGCGCCGCGCCCTGCGGCAAAAGGCCTATGAAGCTTGGGTCGCCCGCGGAGCTATGGGTGGCGAGACCGATAACCGTGCCATCGCCGCCGAGATTTTGGCGCTGCGGGCGGAACGCGCGGCCCTGCTTGGCTATGGGTCTTTTGCCGATTTCAAACTGGAAACCGAGATGGCGAAAACCCCGGCAGCCGTACGCGATCTACTGCTGCGGGTCTGGACGCCTGCCCGCGCCAAAGCGCTTGAAGATGCAGCACTTTTGCAAATAAGGCTGGAAGCTGACGGCTTCACCGGGCCGCTCGAACCTTGGGATTGGCACTATTATTCACAGGCGCGGCGGCTGGCCGAACATGATCTGGATGAGGCGGTCTTGAAACCCTACCTCAGCCTTCAGGCGATGCTGGAAGCCTGCTTTGACTGCGCCAACCGCCTGTTCGGCCTTGAGTTTCGTGCGCTGGATCTGCCGCTTTACCATCCGGACGCAAGGGCTTGGGAGGTGACGCGCAACGGCCAGCATCTGGCGGTCTTTATCGGCGATTACTTTGCGCGCGGATCGAAACGCTCGGGGGCTTGGTGCTCGGCGATGCGTTCGCAGCGCAAATTGGGCGGCGAGGTGCGCCCATTGGTGGTCAATATCTGCAACTTCGCCAAGGCCACGCCGGCGCTGCTGTCCTATGATGACGCGCGCACCTTGTTCCATGAATTTGGCCACGCGCTGCATCAGATGCTGTCGGATGTGACCTACGGCTTTATCTCGGGCACTTCGGTGGCGCGCGATTTTGTCGAATTGCCCAGCCAACTTTACGAACATTGGCTGGAAGTGCCCGAGGTGCTGGAAAAACATGCCCGCCATGTCGAAACGGGGGCTGCGATGCCTGCCGATCTTTTGGCACGGCTTTTGGCGGCAGGCACCTACGATCAGGGCTTCTCGACGGTAGAATTCCTTGCCTCAGCCCTCGTCGATCTGGCCTTCCACGAAGGGGCAGCTCCTGCAGACCCGATGCAGAAACAGGCCGAAGTGCTTGCAGCTCTGGGCATGCCCGCAGCCATCCGCATGCGCCACGCCACGCCGCATTTCGCGCATGTGTTCTCGGGCGATGGCTATGCCTCGGGCTATTATTCCTATATGTGGTCCGAAGTGATGGACGCCGATGCTTTTGCGGCTTTCACCGAAGCAGGTGACGCCTTTGACCCCGCGACGGCGGCGCGGCTGGAAAAATTCATTCTCTCGGCCGGAGGCTCTGCGCCGCCAGACGCGCTTTACACCAAATTCCGCGGCCGCATGCCGGGGGTAGAGCCCCTGCTAAAAGGTCGCGGCCTGTTCGAGGCTTAGAGGGGGCGCTGCCCCCGCCGCGCTTGCCTTGCGGCAAGCCCGCCTCCCCCGGGATATTTGCACCAAGATGAAAGCGCCGGGCTTTGGCCTTTCATCTTGGCAAAAAATATCCCCGCCGGAGGCTTCCGACGATTGGCGAGAGCACGGCGCTATCTTAAATCGCGCGGGGCGCGGTCGAATTTGGCGCGAAAGGCGCGTGAAAGGCTTGAGGCAGAAGAAAATCCGCAGCGCAGCGCCACTTCTGCCAGCGGGTGGTGGGTGTCGGTGATCATCCGACGCGCCGCCGCCAAGCGCAGCGTCAGACCATAAGCTGCGGGGGTGAGGCCGAGGTTTTCGCGAAAAAGCTGCTCCAATCGGCGGGTCGAGAGGTTCATGTCGGCGGCGATTTGGCGCGCGGATTCGGGCGCATCAAGGTTGGCTTCCATGCGGGAAACCGCGCTGGCGACGCGGGGATCAAGGCGTGGGGTTTGTGGGGTTGCGCGCAGTTGCGGCTCGGCGGCTGGGCGCGGGCTGGTGATGAAGCTGGCGGCGGTTTGGCGGGCAAGGCCTGCGCCATGGCGGCAGGCAATCAGGTGCAGCATCAGATCGGCGGCGGGGGCGGCGCCACCTGCGGTAAAGCGGCTGCGGTCGATTACATAGCGGTCGGGCAGCACCTCGATATCGGGATGTGCGCTGCTCAGGTCTTCCAAATCTTCCCAATGCACCGTTGCCTTATAGCCATTCAGCAGCCGCGCGCGCGCCAGCACCCAAGGCCCTGCGTCGATGCCACCGATGGCGGCAAAGCGCGGCGCAATGCGGGCAAGGTCGCGGATCAGCGGGGCTGTGGCGACTTCGGATTGGCGAAACCCTGCGATCACGATCAGCGCATCTGCGCCTTTTGCGGCGGCAAGCGGGCCGGAGGAGGGCAGTTCGATGCCGCAGGTCAGCGGCGCTGCTTGGCCGTTGGGGGTGACCACGCGCCAGCGAAAGGCCTCGGTGCCAAGGTGGCGGTTGGCGGCGCGCAGCGGGTCGAGGGTGGAGGCGACCTCGAGAATAGAGGCCTGTGGCAGCACCAGCAGGGCCAGGGTCAGCGGTTGCTGCGATGCGGCGAAGATCGTTGCGTTTTTTGACATAAAAGTTTCGTAAAATGACAAGCGGCGCTTTGCAAGCCCGATATGCTGCGGCCAAACCTTAAGGAGGATTGCAATGCCCTTGGCCATGAACCGCGACGTTTTCATCACCTGTGCTGTCACCGGATCGGGGGGCACGCAGGACCGCAGCCCGCATGTGCCGCGCTCGCCTGCCCAGATTGCGGCCTCGGCGATTGATGCGGCCAAGGCGGGTGCGGCGGTGGTGCATTGTCATGTGCGTGACCCCGAAACCGGCAAGCCCAGCCGTGACGGTGCGCTTTACCGCGAAGTGACCGAGCGCATCCGCGATTCCGGCACCGATGTGGTGTTGAACCTGACCGCCGGCATGGGCGGCGACATCTATTTTGAAAGCTCGGAAGATATGGGCCGGATGGGGCCACGCTCTGATATGGCAGGGGCGACCGAGCGGGTGGCGCATGTGGTGGAATGCCGGCCCGAGATTTGTACGCTGGATTGCGGCACAATGAACTTTAACGAGGCCGATTACGTCATGGTCAATACGCCGGGCATGTTGCGCGCCATGGCGCAGCAGATGACGGCGGCGGGTGTGCGCATCGAGATCGAGGCGTTTGACACTGGCCATCTGTGGCTTGCCAAAGAATTGGCGCGCGAGGGCGTGATCCTCGCGCCGACCTTGGTGCAGCTGTGCATGGGTGTGCCATGGGGGGCGCCGGACGATCTGAACACCTTTATGGCGATGGTCAATAATGTACCTGCCGATTGGCAATGGAGCGCCTTTGCCATTGGCCGCAACCAGATGCCCTATGTGGCGGCCAGTGTTTTGGCGGGGGGCAATGTGCGGGTTGGCTTGGAAGACAATCTTTGGCTAGAAAAGGGTGTGCTTGCTACCAATGCGCAATTGGTCGAGCGTGCGGTTTCGATCATCACCAATCTGGGCGCGCGGGTGATCACGCCTGCCGAGGTGCGCGCCAAGCTAAAGCTGGAAAAACGCGCGCCTTTGGCCCGCTGAGGAGAGACCCAGATGACAAGAAAAGCAGCGATCATCGGTGGCGGGGTTATTGGGGGCGGTTGGGCGGCTCGGTTCTTGCTGAACGGCTGGAATGTCTCGGTCTTTGACCCTGATCCAGAGGCCGAGCGCAAGATTTCCGAAGTCATGGCCAATGCGCGGGCAGCTTTGCCTGCGCTGTCGGATGTGCCGATGCCTACCGAGGGGATCTTAAGCTTTGCCGCCACCATCACCGAGGCGGTCGAGGGCGCGGATTACATTCAGGAATCGGTTTCCGAGCGTTTGGACCTGAAGCATCGCGTGTTTGCGCAGATCCAGCAATCGGCGGCTTTGGGCACGCCGATCGGGTCTTCCACCTCGGGCTTCAAGCCTTCAGAGCTGCAAGAAGGAGCCGCCAATCCCAGCGTGATTTTCGTGGCCCACCCGTTCAATCCGGTTTACCTATTGCCGCTGGCCGAGGTGGTGCCTTCGCCGCGCTCAGATGCGCAGGTGATTGAAAACGCCAAGCAAATCCTGAAAGACATCGGCATGTTCCCCCTGCATATCCGCAAGGAGATCGACGCCCATATCGCCGACCGTTTCCTAGAGGCGGTGTGGCGCGAAGCGCTGTGGTTGGTCAAGGACGGCATCGCCACCACCGAAGAAATCGACGAGGCGATCCGCATGGGCTTTGGCCTGCGCTGGGGTCAGATGGGCCTGTTCGAGACCTATCGCGTCGCGGGCGGCGAGGCGGGGATGAAGCACTTTATGGCGCAGTTTGGGCCTTGCCTCAGCTGGCCCTGGACCAAGCTGATGGATGTGCCCGAGTTCAACGACGAACTTGTCGATCTGATCGCAGGCCAGTCGGATGCGCAATCGGGGATGCACAGCATTCGCGAGCTGGAGCGGATTCGCGACAGCAACCTGATCGGCTTTTTGCGTGCCCTGAAAGACCGCAACTGGGGGGCGGGTAAAGTGCTGCGCGACCATGATGAAAAGCGCGCCATCGCCTTTCATGCCGAGATTGACGCCGCGCCCAAGGCCGAACCGCTGGTCATGGCGCAGATGCAGGTGCTGCCCGGCTGGATTGATTACAACGGCCATATGACCGAAAGCCGCTATTACTTTGCCAATTCCGAAACCGTCGATAACTTTTTGCGGCTGATCGGGGCGGGGATGGACTATGTCGCCGCCGGGCATTCGTTTTATTCCGCCGAAACCCACATTCGCCATCTGGGCGAGGCCAAGCTGGGCGACCGGCTGACGGGCACGCTGCAGATCATTTTGGCCGATGAAAAGCGCTATCGCTCTTTTGTGCGGATCATGAAGGGCGAGGAGTGCGTCGCCACCATCGAACAGCTGTGTCTGCATGTCGATATGGCCGCAGGCAAAGCCTCGCCCGCAGCGCCAGAGGTTTGGGCGAAACTGCGCGCGATTGCCGAGGCCCATGCAGGTCTGCCGCTGCCCGAAGGCGCGGGCCGCGCCGTGGGGCAAAAACGATGAGGCGGGTTCTGGTAACCGCCGGGGCCAATGGCATTGGTCTGGTGATGGCACAGGCCTTTGCAGCCCAAGGCGACCGGGTTTGGGTCACCGATGTGGACGCCGCGATGATCGCGGCGCTGCCTGCGGGCATCCGCGGCTCGGTTTCGGACGCAAGCTCGGAAGCGGGGATGCAGATCCTGTTTGACGAGATCGCCGCGGCCTGGGGCGGTCTGGATGTGCTTTGCGCCAATGCAGGCATCAAAGGTCCGACGGCTGCGATCGAGGATATGGATCTTGAGGCTTGGCACCAATGCCTTGGCGTCAATCTGGACGGCGCAATGCTTGCGGCCAAGTTCGGCGCCAAGATGATGAAACCCGCGCGGGCGGGCTGCATTATCTTCACTTCCTCGACCTCGGGGCTTTATGGCACACCCTATCGCGCGCCCTATGTGGCGGCGAAATGGGGGGTGATCGGGCTGATGAAAACCGTGGCGATGGAGCTGGGCCCCCACGGCATCCGCGCCAATGCGATCTGCCCGGGTTCTGTGAACGGCCCGCGCATCGACCGCGTGATCGAAGCCGAAGCCGCCGCCAAAGGTATGAGCGCCGACGCGGTGCGCCAAGGCTACGCCAGCGGCACCGCAATGAAGCGGCTTTCGGACCCCGAAGACGTGGCCGCACTCGCGCTTTATCTGGCCTCTGACGGCGCGCGGATGATCTCGGGTCAGGCGCTGGCCGTGGACGGTATGACCTACAACGTTGATCCCTAAGGAAATCAGATGCATTTCGGACTGACAGAAGAACAGCAGATGATCGTCGATGCGACGCGCGGCTTTGTCGAAGCCGAGCTTTACCCGCATGAGGCCGAAGTCGAACGCACCGGCGTCTTACGCGCAGAGCTGCGGCAAGAAATTGCTGCCAAAGCGATTGCCGCAGGGCTTTATGCCGCCAATATGCCCGAAGAGGTCGGCGGTGCCGGGCTCGATACGCTGACCTGGCTGCTTTATGAAAAAGAACTTGGTAAAGCCAATTACGCGCTGCATTGGACCTGCGTCTCGCGGCCCTCGAATATCTTGTTGGCCTGCGTCGGCGATCAACGCGAGCAATATTTGCTGCCCTGCGTGCGCGGCGAAAAACACGACTGCCAAGCGATGACCGAACCGGGGGCCGGCTCTGATCTGCGCGGCATGAAAGCCTCGGCGCGGGCCGATGGCGATGATTTTATCCTGAACGGCACCAAGCATTTCATCAGCCATGCCGATCTTGCCGATTTCGCGATTGTCTGGGTGGCCACTGGCGAAGAAGACACCCCGCGCGGCCCGAAAAAACGCATCACCGCGTTTTTGGTCGATAAGGGCACCAAAGGCTTTACGGTGCGCGAGGGCTACCGCAACGTCTCGCATCGCGGCTATAACAACATGATCCTCGAATTTGACGATTGCCGCCTGAACAAACGGCAGATCCTGGGCGAGCTGCACCAAGGCTTTGAAGTGGCAGGAAAATGGCTGGGGGCAACACGGCTGCAGGTGGCCTCGACCTGCCTGGGTCGTGCCGAACGCGCGCTGGGCCTTGCGATCAGCTATGCCGCCGAGCGCAGGCAATTTGGTCAGCAGATCGGCAAGTTCCAAGGCGTGTCGTTCAAACTCGCCGATATGGCGACAGAGCTGAAAGCCGCAGAACTGCTGACCCGCGAGGCGGCCTGGAAATACGATCAGGGCACGGTGAGCGAGGCCGATATGTCGATGGCCAAGCTGAAGGCAAGCGAAGTGCTGGCGATGATTGCAGATGAAGCGATCCAGATCCATGGCGGTATGGGCTTGATGGACGAATTGCCACTAGAACGCATCTGGCGCGATGCGCGGGTAGAACGGATCTGGGAAGGCACCAGCGAGATCCAGCGCCATATCATCAGCCGAGAGCTTCTGCGTGCGCAGGGCGCCTGAGCCAAGCAGGGGGGCTGTCTGCCCCCCACGGCTTTGCAAGCAAAGCCTCCCCCCGAGGATATTTTTGGACAGATGAAACGAAATGTTAACCTTAATGAGCGATTCTGAATGTACGGAACAGGGGGGGACCCCGATGGCCGTGACAGGTGAAACCCCACCCCGCTTGGTCGGGGTGGGGCGCCCTTGTATTTCATCTGTCTTTAAATATCCCGGGGGAAGCTGGCTTGCGCAGCAAGGCAGCTCGGGGGCTGGCCCCCGTCTTGGCGTCGGTGTCGCGCGGGTCGGGGGGGGGCAATGAAACCCTTGGACCGTTTGCTGCGCCCGAAAACCATCGCAGTTCTGGGTGCGGGTTGGGCGCTGAATGTGATCGAGCAATGCCGCAAGATGGGTTTTGCGGGGCAGGTCTGGCCGGTGCATCCAAGCAAAGCCGAGATAGGTGGTCTGCGGGCCTATGCCTGCCTTGCGGATCTGCCAGAGCCCCCAGATGCAGTGTTTATCGGGGTGAACCGCTTTGCCACTGTTGAGGTTGTGGCCGAGCTTGCGGCGATGGGGGCGGGCGGGGCAATTTGTTTTGCCAGCGGCTGGACCGAAGCCGGAGCGCCAGAATTGCAGGCGCAGCTGATTGCGGCGGCGGGCGATATGCCGATTTTGGGGCCAAATTGTTATGGGGTGATCAACTATCTGGATGGGGCTTTGCTCTGGCCAGATCAGCATGGCGGTGTGCGGGTCGAGCGCGGTGTGGCCTTGGTCAGCCAATCTTCGAACATTGTGATCAATCTGGGCATGCAAAAGCGGGCTTTGCCGGTGGCCTATGTCGCCTGTCTGGGCAATGCGGCGGTGGTTGGATTGGCCGATTTGGCGGGTGCTTTGCTGGAGGATCCGCGCGTCACTGCCTTGGGGCTTTATATCGAGGGCATCGACGATGCGGCGGCTTTTGCAGCGCTTGCGGCGCGCGCGCGGGCGATGGGCAAGGGAATTGTCGCAATCAAATCGGGCAAGACCGAACTGTCGCGTCTGGCTGCCGCATCGCATACCGCGTCTTTGGCGGGCGGGGGGGCGGCGTCATCGGCGTTTTTGCGCCAGATCGGGGTGGCAGAGGTCAACACGCCGTCCGAGTTGATCGAAACTTTGAAGATTTTGCACTGTCACGGCGCATTGGGGCAGGCGATCTGTTCGCTGTCGTGTTCGGGCGGCGAGGCGGGTTTGGTCGCGGATTTGGCGGCGGGCTTTGACCTGGCGTTTCCAGCCGTGCCAGAGGCGGTGCGCAGGCGCTTGGGCGCGATTTTGGGGCCCATCGTTACCATCGCCAACCCATTAGATTACCATACCTTTATTTGGGGTGACGGGCCGCGCACCACGGATGTGTTCAGCACCATGCTGTCGGGCTATGATGCGGGGATCTACATCATTGATCCGCCGCGTGGCGACCGCTGCGATCCTTCGGGGTATCAGCCGGCCCTGGATGCGATTGTGGCGGCGCAGGCGGCGACGGGGCGGCCAGCGCTGCCAGTGGCCTCGATGCCCGAGAACTTTGACGAGGCTCGCGCGGTGGCCCTGATGGCGCAGGGGGTTTGCACGTTGATGGGCTTGGAAACCGCCCTGGCCGCGATCAAGGCGGCGCAGCGCTGGGATATTGTGGAAGGCTGGCAGCCGGTCGCGGTGCTGGCCGAAGGCGAAAGCCGGCTGCTGAGTGAGGCCGAGGGCAAGGCAGTTTTGGCCCGTGCTGGCGTTGCGGTGCCTGCCGCAATCAGCGCGCCGAGCCTGCGTGAACTGACCGCGCGGCAGGGTGAGCTGCACGCGCCCTTTGCGCTCAAGGGTTTGGGCTTTGCGCATAAGACCGAAGCCGGGGCGGTGCGGCTGGGCCTGACCACTTTGGACGGGCAGGCCGAGATGGCGGGTGCCAGTGGCTATCTGCTGGAAGAGATGGTCACCGGTGCCGTGGCCGAGATTCTTTTGGGGCTGCGGCGCGATCCGGTTTACGGCGTTGCGCTGACCATCGGCATGGGCGGCGTTACGGCCGAGGTTTTGGCCGATACGGTGACGCTGATCTGGCCAGTGAACGAGGCGCAGATCTTGCAAGCGTTGCGCGGTCTGCGGCTTTGGCCGCTGCTTGACGGCTATCGCGGGCGCCCGCGGGCGGATGTTGCTGCGGTGGCGGCGATTGCTTTGCGTCTGGGGCAGATGATGGCGGCGGATCCGCTGCTGGAAGAGATCGAGATTAACCCTATCCTTGCACGCTCTGACGGAGCTGTGGCTGTGGATGCTTTGGTAAGGACAAGATGATGCAGATGCTGACCGACGGACCAATCAAGACGCGGGTAGAGGGCGCGATCCTCGAGGTGACGCTCGACCGACCCAAGGCCAATGCGATTGACCTGATCACCAGCCGCATCATGGGGCAGGTGTTTCGCGGCTTTCGCGATGACGCGGCGTTGCGGGTTTGCATTTTGCGCGCAGCAGGCGAGAAGTTCTTTTGCCCCGGCTGGGATTTAAAGGCGGCGGCGGGCGGCGATGCGGTGGATGGCGATTACGGGGTGGGCGGTTTTGGCGGCTTGCAGGAATTGCCGAACCTGAACAAGCCGGTGATTGCTGCGGTGAACGGGATTTGCTGCGGCGGCGGGCTTGAGCTGGCGCTGTCGGCGGATTTGATCCTTTGTTCCAGCAATGCGACCTTTGCGCTGCCGGAAATCCGCTCGGGCACGGTGGCTGATGCGGCCAGCATCAAACTGCCCAAGCGCATTCCCTATCATGTGGCGATGGATCTTTTGCTGACGGGACGGTGGTTTGACGCCGAAGAGGCGCATCGCTGGGGCATTGTAAAAGAGATCTGCGCGCCCGAAGATCTGCTGACCAAGGCTTGGGATCTGGCGCGGCTGTTGGAATCCGGGCCGCCTTTGGTTTATGCAGCCATCAAGGAAGTGGTGCGCGAGGCCGAGGATATGCGGTTTCAAGACGCGCTGAACCGGGTGACCAAGCGGCTGTTGCCGACGGTTGACAGGCTTTATTCCAGCGAGGATCAGCTGGAAGGCGCGCGCGCCTTTGCTGAAAAGCGCGATCCGGTTTGGCAAGGCCGCTAGGGGCTGGACAGCTTCATCAGCACCAGCCCAGCGACGATCAGCACGGCGGCGGTCAGACGCATCAGGGTGACGGGTTCGCCCAAAAGCGTGATCCCAAGCACAAAGCTGCCGACCGCGCCGATGCCTGTCCACACCGTGTAGGCGGTGCCAAGCGGCAGAGTTTTCATCGCCAAACCCAAAAGCAGCATGCTGGCAATCGCACCCAGAATTGTGATGCTGCTGGGCACAAGCAGGGTAAACCCTTCGGATTTCTTCATCGCAAAGGCCCAAAGCACCTCGAACACTCCTGCGATGGCCAATGTGATCCAAGCCATGATGGCTCCTGTCGCGGGTCGTCCCAAGATGTTGCAAAGGCGCGGGTCGTCCCGTGCATCTCCATATTGGCGGGGCTTTCGCCGGATGCAAGCCCGCGTTAGCCTAAAGCTGGGGCAGGCGGGGGGCTTTGATGCAGCACGACTACACAACACGGGTGATCTGGACCGGCAATCGCGGCACCGGAACCCGCAGCTATCGCGGCTATGACCGCACCTGGAACATCGCGGCCAAGGGCAAGCCGGTGGTGGCCTGTTCTAATGACCCCTTGCTGGGCGGGGATCCGACCAAGATGAACCCTGAAGATCTGCTGATCTCGGCGCTCTCGGCCTGTCATATGCTGTGGTATCTGCATTTCGCAGCCGAGGCGGGGGTTGTGGTGCTGGGCTATGAAGATGTGCCCTTGGCGGTGGGCGAGACCGGTGCAGGTGGCGCGGGGCGGTTTTTGTCTTGCGAGTTACGGCCGCAGATCTTGCTGGCAGCAGGGGCTGATCTGGTTGAGGCCGAGGCGATTCACCACCGCATTCATCAGGTGTGCTATATCGCGCTTTCGGTGAATTTTCCGATCAGCATTCGCGCCAACTTCACTGTAACATCTGCGTAAAGCCGACATATTCTGTCGCATCGGGCCAAGTCAGCGCGATGCACCGCGCTAGGTTGGGCAAAACGAAGGGGTGCCCGATGGACGACTGCGATTATATCATTGTGGGTGCAGGCTCGGCAGGGTCGGTGCTGGCCGAGCGGTTGAGTGCAAGCGGCAAGCACCGCGTGACGGTGCTGGAAGCGGGCGGATCAGATCGGCGGTTTTTCGTCAATCTGCCGCTGGGCTATGGCAAGCTGTTCTACGATCCCAATGTCAACTGGATGTATCAGACCGAACCCGATCCGGGGTTGGCTGGCAATCGGGATCATTGGCCAAGGGGCAAGATATTGGGCGGGTCGTCTTCGATCAATGCCATGGTTTGGATCCGGGGCAATAAGGCCGATTACCAGGCTTGGGGGGCTGAAAATCCGGGCTGGGGCTGGGAGGAATGTCTGGCCGCCTATCGCGCGATCGAGGATACCGAAGCGGGGGGCGATGGCTTTCGCGGCAAGGGCGGGCCGCTGTTTATCTCGGAAAACCGCAAGGGACTGCATTGGCTGGTGGACGATTATATCAAAGCCTGCGGTCAGGCGGGGCTGCCCTATAACCCCGATTTCAACGGTGCTGTTCAAGAGGGGGCGGGCACCTATCAGATGACGATCAAGGGCGCGCGGCGCAATTCCACCGCGCGGGCGTTTTTGCGCCCTGCGATGCGGCGCAAGAACCTGTCGGTGCTGACGCATGCGCAGGTGACGCGGGTGATCTTTGAGGGCAAGCGCGCGGTTGGGGTGGAATATCTGAAAGACGGCAAGCGCCAAGAGCTGCGCGCCAAAGCCGAGGTGATTTTGGCCGGTGGCGCGATCAATTCGCCGCAGATCTTGCAGCTGTCGGGCGTGGGGCCTGCGGCGTTGCTGGCCGAGCACCGCATCCCCGTCGTGATGGCCAACGAGAATGTCGGCGCACATCTAAGCGATCATCAGGGCATCAACTATACTTGGCGGATGAAGGTTGCGACCTATAACGACATCTTGCGACCCTGGTGGGGCAAGCTGTTTGTCGGCATGCAGTATGTCCTGACCGGCGGCGGGCCTTTGGCGAAATCCATCAACCATGGCGGCGGATTTTTCCGCACCCGGCCTGATTTGGCGCGGCCGAACATGCAGTTGTATTTTCAGGCTTTCTCGACGCTTTTGCCACGCGCGGGCGAGCGGCCCTTGTTGACGCCAGACCCGTTTTCGGGCCTGTCGATCGGGCTGTCGAATTGCAATCCGACCAGCCGCGGCAGCATTCGGATCAAGTCACGCGACCCCTTTGAAGCGCCGCAGATCATCGCAAATGCGTTTTCGACCCAAGAGGATGTGACCGAGATGTTGGAGGCGGTAAAATTCCTGCGCCATATCGCGGCCCAGCCGGCTTTTGCGCAGCATGTGGCCGAGGAATTGCGCCCCGGCCCTGAGGTGCAAAGCGATGCTGATCTGATCGCGGATTTTCGCGCCCGATCCGGCACCGTCTATCATCCAAGCTGCACGGCGCGGATGGGACGGGATGCGGCGGGTTCAGTGGTGGATGCGCGTTGCCGCGTGCATGGGGTGCAGGGCCTGCGGGTGATTGATGCCAGTGCCTTTCCAAGCCTGATTGCCGGCAATACCAATGCGCCTTCGATCCTGATGGGGTGGAAGGGGGCTGAGATGGTTTTGGCGGACGCGCGCTAACCGGTGGCGTTGCGCCGGAGGCAAGGCGGGGCCTCCGGCGGGGATATTTTTGCCAAGATGAAAGCGGCGCGGTGGTTTATTCGCCACGCGGGAAGCGTTTGCTTTCTTCCAGCACGTTCAGATCCATGTGGTTGCGCATATAGCGTTCAGAGGCGGCGCGCAGGGGTTGGTAATCCCAAGGGTAGTAATTGCCATTGCGCAGCGCCTGATAGACCACCCAGCGGCGGGCTTGGGATTGGCGCACCTCGGCGTCATAGGCGGGCAGATCCCAGCGCGCGGCGACCAGGGTTTGGAAATGCGCCAACACCTCGGCTGCGCGCGGGTCAGCGGCAAGATTGTGGTTTTCCAGCGGGTCGGCGGCCAGATCGAATAGCTGGTCGGGGTCGGCGGGGCAGTGGATGAATTTCCATGCCCCCATGCGCAGGGCGACCATTGGGGTGATGCTGCCTTCGGCGGCATATTCCATCGCCACGGGTTCGGTGCGCGGCGTGCCCATGGCGAGGGGCAGCAGGCTGACGCCGTCGGTCCAGGGCATGATCTCGGCCATCGAGATGCCGGCAAGGTCGCAGAGCGTTGGCGTGACATCGATGGTGGAGACAGCGGTTTCTATCCGCTGAGGCTGCAGGCCTGCGGCCGAGATCATCAGGGGCACGCGGGCGGCGCCTTCAAAGAAACTCATCTTGAACCACAGGCCCTTGCGACCCAGCATTTCGCCATGATCGGAGACAAAGATCACAGTGGCCTCTTGGCGGGTGGCTTCGAGGGCTGTGAAGATCTCGCCGATTTTGTCGTCGATGTAAGAGATATTGGCGAAATAGCCTTGGCGGGCGCGGCGGATATGATCGTCGGTCACCGTCAGGCCGCGCCAATCGCAGGCATCCATCAGGCGTTTGGAATGCGGGTCCATCTCGGCGTAGGCGCGCGGTTCGGGTGGTTCGCATTCTGGCGCGTCATTGTAGAGATCCCAATATTTGCGCCGTGCGACGAAGGGGTCGTGGGGATGGGTAAAGCTGGCGGTCAGGCACCAGGGCCGTGCGTCAAGCCCGCGCGAGAGGTCGTAGATTTTCTGCACCGCTTGATGGCAGACATCATCGTCATATTCGAGCTGATTGGTGATCTCGGCCACGCCCGCGCCGGTGACGGAGCCGAGGTTGTGATACCACCAATCGATACGCTCGTCTGGTTTGCGGTAGTCTGGCGTCCAGCCAAAATCGGCGGGGTAGATATCGGTGGTCAGCCGGTCTTCAAAGCCGTGCATCTGATCGGGGCCGACGAAGTGCATCTTGCCCGAGAGGCAGGTGTAATAGCCCGCTCGGCGCAAGTGATGCGCATAGGTGGGAATATCGGAGGCAAATTCGGCGGCATTGTCATAGACGCGGGTGCGCCGCGGCAGCGCGCCCGACATGAAGGCGGCACGCGCGGGCGCACAAAGCGGCGAGGCGGTATAGGCATTGGCAAAGCGCACCGAATGATCGGCCAATCTGCGCAGATTGGGGGCATGCAGGAAGGCCGCGGGGCCGTCGTCGAACAGGGTGCCGGTCAATTGGTCGACCATCAGGATCAGGATATTGGGCGGGCTGGACATGCGGGCTCCTTGGGACGTGCTGCGCTGCAAAAGACTTTGCCCCTAGGGGTGCCGATTGCAACGCCAAGCTGCAAGCGGAAACTAGGGCAAGCGCGGCAGATTGTCGGTTTTTGCGCTTGGGCGGGCGGTTTGGGGTCGACGCAAGCGCAGACGCGGGGTCTGATGGCGGCAAAGCTATAGGAGGGCGTCATGCAGGTTCGCAGCGAGTTTCCGTTCAAGATCATCGAAGAGCCGGATCTGGCGATTGTGTTGTCGGATGGCTGCCGTCTGTCGGCGCGGGTCTGGCGGGCCGAGGGCGCGGGCAAGGTTCCGGCGGTATTGGAATATATTCCCTACCGCAAGCGCGATGGCACCTTGCCGCGTGACGAGATCATGCACGCCTATGTCGCGGGGCATGGCTATGCCTGTGTGCGGGTCGATATGCGTGGCTGCGGCGACAGCGAAGGGCTGATGCAGGATGAATATACGCCGCAGGAACTGGCGGATGCCTGTGAGGTGATTGCCTGGCTGGCGGCGCAGGACTGGTGTTCGGGTGCGGTCGGGATGATGGGCAAAAGCTGGGGCGGGTTCAATTGTTTGCAGACGGCGTTTTTGCAGCCGCCTGCGTTGAAGGCAGTGATTTCAGTCTGTTCGACCACGGATCGTTTTGCCGATGATATCCATTTTAAGGGCGGCTGTTTGTTGGGCGAGAATTTTGGTTGGGGGGCGGTGATGCTGTCTTATTCCAGCCGTCCGGCTGACCCCGCTTTGCGACCTGATTGGCGCGAGGATTGGCTGGCGCGGCTGCAGGCAGAGCCTTGGCTTGCGCCGCGCTGGGCGGCGATGCAGGAAAAGAACGCCTATTGGAAGCACGGCTCGGTCAGCGAGGATTATGCGCGCATGACGGTGCCGGTGCTGTCTTGGGGCGGGTGGGCGGACAATTATATGAACACCGTGGCGCATTTGGTCGAGAATGTGCCTGCCCCCGTGCAGGGGATTGTGGGGCCTTGGGTGCATCAATACCCGCATACCGCCGTGCCGGGGCCTGCGATCGGGTTTTTACAATGCGCGCTGCGCTGGTGGGATCGCTGGTTGAAGGGGGTTGAGAATGGCGCCGAGGGCGATGGGGCCTATCGCGCCTATATGCTGCATTCGCAGCCGCCTGATGCCTCGGCGCGCACGCGGGCGGGGCATTGGGTGGTCGAGGCGGATTGGCCCTCGGCGCGGGTGGCGCGCGCGGTTTTGCATCTGGGGATGGCTGCGCAGGTGCCGGGGGTTTCACACCCCCGGACCCCCATGGGATATTTAGGGACAGATGAAGCGGGCTTTGCGGTGGAGGTGGCGACGCCGCAGCATCTGGGGTTGCAGGCGGGAGAGTTCTTTCCGATGGGTCTGAATGCCGAGATGCCGGGGGATCAGGCGGGCGAGGATGCGCTGTCGGTTTGCTTTGACGGTGCAGTATTGGCGCAGCCGATGGATCTGCTGGGGGCGGCAAAGCTGCGGCTGCGGCTGGCGAGTGACAAGCCTTTGGGCTTTGTGGTGGCGCGGCTCTGTGATGTAGCGCCTGATGGCAGTTCGGTGCGGATTGCGCATGGCATGTTGAACCTGTGCCATCGCACCAGCATGGAGAACCCTGCGCCGATGCCGCTGGATCAGGTGGTAGAGGTGGGCTTTGCGCTGGACCAGATGGCCTATCGATTGGCCGCTGGGCATCGGCTGCGTTTGGCGATTTCAAACAGCTATTGGCCGTTTGTTTGGCCTTCACCCGAGGCGGGGCGGTTGCGGATCACATCGGGGCAACTGGAGCTGCCGCTGCACGCGGGATCGGGGCCGGAATGGACGCCGCCGCCTGCGGAGGGGGCGGCGCCTTGGGCGCATCGGGTGCTGCGCGCGGGCAAGACTTCGCGCAGGATCGAGCAGGATCTGATCGAAAAAACCGTGTCTTTGATCGTAAATGACGATCTTGGGGATGTCGAAAATTTGCAACATGGGTTATGTAGTGGTGAGACCATGCGGGAATTATGGCAGATCCATCCCGATGATCCTTTGTCCGCGCGTGCCGAGCACTGTTGGGAGCAAAGGCTGTCACGCGGAGATTGGTCTGTAAAAACAGTGGCATGGGCAGAGATGACTGCCACCGCTACGGCATTTCGCATGGTGGCGCGGCTGCAGGCCTATGAGGGCGAGGCGCTGATTTTTGAGCGCCATTTTGACGAAGAGGTCGCACGCCGCTTTGTGTGAGATCGGACAAAGGGTGCAAGAATCCTTGCCACATTTAAAAAGCGTGGGTTATTGATTGGAGAATCAATAACAAAGGCAACGCAAAGTTGCTGTCACGACAACCAGGCGAAAACGCCACCTCAGGGAGAAAACGATGTCTGTTGAATTGAACCATCTGTTGAAGACCGCTGCGAAAGGGCTGATCAGCCGTCGCGAGTTTGTGGGCCGTGCCGGCGCTTTGGGTATGTCGGCGGCAATGGCGGGCGCTTTGTTGACCACCGCTGCCAAGGCCGAGGAGCCCAAGAAGGGCGGCATCCTGCGCGCAGGCATGTCGGGCGGTGAAAGCACCAACTCGCTTGACCCAGCGCTGGCGGCTTCGGAAGTGCCGTTCATGGTCAACCTGCTTTGGGGTGACACTTTGGTCGATGTCAGCGAAAACGGCGAGATCGTGCCGCGGATTGCTGAAGAGATTTCCTCGAACGCTGATGCGACCGAGTGGAAGTTCAAGATCCGTCAGGGCGTCAAGTTCCACAATGGCGCGACCGTAACCCCCGAGGATGTTGTCGCCACGCTGAAGCGCCATACCGATGAGAAATCGCAGTCGGGTGCTTTGGGCATTGTGAAGGGCATCGCCGAGATGTCTTCGGATGCTGACAGCGTCACGCTGAAACTGGCGGCGGGCAACGCCGACCTTCCATTCCTGATGGCCGATTATCACCTGATCATTCAGCCAAATGGCGGCATTGATGCGCCAGATGCGGGCATTGGGGCAGGGCCTTACAGGGTTGTCGCCAACGAGCCGGGCGTGCGTCACACCTTTGAGAAATTCGCCGACCACTGGGACACCACTTTGGGTCACGCCGATCAGGTCGAAATCTTGGTGATCAACGACAATACCGCGCGGATGGCGGCCTTGCAGGCTGGCCAGGTGCATATGATCAACAAGATCGACCCAAAAATCATTGGCCTGCTGAAAGGCGCGCCGGGGATGTCGGTGGAAAGCGTTGCAGGGCGTGGCCACTATGTCTTTATCATGCATTGCGACAAGGCGCCGTTTGACAACAACGACATGCGGATGGCGTTGAAGCTTGCCATCAACCGTCAAGAGATGGTGGATAAGATCCTTGGCGGTCTGGGCTCTGTTGGCAACGACTTCCCGATCAACGCGGCCTATCCGCTGTTTGACGACAGCATTCCGCAGCGTGAATACGATCCGGTCAAGGCCAAGGAATACTATGACAAAACCGGCCACGATGGTTCGCCCATCGTGTTGCAGGTGGCCAATGGGGCCTTCCCAGGGGCGATTGAGGCGGCGCAATTGTTCCAGCAGTCGGCCAATGCGGCTGGCATCCCGCTGGAAATCAAGCGCGAGCCTGATGATGGCTATTGGTCCAACGTCTGGAACGTGGCTCCGTTCTGTGCGTCCTATTGGGGCGGGCGTCCGGTGCAAGATCAGATGTATTCCACGGCCTATCTGTCGACCGCCGATTGGAACGACACCAAGTTCAAGGATCCAGCCTTCGACGCCACGCTGGTCGCGGCCCGCGCTGAATTGGATTCAGGTAAGCGCAAGGCAATGTATTCCGAACTTGCAAACACGCTGCGCGATACGGGCGGTCTGATCCTGCCAATGTTCAACGACTTTGTTGCAGCCAAGCGCGATGAGGTTGGTGGCTGGTTCGCTGATCCAAACGGCGAGATGATGAATGGCCGCGCTTTGGCGAAGTGCTGGCTGAACGCGTAAGATTAGTATGCATCCGGTTGTGAAACTTGTGACCCAGCGCCTTGCGCTGGGTCTGATCCTGCTGATTGCAGTCTCGGCGTTGATCTTTTTCGGCGTTGCTGCTTTGCCGGGGGATGCCGCACAGGCGATGTTGGGGCAATCTGCCACGCCAGAGTCTTTGGCCAACCTGCGCGAAAAGTTGGGGCTGAACGAGCCGATCTTGTGGCGCTATGGGCATTGGCTTTTGGGCTTTGCCACCGGAGATCTGGGCGTTTCGCTTAGCAACGGCCAAGACATCGCCAAATCGGTGGGGCAACGTCTGGGCAATACGATTTTTCTGGCCTTTTGGGCCGCGGTGATCGCGGTGCCACTGGCAATTACGCTTGGCTTGATTGCGGCGCGTTATAATGGGCGCTGGCCCGACAAGCTGATTTCCGGCGTCACCCTTGCGACGATTTCGCTGCCTGAATTCGTGGCGGGCTATATCGTGATGTATGTGCTTGCGGTGAAATTTCATCTGTTTCCCTCGATGTCGATGGTGTTTCCGGGCATGGGCATCTTTGAACGTCTGAACGCCATCATTCTGCCTGTGATCGTTCTGGTGATGGTGGTGCTGGCGCATATGATGCGGATGACCCGTGCGGCGATTTTGAACGTGATGGAATCCGCCTATATCGAGACCGCCGAGCTGAAGGGCCTTTCGCCGATCAATGTGATCTGGAAACACGCTTTCCCCAATGCCATTGCCCCTGTGGTCAATGTGGTGATGCTGAACCTGGCCTATCTGGTGGTTGGTGTTGTGGTGGTCGAGGTGGTCTTTGTCTATCCCGGCATGGGACAATTCCTGGTCGACCATGTCACCAAACGCGATATGCCGGTGGTGCAGGCCTGCGGCATGATCTTTGCCGCCGTCTACATCGGGCTGAATATCTTGGCCGATGTGGTCGCTATTCTTGCCAACCCAAGATTGAGGCATCCAAAATGAGCCGTATTCCCGTTTCTGCCCTGCTGGGGCTGGTGCTGACCGGCGGCTTTTTTCTGGTAGCTATTTTTGCGCAATGGATTGCGCCTTATAAGATGGACGAACTGGTGGGCGGGGTCTGGGATCCGATGTCGGCCAAGCATCTGCTGGGCACAGATTCGATTGGCCGCGATCTGCTGACGCGGATGATCTACGGCGCGCAGGTGACGATCTTTATCGCGACCTGTGCCACAATCCTGTCCTTTGTCACCGGGTCGGTGCTGGGGTTTCTGGCGGCCACGGCAGGGGGCTGGGTCGATCTGGCGCTGTCGCGCTTTGTCGATCTGGTGATGGCGATCCCCTCGCTGATCTTGGCGTTGGTGGTGCTGACGGCGGTTGATGTGTCGGTTTTCACGCTGATTGTGGTGATGGGGCTGTTGGATTCCACCCGCGTGTTCCGGCTTAGCCGCGCGGTGGCCGTCGATATCACGGTGATGGATTACGTCGAGGCAGCCCGCCTGCGCGGCGAGGGCACCTCTTGGGTGATCTTTCACGAAATCCTGCCCAACGCATTGTCGCCATTGGTGGCCGAACTGGGGCTGCGCTTTATCTTTGCGGTGCTGTTCATCTCGACGCTGTCCTTCCTTGGGCTGGGGGTGCAACCGCCCTTGGCAGATTGGGGCGGGCTGGTGAAAGAAAACTCGGCGGGGCTGGTCTACGGCATTCCGGCGGCTCTTGCGCCTGCAATGGCGATTGCGGCGCTGGCAATCTCGGTCAATCTTGTGGCGGATTGGGTGCTGTCGCGCACCTCCAGCCTGAAAGGAGGCCGTGGTGCATAATGTTCTGGATATCAAAGGCTTGCGGATCGAGGCCACCTCTTATCCGCCGGGCGAAGCGCCGCGCAATGTGGTCTTGGTCAACAATGTCTCGGTCGCGGTGCAACAGGGCCGCGTGCTGGGGCTGATCGGCGAATCGGGTGCGGGCAAATCCACCATCGGCCTGTCTGCCATGGCCTACGGCCGCGGTGGCGTGCGGCTGACGGGCGGGCATATCCTGCTCAATGGCCGCGAAATCCGCGAGGCGAGCGCGGGCGATCTGCGCATCCTGCGCGGCCGCGAGGTCACCTATGTCGCGCAATCGGCCGCCGCCGCCTTCAACCCCGCCAAGCGCCTGATGGAACAGGTGATCGAGGCCAGCCTTTTGCACGGCGTGATGGGCCGCGCCGAGGCCGAGGCCCGCGCGGTCGATCTGTTTGCCAAGCTTGGCCTGCCCGATCCCGCCAATTTCGGCAATCGCTACCCGCACCAAGTCTCGGGCGGGCAGTTGCAGCGCGCGATGACAGCGATGGCGCTGTGCCCCAAACCCGATCTGGTGATCTTTGACGAACCCACCACCGCGCTGGATGTCACCACCCAGATCGACGTGCTGGTGGCGATCAAAGCCGCCATTCGCGACACCGGTGTGGCGGCGCTTTATATCACCCACGATCTGGCCGTAGTGGCACAGGTCGCTGATGACATCTTGGTGCTGCGCGGTGGCAAAAAGGTCGAATATGGCCCGACCGATCAGATCATCAACCACCCGCAAGAAGACTATACCCGCGCGTTGGTTTCTGTGCGCTCGATCGACCATGTTGAAAAGACCGAAGCCCCCGCCGTGCTTTCCGTCTCGGGCATCACCGCGCGCTATCGTGGCACCAATTTCGATGTGCTGAAAAACGTCTCGGTCGATCTTCCCGCAGGCCAAACCCTTGCCATCGTGGGCGAAAGCGGCTCGGGCAAATCGACGCTGGCACGGGTGATCACCGGGCTTTTGCCCGCAGCCAAGGGCGATCTTACCTTTGCAGGCCGCAAACTTTCGCCCGATCTGGCCAGCCGCAGCAAAGACGATCTGCGCGAGGTGCAGATGATCTATCAAATGGCAGATACCGCCATGAACCCGCGCCAAACCGTCGGCACCATCATCGGCCGCCCGCTGGAATTCTACTTCGGCCTCAAAGGCGAGGCCAAACGCCAGCGCATTCAGGAATTGCTCGATGATATCGAAATGGGCGCGGGCTTTATCGACCGTTTTCCCGCCGAACTCTCGGGCGGGCAAAAGCAACGCGTCTGCATCGCCCGCGCTCTGGCGGCAAAGCCCAAGCTGATCATCTGCGACGAGGTCACCTCGGCGCTCGATCCGCTGGTGGCCGATGGCATCCTGAAGCTGCTGCTCAATCTGCAAGCCCGCGAATCCGTGGCCTATCTCTTCATCACCCATGATCTGGCCACGGTCAAAGCCATCGCAGATAAGATCGCGGTGATGTATCGCGGCCAGGTGGTGCGCTATGGCAGCAAAACCGATGTGCTGACCCCGCCCTTTGACGATTACACCGATCTTTTGCTGTCCTCGGTCCCCGAAATGCAGATCGGCTGGCTGGAAAAGGTGCTGGCGGGTCGCAAAATGGAAAGCGCAGGCAACTAGGCCCGCGCTTTCATCTTGGTGAAAATATCCCCGCCGGAGGCTCCTTGCCCTGCCGCGCGCCGAAAGGCCTCTATGAAAAAACTGCTGCTGATCCTCATCGACGGCGTGCCCTACCGCAATTGGCGCAGGCTGTTTGGCAACCTTGAAGGCTGGGTTGCCAGCGGCGAGGCGCGGGTCTGGCGGATGCGGTCGACGCTGCCCTCGACCTCGGCTTCCTGCTATGCCTCGATCCACACCGGCGTGCCGCCGCAACAGCACCGGGTCTGGGGCAATGAGGCGGTCTACCGGCTGGCCCAGCCCGATGTGTTTTCCGAACTTTCCGCCGCGGGCAAACGCACCGGCGCTGTCGCCCACAGCTTTTGGTCCGAGCTGTTCAACCGCAGCCCTTTCGATCTGGTGCGCGACATCGAATATGACGAGGAAGCAGGCCCGATCCATCATGGCCGGTTTCACACCATGACCGGCTATGGCAATATCAATCAGATGACGCCTTCGGATGTCGATCTTTTCGCCACGCTCACCCGCCTGTGCGAGGTAAAGGGCGTTGATTATGCGATGTATCACAGCTGCACGCTCGACAGCATGGGGCACCGTTTTTATCACGACTGCGAAGAAATGGACAACGCCTGCTATATGCTGGATGCCCAGATGGCGCCCTTTGTGCACCGCTGGCGCGCCGCGGGTTACGAGGTGATTGTCACTGCCGACCACGGCCAAGACGCGCGCGGCCATCATGGCGGTGCCGATCCCTTGCAGCAGGATGTGGCCTTTTACTATTTTGGCGATGCGCAGATGCCCGTAGGCGATGTGCTGCTGGACCAGCTTGCGCTCGCGCCCTCGATCCTGACCCGGATGGGGGTGGCGGTGCCGGCCTCGATGCAGGCCAAGCCGTTTTTCACAGCCTAGCCCTGCGCGGGCGCTAGTTTGCGTAGCTGGCACCTTCTTCATCCAGCAGCGCCTTGATCTCGCGCAGATGGAACTCGGCAAAGGCCGGATAGGCCTCCCATTCCTGCGCGGTCTTTTCTGCCACGGCATCCGACAGCACCCGCAGCGGCTTGCCGGTTTGCAACGCACGAATATAGGTTTCGGCGGCGCGTTCGAAATAGGTCAGCCGGTTAAAGGCATCCGCCACGTTTTGCCCGATGATCAGCACGCCGTGGTTGCCCATGATCAGCGTGGTGATTTTCGGGTCGCGCAGCAGATCGGCGCAGCGCGCGGCTTCTTCGGCAAAGGCCATGCCGCCGTAATCGGCATCCACCACCTGACGGCCAAAGAACATCGCAGAGTTCTGATCAATCGGCGGCAAACGGCTATCAGCAAGGCTTGCCAGCACCGTGGCATGGATCGAATGCACATGCATCAGGCAGCGTGCATGGGGCAGCGCGCGGTGAATGCTGCCGTGCAGGCCCCAAGCGGTGGGGTCGGGCGCATCGGGGCGGTCCATCGTGCTGGGGTCATTTGCGTCAATCTCGATCAGGCTTGAGGCCGTGATACGCGCAAAATGGCGGCCATTGGGGTTGATCAGAAACCGCGTGCCTTCGGGATTTGTGGCAAGGCTAAAGTGGTTGGCCACCGCCTCGTGCAGGTTCAGTTTGACCGTCCAGCGAAAAGCTGCGGCAAGGTCGACGCGTTCAGCCCAGTTGGTGATATTGGCATGTAGGGTCATTGGGTTTCCTTAAAGGGCCATTCGCTGCGCGCAAAGGCCGAGAGTGTTGCGCAAATCCGTGCAAAAGATGCCGCCGCGCGGTCAGACATATGCCGCGCGCGCAGATAGCCGTGCACAAGACCCGTTGCGGTTTCCGCATGGGCCTGACCACCTGCGGCCATGATCGCAGCGCTATAGGCCAAAGCATCATCCGATAGTGGGTCGCATTCAGCCGCCACTGCATAGGTCGGTGGCAGACCCGAAAAATCGCTGTCTTGCAGCGGCGCAAGGCTGGCGTCGCCACGGGTTTCAGGCCCGCGAATGCTGGCATAAAACTCTACATCCGCCAGCGTCAGCATCGGCGCGAAAGCATGGGTTTGATAGCTGCCACGGCTGCGGTCGCCGCCCAATCCGGGATAGATCAGCACCTGCCCCAGAATTTCCGCCTTGCCGCGCAGCGCATGCGATGCCGCCGCCGCCAGATTGGCCCCCGCACTGTCGCCCACCAGCAGCAAAGGCCCCTGCAGCGCCAGGGCCACCGCACAGGCATCTTCAAAGGCGGCAGGATGGCCATGTTCGGGCGACAGCCGATAATCGACCGAGACCACCTCTAGCCCCGTGGCAGCAGCGATTTCGGCGCAAACATCGTCATGGCTGTGCAAGCCGCCCACCACAAAGCCGCCGCCGTGAAAATAAATGATGCGCGGCAAGCTGCCGCTGTAGCGCCGACAGGGCACCCCTGCGATTGTTTCGTCCTGCGCGCTAATGCCTGCGGGATAGGGTTTACGGAACTGCGCGCACATTGTGTCGTAAATGCGGCGCTGACCGGCGATGTCCAGGCTCGCGGTCTCGGGCGGATAGCAGGCTTCGGTGGCACGAATAAAAGCATAAATCTGTGAATCGATAAGGCTTTGGTAATCTGCGCGGGTCATTCTGGGTCAGACTCCTGCTTTTTCTACGCCATCATGGCGTGGCGGTGGCGAGGGTTCAATGTCTAATCACGGTTAAAAGCTTACGAAACATATCGGAAATGCCCGGCACTTTAACCTTACACTGCAGTTAAGATTAAAAGCGGGGCCCAAATGTACTGCCACAGGAGACAATAATGCAGGTCCTTCGTTCAGTTGAACAACTTTATGTCGCGCCAGTTGGCTTGAGCATTCGGGTGATGCTGGTTAGGGGGGAGGCGATGGGCCAAGGGATGTTGAACCGCTTGATGCAATTGGGCGGCTCTATCGATGACAATTCTGATCTTTTTACCGGACTTGAAGCCGTGATCGATGATCCAGTCGGATACGGGCTTTTGGTGGTTGACTGCGACCATATCGGCGGGCTTGAGGCGGGGCGTCGGGCGCATATGCTGATGGGCGAGGCGATCTATCGGGTGCCGGTGATCCTTGTCTCAAGCGAGTGTCGAACCCAAGAATTTCCCGAAGACAGCGGCAAGCCGGTGGTGCTGCGCGCGCCTGTAACTACGCTGTCGATCCGGATGGGCTTTGAACATGCGCTGCGCCATCGCTATCCGCTGAGCTTTGCCTAAAGAAAAAAGGGCAGGCTTTCGACCGCCCTTTTTATCAGAGCTGTGGCTGGATCACGCCACAGTCAGATTGATCGCCGATTCGCGGCCATCCCGGCCTGCTTCGATGTCAAACGTCACCGCTTGACCATCTTTCAAAGACCGAAGTCCCGCACGCTCCAATGCTGTGATGTGAACGAAGACGTCTTTCGACCCGCCTTCTGGTGCGATAAATCCGTAACCTTTGGTTTCATTGAACCATTTCACGGTGCCCTTAGCCATCGTGAAGTCTCCTCTAGCAAGTCCGCCCGCGAGATTGCGGCGGTTCGGCGCAGTCAGCTTGTGGTCGAAAGCTGTGGCCGCAAACGGAGACAGGGATCGAGTAGAGATAACAACGCCTCCCAAAAATAGGCGCTGAAAATCGCAGTTCAAGATCTTTTTGTGATGCCGCACAAAGTGTTTTGATGCGCCATACCTTACAGGATGCCCAAGGGCGCTAATCTGCCTCGGCCAGTCGTCAGGCGCGTTTTCTTTCTGGCTTCATCCGGTCGGCAAGCAGTGGGATGATTGTTGATTTAAGGGCTGCCTCAAACTGAATTTGCACCAAGGCCTTTGGCTGCCGCCTGAGTTTCGCAAGCGCCTCGCGACGTTTAAGATTCAGGCGACTGAGTTTGCGCGAAAATGCAATGCGTCCAACGGGAGGTCGCGGCAGATCTACGCCCTCAAATGCACTCCACCACAGCGTCGAAAAACTGGTTTTAGAATTCCAGGGCTTTATGTCGCCGACAAAGTGCAAAACGCGGATCTGTTCTGGGCTTTTATAAAGGTAGTCTTGGCGCAGCGCATGTGTGGCGTGAGTGTTCCAACATAGCGGTAAAAAGCTGATCTTGCCCGCGCAGACTTGATTTATTGCGGATTGATCTTCGAAAGTGAAACTTGAGGATGGATCGGACAGAAGTTCTAAACAGGTTTCAGCCACGCTTTGCGCGCGCCAAGCTGGGATGTTCATCAAAAGCAGTCCGGCATTGATGTCGCAATGCGGGGTTTGCCCGTGGGGCAAATCAAACACCGGCGGCTCGATCACCGCCCCGATCAAGTTTTCGCCAAGATCCAGATCATATAAAGGCTGCAAAGACCCCAGGACCATCATGTCGCAGTCCAGATACAGCAGATTTTCTGCCTCGGGAAAGAGATCCGGAATCAACAGCCGAAGGAAGGTTGCAGCCGTGATATGTTTGCGTTTCACGCAAAGCTTTTCGACCAAAGCCCTGTCGATTTCGATCACAGAAACGCTTACGTCATAGGCATGACCCAGCGCGATCAAGCGCTGCTGATTTTGCTCTGATATCCCCAGGCTTAGAACCGTCAAATCAACGCCACTGTTGGTGCGCCCAAGCGATGCGATCAGCCCAGCCACGCCAATCGCATAGTTATCGTCAGACCCTGTGACGATTGGGATGGATTTCGTCATCTGCTTTGCCCTTATCTGACGTTTTGTCTTTGGATGGTTTCAAACTTTAACGGTCTTTGCTGCGATCCAGCACAGCCTGCGACCCAAAGCTTCGCCTAAAATCGGCGCCGCGCGCGCAGGGCGGCTCCGATGGTGCCATCGTCCAGATAGTTCAGCTCGCCGCCAATCGGCACGCCTTGGGCCAGCGAGGTGATCTGCACCTCTGCC
Organism: Cypionkella sp.; assembly: GCA_023255415.1. Taxonomy (GTDB): domain Bacteria; phylum Pseudomonadota; class Alphaproteobacteria; order Rhodobacterales; family Rhodobacteraceae; genus Cypionkella. The sequence goes on along the minus strand of JALRIN010000010.1, from coordinate 19,781 downwards.
CCGCCCAGACTGTCGGCGATGTAATGCGCAGTGGTCTGGCCATCAACGGTGGCCCCCAGCGCAAGGATAACTTCGGTGATGCCTTCGCTTGCCACCCGGGCGGCAAGGCGCGGGATGCCCAGCTCGTCCGGCCCCATTGCATCCAGCGCCGAAAGCGTGCCGCCCAGAACATGATAGCGGCCGCGAAAGGCTTGGCCCCGCTCCATCGCCCAAAGGTCAGCTACATCTTCCACCACGCAAATCTCGCCGGTGGCGCGGTCAGGGTCGGCGCAAATCGGGCAGGTGGCCTGGCTGCTGATATTGCCGCAAATGCCGCAATCCTTGGCCGAAAGCGCCACGCCGGCCATGGCTTGCGCCAAGGGCGCCATCAGCGCCTCGCGCTTTTTCAGCAAAGTCAGCACAGCCCGGCGCGCCGAGCGCGGGCCAAGACCGGGCAGCCGCGCCATCAGCTCGATCAACGTTTCGATGTCGCGGCTGTCTTGCATTCTGCCAGCCTTCAGAACGGCAGTTTCATATCGGCCGGCAGGCCAAGCGCTTGGGTCATCTTTTGCATCTCGGCCTGGCCCCGCGCGGCGGCTTTGGTCTGCGCGTCGCGCAGTGCGGCCAAGATCAGATCTTCGACCACCTCTTTTTCCGAGGCCACAAGGATCGAAGCGTCAATATCCAGCCCCGTCACCTCGCCTTTGGCCGTGCAGCGGGCCTTCACAAGCCCCGCCCCCGCTTCGCCGATCACCACGGTGCGAGCCAGCTCGTCTTGCATCTCGGCCATTTTGGCCTGCATGTCTTGCGCTGCTTTCATCATCTTGGCCATATCGCCAAGACCGCCTAAACCTTTTAGCATTTCAACCTCTTAGTCATCTTCAAAGGGGTCCCATTCGTCTTCAATCTCGGGCAGAGCCTCGATGGCGGCAGAGGCGGCCATGGCCTCGGCAGTGCGAATTTCGCTGATCTTGGCACCGGGAAAGGCCGCGATCACGGCCTGCACCAAGGGGTTTTCCATCACCTCGGCGCGCTGGTCTTCCTCGGCGCGGTCGCGCTCTTGCGCAATCGTCGCCGCCCCGCCGGTCGAGACGATCGACACCCCCCAGCGTTCGCCCGTCCAAGTTTGCAGCCGCTGCGACAGCCGTGCTGCAAGATCAGGGGCAGCATTGGCGGTGGGTTCAAATTCAATCCGACCGGGGGCGTATTTCGCCAGCTTCAGGCTGGTTTCCACCTCCATCAACAGCCGCATGTCACGCTTTTCGCGGATCAGCGCCACGACCTGATCAAAGGTCGCATAGACCGGCATCTGGCCTTGCGCCAGTGCAAGCGCTTGGCCAGCCTGCATCGTCGGCCCGCGGGCGGGTGACGCGGGTGCCATGCGCATGGAATTATGCACCATGCCGCCACCGCCAGCGCCGCCACCCGCAGGTGCGCCACCACCGCCGCCGCTTGGGCGCGGCTCTGACATCAGCTTTTTCACCAAGGTTTCAGGGTCGGGCAGATCCGAGACGTGGGTCAGGCGGATCACCGCCATCTCAGCCGCCATCATCGCATTGGGGGCAAAGGCCACTTCTTCCAAGGCCTTCAGCAACATCTGCCACATCCGCGACAGCACCCGCATCGGCAAGGCCTGTGCCATCGCCAGCCCGCGTTCGCGCTCTTCCTGCGGTGTCGTCGGGTCTTCGGCGGCGGCTGGAGTGATTTTGATCACCGATATCCAATGCGTGATGTCGGCCAGATCGCGCAGCACGGCCATTGGGTCCGCGCCATCGGCATATTGCCCCGAAAGCTCTGCCAAGGCCCCGGCCGCATCGCCCTTCATGATCAGATCAAACAGATCCAGCACCCGGCCACGGTCAGCAAGACCCAGCATCGCGCGCACCTGATCGGCGGTGGTCTCTCCGGCCCCGTTCGAGATCGCCTGATCCAAAAGGCTGGTGGCATCACGTGCCGAACCTTCGGCCGCACGCGTGATCAGCGCCAAAGCCCCATCCGAAATCTGTGCGCCCTCAGCCGTGGCGATCTTGCGCAAAAGCGCAATCTGCACCTCTGGCTCGATGCGTTTCAAATCAAAGCGCTGGCAGCGTGACAGCACCGTGACCGGCACTTTGCGAATTTCGGTGGTGGCAAAGATAAACTTCACATGCGCAGGCGGCTCTTCCAGCGTCTTCAGTAGCGCGTTGAAGGCGGCATTCGACAGCATATGCACTTCGTCGATGATATAAATCTTATAGCGGGCCGAGGCGGCGCGATAATGCACAGAATCAATGACTTCCCGCATATCCCCCACGCCTGTGCGCGAGGCCGCATCCATCTCCATCACATCAACATGGCGGCCTTCGGCAATGGCAATGCAGGGCTCACAGCGGCCACAAGGCTCGGTGGTGGGCCCGCCGGTGCCATCGGGGCCCACGCAGTTCAAGCCCTTGGCGATGATGCGCGCAGTGGTAGTTTTGCCGGTGCCGCGAATGCCTGTCATCATGAAAGCATGGGCAATCCGCTCGGCCGCGAAGGCGTTTTTCAAGGTGCGCACCATGGCCTCTTGCCCGACCAGATCGGCAAAAGTCGCGGGGCGATATTTGCGCGCCAGAACCTGATAGGTTTGTTCAGAGGTTTCGGTCATGATGGCCCTTGGGATTCGACTGACTATAGACTAGGGCGCGCAGGGGCGAAGGTAAACCTAAGAGGCGAAGATGCGGCTGACAATTGCAGACCTGCCCCTGGGGCGCGGCGTTTTGGGGATCTGCCCGATGCCAGGCCGCACGGGCTTTTACGCAGCCGACCTTGAGGCTCTGCGCCTCTGGCGGCCGTCTTTGGTGATCAGCCTGACCCTGCCGCAGGAGTTGACTGCGACCGCCCCCGATTTGCCACAGGATCTCGCCGCCATGGGGGTCGCATGGCTGCCCTTCCCGGTGCCCGACTACGGCATCCCGCAAGCCGGCTGGCCAGAGATCTCTGCCGCAGCCCATGCGATCTTGTCACAGGGGCAAAAGGTGCTGCTGCACTGTATGGGCGGCTGCGGCCGCTCGGGCTCTGCCCTGCTGCGTCTGATGGTCGAGGCAGGCGAGCCCGCAACATTCGCGCTGCACCGCCTGCGCCAAGCCCGCCCCTGTGCTGTGGAAACCGAGGCGCAATACCATTGGGCCACCACGCTCTAACCCTTTCATCTTGGCCTAAATATCCCACGGGGGAGCGCCGCAGGCGCTGGGGGTGTGAAACCCCCAAACCGCCGCCTAGGACGGTCGCCGCAGCCGACGCTCTACCAAAGGCCCGATCATGATCACCAAAATGATCCGCAGCAGATGATGGCTGACCACAAAGGCCAGATCCGCCCCCGCCAAAATCGCGATCACCACCATTTCAGCCTGCCCCCCGGGCAGATAGGCCAGAAAGGCGTCTTTGGGCGGGGCAAGGTGAAACAGATGGATCAGCTCGATAAACCCCAGGCTGATTAGCGCCAGCAGCAGCGCATAGACCACGCCGGCACCGACGCAAACCCGCAGCTCGCGCAGGGTGATGCCTGCATATTTTACTCCAACCGCGATGCCGATAAAGAACTGCGACGCCCAGATAATCTCGGCTGGCGGGCGGTGGGTGATCACCCCGCCAATCGACAGCGCCGCGGCCAAGATCATCGGCCCCAGGATCGAGGCGCCAAATAGTCCCACCCGCTCGGCAATTTTCCAGCCCGCAAGCCCTGCAAACACCATCAGCCCCAACTGCGACAGCGCAATCTCGCTGGCAGCCACGCCGGGTGGCTTGGTCAGATCGACGCCCCAATAGGCGACCATCACCAAAGGCGCGATGGTCACCACCACCAGCACGCGGGTGGCGTGGATCAAGGACAGCGCGCGCACATCGCCCCCCGCCTCTTCGCCAAAAACCAGCATGTCTTGCAGCCCGCCCGGCATCGCCGAATACCAGGCCGTGGCATGGTTAAAGCCAAAGCCATAGCGAAACAGCGGATAGCCCAAGGCCCCGATCACCGCGATATAGGCGGGCACAAAGATCAGACTGCTCGCAAAGTGCTGCAACTGCCCAAGGATCGCCGGCGTGATCGAAGATCCCACCGCCACCCCCAAAAAAGTCCGCATGAACACGCCAAAGCCGCCCGGTCCTTGCAGCTTGGCGCCTGCAAAAGCCGCACTCAGGCAACCCAGCATCGGCCCCAGCAACAGCGGCAAGGGCAGGTGCAGCAGCAAAAACGCCACCACCCCCAGCGCCGAAATCGCAAAAGTGATCAGCCGCGTGCGGGTGAAATAGCTCACAAATCCGCCTCTTCCAGCAAGATGCCCCATTGCGCGCCATGCATGTCGCGATCGCGCGCAGAGCCCTGCACCACCGGGCGCGGGATCGAGAATTTGATCACGCTTAAATCCGCAATATCAAAGCGCTTTACCAAGTGCAGCGGGCAGCCATAAAGCGCGGCCACCGCTTGGGTTTTCAGGGTTGCGTTGACCTTGTCAAAAGCCGCCGAAGTTCCGCAAAACACATCTATCGTCACCCAAAACGGCCCTGCATTCTTTGATCGCACTTTTAGAACCTGTTCGCCAAGCTTCATGCTGTCACCTCGCTTAGCACCAGACGAAAGGCCGACATCGGGTCGGCCAGATGCAGCACATGGTTCAGCGCAAATTCGTAAAGCGGGCCACGGTCAGTTGTGGCGGGCGAATAGGGAAAGGCAAAGGTCGGCAACTCTTCACTGGCGGTAAGCGGGAAATGCAGCACCCAAGGGTTGATCAGCTTGCCAATCTCGGCGGCGATGGCTTGGGTTTGGGCGGTGATAAGACCCAGCACCCCAACCTCGACCGGCTCGGCACTGCGGTTTTCCATCGCGCCCAGCGTGGCATCAACCCCGATCAGGCGAAATTCAAGCTGGTAGCTTTCCGCTGGCAGCGCCATTTTGCGGGCGATATCGGCGTGCAGAAACGCCGTCAGCCTCGCCACCCAATCTTTGGCATGGGCGACGTAATGCGGTGCGCGCAGGCTGGCAAGGATGGTGGTTTGATAGCCCGCGATGCGCGCGCCTTCAAGTTTCACCGTGTAGGGGCCCGGCTGCCAGATCGAGCCTTCAACCCGCACCCGGCGCGCGTCCAGTGCCAGATAGCTTGCGCCGCGCACATCCAGATGGCCGCCCGGTTCGTGCAGAATGAACGGATCGGCATTCTCGTAAAGCATATGCGCCGAGACCGAATGCGGCGTGCAGGCGGCGTCCAGTGCCATAGGTTCGACGCTAAAGCCTGCGGCATCGAAATCGACCATGATCACGCCCGTGGTCGGGTTGGTGGAACACAGCGCGCCGCATTCGGCGATTTTTGCGCCATGCCAAGCGCCCCCCGCATGATCGCCGCGCAGCAAGGGCAGGGCTGCGATGATCGCAGTATCGGTGGTGCGACCGCAGAGGATAATATCGGCACCGGTGGCAAGCGCTGCCTGCACCTGCTCGGCCCCTGCAAGGGCGACGATATGGGTCATCTGGCCCAAAGCTTCGGCACTGATCGGCGGGGCGGGGGTCAGGGGGGCGATCTGGCCCATGCCAAGGGCCGCGATCACGCTTATCGGGCTTTGGCTGCAATAAAGCCGCGCGATTTTCAGGCTTTGGCCGAGTTCGGCGGCGATTTCGGCGGTGATGTCATACATCCAATCCACCGTGCTGTCGGTGCCACAGGTGCCGCAGGTGCCAATCACCAGGGGCACACCGGCCTCGGCGCGCGCCAGCATCAGCGCGCGCCATTCCGACTTTGTGGCTGCGCGCGCATATTTCGACTGCCCCGCGCCAAGTGAGAAGGGCCCACTGTCGGTGGACCCTCCGTCGATGGCGATGATGTCGGGGCGGGCGGCTATGCCGCGCGCAAGGGCCGCATGGTCAAAGCCCAGCCCCAAAACCCCAGATGGCACCAGCACACGCGTTGTCATCGGCTTTCCTTAGTCTTGGTCGAGCGTTGTATCGCTGACAGGAATTGGCTTGCGAAGTTTGCCACGCAAGAACAGCGGTGCCAAGAAACCGCCTATGGCCGCGACCCAAAGCCCGATGGCGATGGGCGAAGAGAACAGATAGCTCCAATCGCCATCCGACAGCACCATGGCACGCCGCAGTGCGTCTTCCATTTCTGACCCCAGCAGAATGCCCAAGATCACCGGAACCGTCGGCACATCCAGCTTGCGCAGTAAATAGCCCAAAGCGCCAAAGAAGATCATCAAGATCATGTCAAAATAGCTGCCCGTCAGACTAAAGATGCCGACAAAACTGACCATCGTCACCATTGGCATCAGCACCCAAGCCGGCACCAGCAGCACTTTGACAAACAGCTTTACCATCGGCACGTTCATGACCAACAGCACGACATTGGCGATGAACATCGAGGCAATCAGCCCCCAGACCACATCGGGGTGATCTTTGAACAGCAGCGGCCCGGGGGTGATGTTCAGCGTCAGCAACAGCGCCAGCATCACTGCCGTGGTGCCCGATCCCGGCACGCCCAGCGTCAGCATCGGCACCATCGCCCCGCCTGCCGCAGCATTGTTGCCGGCCTCGGGGGCGGCGACACCGCGCGGGTCGCCCTTGCCAAAGTAGCCCGAGCTGCCGACATAGCCCTTTTCCGCCATATAGGCCATAAAGCTGCCAAGGCTTGCACCTGCACCGGGCAGCACGCCTGCCACAAAGCCGATGCCGGTCGAGCGCATCATGGTGCCGAAGCTATTCTTCAGATCTTTCCACGGAATGTTGATCTTGCCCAAGGTGACGCCAAGCGCCGAATTGCGGCCATGGCTTTCGATAAAGATAAACACCTCGGAAATCGCAAACATGCCGACGATGGCGACCAAAAAGTCGATGCCGTCAGACAGATGCAGATTGCCGCCGGTAAAGCGCGGCATGCCGGTGGAATTGTCCAGCCCGATCATCGCAATGCCAAGGCCAAGGCAGGCGGCCAGCGCGGCCTTGGCTTGGTTTTTGCTGGCGACCCCGCCCAGCGTGCAAAACGCCAACAAATACAGCGCGAAATATTCCGCTGGGCCAAACAGATAGGCGATGCTCGCCAGCAAGGGCGCCATGATAACAAGGCCTATGGTCGACAGAAATGACCCCATGAAGGACGCCACCCCCGAAATCACCAGCGCATCGCCGGCGCGGCCTTGTTTCGCCATCGGATAGCCGTCCAGCGTGGTCATCATCGCAGGCTCGTCGCCCGGAATGTTCAGCAAGATCGAACTGATCCGCCCGCCATACATGGTGCCGTAATAGACCGAGGTCAGCAGCACCAGCGCTTGGGTCGCATCCAGCCCCAGCGCAAAGGCCAGGGGGATCAGGATCGCCACACCGTTTGACGGCCCCAGACCGGGCAAAGCCCCGATGATGGTGCCCAAAAAGCAGCCGCAGATCGCCAGAAACAGCGTGTAGGGGGTCAGCGCAACACTGAACCCCAAAGCGAGGTTTGCAAGGGTATCCATGATGTGACCTTCCTAGCCCATCCACGCCCGAGGAAAGGCAAAAAGCCCAAGCCCAAGGCCGTATTTAAAGATGACAAACAGCACCAACGACAGGCCAAGGCCGGTCAGGGCTGCGGTGCGGGCGTTTTTCTCGATCAGATAGCTGACGCCAGCTGCGGCCAGCGCGGTCGAGGTCAAAAAACCCATCGGCCCGATCAACAGCGCATAGCTGACCAAAACCACCAAAGCGATTGCCATATTGCCCCAAGCTGCCAGCGCTGGCCATTCGGGTTCGGCATCAGGTTTTGCAATCAAGACCAGCCCACAAAGAAGTGCCGAGGCGGCGATCAGCATCGGAAAGACGCGGGGGCCAACGGGGTCTGACAAAAAGCTGGTCTGGATTTGCAGAGCGCCCGCGAAAAACGCGAGCGCTCCCATTACCACGACCAGACCAAAGATCCGGTCGCTGGACATTACTGAATAACCCCGATTTCGCGCGAAAGCGTTTCGGTTTCAGCGATCACACCGTCAACCCAGCCTTGGAAATCAGCGCCAACCTTGGTGAAAGGCGCCAGACCGTTTGCGGCCATGGTCTCTTTCCATTCGGCGCTGTCGGCCACGGCTTGCAGTTTGGTGGCCCAAGCATTGAACTGATCGTCCGAGATGCCTTTTGGCACATAAAGACCACGCCAGTTTACCGCGACCACGTCAAAGCCCTGCTCGCGCGCGGTTGGAATGTCTTCAAAGCCCGGAACCCGCGCTTCGGTCAGCACGGCCAGAACGCGCACATCGCCCGATTTGATAAAGCCAACGATTTCCGACATATCGCCGGTCATCGCTTGGGTATGGCCGCCGATGGTCTGGGTGATCGCATCTGCGCCACCGTCAACGCCGATATACTTCACCTTGGTGATCTCGGTGAAGCCTGCGGATTTCATCACTTGCAGCGGTTTCATATGGTCAAAACCACCCGCTGCCGAGCCGCCTGCAAAGGCCACAGAGCCCGGATCAGCCTTGATCGCTGCCACCATATCGCCCAGATTTTGGAACGGGCTGTCTTTGGCCACAACGATCACGCCCGGATCCGCGCCAATCGCGCCAACCCAGCGCACTTGGTCTGCAGTCGCATCGCCAAAGGCCTTTTGCGCAAGGCGGGTGGTGGTGGCCGAAGAGGCCGCAACGATGACATCGGGGTCGGTGTTCATATCGGCCACAACATGCGCATAGGCCAGACCGCCGCCCGCGCCCGCCATATTGGTGACCTGAACCGGTGCATCGACCAGTTTCAGATCATAAAGCAGCTTGCCCACTTGGCGGCAGGTGAAATCCCAGCCACCGCCAGCGTTTGCTGGGGCGATACATTCGGTTGCAAAGGCAGACGTGGTGCCGGCCAGCATCAGCGCAGCCGTCGTTGCCAGCATTTTAAGCTTGGTCATAGGTCGTTCCTCCCGTTTTTTCTGTCAAGGCCACGCCCCCTCCTTGGGTGTCGTGGCGCTTGCGTGGGCCAGCTAAAGCTGAAAAGCTGACACCAACCTGTCACGCCTGCGTAAATTCGTCGCAGCGCGGTGGGCCAAGGGGGGGGGAATGCGGTTTTTATTGGTCGAGGATAATCGCGATCTTGCGGCTTCGGTGAAGGCGCGGTTGTCGATGGATGGGCATGGCGTCGACGTCGCCCATAGCTTGGCCGAGGCAGGCGAGTGTTTGCAGGCCGCAAGCTACGATCTGATATTGCTGGATATTATGTTGCCCGATGGCGATGGGCGCGATTTTTTGGCGCGGCACCGCAAGGCCGAAGGCGCGACGCCGGTGATCGTGATGACAGCGCGGTCGGCGGTCAGTGATCGGGTCGATGCGCTCGACACAGGCGCCGATGATTATATCACCAAACCCTTCGATTTTGCCGAATTAGAGGCCCGTTGCCGTGCGGTTTTGCGCAGGCGGGGCGGGGTGGCACAGGCCACGCGCGCCTTTGCCGATCTGGTGTTTGACCAGATGGCGGCGACTTTGGCGGTGGCGGGCGATCTGCGTGATCTGCGCACGCGCGAGATGCGGCTGATGGAATTGTTCATCGCGGCCCCTGGGCGGATTTTGTCAAAAGAACATTTGCTGGATCGGTTGTTTTCCTTCTCGGAACCGGTCTCGGACAATGCGATCGAGGTCTATGTCGGCAGGCTGCGCAAGAAAATGCTGGGCAGCCGCGCGCGGATCGAGACAGTGCGTGGGCTGGGCTACCGGCTGACGGAAACCCCGGAATGAGAATGCGGGTGACGCCGGTTTCGCTGCGCCAACGGCTGGTGATGCCGCTGCTGGCTTTGTCGGCGGTGCTGTCGGTGCTGATTTATCTGTCGGTGCGGATCGGCGCGGATCGGGCCTCCGAGGCAACGCTGGACGCGGTTTTGGGCGCGGCGGCACTGGCGATGGCCGAGGAAATGCGCGCAGGCGAGGGCGGGGCGGTGGTCGATCTGTCGCCGGTGACGTTTTCGATGCTGGCTGCGATGGGCGAAGAGCGGATCTTTTACCGTGTGGCGCTGAACGGGCAAACGCTGACCGGCTATGATGACCTGCCCGCGCCTGCAACACCGCCAACCGCCCTGAGCCCCGTTTATTATACCGTGCCGTTTCGCGGCTCGGAACTGCGGGTGGCGGCGGTGTCGCGCAGCCTGATGGTGGACAACCGCGCCAGCCCCTTGACCGTGCTGTTGGGCCAAACGCGCGAGGGGCAAAAGGCGATCTCGACGCGGCTGGCCAATCGGGCGGCGGGCTTGGGGCTCTTGGTGTTTTTGGCGGCGGTGCCTTTGTCATTGCTGGCTGCGGGGTCGCTGTTGCGCCCGATTGCGACGCTGGCCGAGGCGGTCGGGCGGCGCGGTCCGCGCGATCTGCGCCCGATCCGCCATCCGGCCCCAGCCGAGCTTGCGCCTTTTGTCACCGCGCTGAATGGCTTTATCGGGCGGCTGCGCGGCACGCTATCGCAAACCGAAACCTTTATCGCCGAGGCCGCACATCACATTCGAACTCCGCTGTCGGTGATGCGCAACGAGGCCGAATTGGCGCTGCGCCAAACCGCCGAGGAGGCCACGCGCGCGCGGTTGCGCAGTCTGATCCGGGCGGTGGACGATTCTGCACGTTCAGCCGGGCAGTTGCTGGATCACGCAACGGTGCTGTTTCGCGCCGATCAAAAAGCGCTGGCGGTGGTGGATCTGGCCGCGATGCTGGCGGCGATGGTCGCCCGCTTTACCCCCATGGCAGAAATGAAGGATATGACGCTGCGGCTTACCCCTGCCGATCAGGCGCTGCCGGTGGCAGGCGATGCGGTGCTGGTCGAGGCAGCACTGCGCAATATCATCGACAATGCGATCAAATACTCGCCACAAGACAGCGACATTGATCTGCAGGCGCAGGCGCGGGCAGGCTTTGCGGTGATCGAGGTTTGTGACCGTGGCCGCGGGCTTGGCGGCAGTGCGGTGCAGGGTCTGCGGGTGCGGTTTCAACGCGGCAGCAATGTGGGCGATGTCGCAGGCTCGGGTCTTGGGCTGACGATTGTAGACGAGGCCGCCACCGCCATGGGTGGGCATTTTGCGCTGACCGAACGGGAAGGAGGTGGCACTTGCGCCACGCTGTCGCTGCCCTTGCAGGGCTGATCCTTTGGGCGCTGCCCGCAGGCGCGTTTCAGATCGAGGCCATGCGCAGCTTTGGGGCGGCGGCCCCGGCGCGGGTGATCGAAGTGCTGTCGACCACCGATATAGATGTGCTGGCCCCGGTGATCGAAGAATTCTTGCAGCGCAATCCAAGTCTGGGGGTGCATTACACCCTTGCCTCTAGCCAAGAGGTTTATGCGGCGGTCAGCGCGGGCGGGGCCTTTGATGTGGTGATTTCCTCGGCGATGGATTTGCAGATGAAATTGGCCAATGACGGGTTGGTTCAGCCGCTGCCGCAAACCTTGGTCGAGGCGCGGCCCTATTGGACGCGCTGGCGCAATTTGGTGGTGGCGGTGGCGCAGGAACCTGTGACGGTGCTTTTGGCTGATATCGCTTTGGCGGGGGGCTTGGCAGTGCCGCGCACAAGGCGCGATCTGATTGCCTTGCTGCGCGATCATCCCGACCGCTTTCGCGGCAGGGTTGGCAGCTATGATCCGGCGGTTTCGGGGGCGGGCTATTTGTTTGCAGCTCAGGATGCGCGGCTGTCTGACACCTTCTGGCGGCTGGCCGAGGTGATGGGGCGGCTGGATGCCAAGCTTTATTGCTGTTCGGGCGATATGATTGCCGCCATTCGGCGCGGCGATTTGCTGATGGCCTATAATGTGCTTGGCAGTTATGCCGCGCCAAAATCCGAGACAGACGATGCGGCAGGGCAGGGCTTTCAGGTGATCGAGCTGGAAGATTTCACCCTGACCTTGCTGCGCACCGCCCTTGTGCCGAAATCGGCGCCAAGCCCAGACCTTGCGGCGGGCTTTGTCGCCTATTTGCTGTCAGCCGAGGGTCAGACGCTGATCGCAGGCGCGGCAGGCCTGCCCGCAATCGAGGCCGAGGCCTTTGTGGCCAAACCCCACCTAAACCCGATCCGGCTGGATCCGGGCTTGCTTGCGCAGTTGGATCAGCTGACGCGGCAGCGCTTTCTAGAGGAATGGCGCGCCGCGATGGATCAGCCTTAGGGCAGCAGATCCAAGGCCTGCGGGCGGGTCAGCATTTCAGGGCGCAGCAGCATATCCAGCCGTTCTTTTGACAACAGCCCCTTTTCCAGCACCAATTCATAGACGCCACGGCCGCTGCGATGCGCCTCCATCGCGATTTCGGTGGCATTGCTATAGCCGATATAGGGGTTCAGCGCCGTGACGATGCCGATCGAATTTTCCACATAGCCGCGCAGCACATCGCGATTGGCGGTGATGCCGCGAATGCAGTTCGCCTCAAGCGTCAGGCAGGCCGCGGTCAGATGCGACAGCGAGCGGTTCATGCTGTAAAAGATCACCGGCTCGAAGGCGTTCAGCTGCAATTGCCCGCCTTCAGCGGCAAAGGAAATCGTGACATCATTGCCGATGACTTCAAAGGCCACCTGGTTGACGACCTCGGGGATCACCGGATTGACCTTACCCGGCATAATTGATGACCCGGCTTGGCGGGCAGGCAGGTTGATTTCGTTAAAGCCTGCGCGCGGGCCAGAGGACAGCAGGCGCAGATCGTTGCAGATCTTCGAGAGCTTGACGGCAACCCGTTTCAACACGCCCGAAAGCTGCACAAATGCGCCGCAATCCTGCGTGGCCTCGATCAGATCAATCGCGGTGACGACGGGCACGCCGGCAATATCGGCCAGCTTTTCGCGCACCAAGGCAGCATAGGCGGGGTGCGAGGTGATGCCGGTGCCAATCGCGGTGGCGCCCATGTTGATTTCGCAAATCAAGATCGCAGCCTCGGAGAGCCGGGTTTCGTCTTCCGACAGCATCAGCGCATAGGTGCCAAACTCTTGGCCCAGTGTCATTGGCACCGCGTCTTGCATCTGGGTGCGGCCCATTTTCAGGATATCGGCAAACTCTGCCGCCTTATCGGCAAAAGCTCCGCGCAGGGTGGCCATGGCGGCGATCAGTCGATTGACGCCAAACCACGACGCGATTTTCAGGGCAGTGGGGTAAACGTCATTGGTCGATTGCCCCATGTTCACATGCTCGTTGGGGTGCAGCGCGCGGTAATAGCCGCGCTGGCGACCCATCAGTTCAAGCGCGCGATTGGCGATCACCTCATTGGCGTTCATATTGGTCGAGGTGCCAGCGCCGCCTTGGATCAGATCGACGACAAATTGGTCATGCAGCGCGCCGTTGCGAATTTCGACACAGGCGGCGATGATCGCTTCCGCGCGCGGGGCATCCAACAGGCCAAGCTGATGATTGGCGGCGGCGGCGGCCTGTTTGATGCAGGCCAAAGCGCGGATCAGATCAGGGGCGTCGCAGATGCGCTGGCCGGTAATGGGAAAATTCTCGACCGCGCGCAGGGTGTGCACGCCCCAATAGGCGTCGTGGGGCACTTCGCGGTCGCCCAGCAGATCATGTTCAAGACGGGTCGTGGTCATAGCGGCCTCCATTCAGGGTTGCCGCGGGTTTGCGCCTGATTTGGGCTTTCGTCCAATGCCGCTTGGGTCTGGGTTATGCGGGCTTTGCATAACCTTGCGCCGCCGCCTGCCAGACCTGATCCAGAAACCGGCGGCTGCGCTCGGCGCTGCGGTAAAGCCGGATTTCCATCTGCAACTCGGGCCCGACCACGATCAGCCGGCCGCTGGCGACTTCGTCCACAATCAGACTGCGCGGCAACCAAGCCATGCCATGCCCCGCCAGCACCATATATTTCAGCGCCTCGGCCATCGAGTTTTCGTTGGTATGGGCAAGATAGGTCGCAGGCGCGCCCTCTTGCCGCTGCGCCTGCGCTGTGATCAGGCCCAGAAAAGAGCCGCGCGAATATTGCAGCAGCGGCAGGCGGCCGTCCAAGATCGGCGCTTTCAGGTTGGGCACCGAGACTGGCAGCAGGCTGTCTTGCCCGATCACCAGATGCACAAAGCGGGCAGGGTCCAGCGGGATCGGCACGCTGGGATGGGCATAGGTCATCAGAAAATCATAGCCGCCCTCGATCAGGGTCTGGATACAGATCAGAAAGTTATCTGACATCACCTTGCTGGTGCAGGGGCCAATGCGGTTGCGAATGCCTGCCAGCCATTGCGGAAAGAAGGTGATCGACAGCGTGTGCAGAGCGGCGGTGGTGATCACAGGCAGCGGTTTGCTGTCGGGACCGTGGCGCTGGGCGTTCAGCAGGCGCACCACCTCTTCTGCGGTTTCGCGAAAATGCCGCCCCTCGGGCGTCAGCGCCACCGGATAGCTTGATCGGTCCAAAAGCGGCGCGCCGAGCCACTGCTCCAGCGCTTGAATGCGGCGCGAAAACGCCGATTGCGTGACATGGCGCAGCTCTGCCGCGCGCGAAAAGCTGCGGGTCTCGGCAAGGATCAGAAAATCCTCGAGCCATTTATGCTCCATCTTGCCCCCCCATGCGCCAAAGTTGCGCCATCATGCCCGCCCTGCTTGGGCTTTGCCAGTGGGCGATTTTCAGGCGGGGGGTGATTCAGATCAAGGCGCGCGCACCGTTTTGCGAGCAGGGTTTTAACTGGTGTGGCGACGATGAAGGCGAATGCATGAAACAACGTGGCAAATTTGCCAAAGGTCTGCGCAACGCCGCGCAGGGCATTGGCGTGCTTGCGGGCGGTGTTGCGGTATTTTTGCTGGCGATGCGGGCCTCTTTTCCGCTGCCCGATCAAGCGGGGGCGGCAGATGCGGAGGATTTGGCCAACCTGAACAGCGATCTGGCGACGCGGCTTGCGCCGCAAATCGCCTTGCATCCGGGTCTGTCGGGGGTGGTCACCTTGCAAAACGGCGCGGATGCTTTTGCCGCGCGCATTCATCTTGCCCGTGCGGCGACGGTGTCGATCGACGCGCAATATTACATCTGGAACGACGATCTGACCGGATTGCGGCTGTTAAGCGAATTGCAAGCGGCAGCGTAGCGCGGCGTCAAGGTGCGGCTGTTGGTGGATGACAACGGCACCTCGGCGCTGGATCAAGAGCTTGCAGCGCTAGACGCTCTGCCAAACGCCGAGGTGCGGCTGTTCAACCCCTTTACCCTGCGCAGATACCGGCAACTAAATTATCTGTTTGATTTCTTTCGGCTGAACCGGCGGATGCACAACAAATCCTTTACCGTTGATGGCAGTGTCACAATTGTCGGCGGGCGCAACATCGGCGATATCTATTTCGAGACCGGAAGCCCGCTAAGCTATGTTGATCTTGATGTCTTGGCGGTTGGTCCGGCCGCCAAAGACGTGGGCGCGGACTTTTCGCGCTATTGGTCAAGTCCTGCGGCCTTTGCAGCCAGCGCTTTGATCACGCCGCAAGCCGGGTCTGAAACCCTGTTGCAGGCGCGCGACGCGGCGCTGCGCGACACGCCCGCGGGGCGGCGTTATGCCGAATATGTGCACAGTTCGGCCTTCTCGGAGGCTTTGATGGCGATGACCCTGCCGATGGATTGGGTGCCGGTGCAGCTGTTCAGCGACGCGCCCGAAAAGGTGCTGGGCGGCGATCAGGACAGTGATCTGATGATCCGACGGCTGTTTGCCGAGATTGGCACACCGCAGAGCAGTCTGGATGTGATCTCGGCCTATTTCATTCCCGGCGCTGCGGCGACAGCGCAACTGGCG
Organism: Cypionkella sp.; assembly: GCA_023255415.1. GTDB lineage: Bacteria > Pseudomonadota > Alphaproteobacteria > Rhodobacterales > Rhodobacteraceae > Cypionkella. Next base: position 4,148 of record JALRIN010000010.1, on the reverse strand, counting down.
GGCTATGCCGCGCAGGGGGTGCGGGTGCGGGTTCTGACCAATGCGCTAGAGGCCACCGATGTCGCCATCGTGCACAGCGCCTATGCGCCCTATCGGCGCGACCTGCTGACAGGCGGGGTCGAGGTTTACGAGCTGAAAAGCGAAGGGAAGGCGCGTCAATCGCTGCGCGAGGTCGAGCTGTTTGATCTGTCAAAGGCTGCGCTGCATGCCAAGGGCTTTACCATTGACCGCAGTCGCAGCTTTATCGGCTCGCTCAACTTTGACCCCCGGTCGCGGCGGCTGAACACCGAGATGGGCTTGCTGATCGACAGCCCCCGCATTGCCAACAGCCTGTCAGATTGGCTGGACCGGACCCTGCCCGCGCAGGCCTATCGCGTCAGCCTTGGCCCAGATCAGGCGATGCTTTGGACGGGGCAAGACAGGGATGGCGCAGCACAAATGTTTGACGCAGAACCTAACACCACGCTGCCGCTGCGCTGGCTGATCCGCGCGCTGGGGCTGCTGCCTATTCAGTGGTTGCTGTAGATGACCCCCGAGATCACCGTCGCCACATACAATATCCAGAAAGGCGTGGGCCGCGACCGGCGTCGCGATCTTGGCCGCACCGCGGCGGTGATTGCTGAAATCGGTGCCGATATATTGGCGTTGCAAGAGGTTGACACCCGCTTTGGCACCCGCAAGGGCCTGTTGGATTTAGACGCCTTGCAGCGCGATCTGGATCTGGTCGCCGTGCCGCTGGATCAAACCGGCCCCGCGCATGGCTGGCATGGCAATCTGTTGCTGGTGCGCAAGGCCTTGGTGCAGCAGGTGCGCAAGCTGATCTTACCGGGGTTCGAGCCGCGGGGGGCGATGGTCACCGATTTGCAGATCAACGGCCAAGCCTTGCGGGTGGTGAACACGCATTTTGGCCTGTTGCCCAGTTCGCGCAAAGCCCAAGCCCGGGCGATTGTCGCAGCTTTGGCGCAGCTGCCGGACCGGCCGCTGCTGATGATGGGCGATCTGAACGAATGGGCGCGCAATGCTGTGATGTTTCGCACGCTGGCGGCACAGGTTTCAATCCTCACCCCGCCGCCAAGCTTTCCTGCCCGCTTTCCCCTCTTGCGCTATGATCGGATATTCAGTTGCGATCAGGGCCGTCTGCTGGATCTTGCACCGCATGACAGCGCCTTGGCGCGCAGCGCCTCGGATCATCTGCCGATGAGGGCGCGGTTGCAGCTGTTGGGCTAAGGCTGAGGCATCGCAGTTTTGGCATCTATATTGCGCTGCCTGCAAAGCCTGCGCTAGGCTTAGGACATGAAACACGCAATCTTGCCTCAGCTGATCCGCACGCTTCGCCTTTTGGGGCTGGTGTTGGCGGTTTTTGCGGTTTTGGCCGTGGGCATGCCGCAGCGCATGCATGCAATGATGGCGATGGACGCGCCCGAAGCGGCGATGGCTATGGATCATAGCGCGCATATGGGTGCTGCGGATGCGATGGCCAAAGGCGCTGCGCATTTGGCTTGTGATGTTTTATGCGTGGGCACGCTTGTTGAAGGCGCGCCTGTGCTGCCAACCCTGCAGTCGCGTTTGGGCGTCGTGGCTTTCCTGCCGATGGCGCTGCGGTCGGTCAAAGCCCAAAGCCCTGATCCCGCGCTGCGCCCGCCCCAATCTGCTCTGATCGCCTGAAAACCCCTGCCGCGCTTGCGGCGTTCTTTTCTTGCAAGGCCCCGCTTTGGGGCCAATCGGAGCTATCATGACATCTTCTTTCACAAGACGCGGCTTTTTGGCCGCCGGTGCTGCGCTGGGATCGCTGGGCTTGCTGCCGCAGCTGGGTCGCGCGCAATCTTCGGTCCTGTCTTTGGTGGCGGGCAGCCGCAGCCTGGATATCAACGGACGGTCGGCCAGTGTTTACGGGCTGACCAATAGCTTGGGCGGGCAGGGGCTGATCCTTGACCCCGATCAGCGGTTTCAGGTGCAACTGACCAATGCGCTTGACGTCGAAACCCTGATCCATTGGCACGGGCAAATTCCGCCCAATGCCCAAGACGGCGTGCCGGACATGCCAATGGCCAAGCTAAAGCCTGCCGAGACGCGGAATTATGATTTTGCCCCCCCAAGCCCGGCACGCATTGGATGCACAGCCATATCCCGACCCAAGAGATGCAGCTGCTGGCAGCCCCTTTGATCGTGCGCAGCGCCAAGGATCTGGCTGAAGATCGCCAGGAAGTGGTGATGTTCCTGCACGACTTCTCGTTTCTGGCACCCGAAGAGGTGCTGGTGCAGATCACCGGCGGCGCATCGATGTCTGGGATGGGGCATGATATGTCTGGCATGAGCCACGGCGGCGCTATGGGCGGCACGGATATGTCGAGGATGAGCCATGATGGCATGGCGCAGGGCACTATGGCGATGCCCGGCATGGCGATGGACCTTAACGACTTTAACTTTGACGCCTATCTGACCAATGATCGCACCTTGGCCGATCCGCAGGTGGTCAAGGTCGATATTGGCGGGCGGCTGCGGCTGCGCATCGTCAATGCCTCTGCGGCCACGACCTATTGGATTGACACCGGCGGGGTCGAAGCCGCTTTGGTGGCGGTGGATGGCCATGATGTGGTGCCGATCAAGGGCCGTCGCTTTGGCATCGCGATGGCGCAGCGCTTGGATATTGTGCTGGATCTGCCTGTGGGGCAGGGCGCCTTTCCGATCTTGGCGCAGCGCGAAGGTGCGCGCGAGCAAACTGGCCTGATCCTGGCCACCGCAGGGGCCGCGGTTCTGCGGCTGGACGATCTTGCGGCAGTCGCCTCGCCTGCCTTTGATCTGGATCTGGCGCAGGAAAGCCAGCTGCGCGCGTTGCTGCCCTTGCCTGACCGCCCCGCAGCCAAGGCCGAGATGGTGATGCTGGCCGGAAGCATGGCGCCCTATGTCTGGACGATCAACGGTCAGACCTGGGGCAGCCACCAGCCCATCCCCGCCAAAACCGGCGACCGTGTGGAACTGATGTTCCATAATATGTCGATGATGGGGCATCCGATGCACTTGCACGGCCATGCCTTTCAAGTGGTGCAGATCAACGGCAACCGCTTTGCCGGCGCTGTCCGCGATACCGTCTATGTTCCGCCTATGTCGCAGGTGACGATCGCGATTGATGCTGGCGAGGCCGCGCGCTGGATGCTGCATTGCCACCACATGCCGCATCTGGCGACGGGCATGATGACCGAGTTCGCCGTGCAGGCCAGCTAGATCTGATGCAGGCTGGCGGGGTCGGCCGATTCTGGCCCCGCCAGCGCCTTACAGAGGTGCAAGGAATCACTTTGGCGCTGCAAATGCGCTTTCAAGCCCCGATTCTACCGACAAAAGCCAACCCAAGGTCTGGGCAGATCGGAAAAATCCACTGCGGCAAAGGTTGGAAAACGCGGAATCGCAGGGAAATCCACGCCAATGTGAAAAAAGCGTGGTTTAGGTGTTTTTTGCTATTGCGGGTTCTGCTGAGTTTGCCTAAACAGCGCCTTACCGAAGCGAGACAGTGACGGTTACGAGCTTGGAAGACGCGGAAGCGGTTGGAATTGTTCGGAAAATCAGAAGACGCGGTTATCGATGAAGCGCTAAGGATTTAGCGCTCGTCGGAAATTTTGTCGGAAGATAGCTCTTTGACATTGATGGAATTGAAGGGATATGTGGGCGGTTTGGGCGCATCGGCGTCTAACACGTAGCATATCTGACCAGCAGGGAATGTGGGTGACCACGTGACCGATGACCTGGTAAAGCTTCACTGTTTTGCGGCTTTTGTTGTTTCGACAACCGAAGCACGAGACAGAAAGACCTGGATCTTAAGGGTTCAGGCAGATGTGCGAAGGTTCGACGTCAAGGATAGCATTTCGGTGCTTTCAACTTGAGAGTTTGATCCTGGCTCAGAATGAACGCTGGCGGCAGGCCTAACACATGCAAGTCGAACGGATCCTTCGGGATTAGTGGCGGACGGGTGAGTAACGCGTGGGAACATACCCAAAGGTACGGAATAGCCTCGGGAAACTGAGAGTAATACCGTATGTGCCCTTCGGGGGAAAGATTTATCGCCTTTGGATTGGCCCGCGTTGGATTAGGTAGTTGGTGGGGTAATGGCCTACCAAGCCGACGATCCATAGCTGGTTTGAGAGGATGATCAGCCA
>JALRIN010000109.1 GCA_023255415.1 Cypionkella sp. | reverse complement strand
CTCGATCATGACTTCATCACCTTCTTCATATTCAATCCTTTCCTCAAATGTACTACACTTACGACTCGGACACGATCGCACAACTTTTTTGATTTTTCTTTGTTTCAATAAGAGTGCGATGATATGTTTCACCATCTTATGAATTTCACCTTCACCCGGGTGTTCATAAAATTTACATTTTCGTTCACCGGGTTTGTGAGAAAAATGATAAGCTTTAATCTCACCTTTTTTTACAATGACACATTCTCCACACCCCGGGCAAGAGAGTCCACTTGTACTCTTTTCAACCTCACAAGGTAATACATATTCACCATTAAGTAGAGCACCAAGTGGGAACTTCGTCATTTAATGTTTAATTATTATTTATCTTTATACAACTTTAGTAGAAGAATTGGGATATAAAATGCCTAAGTCACCACAGGTTCATTATAAAGGACACATCACTTACAATGAACTCCGACTCTATTGCCACCTACATTGCCAACCTTGAAAAGGAAAACGCTGATCTCAAGAAGCGTCTTCGCAAATGCGAAGAAGAGAGAGATATGCTTGAGTACGAAAATATGTTCCACTACGTCGATTCCGACTTGTCCGATGAAGAATCCGTTGCTTCCGACAACGACTCAGATTCTGACTACTTTGTTTCGTATAACATAAAACTTACAGAGGCTTTTGACAAACTTGCGTACGAAGAAGAAAACCAATTCAAACGGGCTGTCTATGAAAAGGCTGCTAATACCATCTATCACCTTGACTTCAAGGTCACTCGTGGAGAACAACTTGCAGA
>JALRIN010000108.1 GCA_023255415.1 Cypionkella sp. | reverse complement strand
CATTACCGCGTGGTGTCCATCAGCGATGTAGTGTACGCCTTTATGTGTAACTACATGGACATGCTGAGGTGATTTATCTGCAACTTTACTGCGAAGCTTTTCAACATCAGATGTCTTAACGTGCGATTGCGTTGCGTGCAAGTCAGCGATGTTCATCTTCTTTTGAGTATGAGCTTTTTCGAAGTCTGATCCAAGCTTGTCATGGACGCGATCGAGCTTCATGGCAGCACCACCGGACTTTCTGGAATCGAAGTTGGAAAGTGGAATGTGTCCACCCTTTTCAACTTTATCCCATTTGCCGTACGATGTCTTTTTGCCAAAGCGTCTAGATGCGCGTTGAGCTAGTTCAACTGGATCGGCAGTTCTCTCAGAAAGGAAACTTGTGAAAGATAGCATGTGATACTCCTTTCTGATTATTTATAATTTGGTGCCCATGGAGGGACTCGAACCCCCAACATCTGCGTTCTAAGCGCAGCGACTCTACCAATTGGCCTACATGGGCAAGGTGTTGTTTGAAATGTGATCACATACCCAACCTTGATCTTCACTACTTAGTTTAGACCAAGTCTTAGCGTATTTTTCGCTTGCATTTTTGAATGAAGCAACCGATTCTTTGTCGTTCCAATCTACTGGGACAGTCTTCTGAATATCGTACCAGTAAGTTAGAACAAGCTTTCCGCTTGGCGCTGTGACATATAACAACCTCCTAAATGGCTGGGAAGGCACGATTCGAACGTGCGACCTGCTGATTCAAAGTCAGTTATTCTACCGCTGAACTACTTCCCAATGAAACTGTTCGGTTTGAAGTTATCC
>JALRIN010000107.1 GCA_023255415.1 Cypionkella sp. | reverse complement strand
GCGTTGGTCCGATTCTCGCAAAGATGCTGATGCCGCATCCGCATCTGCGCGGTTTCGCACGTGGTGCTCTGGCTCGGGTGATCGGTTACATGCGTGATCGCGATGTCGTTGCCCGTTACAGCAAAGGCTTCCGCAGTTCCTATTACCTCTCGGGTAGGGGCTAGAAAGAGGAATACCCTCTTTCCGCGAAAATTCGGAAAACAAATTCAAAATCGGTCAAAATGCCTCTGGACACCCCCGCGCTACCTGTCTAGAACGCCGCTACCCAGCGAGGAACAGAGTTTCTTGCTAACCGGTGCCCGGGTAGCTCAGGGGTAGAGCAGTGGATTGAAAATCCTCGTGTCGGTGGTTCAAATCCGCCCCTGGGCACCATTTAATACCCTCTCAGATAAATCGATGCGCTCTTTGACGAGCAGCCGTTTCTGACTTTTTCGTCGGCTCCATCGCGTGCCAACTGTTTTGGCTACTCAAAATCGCACTGACCGCCCATGCACGTATGGGCTGATCTGCGTTGGCTGCATTGCGGCTATGATGTGTTTGCAATTGCAGCAACCAGAGGTGCGAAAACCTGCTTATTTCGCAGTCGATTTCAGGCGATAACACGCTTGTGCCACAGGTTTGTTACATTGCCTCTTGCGGAGAATCTGGGCGAGGCACTAATTGGGAGCTTGAAAAACGCTGGCGACCTTGATTCCGGCAAAACTATTGAGATGTAAAACGAAAATGGCCTCCTTGCGCCCGACTGATGCGTCTGTTTCGCGTCGTGATCTCTTGGCTCTTGTTGCTGGGCTTGTTCCTGCAGCGCTCCTCGGGATGCCT
>JALRIN010000106.1 GCA_023255415.1 Cypionkella sp. | reverse complement strand
CCAGTCCGTGCGACATGCACAAAACCGCACCAGACCCCGGTGATAGCGCAATCACCCAAGCTGCGACAAAATACGTAAGCCAAACATGAAAATCCATCACACGAGCATAGCGGAAAATAGGTTTCAAGCATGAACGCGCCCACCCACTCGGCCATAAAAACACACCCGCCATTCACTTTGTCCATGCTGGACTTGGTCGCAGTGCGGGAGGGCAAATCTGTCCGTCACGCATTGGATACCGCACTGGAAACCGCTCAACACGCAGAGCGCCTTGGCTTCACACGGTACTGGCTTGCAGAACATCACAACATGGCGGGTATTGCCAGTTCTGCAACCGCGGTGATGGTCGGGCACATCGCGGGCGGCACAACAAAAATCCGAGTCGGTTCGGGCGGCATCATGCTGCCCAACCACGCGCCTTTGGTGGTCGCTGAAGCATTTGGCACGTTGGCAGAGCTCTACCCCAATCGCATCGACCTGGGCCTTGGTCGGGCGCCAGGAACCGATCGCGTCACCATGCGCGCCTTGCGACGCGATCGGGTTGAGTCTGAGGATGACTTCCCGAACGACGTACAGGAATTACAGCGACTACTGGGTCCCGCCCAGCCAGGCCAGCCCATCGTCGCGATGCCCGGTGCGGGTACGCAGGTGCCCATTTGGCTATTGGGGTCGAGTTTGTACTCGGCTCAATTGGCGGCACAGCTTGGCTTGCCATTTGCATTTGCCTCGCATTTCGCGCCGCGCATGCTGCTGCAAGCGATCCAAATTTATCGAGAGACCTTTCGCCCGAGCCCTCAGTTGGCCGCGCCTTACGTTGCCATC
>JALRIN010000105.1 GCA_023255415.1 Cypionkella sp. | reverse complement strand
TCGGCGCCAGAGAAAACAATCTGCAGAATGTCGATGTCGAATTCCCACTGGGCGTCATGACCGCGGTAACCGGAGTGAGTGGTTCGGGTAAGTCCTCCCTTGTGAATGATGTCTTGTATCAGGTGCTAGCGAACAAGCTGAATAATGCCAAGCACGTTGCTGGAAAGCACATCAGAGTTGAGGGTCTAGAGCAGCTCGACAAGGTAGTTCACGTTGACCAAGCGCCAATTGGAAGAACCCCGCGCTCTAACCCCGCAACCTACACCGGAGTGTTTGATCACATCCGAAAGTTGTTCGCCGAAACGCAAGAGGCGAAGGTCCGCGGTTACCTTCAGGGGCGCTTCTCCTTCAACGTGAAGGGCGGTCGCTGTGAGACCTGCGCTGGTGACGGCACCATTCGGATCGAGATGAACTTTCTGCCCGATGTCTATGTGGTCTGTGAGGACTGCAAGGGCGCCCGCTACAACCGCGAGACCCTGCAGGTGAAGTACAAGGGCAAGTCAATTGGCGATGTCTTGAACATGCCAATCAGCGAGGCCGCAGAGTTTTTCGCTCCAATTTCGCAAATTTCCCGCTACATGAACACCCTCGTAGACGTTGGCTTGGGCTACGTCCGACTCGGACAGGCGGCTACGACGCTCTCCGGCGGTGAAGCGCAGCGTGTGAAGTTGGCGACTGAACTGCAACGTCGCTCCACCGGAAAGACCATCTACGTCCTTGACGAACCAACGACGGGTCTGCACTTCGAGGACGTCAGAAAGCTATTGCTGGTTCTTGGCACCCTGGTCGAAAAAGGCAACACAGTGATTGTCATCGAACACAACCTGGATGTCATCCGATG
>JALRIN010000104.1:552-844 GCA_023255415.1 Cypionkella sp. | reverse complement strand
TGGCCTTCGGAGGTTTTCTATCTCCAGGAGGAGCTGCATCATTTGGTTGGACTGTTTACGCCCCACTTTCAAATGCTCAGTACTCACCAGGAATTGGTTCAGATCTTTGGTTAATCGGTTTGGCTATCAGTGGTGTTGGAACAATTCTGGGTGGCGTTAACTTCATTACAACGATCTTCACAATGCGCGCTCCCGGAATGACCATGTTCCGTATGTCGATCTTTTCTTGGAACGTATTGTTGACCGCGATCTTGGTACTTCTTGCATTCCCGCCTCTAGCAGCCGCACTACT
>JALRIN010000104.1:0-542 GCA_023255415.1 Cypionkella sp. | reverse complement strand
ATGGTGGTGTGATGTTGTTCCAGCACTTGTTCTGGTTCTTTGGGCACCCAGAGGTTTATATTTTGGCCTTGCCGTTCTTCGGAATCGCTACAGAAATTTTGCCAGTGTTTAGCCGCAAGCCAATCTTTGGTTACTTAGGATTGATCGCAGCAACGATTGCAATTTCAGCGCTTTCAGTTTCTGTGTGGGCGCACCACATGTTCGCAAGTGGTCAGGTGCTCTTGCCGTTCTTCTCATTCATGACATTCCTCATCGGTGTTCCCACTGGTGTGAAGTTCTTCAACTGGATCGGCACGATGTGGGGCGGGTCCATCTCCTTCGACACCCCCATGCTGTGGGCGGTCGGGTTCCTGACCACGTTCCTCTTCGGCGGCCTCACCGGCATCATCCTGTCCGCGCCGCCGCTGGACTTCCACGTGTCCGACAGCTACTTCGTCGTCGCTCACTTCCACTACACCGTCTTCGGCACCGTCGTCTTCCTGTTCTTCGCGGGCCTGTACTTCTGGTGGCCCAAGATGACCGGCAAGATGCTCAACGAGAAG
>JALRIN010000103.1:564-849 GCA_023255415.1 Cypionkella sp. | reverse complement strand
TAACTAATTCTCCTGAAAGAGCCATCATTTTCCCTTTAATTCTATGAATAACAAAACCATCCACCAAAGAACGCCAACACAAACAGAGATCAGAGACATGTATAAGCTATTCCATAAGAATGCTTTACGTCTTTGTGCTTGTCTGTAAACTGTTTGTTCTCTCTCCTGCTTTATCTGCCTACGCATTTTCAGCATGTCTCGGTAGACCTCGTTGCCATACCGATATGTTATTAGTTCGCGAAGCTCTGTCTCCATCTGCTGAATCTTTTGTCGATGCACAACAGC
>JALRIN010000103.1:0-554 GCA_023255415.1 Cypionkella sp. | reverse complement strand
TTAACATCGCTAACACCTTGAAAGAATTTCCCGAAGTAGCCTACGCAATCTTCGATTTCTCGACCAGCGGCAACAGCCTTTTTAATCATGCTAAAAGCGCTAGACGCCAACGCGAAGGCACTTACGGGATCAATCATTTCCTATACTCCGAGATCATAAATGAGAAAGCTGTGACGACACCAGCAATCCAAAGAAGTGGTTTAGCTGCCCTAGCTATCCACTCTAATACGGTAAATGCACCCTGAGCGGCAGAGAAAGCCTTAACGACTTGCTCTGTCTCGTTGCTCAGTTTATCTACCTTACTCTCGACTGCCACAAGTCTGTCATATATTTCTTTGTGGGTTACGTCTGTCATAATATATTAGCCGTTGTGTTGCCTGTATAAATATGCGTCCAAACACCACCGCTGTTAGACACAGAGCCACCTGAAATTAGTTGGTTAGCATTGGTATACTGAATAACCACAGCACCATTTCGACCTGAGTTACCCTGAGCGCCATAGTTACCACCACCGCCACCACCGCCGCCATAAATTCTACCCACTTGACCCCCTG
>JALRIN010000102.1 GCA_023255415.1 Cypionkella sp. | reverse complement strand
TTCAGCCCAGACATCAGCGATTGTACCAGGCTGTTTGCCATGTGGGGTCTGTCGCCACAGTTCCTGGCAACGATCTTCCAGCCAGGCATTTAGCGCGGCAAGGTCGGGGAAGTCCGGCATGCCTTGCAACATCTGGTGACGGGAATCCCGAACATTCTTCTCGACTTGCCCCTTCTCCCAGCCCGCCGCCGGATTGCAGAACTCCGGCTCATAGACATAGTGGTTTGTCATGGCGAGAAAGCGCATGTTGATCTGCCGCTCCTTGCCGCGACCGACACGATCCACCGCCGTGCGCATATTGTCGTAAATCCCCCGCGCAGGCACGCCACCGAAGACCCGGAATGCATGCCAATGGGCATCGAACAGCATCTCGTGCGTCTGCAATGGGTAGGCCCGAAGTAGAAAAGCCCGACTGTGCGACAACTTGATATGCGCCATCTGCAGCTTGGTGCGTTCGCCGCCCAGAACCGCAAAGTCCTCGCTCCAGTCGAACTGGAAGGCATCGCCGGGGGCAAAATGCAGCGGCACAAAGGTCCCCCGGCCCGTGGTTTGCTGCTCACGCTGCCGATCGCTGCGCCATCGACGTGCAAAGGCCGCGACCCGGGCATAGGAGCCGGTGAAGCCAAGCACTGCCAACTCAGCATGCAGTTGCTTCATGGTCCGCCGCTCCTTGCGCGACCTCCCGGCCTCAGTCTTCAGCCAGCCCGCAAGCTTGTCGGCAAAAGGGTCAATCTTGCTTTGACGTTCCGGCGTCGCAAACTTCGGCTCGATCGTGTTGGCCGCCAGATGCTTGGTCACCGTATTCCGCGACACGCCCGTCAGCCGTGAAATCTCGCGGATCGACAGCTTCTGCCGCAAGTGCATCCGGC
>JALRIN010000101.1 GCA_023255415.1 Cypionkella sp. | reverse complement strand
CGCAGGCCGAGAACGCCCGGTTGAAGGCGCAACTGCGGAAGGCCGAGGTGGAGTTGTCGATGACGCGGACGGCGTTGGAGATCATGGGAAAAGCGCACGCGCTCTTGGGGCAGATCTCCGAGAGCGCGGACACCGACCCGCGGCGCGGGAAGCGCTCATGAACACCTACGTCGAACTGGCCGCCGCGGACGTGCCGACCCGGCAGGCGGCAGCCCTGACCGGCGTGGCGCGTGCGACCGCGACCCGCGCCGCCTCCCGCGCACGCCGACCGGACCCCGAGCCGCCGTCGGCTCGTCCTGCCCCAGCGAACAAGCTCTCGAGCGTCGAGCGGTCGCTGGTGCTGTCCACGCTCAACAGTGACGAGTTCGTCGACAAGCCGCCGTTGCAGATCTATCCCATCCTGCTCGAGCGCGGCGAATACGTGGGCTCGGTCTCGACCATGTATCGGGTGCTGCGCGAGCACACGCAGGTACGGGAGCGGCGCCGGCTCGCGACCCATCCGCCGCGGAAGGTGCCGGAGCTGATCGCGACCGCCGTCGGGCAGGTCTATACCTGGGACATCACGAAACTCGCCGGCCCTGTCAAAGGCACGTACTACGACGCGTACGTGATGATCGACATCTTCTCCCGCTACATCGTCGGCGCCATCGTGCACGCCTGCGAGGACGGCCTACTCGCCAAGGAGATGATGACCGACGCGTTCGGGATCCACGGCACCCCCGAGGTCGTGCACTCCGACGGCGGCCCCTCGATGACGTCGAAGACCGTCCGCACACTGCTCGCCGATCTCGGCGTGACCGCGTCCCGCTCCCGACCGCACGTGTCCAATGACAACCCCTACTCCGAAGCGCTGTTCAAGACGATGAAGTA
>JALRIN010000100.1 GCA_023255415.1 Cypionkella sp. | reverse complement strand
GAGCCCGAGATGCGGGAGCCGAAGTACCCGAATCGGGTCAAGGTGGTGGGCGTACTGGCGCCTTTTGAAGAGACCCTGGCCCGCTGGCTCAAGGCCGATCAGCACCGCAACAAGCGAGAGCGCCGCGGCATCAAGGCCATGTTCGAGGCCTTGCGCGCCATGGGCTACGGCGGCAGCCGTGGGCCGGTGTACCGCTTTGCCAAGCAGTGGCGCCTAGATCTAGACCACAGCGCCCGAGGGGCGGGGTTTGTGCCGCTGTCCTTTGAATTGGGCGAGGCGTTTCAGTTTGACTGGAGCACCGAGTACGCGTTCATCGGTGGTCTGCGCCGGCGCCTGGAGGTGGCCCACACCAAGCTGGCGGCCAGCCGGGCGTTTGTGCTGTGCGCGTTTCACAACCAGGCACACGAGATGCTGTTTGAGGCCCATGCCCGGGCCTTTGCCGTGCTGGGTGGGATCACCAAGCGGGGCATCTACGACAACATGAAGACGGCGGTGGACAAGGTGGGCAAAGGCAAGCAGCGCAGCATCAACGCCCGCTTCGAGGCGATGACCGGCCACTACTTGTTTGACCCCGAGTTCTGCAACCGCGCAGCGGGCTGGGAGAAGGGGATTGTGGAGAAGAACGTGCAGGACCGCCGGCGCGGCATCTGGCGCGAGGCCAGCGAGCGGCGCTGGGCCAGCCTGGGCGAGCTCAACGCCTGGCTGCAGCAGGCCTGTGTGGACGCCTGGAGCGAGTTGCGCCACCCCGAGTGGCACGAGCTCACGGTGGCCGAGGTGTGGCAGGACGAGCGGCTGCGGCTGACACCGAACCCGCGCCCCTTCGATGGCTATGTGGAAGAGCCGGCGCGGGTGACATCCACCTCGCTGATCCACTTCCAGCGCAACC